>NZ_JBTJJV010000011.1:0-149008 GCF_054456855.1 Terrabacter sp. AAH1 | reverse complement strand
CAGGACTGGTTGTCCGGGAACCACTCCAGCAGCTGCTGGTACGTCGACGGGTAGTCCACGCCCCGAACCGGATTCGCGGTCATCCACAGATTCTACTTCACCCAAGCAGATATGCAGAACAGGTGTTCGAACAGGCAGGGAGGAGGTGTCCACGCGAAAACCTATGCGCACAAGACGAATTCACGACGGTGCACCGCGATCCGTTGCATCAGGTGCCACCACCTGAACCTCGCCCCTGATGGCTCCCAACCACATGCGTACGACGGGTTTGTGGTTCCCGGTCCCACCGACGCACGTTGAAGGCTCACCTAGGTTCGCCGAAACGGTTGGGCGTCAACGGATCTCGTTGCAGCAAAGGCGCGAGCGCCCACCAGAGGTGGAGGACATCGGTGTCCAAGCGGTGGAGTCTCGCGCTGGCGAGCGCCATGATCACCCTGTCGGTCGCGGCCTGCGGGTCCCCTGGACAGCCCGGCGCGCCAGCCGCCGGTGATGCCTCAGGTGCGGGTGCCGCAGGTGGGGGCGCGCCCTTCAAGGTCGGCCTCGTCTACTCGAAGTCGGGCCCGCTCGCGAGCTACGGCGCGCAGTACCGCCAGGGTCTGACGGCCGGGATCGACTACGCCACGAAGGGAACCGGCAAGATCGGCGGCCGCTCGATCGAGATCTCCGAGCAGGACGACGCGGGTGACCCCGCCAAGGCCGTCGCGTCGGCGACCGACCTCATCGGCAAGGGCAACAAGATCATCGCCGGTTCGACCTCGAGCGGTGTCGCACTGCAGGTCGCGCCCCTGGCGAAGGACAACAAGATCCTCTTCGTGTCGGGCCCGGCCGCGGTCGACGCGGTCACCGGCGCCAACCGCTACACGTTCCGCTCGGGTCGACAGACCTACCAGGACGTCGCCACCGCCGGCAGCATCCTCGGGGACGTCAAGGGCAAGAAGGTCACCGTCCTGGCGCAGGACAGCGCCTTCGGCAAGGCGAACGTCGCCGCGGTCACGGCGATCCTCGGAGCCAAGGGCGCGACGGTGGACGCCGTCGAGGTGCCGGCCGCCGCGACCGACCTCACCCCGTTCGCCACGAAGGTCAAGGGGGCGGCACCCGACCTGCTCTTCGTCGCGTGGGCGGGAGCGAACGCGACGGCCATGTGGACCACCCTGGGTCAGCAGGGCGTCTTCGACCAGACCAAGGTCGTCACCGGTCTCGACATCAAGCCCACCCACCCGCTCTTCGGTCAGGCGGCGACCAAGATCAACTTCCTGTCGCACTTCTTCGACGGCGCCGCCGACAACCCGGCCTACCAGGCCCTCGACGCAGGACTGAAGAAGCAGGGCTCCACCGTCGACCTCTTCACCAACGACGGTTTCGTCGCGGGCCAGATGATCGTCCACGCGCTGGAGGGCGGTGGTGACGACGTCGACAAGATGGTGACCTCCCTGGAGGGCTGGTCGTTCGAGGGCCCCAAGGGCAAGCTCGAGATCCGCGCCGAGGACCACGCGCTGCTGCAGCCGATGTTCACCGCGACGCTCGAGAAGGACGGCAGCAACGTCATGCCGCAGCGCGTCGACACGCTCGACCCCGCAGCGGTCGCCCCGCCCGTCACGCCCTTCAAGTGATCGGACCCGTCTCGTCGTGATCAGCGCTGAAGCGGTCGGCTGGAAGGTCGGCGGAGCCCAGATCCTCGACGACGTGTCGCTGTCCGTCGGGGCCGGTGAGCTGCTCGGCATCATCGGCCCCAACGGGGCGGGCAAGTCGTCGTTCGTGAACGTCCTCAGCGGGGTGACCAGGCCCACGACCGGTCGGATCACGCTCGGAGACAACGACGTCACGCGTGCCAGTGCCACCAGGCGGGCCCGACTCGGTCTGTCCCGGTCGTTCCAGACGTCCGCGCTCTTCGACGGCCTGACCGCGGGGGAGAACGTCCGCCTCGCCGTGCAGGCCGCCGGCCCGCGGCCGTTCTCGCCGTGGCGTGGGGCCGGTTCGTCGTCGAGCGAGGTCATCGAGTCGCTGCTGACCCGGGTGCGTATGCCGGGTCGGGGGCGCACGCTGGCCCGTGACCTCTCGCACGGCGAACGTCGCAAGCTCGAGCTCGCGATGTCCCTCGCATCCGAGCCGAGCGTGCTGCTGCTCGACGAGCCGATGGCCGGGGTGTCCGCGGAGGACGTCGACGGGCTGACGGAGATCATCGGCGAGTTGCGTGACGCGGGCGTCGCGGTCGCCATGGTCGAGCACCACATGCACGTCGTCCTCGGGCTCGCCGACCGCGTCGCCGTCCTGCACCACGGCGAGCTGCTGGCCGTGGGAGCGCCGGCCGAGGTCACGTCCGACCAGCGGGTCCAGCAGGCTTACCTGGGAGAAGCGCTGTGAGCGAAGAGAGAGCCATCCCCGACGCGACGCCGGAGGTGCAGCCACGCCCGGTGCTGTCGCTCGACGACGTCCACGTCCGCTTCGGCGGCTCGCACGTGCTTCAAGGCGTCTCATTCGACGTCCCCTCCACGGGGGTGACGGCACTGCTCGGGCGCAACGGCGTCGGCAAGACGACCACGTTGAGGGCCGTCATCGGGCTTGCGCCGCGCTCGGGGCGGATCCTGCTGCAGGGCAGAGAGATCCAGGAGCAGGCGACGGCACGCATCGTCCGAGCCGGAGTCGGCTACGTCCCCGAGGACCGTGAGGTCTTCGGCGGCCTGACCGTCGACGAGAACCTCCGTCTCGTCGACCCGGACCTCGGCGTCGACGCCCCGGTCGTGGCGGAGCTCTTCCCCGACCTGGTCAAGCGGCGCGGTCAGCGCGCCGGCACGCTGTCGGGCGGCCAGCAGCAGATGGTCTCGCTCGCGCGCGTCCTCCTGCGCGACAACGCGCTGCTGCTCATCGACGAGCCCACCAAGGGACTCGCACCCAAGCTCGTGACCGAGGTGGCCGACGTCCTCGCCGAGGTCGCGCGCACGACCCCGATCCTGCTCGTCGAGCAGAACCTGCCGCTGGTGCGTCGCATCGCCGACCGGGTCGTCGTGCTCGACGCCGGTGAGGTCGTGCACCGCGGCGCCGCCGCCGACCTCGTCGCGGACGTCGAGCTGACCCGGGAGCTGCTCGGCGTCTCGATGCGACGGGAGGGCGCCGCGTGAGCGACCTGGTGCTGCTCCTCGTCACGGGCCTCGGTCTCGGGGCGCTCTACTTCATCGCCGCGAGCGGCCTGAGCCTCATCTACGGCCTCATGGGCGTACTCAACTTCGCGCACGGCGCGTTCATGACCGCGGGCGCCTACGCCGGCTGGCTCACCATGGACGCGCTCCCGGAGTCATGGCCCACAGCGTCACGTCTTGTGCTCGCGCTGCTGGTCGCCGTCGTCGTCGGGACCGTGATCGGCGTGGTCGTCGAGGTCGTGCTGATCCGTCCGCTCTACCGCCACCACATCCAGCAGGTTCTCGTCACCGTCGGGCTCTCGCTGGCGGGCGTCGCTGCGGCACAGGGCATCTGGGGGTCGGACCCCCGCCCCGTCGACAAGCCGGTCTGGATGACCACGACCAGCGACGTCCTCGGCGCGCGGCTGCCGAACGACCGGCTCGTCTACGTCGTCGTGGCCGTGGCGCTCTTCCTCGGCCTGATGGCGCTGCTGCACCTGACCCGGCTGGGCCTCGTGATCCGTGCGGGCGTCGAGAACCGCACCATGGTGGAGGCGCTGGGCATCAACGTCCGCCGAACCTTCACGGTGGTCTTCGCCATCGGCGGCGCTGCGGCCGGGCTGGCTGGGGTCCTCTACTCGCAGTACGCCGGAGCGGTGTCTCCGGCGCAGGGCGGGTCGCTGTTGATCTTCGCCTTCATCGTCGTGGTCATCGGCGGCATGGGCTCGCTGCCGGGAACCGCGGTCGCTGCCGTGGTCGTGGGCCTCGTCCAGCAGCTCGCGAACTACTACGCGGCGAGCGGGGTGGGCGACCTGTCGGTCGTGCTCCTCCTCGCTCTGGTCCTCCTGCTCCGCCCGACGTCCCTGAAGGGGGCCCCGGCATGACGTCATCGACGCAGACACCCCCGGCCGTCCGCGCCTCGACAGGAGGTCCTGACAGCCCGGACGGCCCGGCGGGGACGCAGCCGCGTTCCTCCCGTGCCCGTGTCCTGCTGCGCGCGATCCCCGCGCTCGTCGTAGTGGCCGTGCTCGCGTACCTGCCGTACGTCGCGGCCGAGCTTCCCGGCATCCTGCCCGGTCGCGTCAACGGCCCGGGGTCGATGCAGCTGCTCGCCACCTGCCTCGTCGTCGGCGGGATCGCCCTCAGCTACGACGTGCTCTTCGGTCGCACCGGGCTGCTCAGCTTCGGGCACGCCCTGTTCGTGGCCGCCGGCAGCTACCTGCTGACGATCTCGCTGTCCACCTGGGACCTGCCGCTGCCCCTGGCGGTGGGTGTCGCGCTGGGCCTCTCGACGCTGCTCGCTCTGGCCGTCGGTGCGATCGCCCTGCGCGTCGGCGGTATCGCCTTCGCCATGGTGACGCTCGCGTTCGCGCAGGCGGCCTCCATCGTCGTGATGCGCAACCCCGGTGGCCTGACCGGCGGCGAGGAGGGGAAGCCGCTCGACCGCGACGCCCTCCCGGCCCTGTTGGTCGGGGTCTCGAACGCGCCGTACCGCTACTGGCTGGCGCTCGGGTTCGTCGTCGTCGCCTGGGTGTTCGTGAGCCTGCTCGTCCGGTCCCGGGCCGGCCACGCGATGGCCGCCGTGCGCGAGAACGAACAGCGCGCCGCCGTCCTCGGCTTCGGCACGTACCGGGTGAAGCTCATGGCGATCGTGGCCGGCTCGTTCCTCGGGGCGGTCGGCGGCGTCGTCCACGCCCTCGTGCTCGGGGGCTCGAACCCCCACCTGACGACCTCGGAGTTCACCCTCTCGTTGCTCGTCATGGTGGTGCTGGGCGGTGCCGGCCACCGCTGGGGAGCCGTGCTCGGCGGGGTGCTCTACACGTACGCCGACGCGCGGCTCGTCGAGGTGAGCAACGCCGGCTTCCTCCACTCGCTGCCGGAGGTCGTGCGACAGGTCCTGTCGCAGCCTCTCTTCATCCTCGGCGCGTTCTTCGTCGTCGTGGTCTACTTCGCACCGTCGGGCCTGACCGGGCTCGGCGGCCGTCTGATCAGGAGAGCGGGGACCAGGTGAGCACCACGTCCGCCTTCGTCATCGAGCTGCCCGAGGGCAGCATCGCCATCCACGACCTGAGTCTCGGCAGCCCTCCCCCCGACGCACCGGTCGTGCTCGCCGTGCACGGCATCACGGCCAACGGCCTCTCGTGGCGCCGGGTCGCCGACGAGATCGGACACCGCCACGGTCCGGGCGCCGTCCGCGTGCTCGCTCCTGACCTCCGCGGTCGCGGAGACAGCCGGTCGGCGCCGGCGCCCTACGGGCTGGCCGCGCACGTCGACGACCTCGTGTCGGTCGCCACGGCGTTCGCGGCCACGCCGGTGCTCCTCGGGCACTCGATGGGCGCGTTCATCAGCGCCCTGGCGGCCGCTCGCCACCCCGAGCGGTTCTCCGGCGCGGTCCTCGTCGACGGCGGCCTGGCCTTTCCCGTGCCGGACGACCTCGACGTCGATGCGGCGCTGCAGTCGGTCATCGGCCCGGCCATGGACCGGCTGTCGATGCGCTTCCCCGACCCGGCGGCATACCTCGACTTCTGGTCGCAGCACCCAGCCCTCGGGCCGGTGCTCCGCGGCCCCGGCGGCGACGCCGCCCGCGCCTACATCGAGCACGACCTCGTCGAGGACGCACCGGGGGAGTGGCGCAGCACCTGCGTGCTCGACGCGGTGCGTGCCGACGGGGCCGACGTCATGGCCGACCGCGAGACCCACGGCGCGCTGAGAGCGGCCGTCGCCGACGGGGTCGGCACGGAGCTCGTCTGGGCCGAGCGCGGCCTGCTCGACGAGCCGCAGGGCCTCTACGACGAGTCCCGTCTCGAGGCCCTGGGGGTGCCGTCCGAGGTGAGGGTCACGCGGGTCGACGCGAACCACTACGACGTCATCCTCGGTGAGCGGGGTGTCGAGGCTGTCGTCGACGCCGTCGACCGTCAGCTCGGGGCCTGAAGCGCGCGCAGGCGCAGCGCGATCTGCAGCTCGAGCGCGTGCTCTGGCTGTTGCCATGTCTCGCCGAGCAGGGCCGTGATGCGCTCGAGCCGCTGCGACACCGTGTTGACGTGCACGTGCAGCGTGCGGGCCGCGTGGCGCGGGCTGCCGCCGGCGCCGAAGTACGCGGCGAGCGTGCCCACGAGGTCCGTGCCGCGACGCTCGTCGTAGTCGACCACGGGACCCAGCAGACGGCGTACGTACTCGTGGACGTCTGGCGCGGAACCGACGATGAGACCGGCGAAGCCGAGCTGGGTCGCCGCGGCGCCCTTGCCCCGGTGGCCCAGGGCGATGAGGGCGCCGACGGTGCGGTGGCCCTCCTCGTACGCCTCGGTGATGGCATCGACGTCGCTCACCGGTCCCACGCCGGCCACAGTGACGCAGGTGCGCTTGCCGATGCGCGCCGCCGCCGAGCGCGCGAGCCCGTCGGCGTCGGTGCCGGGCACGAGGGCGATGACGTCACCGTCGTGCGACCCCACGAGAGCAGCGTCGCCCGTCGCGGCGCTGGCGGAGATGAGCAGGGCTCGGTGGCCGGCCGACTCCTCGCCGCGCAGGACGAGCAGGCAGAAGGGGCGCTGCGGGTCGAAGCCCACGGTCTGGGCCAGGGTGAGCCGCTCCTCCCTCGAGCCGCGTGCGCTGACGAGGTCGCTGACGAGCCGGTTGCGGGCCGACTGGCGGGCGTCGGCGGCCTGCCGCTCGAAGAGCAGGACGAGGGCGGTGACGACGCCGGCGCGCTCGACGGTGCGCTGGTCGGAGTCGCCCAGGGTGAGCCCGCCCACGTAGATCGTGCCCAGACGCTCCCGCGCGGCCGTGACGGCCACCGCGTAGACGCCGTCCTGCTCGACGAGGCGCCCGGTGCCCAGCCCCGGAAGGGCGTTGAGGCTCGCGAAGGGGTCGTCGCCGCCGGGTGACGGCTCGGGCGCCGGACCGGCCGCGCTGTGGCGCTGGCCGTTCTCGTCGACGAGCACGGCCCAGCCACCGAGCAGCTCGGCCAGGGCGTGCGTGATGTCGTCGACACCGCCCCCGCCCAGCACGAGGGAGGCGAAGCGGTCGTGGGCGGCAGCCGCCTTCTCGACGCCCTCGGCGTACTGCCGGACGGTCTCGTGGGCATCGGAGAGCGCTGCGAGCGCGTTCTCGGCGTCCGCCAGCGCGCGCGTCTGCACGAGCGTGACCGCTGCCAGCGTGGCCAGGTTGCCGAGCAGCCCGACCTCCTCGCGGGTGAACGGCCGGGACGAGCGGTTGGCGGCGAAGAGGACCCCCACGAAGTGCGACTCGACGATGAGCGGCGTGCCGCAGATCGCGATGATGCCCTCCTCACCGACCGCGCTGTTGATCGCCTCCGTGTGCCGGAAGCGCTCGTCGGACCAGTAGTCGGCGGTCCAGTACGGCTTGTGCGTCGACGCCACGAGGCCGCCGAGGCCGGCGCCAAGTGCGAGCCGCACCGACTGGAAGGCTGCCGAGACCGAACCGTCGGTGGCCCGCATGTAGGTGTCGCCGGCCTCCGGGTCGTAGAGCGTGAGGTAGGCGAGGTCGGTGCCGACGAGCCGGCGCGCGCGGCGGACGATGGCATCGAGCACCGACCCGGGGTCGCTCTCGGTCGCCAGCTCGCGCGCCGTGTCGAGCAGTGCGGCAAGACCCGCCTCGCGGTGCTGGTGCACCTCGCGCGCGCTCGCGATGCGCAGCGCGAGGTCGCGGGCCTCCGCCGGGGCCGGGGCGGCGGCGACCTCGGCGACGGGTGCGTCGGCGGCGAGCAGCTCGAGCAGGTGCCTGACCTGCTGGGCGTGCTCGGTCGCGACCGCCGGGTCGGCGGTCTGTGACGTGTCGCTGGGGGTGGCCACGGGCAGATCCTAGGCGCGTCGCGGGCGGGCGATGAGGACGGACCCCGATCGATGGGCGGGAAGGCCGCGTCAGTGCGCGGTCCAGCCGCCGTCCATCGAGAACGAGGTCCCGTTGACCGAGCCGGATGCCGGCCCACACAGGAAGAGGGTCAGCGCGGCGACCTCGTCGGGCTCGACGAGACGCTTGACGGCCACCGGGGCCAGCATGACCTTTTCGACGACCTCGGACTCGGCGATGCCGTGCGTGCGGGCCTGGTCGGCGATCTGCTTCTCGACGAGCGGGGTGCGCACGTAGGCGGGGTTGATGCACGTGGAGGTGACGCCGCGCGGGCCCCCCTCGAGGGCGACGACCTTCGAGAGGCCCTCGAGCCCGTGCTTGGCCGTCACGTAGGCGGACTTGAAGGCGCTGGCCCGCAGGCCGTGCACGCTGGAGATGTTGACGACGCGGCCCCAGCCACGGTCGTACATGTGCGGCAGGCTCTGCCGGATGAGCCGGAACGGCGAGACGAGCATCAGGTCGAGGATGAAGTCGAACCGCTCGAGCGGGAACTCCTCGATCGGGCTGACGTGCTGGATCCCGGCGTTGTTGACGAGGATGTCGACCTCGGTCGGCAGGTCGGCGAGCGCGTCGAGGTCGGCGAGGTCCGCCGTGATGGTCGACAGGGCGGCGCCGTCGGCGAGGGCGGCGAGGCCCTGCTCGTCCCGGTCGACCGCGTGCACCTTGGCGCCGGCACCGGCCAGGGCCCTCGCGACGCTCGCCCCGATGCCGCTCGCGGCGCCGGTCACGAGGGCCGTCCGGCCGGTCAGGTCGATGGGTTCGTTGACCGCCGTGCGGACCCGCGCAGAGGAGTCCGGGGCGGCGTCGCGTGCGTCGGTGCGGGCGTCGGCCATGCGGGAAGACTAGGGAGGGGCCCGGAGGCCACCTGTGTGGTGACCTGACACAAAACCCCCGGTTCCATGTGTCTACCGCTCACGTGGGGGCCGGCCCCTCGGCTCGTGGTCGCCGGGACGTGCCGGGACCGTGCTGGGACCTTGCTGGGACCTTGGCCTCTGGTCGCTCGACGACCCCCGGCGCACGGTGGACGTGTGGAGAGTGTCGTGTCGACGGCGTACGGGAGGGTGCGCGGCGTCGTGCGTGACGGCGTGCACGCGTTCCTCGGGATCCCGTATGCCGCCGCGCCCGCGGGTGCCGACCGGCTCCGTCCACCGCGCCCCCCGCAGGCGTGGAACGGGGTTCGTGACGCGAGCCGGCCTGGGCCCGAGCCACCCCAGGTGGCACCACCCGCGACGGGCGGCCCGCCGGGCGGCGCGGGTGAGGACTGGCAGGACGTCGGTGCGGCGTTCGAGGCGGTGCACCGGGCGCCCCCGTCGTCCGACTACCTCGACCTCAACCTCTGGACGCCGGATCCCGGCCGAGCCGGGCTGCCGGTCATGGTGTGGATCCAGGGCGGGATGTTCGAGCTCAGCTCGACGGGGGCGTACGACGGTTGGGCGTTCGCCCGCGACGGCGTCGTCTGCGTGGTCATCAACTGGCGACCCGGCGCGGAGGGCTTCCTCTACCTCGACGACGGCGTGGCCGACCTCGGGCTGCTCGACCAGGTGGCAGCACTCGAGTGGGTGCGCGACAACATCGCTCCCTTCGGCGGCGACCCGACCAACGTGACCGTCTTCGGCGAGTCGGCGGGGGCCATGAGCATCGGGTGCCTGCTCGCGATGCCGGCGGCCCGCGGACTCTTCCGCCGCGCGGTGCTGCAGAGCGGCGCCGCCCACCACACGCTGGCGCCGGAGCACGCCCTGAACGTCGGGCAGGACCTCGCCCGGCGGCTGGGAGTGCCACCGACCCGTGAGGCCATCGCCGAGGCGGGAGTCGCGCGGCTGCTGGTGGCCCAGGCCGAGCAGAAGGCGGACCTGCTCGCGCACCCCGACCCGGACCGGTGGGGACTGCCGCTGGTCGCGAGCATGATGCCCTGGCAGCCGGTCGTCGACGGGACAGTGCTCCCTGCCCGACCGATCGACCGCATCGTGGCCGGCTGCGCCCGCGACGTGGACGTCCTCGTCGGCACGAACACCGACGACTGGCGGCTGTGGCTCGTCGTCAGCGGGGCGTTCCCGGGGATCACCGACGAGGTGCTGCTCGGCAACGTGCACACGCACGGCTACCAGAGCCTCGCCGCGTACGGGCTCGACGCGGCAGCCCTCGACGCGTACGGGCGGCGCTATCCGGCGGCGCTGCCCGGCGACCTGCTGGCCGCCGTCCAGACCGACTGGTGGATGAGGATCCCGGCCATCCGACTGGCCGACGCGCACGCCGACGGCACCCCGACGGCAAGCACCCACATGTACGAGTTCGCCTGGGCCTCACCCGGACTGGGCGCCGTGCACGCCCTGGAGGTGCCATTCGTCTTCGACACCGCCCGCAGCGACGCCCCGCTCTTCGGTCCGCTGCTCGGCGCCGACCCGCCTCAACAGCTGGCCCGGACCATGCACTCCGCCTGGGTGGCCTTCGCCGGCACGGGCGACCCGAGCTGGCCGGCCTACGACACCGACCACCGGTCGACCTACCGCCTCGACACCACCTGCGCCGTGGTCGACGACCCGCGGGCCTGGGAGCGCGCCCTGTGGGACGGTCTGCGATGACACCGGCGGCGCCCCGACCGGCCAGCTACGTCGTGCGGCGCATCGCCCCGGCGCGCGAGCCGGTGCTCGACAGGCTCGCGGGGGCGAGCCGCCGCTTCCAGGTGCACGCGCTCGTCGAGCTCGACGTCACCGTCGCCGCCCAGCGGATCGCCGCCGCGCACGACACCATCTCGTGGACCGGCTTCGTCATCGGCTCGGTGGCCAGGGCGGTGGCGCTCCACCCGGCGCTCAACGTGCGCAGGGCCGGCCACCAGCTCGTCTGCTTCGACCGGGTCGATGTCGGGGTGACGGTCGAGCGGGGCAGCCCCGACCTGCCGGTCCTCGACCTCGCGCGCGTGCCGGCGGCCGACCGGCTCGGCTGCGCCGAGATCACAGCCCTGCTCCACCAGGCCAAGATCGGGCCGCCGCCGACCCACGAGGCCACCCGCGCCGTGGCGGCACTGCTCCGCCTGCCGGCGCCGCTGCGGCGAGCCGGGATCCGTGCCCTCGGAGCGCGGGCGAGCACGGCGGCCCGGTTCGGCCCTGCCGTCGGCGTCACCTCACTCGGGATGTTCGCCCACGCCTGGGGCTGGGCCATCCCCGTCGCCCCGTTGACCGTCATCGTCAGCGTCGGCGGCGTCGTCGAGCGACCCACCGTCGAGAACGGCGCCGTGGTGGCGAGGCCCCACCTGCCGCTCACCGTGACCTTCGACCACGCAGTCGTCGACGGCGCGCCGGCGGCCCGCTTCATCGAGACGTTGCGCGACCTCGTCGAGACCGCCACCGTCCTCCAGGACGGGCTGCCATCCGTTGACCATCTCCGTACCGGTTCCGGGTTGTGACACGGCTGCGAAAGGACGGTCGTGGTCGAAGCGTAGGTCAGGGTGGCGACCGTTTCCGGCCCTCGGGAGTCCCTGGTCCGTCGTCGGCGGCCGCAACAGGCGTGTCGTTCACGCTCGAGTGGACTGGCCGTGGGCCGATACGAGCCAATGGAACTTCTCCAGGTCAGCGCTCTGCGTCGTGAGCAGGTCGTGGGTCACGAGGTCGCTCTCGCATTGGCGGGCGGCTGCCCGGTGGTCGCCCACGACGCGGGCGTAGACCTCCTGCAGTGCGGAGAGGTGCAGCAGGGCGTCGGCGCGGCCCAGCGGGTACTCGCCGTACGTGCGCCGCTGAACCACACCGGAGGCGCGTCCGTCGGGTGAACCTCCGACCGTTGCGATGCGCTCGGCGAGAGCGTCGGCCATTTCCCGCACCGCGGAAACCTGTGGGTCGATCATGGTGTGAATCGCGATGAAGTGCGGGCCGGTGACGTTCCAGTGCGCATGCTTGAGTGTCAGCGCGAGATCGTTGAGCTGGTCGAGCTGTCGTTGTAGTGCCTCGATCTCGCCGGTTTCGGCCGGCACGGTCTTGCCTGGGGCTTCGGTGCGTTCAGTCATGTGGTTGGCCTTCGCGGTCGGTTGGCGCCATCGGAGTGGGCGGCGCGAGCAGCAGAGGGGATGGCGCGCCGGGCGTCGTGGTCGGTCTAGGGGAGCGGCGACGGCGGGCGCGAAGCTTCACGTTCGGAGCGCGCGGCGCAACACTGCGGTGGCCTGCGTCATGGCTCCTTGGGCCGCGTCGGTGACACGAAGCGGGTTGAGCCCGACGAAGTCGTGGATGGCGGCCTGGTAACGCACGGACACGACGGGGACGCCCGCCTGCCTGAGCTTGTGCGCGTACGCCTCTCCCTCGTCCCGGAGGACATCGGCTTCTCCGACGATGATGAGCGCTGGCGGCAGCCCGGCCAGCTGCTCGACGGTGGCCTGCAGCGGGGACGCCGTCGGTTCGGTCCGCTGCTTCGGGTCAGCGATGTACTGGTCCCAGAACCACAGCATGGTGTCGCGGCGCAGGAAGTAGCCCTCGGCGAACTGGTGCGATGACGGGGTGTCGAAGGTGGCGTCCGTGACCGGGTAGAAGAGGACCTGTTGGACGAAGTGGACCCCGCCCCGCTGCTTGGCCAGAAGTGTGGTCGCGGCAGCCATGTTGCCCCCGACGGAGTCGCCCACGATCGCGAACCGGTCGGTGTCGAAGTTCTGCTCCGCACCGGACGTGGTCACCCACTGGGCCACCGCGAAGATCTCCTCGATCGCGGTGGGGTACTTCGCCTCGGGGGAGAGGCTGTAGTCCGGGAAGACGACCGCGGCGTGGCTCCCGACCGCGAGCTCACGCATGAGCCGGTCATGGGTGGCTTTGCCGCCGAACACCCAGCCGAGTCCGTGGATGTGCAGGATCACGGGAAGAGGTCCGTGCGCGCCGGGGGGCCGGACCACACGGATGCTGACGTCTCCCTCCGGGCCGGGAACGGTGAGGTCGCTGATGTCGGCGTACGGGGCGTCGACCGGCTCCGACTGCAGGGCGTTCAAGCCGTTCCGGGTGTCCTCGATGGGGAGCTGGTGCGTGAAGGGCGGGTTCGCGTTCGCGTCGGCGAACGCCTGTGCGGCTCGCTCGACAACCACTTTCGCGTCGTCGGTCATCGTGGGCTCCTCCGGTCGGTTGGTGGCTGCGCGCACCCTTGCGTGCGGGTTTGCTGAAGCAGGGGCGTCGGGCGTGGTGACGAGGGTTGCCGACGTGAGGCTCGATCGTCATCGGTCGCATGACTGCCCTGCCGCTTCGGCGGGACCTGGACGTCTCTCTCTGAGCGGGTCGGTCGTCCTGGCACGGGGTGCTCACTGCAGACGTCGCCGCCAGTCGTCGGGGACGCGCCCGGATGGCCCGGGACTTCCCTGCGCAGCCGGGCGTGACGTCGGTTCCGGGAGTGCGGGTCCGAGGAACAACTGTCGCGTGGGGTAGTCGTAGAACCACGCTTCCTCCGGCTCGTAGGTCTGGATGACCGGATGCCCGGTGCTGCGGTAGTGGCCGCTGGCATGCTGGCCGGGGGATGAGTCGCAGCACCCGATGTGCCCACACGTGGCGCACCGGCGCAGGTGCAGCCACCAGCCCGGAGGGGTGGCTGACTCGCAGTCGGCGCAGCCGTCCCCGGACGGCGATGCGTCGAGGTTGATGACCTCGTCGAGGTCGGGCGCTGTCTTGTCGGGTTCCGGCCGGGTCATGGGCGCTCCTCTCGCTCTTGCGCTGGCCTGGTCGTCGCCGCCGCGCTTCCCAATGGGACGGCCCCGGAGCCGGTGCGTGCATCGGGTCAATGACTGTGTCTGGTGGGAGACATGTGCCAACGGGTCACGGGCCACCTGCCTCACCGGCGGGCGCCTGGCTGGCCGGCTCGTCGGGTTCTGTCGATGACAGCCTCGCTGGGCGGCTCCCGCAGTCGGATGGCGGATGCGCGGGGTGGCGCCCAGGCGCCACCGTGATGTGGCCGGCTCGGCCGGCATCCACCTCGCCCGAACGCCGAAGTCACGTTCGGGTCGAGGTGGGCTCGGGATTCCAGGCCGCGATCGATCATCAGGAGCTCACATGAAACCGACCGTCATCCTCGTCCATGGCGCCTTCGCCGAGTCCTCGAGCTGGGACGGCGTCGTCGCCGCGCTGCGGGGTCAGGGCTATCCCGTGATCGCCTGGGCGAATCCGCTGCGTGGCGTCGCGGCTGATGCCGCACAGTTGACCGCCGTCATACGCAGCATCGCGGGCAAGGTCGTGCTGGCGGGTCACTCGTATGGTGGAGCCGTGATCAGCAACGTCCCGGCTGACGCGGGGGAGGTCTCCGGGCTGGTCTTCGTCGCCGGCTTCGCGCTCGAACCGGGCGAGAGCTGCGCCGACGCATCCTCGCTGGTGGCCGGCGGCACCTTGGGCGACACCCTGCGCAGCGTGCCGTTGCCAGGAGACGTCACCGACCTGTACATCGCGCAAGACCGTTACCACGCGCAGTTCTCTGCCGATCTGCCTGCGGAGGCCTCGGCCACCATGGCTGCGACCCAGCGCCCGATCGCCGAAGCCGCCTTGTCCGAGCCGTCCGGCGCCACCGCGCTGTGGAAGGAGGTGCCCAGCTGGTTCGTCTTCGGCGAGCTCGACCACAACATCCCCGCGGGCGCGCACCAGATCATGGCCGACCGAGCGAAGGCACAGAAGTCGGTGGAGGTTCCCGGTGCGTCGCACGTGGTCGGCATCTCGCATCCGGACGAGGTCGTCACCATGATCACGGCCGCCGCGGGCTGACGTGCTTCCCGCGGGACTGCACGTCTCGCAGGCGGCCAGCTCCGGTCTCGCCGATATCGCAGTCGGGTGACCGATGAGCCACCGGTGGGCACCGGCAACGGTGGCAGGAACGATCGCCGCTGTCGGCGACGTGGTCGCCCCGTCGTCGTGAGCCCGAACCCAGGAGGCCCTCTTGACATCGCACCCCGCTCAACCAGCCGCAGGCCGGGCGCTTCCGGCTGATGAGCTGGCGTCCTCGCTGAAACGCACCGAGGTGCAGCACAGCAGCTCGTCGATCCCTGGACGCGACATCGTCCAGGTGCTCACCGAGATCCCGGTCGGGGTCGAGTCGGGGTGGCACTTCCACCCGGGAGAGGAGGTCGGCTACATCCTGTCCGGGACCGTGCAGATGCAGATCCGGGGCCACGACACCCTGGTCCTCGACGCCGGGGACGGCTTCCTGATCCCGCCACGAACGCCGCACAACGCGTTGGACCTCGGTCCCGGCACGGGGCGGATGCTGTCGACGTACATCGTCGAGGTGGGCGAACCGGTCGCGACCCTGGTGGACTGAGGTGTCCGAGCACGACGGCGCGTCGACCACCACCAGCGGAAGCAGGAGCGGGGCAGCGGCGGTCATCCTGACGGTTGATGATGACCCCGAGGTGTCGCGGTCGGTCGCCCGCGACCTGCGCCTTCGGTACGGCGGCGACTATCGGATCGTGCGCTGCCAGTCCGGCGGCGAGGGCCTGACCGCGTTGCGGGAGCTGACATTGCGCGGGGTGCCGGTGGCGTTGCTGGTGGCGGACTACCGGATGCCGCAGATGTCCGGCATCGAGTTCCTCGAGCAGGCGATGGACCTCGTCCCGTCAGCGCGACGCGTCCTGCTGACCGCCTACGCCGACACCGGGGCTGCCATCGACGCGGTCAACGTCGTCGACCTGGACCACTACCTGCTCAAACCGTGGATCCCCGCAGAGCAGCTGCTCTACCCAGTCCTGGACGAGCTGTTGGGCGCCTGGCTCGCCGGTGGGCACTCGGTCCAGGCCGAACTGCGCGTCGTCGGTCACCAGTGGTGTCGACGAACCGCGGACCTGCGGGACTTCCTGGCCCGGGTACAGGCGCCGTACCGGTGGTACCCGGTCGAGCAGCCGGAGGCTCTTAGCCTGCTCGAGGCCGCCGGCGCGGATGCGGCCCGGCTGCCCGTCGTCATCACCGCGGACGGGCAGGTCCTGGTTGCCCCCAGCCACACCCAGGTCGCGGATGCGTTGGGTCTGGGCACGGCCCCGTCCGAGCCCGTGTACGACCTCGTCGTCGTCGGAGCGGGACCGGCAGGGCTGGCAGCAGCGGTCTACGGCGCCTCCGAGGGACTGCGCACGCTGCTCGTCGAGCGGACCGCTGCGGGTGGCCAGGCAGGGCAGAGCTCGCGGATCGAGAACTATCTGGGGTTCCCCGATGGGGTGTCCGGGGCTCAGCTGGCGCAACGGGCTAGACGCCAAGCGTTGAAGTTCGGTGCCGAGGTGGTCACGACCAAGACAGTCGTCGCCTTGCGCGGCGCCGCGTCACAGCACAGTGTCGTCCTCGACGACGGCGTCAGCGTTGGCGCCCACGCCGTCATCCTCGCCACCGGAGTCTCCTACCGGCGCCTCGCCGGCGACGGCTTGGACGAGCTCACCGGCCGCGGCGTCTACTACGGCGCGAGTCCGCGACAGGCGCAGGACTGCGCTCACAAGGACGTCGTCATCGTCGGGGGCGCAAACTCCGCCGGGCAGGCCGCGGTGCACTTCGCACGGTACGCCCGGTCCGTGACCATCGTGGTGCGCGGCCCTTCGCTCGACGCCTCCATGTCCCGCTACCTCATCGAGCAGGTCGACGCACTCGAGAACGTCACCGTCAGGACCTGCACCGAGGTACTGTCTGCACGCGGAGCTGAGCACCTCACGGCCGTCACCGTGCGCGACGTTGGGGACGGTCGAACGGAGACGATGCCGACCGGCTGGCTGTTCGTCTTCATCGGAGCTGAGCCCCACACCGGCTGGCTGCACGGGCGAGTGGCCCGAGACGACCACGGGTTCATCCTCGCTGGGCCAGACCTGATGCACGACCGGCGGGGGGAACGCGCGCCGGCCGCCACCAGTCGCTCGGACGGCCTGCGAGAGGTCGACGGGTCGTCCGCGGCGCCTCCCGCCCCCTCGACGATCTGGCCGCTGCACAGAGCTCCGTACCACCTGGAGACCAGCCTGCCGGGTGTCTTCGTAGCCGGGGACGCGCGGGCGAAGTCCGGCAAACGTGTCGCTTCGGCAGTCGGTGAGGGAGCCATGGCGGTGATGCTGGTGCACCGCTACCTGGCCCAGCAATGACCACCTCGACCAGCGGGCCCGTCGAGGCCCAACTCGGCGTCCTGCCGCTGTTTCGCGGGCTCACGCAGTCGCAGCTCGAGCGACTCGGCAGTCAGGGGCAGATCGAGCACCGCAAGGAGGGATGGGTCTACCGTCAGGGCGAACGAGCGGAGTCGCTGTTCGTCCTGCTCGACGGGGAGGTCCGGGTCACGGCCGGTGTCGGGGCCGACGAGATCGAGGTCTACCGCTCCGATCTCCCGGGCGTCTGCGGAGGCGCCACCCACGCGCATCTCGGCTACCCCGACCTCCACGTCTACAACACGTCCATGCAGGCGCTGAGGACGTGCCGACTGTTCGTGCTCCCGGCGGCTGCGCTCGCCGCCGTCCTCCGCGCCTGGTTCCCGCTGATGGTTCACCTGCAAGAGCAGGGCCCGGCCCACGCGGTAGCCCGCGCAACCACGCAGGAGGGGGACCGGCTGACGCGGGCGGTTCTGGCCTCCAGCCTGATTCATGAGCTGAACAACCCCGCTGCGGCGGCTCGCGCGGCGGCGGTCGCCCTGACCAACCGGGTGCAACGCGCGCGCGAAACACTGACGCGCCTCGCGGAGGGCGAGGGCGCGCCGGACCGGCTGCGTGCCCTGCTGGCACTACAGATGCAGGCGTCGGGGCGGGCCGCCCCGACCGCCGCGTTGTCCGCGCTGGAACTGGCCGACCGCCAGGACCGCGTGGCCAGCTGGCTGGAAGAGCACCGGGTCCGGGACGGGTGGGACCTCGCGCCGACGTTCGTCCAGGCCGGCCTCGACACCGGCTTCCTCGCCACCGTTCTCGAGACGGCGGGCCCGACACTGGCTGATGACGCCGCGCGATGGGTCAACTACGCACTGGAGACGGACCTGCTGCTGCAGGAGGTCGGCGAAGCCACCGCCCGGATCTCAGCGCTGCTCGCGAGCGTCAAGGCGTACGGCGAAGCCCGGCACGATCTGCAGCAGCTGGTCGACGTGCACGACCTACTCGATGCGACACTGCTGATGTTCCGGTCGCGCCTCACCGAAGAGGGCGTCGAGGTGGTCCGGGACTACGACCGCAGCGCTGCCCGGGTGACTGGATCCGCACCGGAGCTGAACCAGGTGTGGACCAACCTGATCGACAACGCGCTGGACGCGATCGGCGGTCACGGGTCGTTGACGGTCCGCACCCGCGGCCACGTCGGCACGGTGACCATCGAGTTCGTCGACGACGGACCCGGGATTCCCGAGGACGTCCGGGAGCACGTCTTCGAGCCCTTCTTCAGCACGAAACCGATCGGTGACGGCACAGGGATCGGCTTGGACGTCGCAGCCCGGATCGTCGTTGGCCGCCACGGCGGAACCATCGACGTGCAGAGCGAACCCGGACGCACAAGCCTGGTGGTCAATCTCCCGGTGAGGCGGGCGACCGGTCCGCAGGCACCGTCGGCGACGACGTGATGCCGGCCCCTACGACGTACGCGCGGTGAGCCTCTGGAGGTTCGCGCGGCAGCAGCGTGCCGGCATGCAGGGCCACCAGTGATCGGGCGGTCAGAGCACCGATCCCCAGCGTGATGACCCAGACCAGCACGTGCACAAGCGCGGCGGGAGCCTCGGCCGCGGTCAGCCATCGGATGGCGAAGGTGACCGCAGCCGCGTACGAGAACGCGAACGCCCACCAGCCCGCCGCGAAGCCGAGACGACGGTAGAGGGAGAACAATCGCAGCTGGACGAGCACCATGAGCGCCGCATAACCGCCCAGCACGAGGATCACAGCGTCCACCCTTCCCCCCGTGATCGCGAACCAGGTGTTGCCGGCGACCACCGGCGGGGCGAGCTCGATGGCCAAGGTCGGAACCAGCGCAGGCGGCATCGGCGGCAGAGTGAACAGACGCAGCCAGATGATGGAGGTCAGGCTGAACCAGCAGAGCAGGCCGTACCCGAAGAGTGCGACCGCGAGGCTGCGGTAGCCGAGCTGCGCGGCGCCGGCCGCGCAGACCAAGCCGGTGGCGACGGTCGGCAACAGATATCCCGGATGCCAATGCTGCAGAGGGCCTCCGGCCACCACCCACCCGGCGGTCACCCAGCCGCCATAGCCAGTGGACAGGCCCACGAGCACGAGGAACACCGCGCGCCACGCGGGGCCGGAATGGAGTGCCAGGGTTAGGGCAAGCAGCGTCGGAACCAGCAGGCCCAGCGAGGTGAACACTCCGAAGGTCGAGTCGGTCGCTTCAGCGAGCCACCGATGAGACCGAGCGACGTTGCTGCTGAAAGCCACCGAGACCAGAAGCCAGAGCAGGCCAGTCAGGATCCAGAGGGCGAGCCCGGGCCATTCCGGAACGATGGGGGCGCCGGCGGCCGCCGTCCAGGCCTGCGCGAGCCCGGCTACCCCCATCGGCACCCCGAACAGGTTGGCCCGCAGGTGCAGCCGCCCGGGCGGCTCGTTGGAGCGCACGCGCCGTCGTTGCCGCGGAAGTGTGCTGGACCGGGGTTGTGTGCGCCAGTGCTCGTCCGGTGGAGAAACGGTCACGTCGCCTCGACCCCTTCAGGTGACGGCTTCGACCTCCTGCCGCGCAAACGGCCGATCTCGGTCCGCAGGTTGCGGTTCTTCTCCTCCAGTTCGGTGACGCGGTTGAGGATCGGGTCGAGCTGCGGGGCGAGTTCGTCGACGGTGTAGCGCGGGGTGATGTGCTGCGGGCAGTTCCAGTCGTATGCCATCACGTCGACTCGTACCTCGCGTTCGACTCTCCCGGGGTAGCCGGGCACAGCCAGCGACGTGCCGCCAGTGGCCGGGTCATGGGTGCGGCTGTGAGCCGCTGCCGTCTCAGGGCGCGCCTGCCCACCGGGGTGCCGTGCGGGGATGTCGTGCACGCTGGCCCAGCCGTACACCTTCAAGCGGGTCTGGCGGGCGTAGTCCATGAAGATCAGCGCGGCCCGTCCCTCAAGTGCCAGGTTGCCCATGCTGATGTACTGCCGGTTGCCGCGGAAGTCGGCCCACGCGATCGTGTGCTCGTCCGGGGTGCGGATGAACCCGGCCGGGCCGCCACGGAACTGCACGTACGGCCAGCCTGTCTCGGAGACGGTGGCGAGGTAGAAGCCGTCGAGCTCGGCGACGAACTGGCGTTCCAGCCCGGTGAGCGCATCACCGGTGCCGGGTCGCGCCTCCGGCGTGGCCGCCCGTCCGCCGGCGTCGGGTCGTAGCGGCGCCCGCGAGTCGTGGGCGCGGTGGTAGCGCTCGACCGCAGCGCGGCTGCCGTACCTCGCCTGCGCGTCGAGAACGGCGTCGGTGAACGCGAGCGAGTGGTAGCTGTGACTCATCGTCGTGCCGGTCAGGTCAAGGCTTCCAGGGCCTTGTGGATGACGGTGGTGACGGCCGTGGGCTGCGAGACCATGACGACGTGTGAGGCGTCGACCTCGACCGCGATGGCGTTGGCGCGCTTGGCCATGGCGCGGACGACGTCGGCGCCCGCGGCCGTGTCGGCAGCCGCAACGACCGCCCAGGACGGCAGCGTCTTCCACGCGGGAGGGCCGGACTTGTCGGTGAAGGCGGCGGCCGCGACAGGTCGCTGAACCGCAGCCATGACACGCGCTTCGGTCTCGGAGACGTCGGCAGCAAACGCGCGGTGGAAGTGGTCGGGATGGATGGCGTACTCAATCGCGCGGCCTCCGTCTGCGGTCGGGTACTGCAGCTCCACGAGGGCGGTGTTGAGGACGGAGTCCTTGGAGTCCGCGGTGACGTCGCCCAGGACCTCGCCCTCGTCGGGCGCGAACGCGGCGACGTAGACCAGCCCGATGACGTTGTTGGCTCGGGTGGCAGCGTTGGTGATGATGGCGCCGCCGTAGGAGTGCCCGACAGCCAGGACACGGCCCGGGATCTGCTCGAGGGCGCTGGCCACGTACGCGGAGTCGTGGGCGATCCCTCGCAGGGGGTTGATGATGGCCTGCACATTGACGAACTCGGCCTGGAGCTGCTCGACGACGCCGCTCCATCCGGAGCTGTCGGCGAAGGCGCCGTGCACCAGGGCGACGGTGATCGGGGCGGTTGCTGGTGTGGTGTCGGTCATGATCCGGCTCCTTCGGGAGTGTCTCGACGGCGAACGACCCTGCTGCGCTCGGACCCCGGTCGCTACCGGCGGCACGAGCTACCACGCCGGCGCTGACAGGGCAGCCCGCACCGGGTCGTTCGGTGGCTTCGGGCATCGGCCGGGATCCTCGGTGCAGCTGTGCTCACCGCCGGCTGATGACGGGTTGCCCCGCAAACCCTGATGCTGCCGGGCGCTGTGGTCTTCAGTCATCGGCCATGCGACTGCGCGGGCGCTCGCCGCCGAACGACTCACGTGCACGGTGCGGTTGGTCGCTCAGCTGCGAGCCTCGCCGGTCCCGCGACCGTTCTCCGGAGAGCCCATCGCTCACAAAACGGGCATGCCCGATGGGCATGTCCGCAACGGCCCTCGATGGTGGACAGCCCCTTCCGCTCGGCGGGATGGTGGACGCTCCGCAGTACTTGAGACCCGGCTCCACCTCGGTTCGGTCGCATCGCGCGAGTGACTGCCACCGCCGGGGAGTGCTGGCGCTGCCGGAGGCAGCGGCCCGATTGCCGAAGGAGTGTTGGTGGTGACGGTGCTCCCGTCTGCCCTCGGACCGGGCCAGGCCGGTGGTCTGCTCGGCCGAGAGTCCGAGTTCGCCATGCTCGAGGAGCTGCTCGAGCAGATTCCGGAACGCGGCGGCAGCCTGTGCCTGGAGGGACCGGCCGGGCTGGGCAAGACCTCCCTGCTGGACTGGGCGGGGCAGGCGGCCGCAGCCCGAGGATTCGAGGTCTGGCGGGCTGAAGGGACCAAGTCGGAGCAGGACATCCCGTTGGCGGCGGTGGGGCAGCTGCTCACACCCGTGCGGGATCTCACCGCGCGGCTGCCCCCTGAGATGCGCGCCGGCCTCGACGTCGCCTTGGGTTTCGAGACGGCTGTCCCGGCGCGGATCGACGCGGTCGCCATTGCCTTGCGCGAGCTGCTCCGCCGCGTCGACGGCCCCGTGTTGGTGATGGTCGATGACCTCCAATGGCTCGACGCGGAGAGCGAGCGGGTTCTCTCCTCGAGCATGCTGGCCGCCCCCACGCCGGGGGTCGGGCTGCTTGCCGCGCGCAGACCTCAACCATCAGCCGTCCGGCTGTCCGTGCCGTCCGGCGCGTGGCCAGTTCGGCGGCTGAGACCCTTGGGTGGCGTGCTCGGCCGGGCGCTCGTCCGGCGAGTGAGCCCCGCTGTCTCCGCGCCAGTCCTGGCCTCGCTGGTCACCGCGGCTGCCGGGAACCCGTTGGCGCTCGTCGAGCTGCCAGCCGCCATGAGCGAAGCCGAGCTGAGTGGGTCCGCGCCGAGCGTTGACGCGGTCCCGCTCAGCCCGAGGCTGGAGCGTCTGCACTCCGAGCAGATCCTCGAGCTGCCCTCGGCGGCACGGCAGGTCCTGCTGCTCGCAGCGCTCGATGACGGGCACGCGGACCTCATGGCTGACCTGGGTGAGGAGGAACGGGCCGGCCTCATCGCAGCCGAGGAACTCGGGCTCATCCGCACCGACGCGCGTACCGGAGCGATCCGTTTCCGTCACCCGCTGATCGGTCCGACCGTGCTTCGCCTGTCGACGAGCAGCGCCCGTCGCGCCGCCCACGTCGTGCTGGCGCACCACCTGAAGACCCACGACGACCGGTACGCGTGGCACCTGGCCGCCGGCGCCATCGGACCCGACGACGAGGTCGCCGGCCTGCTCGAGAGCGCCGCCGAACGCGCGCTGCGCCGCGGTCGCCCGGACCTGGCGATCCAGTCCCACCTGCTCGCGGCGCAGCTGAGCACCTCACTCGCCGGACGGGCGCGGCGGCTTACCCGCGCTGCATCCGTCGGTGCGGGCTCCCTCGGGAGCATGCAGCAGGCCTCCCGGCTGCTGGCTCAAGCACAGCAGGTGCATCCTTCGGTCCTGGCCACCGTTCCGGCCGCGACGGTGGCCGCCCAGGTGCTCATGAGCACCAGCGGCGAGCTGGCCAACGCCCAGCGGGTGCTGACCCCCGCCATCGCCCTGGCGCTCCAGCAGATGACCGACCGTGCGGGCAGCCGTGCCGATACCTCAATGGCTCTCTCTGGAAGCGTCAACCCTGATGAGGTCGCTGAAGCGCTGCATCACCTGCTGAACCTGTGCCTCTACGCCTGCGACGAGCGGACGTGGGCGACGTTCCACACGGTCGTGGCCGGCGTCGATCTGGCCGAGTTCCCTGACCTCGAGCTGTGCATCGACACGCTGGCCGACCCGGTCCGGACCGCCTCACGGGCGCTGCCGCGTCTGGACGCGGCGCTGGCCGGGCTGGATGAGCACAGCGACGCGAACCGCATTGGCCGGTTGGCGATGGCGGGCTTCTACCTCGACCGGGTCGACGAGGTCCGGGCGCTGCTGCTCAGGCAGGCGCAGGACGCGCAATCCGGGGGGCCCGTCGGCCCCGGCATCCTGGCGCTCTCGTTGCTGTCCACACAGTGCATCAAGACCGGCCACTGGGCCGAAGGGGAACGATGGGCCCGTGCGGGGATGGCCCTGTGCGAGCAAAGCGGTCACCTGCTCTACACGGCCCCGTTCGAGTTCTCGCTTGCGATGCTTGCGGCCGCCCGTGGCGACTCGGAAGCGGTGGCACGCACCTGCTCGCACCTGCTCGGTTGGGCGCTGCCGCGAGGAATCCGGATCGCGCAGGTCTATGCGGCCCACGCCCGGACCATCCTCTTGCTGGGGGCCGGCGACTTCGACCGCGCCTACCGCGAGGTCGCCACCGTGTGCCAGCCGGGCACCTTCGCGCCCCATCGGGCCTGGACGATCTGGATGTCGCTGGACCTCGTCGAGGCCGCGGTGCTGTCACAGCACCCGGAGGAGGCCGCCGCCCATGTCGACGCGATGCACGCGCATGACCTGGGCGCTCTGTCCAGCCGGTGCGCTTTGGTCGTGGCGGGCGCGACCGCCATCGCCGCCAGAGCGTTCGACCGTGACCTGTTCGAGGCCGCGCTCGCAGTCCCGGACGCCGGCCGGTGGCCGTTCGACCTGGCCAGGATCGAGCTTCGTTACGGACAGGGGCTGCGTCGAGCCCGGTTCACTTCGGAGGCGCGCCGTCATCTCGAGGAGGCCTTGGCCGGCTTCGAACGGCTCTCGGCACACGGGTGGGCCGCGCAGGCCCGCACCGAGCTGCTCGCGACCAGCCCCATCAAGTCCATCCAGGCGTCCGCCGGCCCCGGCATACTCACCGCCCAGGAACGCGTGGTGGCCCACCTGGCTGCTACCGGCATGACCAACAAAGCCATCGCCAGCCGGCTGCAGATCTCGCCACGGACCGTCGGGGCGCACCTACGCAACATCTTCGGCAAGCTCGGCGTCCGCACGCGAGCATCCCTGACCGACGCCCTGGCCGACGACGTGCCCGACGAAGCGGTCGTCGCCCCGGCGGGCGCACCGGCCCGTGACCCGGCTCTCAGCCAAGACGCGGCATCCGGCGCCACAGCCCAGTCCGCGCGGCGGTCGAGCGGACCTGCACGGCATACCTCGGGCAGCCTGCGTACCATTCCGACGCTTGATGGCGGATGAGTGTCGTGATTCCAAAACCGCCCCATCTGACGGGTCGTGCCGCCGAGATCGCGCAACTACGTGACTTCGTCGCCCATGTCCAGGGGGGCGGCGCAGCGATGCTGCTGACCGGGCCGCCCGGGGTCGGCAAGACCGCGCTGCTGGGTGTCGCCGCCGACCTTGCTACCGAAGCCAAGGTCACGGTGCACACCGTCATCTCGACAGAGTTCGACCGGCCCGACCCGTTCATCTCGTTGGCTCGGCTGTTGGCCCCTCTCCGCGACGGCCTGGGTGAGCTCCCGCGGAGTACCCAGTCGACACTGAAGGTCGCCCTGCGGTTGCGCGAAGGGCCCCCGGCTCGGCGTGAGGTCCTGGCCGCGGCCACACTCGAGCTCCTGCAGCACGCTTCTCTCGCCCGGCCGCTGCTGCTACTGCTGGACGACGCCCACTGGCTGGACCAGGCCAGCGCGGAGGTCATCGCCTTCGTCGCCCGGCGACTGCGAGGAAGCAGGGTGGGCATGCTGGCCACGGTGCGGGGCGGCACGCAGGCGCCGCTACTGCTGGCAGGGCTTCCCGACAGCGAACTGCGTCCGCTCGACCAGAACGAGGCCGACGCGCTGCTCCGAAGTCGGTTCCCGCAGCTCGCTGCGCCGGTCCGAGCACGCATCGTTGACGAGGCCGGAGGCTTACCTCTCGCCCTGCTGGAGATGCCGATGGCGCTCACGGCTGCGCACCGATCCGGGGATGCTCCGCTTCCCACCCGTCTACCGGTGGCTGCCCGGCTCACGCGCCTCTTCGGCGACCGGATCGGGAAACTACCCGAGGGCGCACGAGCCCAACTGCTCATGGCCGCTCTGAACGGGGCTGACGGCGAACTGTCGATCCTCCAGAGCGCCTCCCCGGACCGGGACCTGCATGGCGTTGTCGCCGCCGAGGCAGCCGGACTGGTCCGCGTGCGGGACCTCCCGCCACGGCTCGAGTTCCTGCATCCGCTCGTGCGCGCGACGGTAGTTCAGGAGGCCGCACCGCAGCAGCTTCGCGCAGCCCATCTTGCTCTTGCCGGCGCGTACCCGCATGACTCCGCCGCACACGCGTGGCATCTGGCTGACGCGTCGACCGAGCCGGAGGAGAAGGTTGCGGCACTCCTGGAGGCGCTGGCAGTGCGCACCCTCGCCACGGGAGGGGTGTCAGAGGCGATGACTGCCTTGCAGCGGGCGGCGGAGCTCAGCCCCGACCGTAGGCAGCGGGCCAAGCGAGAGATCCAGGCAGCCTTCGTCGGCGCCAACGTCACAGGCGACCTGCGACGAGCAGCAGAACTGCTCGCGGACGCTACCCGGCTCGAGCCAGCCTTGACCGGCTCGTTGGCCGCGACGATCACCGCCTCGTACCTACTGCTGAACGGCCAGTGCGAGGTCGATGCCGCGCACCATCTGCTGGTCCGCGCCATCGAGAACCACCCGGGCAAGTCCGACCCCTCCGACCCGCACCTGATGGACGCCCTCCACAGTCTGATGATCATGGGCTCGTTCGGTGGTCGGGAATCCCTCTGGGAGCCGTTCCAGCGAGCGGTCGCCAGACTGGGAGAGAACGTGCCTCCGGACGTCGACGTGTGCCACCGGATGTTCGGTGACCCCGTCAGACATGCAGCGCGCGGCATGGACGGACTTGACGCGGCGTTGGCCGGTCTGGCCGGGGAGCTCGACCCGATCCGGGTGACTCGCCTGGCTCTGGCGGCGCTCTACACCGACCGTCTCGACCGTTGCCGGCCGGCGCTCTGGCGCCTCATCAACGATGGCCGGCAAGGGGAGGGCGTCGCACTTGCCATTCACGCTCTGATCTCGAGCTGCATCGACGACTGGCTCACCGGCCAGTGGGACGAAGCCTTAGACCTTGCCGCGGAAGGCAGCGCGTTCGGGGACACCCACGGGTACCGCCGTTATCGGGTCATCCTGAAGGGCTACATGGAGCAGCTCGTCCGGGTCTGCCGAGGCGACCTCGACGACGGCCTGCAGGCCGCCGACGAGTTGGCCGTGTGGGGCAGCGAACGGGGCGCCGGCCTGTGCACGAGCTTCGCCGCGCACCTGCGGACGCTGCACTCCATCGCGCTGGAGGACTTCGAGGCGGCGTTCACTCATGTGACCGCGGTCAGCCCGCCAGGCGAGCTGGGCCGGTACTCACCCCACCGCCTCTGGATGCTGTACGACGTCGTGGAAGCGGCCGTCAAGACGGGCCACCTTGACGCCGCTACCGCGCACGTGGCGGCCATGCGTGATGCCGAGCTGCCCAAGATCTCCAGCAGGCTGGCCATGCTTACCGCCGGCAGCGCAGCCCTTGTGGCGCGCGACCCACACGAGGCGGGCGCTCTTTTCGCCGAGGCGCTGGCAGACTCCAGCACCACCCGGTGGCCTTTCGACCGGGCCCGCATCCAGCTCGACTTCGGAGAGCGCCTGCGCCACGAGCACAAGATGGCCGAGGCGCGTCACCACCTGCACACGGCCCACGCCGGGTTCGAGCAGCTCGGGGCGCACCCGTGGCTGCGACGCACCCAACGAGAGCTTCGCATGGCGGGCGAGGCGACCCCACCCGCCGCCACCGAGGTCGCTGAGCATCCGTTGACGGCCCAGGAAAGGCAGGTCGCTGAGCTTGCCGCGGCAGGTCTGACGAACCGTGAGATCGGCGAGCGGCTGTTCCTGTCGCACCGCAGCGTCGGCGCCATCCTCTACCGCGTCTTCCCCAAGCTCGGCGTCACCGCCCGGGCCGCGCTTCGCGGCGCGCTGGACGCGCGCTCGGACCGCACCGGGCACGCCCCGCCAGCGCCCTGACCTCCCTTGCGCCGTCTTGCGGGTGCGTCCCACTGTCGAACAGCCGATGCCGCTGACGCCGTGCTGCCGCAGGGTCGGGTCCGGAGAGCCGTCGAGAACCATCCCGATCGCCGGGCTTTCGTGCGTACCGGCCGCTCGTGGCACCCGAAGCAACGGAGGTCGTCATGGCAACGAACGCCCGAGCAGAGGACGCACGACGCAGCGTCCCGTTCCTGCGGTGGGTCCCCGTCGGGGTGGGCTTCGGGTGCATCGTCATGCTGGCCTTCAACCTGCGCCCCGGAGTGGTCAGCGCCGGCCCCGTCCTGGAGGAGGTCCAGAACGACCTGGCCCTGACACCTACGCTCGTACCCGTCCTCACCACCCTGCCGGTCCTGTGTTTCGGCGTGGTTGGAGCGGTCACACCGTGGCTCGAGGGGCGGATCGGCCTGCGAAACCTCACTGTTCTGGCCAGCTCGCTCATCGCCGTGGGGCTGCTGGCGCGGTCGGCCGCTCCCGGGGGCCTGTCGTTCCTCAGTCTGTCCGCGGTGGCGTTTGCTGGCATGGCCATCGGCAACGTGGCGCTGCCCTCGTTGGTCACCGTCCATTTCGCATCGCGGGTCGGTCCGGTGACGTCGATCTACACCACCGTTCTGGCCGGCGGCATCCTGGCCGCTTCCGCGCTGACCGTGCCGGTCGCGACCCTTGCCGGGTCGTGGCGGTGGGGACTGGCCCTGTGGGGTGCGGTCGCCTGCGTCGGCCTCTTGCCGGTCGCCCGTTTGCTGCGGCGGGTTCCACACCCCTGGGCGCCAGCTCGGCGGGCACGCGTTGACGCCCCCCATCCGGCACGAGAACGAGCGGACGGAGAACCGGTCAGGCAGTCCGGGCTCACCCTCGGGGCAGTCGCCCGGACCCGTCTCGGATGGGTCATGGCCGTCTTCTTCGGGCTGCAGTCCGTCCAGGCCTTCGCCGGCTTCGGGTGGCTCGCGCAGATCTACCGTGACGCGGGGTTCAGCGCTTCGGCGGCCGGGATGCTGCTGGGCGTGGTCACCGCCACCGTGGTCCCGCTGTCACTCGTCATGCCTCTCGTGGTCGCCCGGGCGGGCCACCCGGGAGCGCTCGTGTGCGGGCTGTCCCTGCTCTACCCGGTGGGTTACCTCGGGCTCGTCGCCGCCCCGGTGGGCGGGGCATGGCTCTGGGCGGTGCTGCTGGGGGCCGCCAATGCCGTCTTCCCCGTCAGCCTGCTCCTCATCGGGCTGAAGGCACGGACGGAGGAGGGCACCGCAGCACTGTCGGGCTTCACCCAGTCGGTCGGCTACCTGATCTCGATCGTCGGCCCGTTCGGCGTCGGGGTCCTGCACGCTGTCACCGGAGCATGGACCCTCCCGCTGTACGCGCTGGCTGCCCTGGCGCTCCCGCAGTGCGCTACCGGGCTCTACCTGGCTCGCCCCGTCGTCATCGAGGACGTCGTCGCCACCGCACCTGCACCCTCGGATCGGCGCAAATAGCGGCGGGCGCCGCGTCAGGGCTCTCGATGGGGCGCAGTCGCCTGACCGATGCAGCGCGGTCGTGGTGGTGCGGAAACTGGGCCGGTGAACGGCTGGCCGCGACCATCGTTCGTCTCGAACCGCACTCCGTCCCAACGCCGCTCACACCTCGCAGGCCCGCCCCTGATCGCCGGGGCGCGCACCGTCACACCTCCTGAGGAGTTGGCAGTCATGATTGCCACCCAGCACCGAACCATCGACATCGACGGCCTGAGCGTGTTCTACCGCGAAGCGGGCCACCCAGAGTCACCCGCACTGGTCCTCCTGCACGGGTTCCCGACCAGCTCGCGCATGTTCCGCAACCTCATCCCGGCCCTCGCCGACCGGTACCACGTCATCGCACCGGACCACGTCGGCTTCGGGGAGTCGTCCATGCCGTCCCTCGACGATTTCCCGTACACCTTCGACGCCCTGGCCGACGTCACCACGAAGCTGCTCGAGAAGCTCAAGGTCGGCAGTTTCGCGATGTACGTCCACGACTACGGGGCGCCGATCGGGTGGCGCCTTGCCCTCGCCCAGCCGGGGCGCGTCACCGCGATCATCACCCAGAGTGGCAACGGGTACGAGGCCGGGTTCGTCGAGGAGTTCTGGGAGCCGATCTGGGCCTACGCCAAGAACCCCGGACCCGAGACCGAGCCCGGAGTGCGGTTCCTCGTCAGCGCCGAGGCCACCAAGTGGCAGTACCTTCACGGCGTCCACCAGCCCGACCTCGTCGACCCCGACTGCTGGGCGATCGACCAGGCATTTCTCGACCGGCCCGGCAATGACCGGGTGCAGTTCCAGCTGTTCCACGACTACATCAACAACATCGACGGCTATCCCGCACTGCACGAGTACTTCCGGCAGACCCAGGTGCCTCTGCTCGCCGTCTGGGGGGCCAACGACAAGATCTTCGGAGCGCCCGGAGCCCCGGCCTTCAAGGACGACCTGCCCGACGCGGAGATCCATCTGCTCAACGCCGGCCACTTCGCGCTCGAGAGCCAGCTCGACACCATCTCCAGCTACATCCGAGGGTTCCTCGGCCAGGTCCTGTAGGCGCCGGCGGTGACACAGCTCGCGGACCGTCCATCGACGCAGCACGACGCGAGCAGGCCCCACCAGCTCGCTCCGGCCCGGCGCGTGAGTGTCGTGGCCGTGCTCACCACCACCGATCACAAGGTCATCGGCAACCTGTACCTGGGGACCTCGTTCGTCTTCTTCCTGCTCGGCGGCGCCATGGCTCTGCTCATTCGAGCCGAGCTGGTCGCCCCCGGGTTGCAGGTGGTCGACAACCCGGCCCAGTACAACCAGCTCTTCACGATGCACGGCACGATCATGCTGCTGCTGTTCGCGACCCCGTTGTTCGCCGGCTTCGCCAACGCGATCATGCCGTTGCAGATCGGCGCCCCCGACGTCTCGTTCCCGCGCCTCAACATGTTCGCCTACTGGCTCTACCTGTTCGGCGCGCTGACCGTGTGTGCGGGGCTGCTGGCCCCGGACGGCGCCGCCAGCTTCGGCTGGTACGCGTACGCGCCCCTTTCCGATGTCAGCTACAGCCCGGGACTCGGCGGGGATCTCTGGGTCTTCGGGCTCATCCTCGCCGGCTTCGGCACGATCCTCGGTGCCGTCAACTTCATCACGACGATCGTCTGCCTGCGCGCCCCCGGGATGACGATGTTCCGGTTGCCGATGTTCACCTGGACGGTGCTGGTCACCTCGCTGCTGGTCATCCTCGCGTTTCCGCTCCTCGCTGCGGCCCTGTTCCTGCTCGGGGCCGACCGCAGGTTCGGCGCGCAGATCTTCCAGCCTGAGAACAGCGGTGCGATGCTGTGGCAGCACCTCTTCTGGTTCTTCGGCCATCCCGAGGTGTACGTGATCGCGCTGCCGTTCTTCGGGATCATCAGCGAGGTCATCCCCGTCTTCTCCCGCAAGCCGCTCTTCGGCTACAAGTCGATGGTCTTCGCGGTCATCGCGATCGCCGCCCTGTCCGCGAGTGTCTGGGCGCATCACATGTACGCGACCGGGCAGGTGCTGCTGCCGTTCTTCTCCGTGATGACCATGCTGATCGCGGTCCCGACCGGCATCAAGTTCTTCAACTGGATCGGCACGATGTGGGGCGGCAAGGTCGTCATGAGTGCGCCGATGCTGTGGTCGATGGGCTTTCTCGTCACGTTCCTCTTCGGCGGCCTGACCGGCATCATCCTGTCCAGCCCTGCGCTGGACTTCCACCTCAACGACAGCTACTTCGTCGTCGCGCACTTCCACTACACCGTCTTCGGCACCGTCGTCTTCGCGATGTTCGCCGGCTTCGCCTTCTGGTGGCCCAAGCTGACCGGGACGATGCTCGACGAGCGTCTCTCGAGGATCCAGTTCTGGATGCTCTTCACCGGCTTCCACACGACCTTCCTGATCCAGCACTGGCTCGGGATCGAGGGGATGGCCCGTCGCTACGCCGACTACCTCCCCGAGGAGGGCTTTCAGGCAGCCAACCTTGTCTCAAGCGCTGGTGCGTTCCTGCTCGGTGCCTCCACCATCCCCTTCCTGTGGAACGTCTGGAGGAGCTGGCGGCACGGCACGCGGGTCGACACCGGCGACCCGTGGGGTTACGGGATGTCGCTGGAGTGGGCCACCTCCTGCCCGCCGCCAAGGCACAACTTCACGTCCCTGCCACCAATCCGCTCCGAGCGCCCCGCGTTCGACCTGCACCACCCGCACGCCGGAGCCATCGAGCGGCTCTGAGCCGGCGCTGCCGTTTGGTAGCGAGGCCATGAGGCCACGTCTTGACGAGCAGCGAAGGCCACGCGTGGAACGCGCTCAACGCTCGCAGGTGGGCACCAGCATCACGGGGACCGTTGCCCTGAGGACGAGACGGTCGACCAGCTGTGCGCGCCGGACCCATGAACGGTGAGCGTCGCTGCGGCGGACTCCGACGACCAGGAGAGCTGCGCCGCGGGCTTCGCCAGCGATCACATGCTCGATCGCCGCGGCGTCTGGTGCACGGCACGCGCGGGCACGCCCGGGATCGACGCGTCCCGCGTTCACACGCGTCGACACGCTCTCGGCGCTCAACGTGACCTTCACGAGACGCGGTTGCGAGCCCAGCGACGGCTCGGACAGCAGCATGATGGTCACGCCGACCCCCCGACGTTGCGCTGCGCTGAAGGAGGCATCGAGCAGGCCAGACTCCTTGTCGTGCGGGCTGATGACGACCAGGAGGCTCCCGGTCGGCTGACCGGGTGCGCCGGGGCGGGCGAGACCGGCTACGACCACCGGTGTGGCGCTGAGGTCCGTCAGGCGCCGCCACGGCGACAGGCCCGCCGGGCGCCAGGGCGCTCGTGGTGTCCACGAGCGCCCCACGACGACGAGGCGAGCGTTCTCGGATGCCTCCGCGAACACATCGAGCGGACGGCCCGGCGACAGGCACCCTGTTGCCGCCAACTCGGGCGCAATCTCGTTGGCCTGCTTGAGCGCCCACTCGAGCACGCGTCGGCCGGCCTCCTCGAAGGTCCCGGCTGGACGCACGAATGTCTGTCCGGTCAGCACCGTCGCGGCCCTCGGTGAGAGCGCCCCCACCGGGACGGGGTGCACGACGCGCAGCGGCGCCCCCACGAAGGCAGCCTCGGCAGCCGCCCACAGCAGCGCGTCGACGTCGCGGTCACTGGTGACCTCGACGACGACCGGCGCATCCCGAGGCTCGCGTGCTGAGGGAAGCGAAAGGGCCCAGGGCCCGGGGGCGATGGAGTGCCGTCGGGGTCGTGACCGCATGAGTTGCCCTCTGGTGCAGGTGTCGGATCTCCGCGCAGGGGCGGGTCAGTGGTGGGCCAGACGTTCGGTGGTCTGTGTGAGCAGCCGACCCTGGTACTCGGCGGCGGCGAGCACATCCGCGTCCGGTTGTCCTTCGGTGCCGGTGGACGAAGTGCCGTACGGGTTGCCCCCGGCGGGGAAGAGGACGGCGTCGGTGTAGCCAGGCGGCACGATCAAGCACCCCCAGTGGTAGAGGACGTTGTTCAGGGCCAGGATCGTGCTCTCCTGGCCGCCGTGCAGGTTCTGCGAGGAGGTGAAGGTGGTCGCGGGCCTGCCGGCCATGACGCCTTGCTGCCAGAGCCCGCCGGTCTGGTCCATGAACTGCTTCAGCTGAGCGGCCGGCAGCCCGAACCGCGTCGGCGTGCCGAAGGCGTATGCGTCGGCCCACTCGAGATCCTCCAGCGCGGCCTCCTCGACGGCGAGCTTCGTCTCGTCGACGTGACGTCGCCAGGCCGGGTTTGCGTCGATGGCCGCTTCGCCGGCCAGCTCAGGTACGCGGCGCAGGCGCACTTCCGCACCCGCGTTCACAGCCCCGGCGGCGACGGCGTTCGCCAGGGCGTGGACCGAGCCGGTCGCGGAGTAGTAGATGACCGAGACTCGTGATGCCATGGCGGGTCCAATCCCTCTGGGGAGCAGTCGAACTGACTGCCCTGTGCCGACAGCATGCGGGACGGGCCGCAGGTGCCTCATCGGCAGGATGACTGCGCTGTGGCTCTCATCGGACACTCAGCCGGGTAATCCCGCGCAGGTCCACGGTGATGGCGCTGTCGATGACGGTGGCACGCAGCAGGACCTGGTGGCACGAGCGGCAACGGGCGATGAGGCCCATCGGGCTCCCGTCTCCGCGATGACCGTGAGCGTGCCTGTGCTGGGGCAGACCGGTCATCCGTCAATCGAGTGCGCGACCCGACCATCCTGACCGGCACGAGCGAGGCCCAGGACCTCGCGGACGGCCTCGGCGAACGCGTGCGGCGCCTCCTGGGGCAGGTTGTGCCCGGCGTTCGCGACGTGCCGGTGCACGCGCGGACCAGTGAAGTGCCCGGCCGCAGCTCCCTCGTCGGTTGCGGGGAAGTTCCCGTCAGCGAGCCCGTCGAGGGTCACCGCTGGCACCGAGATGACGGGTAGCGCACTCAGCGCCGTCTGCACCGAGGCGTACCGGGGGTGTCCGCCCGCGAGCCCGAGCCGGTGGCGGTAGGAGTGCAGGACGACATCGGCATAGTCCGCGTTGTCGAACGCCTCTGCGGTGCGAGCCAAGGTCTGCTCGTCGAAGTTCCAGGCGGGGGAGTTGCGCAGCCAGATGACCTCGGCGATGCCACGAGGGTCGGCGCGAAGCGCGTTCTCGCCACGGACGGTGGCGAAGTACCAGAAGTACCAGAACCCGGCCTCCAGCACCGGCGGCAGCGGCTGGTTCGCGGACGTCAGGTCCTGGATGAGGTAGCTGTTGACGGAGACGAGCCCCGTGCAGCGGGCTGGCCACAGGGCCGCGACCACGCAGGCTGCTCGGGCTCCCCAGTCGTAGCCGGCCAAGACCGCGCTGTCGATGCCCAGCGCGTCGAGCAGCTCGAGCACGTCGGTGCCCAGGGCTGCCTGCTCGCCTGACCGTGCGGCACTGTCACCGAGGGACTGGGTGGCACCGTGGCCACGTAGGAACGGCACGATGACCCGCATCCCGGCCTGCGCCAGCTTCGGCGCGACCGTCTCGTACGAGTGGATGTCGTACGGGAATCCGTGCAGCAGTACGACGGGTGGTCCTTCGGCCGGGCCCTGCTCCACGTACGCGACGTCCAGGACGGTGGTCCTCACCCGGTGGACGGGTCCCATTCGCGGCGTTGCGTTCAGGTCACGTCCAGAGGCGGGCTTCGACTCGACGAGTCGGTCGGAACCCGAGGGTGCGGAGGTCATTCTTCGCCTCTTCCGGAGGTGCCGCCACGGCCTCCCCGTTCGCAGGGGAAGCCGTGGGGCCGGCGCGGGGGTGGTGGCCGGGTGTTCAGCGGGTACGGACGGCGGCCCGGGCGGCGCGTTCGATCAGCGCTGCCGTCAAGCGCGGGTGGGAGATGCCGACGACGTGTGAGGCGCCTGGCACCTCGATGGCCTCGACGGCCCGAGCACGTCGGGACATGAACACGTGGGCTCGTCGCGGGATGTTGCGGTCGAGCTCGCCCCAGAGAAACCGTGACGGGACGCTCTTCCACAGCGGGTGTGGCCCGAACGGCTCGGTGAAGGCCGACTCGAGGATGGGCCGCTGACTTGTGGCCATCTGGGCGGCCTTGCGGCTGCTGAGATCTGCGCAGAACTGCTCGTGGTACTTGGCCTGGTCGATGTAGAGGTCGCGGCCTCCGGTGGTGAGCGCGACGGAGGTCAGCGTGGGTCCGAGGGTGCTGCCCGGGAACTTTCCCACCAGGTCCGCGCTGGTTTCTCCAGTGTCTCCGGCGAGCCCGGAGACGTAGACGAGGCCGCGGACGTCACCGGCGGCCAGAGGAGTGTTGCTGATGACGACACCGCCGTACGAGTGCCCGACGAGCACCAGCGGGCCCGGCAGGGAGCGTACGACATCGCTGAAGTACGTGGCGTCGGACGCGACCCCGCGCAGAGGCACTGCGACGCTCACGACGTGGTGACCGCGACGCTGGAGGATGGTCACCACCTCGTCCCAGCTGGACGACTCCGCGAACGCGCCGTGGGCCGTGACGATGGTCGCTGCGGCGTGACGATGGTGCGGTGCGGACGCGGGGACGTGATCGTCCCCGCGGGCGCTGCCGGCATTGCTGGCGACGCTCAGCCCAGCGACGGTGCCGACCGCAGCGGTGGCTCGCAACAGCGACCGCCGACTCGGGGCGGCGCTCTGCGTCGAGGCCTCGATGGCCCTATGGGTGGGCGCACTGGGCGGAGGGGAGGGGATGTTGGTCATGGCGATCCTTTGCGCGAGGGGACGTTGGTGCGCGGGCCCGGCGCCCACCATTCGGCGTCCGGTGCGCTGCAAGCCAGATGAGGACGTCAGCGCCGACTGCGCGTGTTGATCGTGCGCCGGGGCCGGGCCTGTCGGAATCGGTCGAATGACTGCGATGAGGCACAGACGACTCAGCAGTCGACGAGACGAGACCGAGTCCTCAGAAGACGACGGGAGCCCGACAGGCCCTGCACGCGAGGCGGTGTCCCAGCCGCCCCGTTCAGGCTGGCTGGGGCGGAGCCCACGCCTTGTCGCCGGCCTCGCGCGCGAGCGTCTCTGCGAGGTCGAGTCCCTCGAGAACGGAGCGCCCCTCGCGCAGCAGCACCTGTCCGGCGAACGTGAGAGTGGCCCCCTTGTTGGATCTGAGGAACAGCGCCGAGCCCACGTCCCGCTCGATCTGCCTGATGGCGCGGCTCAGAGCCGGCTGCGTCATGAAGAGCCGCGCCGCCGCGCGCGTGAAGTTTCCCTCTTCCGCCACGGTGACGAAGTAGCGCAGCTCTCGTGACTCCATGAGCATCACCTCGGTGGTGAGAGTACCTCTCACCAGGTTCGGGCTGCCATGACCCTGTCTAACCTTCGCGGATGCGGTGTCGCAGTCGGACTGCGACTTCGGCTGCTGCGTGCGCCAGCGGCTCGGAGGGATTCGTCCGCCAGGCTCGCAACGCGCCGCGCAGGACCACCAGGCACAGGGATGCGTCGAGCTCGTCGTCCTCATCGGGTTCGTCGTGCCCGCGTCGAGCTGCGAGCGACGTCGCGAGAGTGAGCTCCCAATGGCGCTGATTCGCCATGGTGCGCGCCCAGAGCGCCGGCACGCTGCGGACCATGCCGTCTCGCTGAGCGAGGGATTCGCGCTGGGTTTCGAGGAATGCGGCGAAATCCTCGACGAACCGCAAGAGCTGCTGTGCCGGGGACGTTGAGATGTCCAGGCGCTCCACACAGCGCGAGACCTCGTCGAGGAACATCGACTCGTAGCCGAAGAAGACGTCCTCCTTCGAACCGAAATAGCGGTAGAAGGTCGCCGTCGCGATCCCCGCCTCAGCGCACACCTCCTCCACCGTGACCTCGGAGAAGCCACGCTGGGTGAACAGGTTGAGCGCGACGGCTTCCACCCGCTGCCGGGACTGATCGCGCCGCCGCGACCTCTCCAACAGGTACTTCGGCTTCGTCCCCCCTGGATCAGCGCATTCGAAGCCGCGGCACTGACGAGATTGCACGCTTCGACGGTACGCCACAACGTTTCAGGATTCGCATGACCAGTCTCGCGTCTCAGCCGAACAGCGTCCGTGCAGGTCAGAACGGTTTCCGTTCTGACCCGCACGGAGAATCTCAGATGTCGCGGAAGACCTCGATGGTGGCGCCGAGCGCGTTGAGCCGCTCGGCGAGGTCCTCGTAGCCGCGGTTGATCACGTAGACGTTGCGCAGCACCGACGTGCCGGGCGCCGCGAGCATGGCGAGCAGCACGACGACGCCGGGGCGCAGCGCGGGCGGGCACATGACCTCTGCGGCGCGCCAACGGGTGGGTCCCTCGACGATGACCCGGTGCGGGTCGAGCAGCTGGACGCGCGCGCCGACCTTCGTCAGCTCGGTGAGGTAGATGGCGCGGTTCTCGTAGACCCAGTCGTGGATCATCGTGCTGCCCTCGGCGACGGCGCCGATGAGCGCGAAGAACGGCAGGTTGTCGATGTTGAGCCCCGGGAAGGGCATCGGGTGGATCTTGTCGGTCGGCGCCTTGAGCGGGCCGGGGATCGTCGTCAGGTCCACGAGGCGGGTCTTGCCGTTCGCCGACGTGTACTCACCCGTGAGGTTGTACTTCATCCCCATGCCGTCGAGGGTCGCGAGCTCGATCTCGATGAACTCGATCGGCACGCGGCGGATCGTGATCGACGAGTCGGTGACGACGGCGGCCGCGATGAGGCTCATGGCCTCGATGGGGTCCTCGCTAGGGGCGTACTCGACGTCGACGTCGATCTCGGCGAGCCCGGTCACCGTCAGGGTGGTGGTGCCGATGCCCTCGATGCGCACCCCGAGCTTCTCCAGGAAGAAGCAGAGGTCCTGGACCATGTAGTTGGGGCTCGCGTTGCGGATGACGGTCGTGCCGGCGTGGCGGGCTGCCGCCATGAGCACGTTCTCGGTGACCGTGTCGCCGCGCTCGGTGAGCACGATGGCGCGGTCGGGGTTGACCGACCGGTCGGAGCGCGCCTCGTAGAAGCCGTGGGTCGCGGTGACCTCGAGACCGAACGACCGGAGCGCGCTCAGGTGCGGCTCGACGGTGCGGGTGCCGAGGTCGCAGCCGCCGGCATACGGCAGCTGGAAGGACTCGAGCTCGTGCAGGAGCGGGCCGAGGAACATGATGACGGTGCGCGTGCGGCGGGCGGCGGCGACGTCGATGTCGTCGAGGTTGAGCTCGGCCGGAGGGATGATCTCGAGGTCGCTGCTGTCGGGCAGCCAGCGCGTGCGCACACCGATCGAGGCGAGCACCTCGAGGATGCGGTTGACCTCCTCGATGCGGGCCAGGTTGCGCAGCGTGGTGCGGCCGCGGTTGAGCAGCGACGCGCAGAGCAGGGCCACTGCAGCGTTCTTGCTCGTCTTGACGTCGATGGAGCCGGTGAGCTTCTGGCCTCCGACGATGCGCAGGTGCTGGGGGCCGGAGTGGCCGACCGAGACGAACTCGGAGTCGAGGGCGTCGCCGATCTTGGCGAGCATGTCGAGGCTGAGGTTCTGCTTGCCCTGCTCGATGCGTGTGACGGCGCTCTGGGAGGTGCCGAGCAGCTCCGCGAGTTCCGACTGGGTCATCCCCTTGTGGCGACGGGCGTCGCGGATGAGGGTTCCGATACGAGTGAGGTAGGTCTTGGGCACGACGACGAGGCTAACTCATATATGAGATAGGGCAAATCCGCCGCGCGGGACGCGCCGGAACCGCCGAGCGCCACGAACCGGATCGTCCGGTTCGTGGCGCTTCGTCCGTATGCCGTGGGGCAGCGGTGGTCAGGCCCTGACGTCGGCCACGCCGGCGGGAAGGAAGCGCGACCCGGTGACCGCCTCGGCGACGCCGGTGCGGTCGAGCAGCGGTGTGATGCCGCCGTTCCAGAACTGGAAGCCCGCACCGGTGATCATCGCGAGGTCGATGTCCATCGGCGCCTGGGCGACGCCCTCGTCAAGCATCCGGCGTGCCTCGTCGGCGAGCACCGTGAGGACGCGCTGGCGCACCTGGGCCAGGTCGAGCACGACCGGCTCGGCCGGCTTCTCGATGAGCTCGGCGACCTCGGGGTCGAGCAGCGGCCGGCCCGAGCTGAGGTCGTAGAAGCCGCGCTTGCCCGCCGCGACGATGCGCTGGAGCGTCGGAGAGGTGTAGAAGCGGTCGGGGAACGCCCGCACGAGGGTCTCGCCGTTGTGCAGCGCGATCGCCGGACCCACGAGGCCGATGAGCACGAAGGGTGGCATCGGCGCGAGCCCGGCGAACGCGCGGTCGACGACCTCGATCGGGGTGCCCTCGTCGAGGATCTTCGCGGCCTCGCCCATGAAGCGGCCGAGCAGGCGGTTGACGATGAACGACGGCCGGTCCGCGGCACGGATGCACGTCTTCTTCAGCGCCTTGCCCACGGCGAAGGCCGTCGCGAGCGTCGCGTCGTCGGTGCGCTCGCCCGGGATGACCTCGAGCAGCGGCATGACGGCGACCGGGTTGAAGAAGTGGAAGCCGACGACGCGCTCGGGGTGCTCGAGCTTCGACGCCATCTCGGCGATCGACAGGCTCGAGGTGTTCGTCGCGAGCACGCACTCGGGCGAGACGACGGCCTCGACCTCGGCGAAGACCTGCTGCTTCACCGACATCTCCTCGAAGACGGCCTCGATGACGAAGTCGGCGTCGGAGAAGCCGTCCTTGCTCGTCGACCCGGTGACGAGGGCCTTGTAGCGGTTCAGCCTGTCGGGGTTCAGCCGGCCCTTGCCGGCGAGCTTGTCGAGCTCGGCGTGGACGTAGCCGACCCCCTTGGCGACGCGCTCGTCGTCGATGTCGGTGAGCACGACCGGCACCTGCAGGCGCTGGATGAACAGCAGCGCGAGCTGGCTGGCCATGAGGCCGGCGCCGACGATCCCGACCTTCGTCACCGGTCGGGCGAGGCTCTTGTCGGGAGCCCCGGCGGGGCGCTTCGCGCGCTTCTGGACGAGGTCGAAGGCGTAGAGACCCGCGCGCAGCTCGTCGCTCATGAGCAGGTCGGCAAGCACGTCGTCCTCGGCGGCGAAGCCCTCGTCGCGAGTCGCGGTGCGGGCGGCGGCGAGCAGGTCGAGGGCGGCGTACGGGCTCCTGGCCTGGCGGCCGGTCTTGACGTCGGCGAGGCCCTTGGCCTTGGCGATCGCGGCCGCCCACGCCGTCTCGTCGCGGTCCACCTCGGGTCGCTCGACGGTGACCTCGCCCGTGAGCACGCGGGCGGCCCAGGCGACCGACTTCTCGAGGAAGTCGGCGGGCTCGAAGAGCGCGTCGGCCATCCCGAGCCTGTACGCGTCGACGCCCTTGAGCATCCGGTTCTGGCTCAGCGGGTTGTCGATGACGACCGTGAGTGCCTTCTCGATGCCGACGAGGTTGGGCAGCAGCCAGCAGCCGCCCCACCCGGGCACCAGCCCGAGGAACACCTCGGGCAGCGCGACCGCGGGCACGCCGGCGCTCATCGTCCGGTAGGTGGCCGAGAGCGCGAGCTCGACGCCGCCACCCATGGCGGCACCGTTGACGAAGGCGAACGTCGGCACCGGCAGGTCAGCGAAGGCCGCGTATGCCGTGTGGCCGGCCCGGGCGATCTCGAGCGCCTGCTCACGCGACTGGATGAACGGCACGCCCGTCAGGTCGGCACCCACCGCGAAGATGAACGGCTTGCCGGTGACCGCGATGGCGGCGATCTCGCCGCGCTCGGCGCGCTCGCGCAGGCGGCCGACCGTCTCGGTGAGGCCGGCGATCGACTGGGGGCCGAAGGTGTTCGGCTTGGTGTGGTCGAAGCCGTTGTCGAGGGTGATGAGCGCCAGGGTGCCGGCGCCGCCGGGCAGCGGCACGTCACGCACGGGCGTGCGCGTGACGACCTCCGACGCGAAGTCGGCTGCGACGGTGGGCTTCTCGGTGCTCTGCTTCTCGGTGGTGGGGGCGCTCACTGGGCGATCTCCTCGGTCGTGCCGGCGGTGGCGGTAGGGGAGTAGTCGGCGTGGTGCGGGTTCTCCCAGATCACGGCGCCGCCCATGCCGATGCCGATGCACATCGCGGTGAGGCCGTAGCGCACCTCGGGGTGCTCCTCGAACTGACGCGCGAGCTGGGTCATGAGGCGCACGCCCGAGCTCGCGAGCGGGTGGCCGGTGGCGATGGCGCCGCCGTACTCGTTGACGCGGGGGTCGTCGTCGGCGATGCCGAAGTGGTCGAGGAAGGCGAGCACCTGCACCGCGAACGCCTCGTTCAGCTCGAAGAGGCCGATGTCCTCGATCGTCAGCCCGGCCTTGGCCAGGGCCTTCTCGGTGGCGGGGACCGGTCCGACGCCCATGACCTCGGGCTCGACCCCGACGAAGGAGTAGGAGACGAGACGCATCCGCACCGGCAGCCCGAGGTCGGTGGCCGCCTGCTCGGAGGCGAGCAGGCAGGCGGTGGCGCCGTCGTTGAGCCCGGCGGCGTTGCCGGCGGTGACGTTGCCGTGGGCGCGGAAGGGTGTCTTGAGCTGGCCCAGGTCGTCGACCGTGGTGCCCGGGCGCGGCGGCTCGTCGGCCGTGGCGATGCCCCAGCCCTGCTCGGCGTGCCGGGTCGCGACAGTGACGAGGTCGCGCTGGATCTTGCCGTCGGCGTACGCCTTGGCGAGCTTGTCCTGGCTGCCGACGGCGAAGGCGTCGGAGCGCTGCTTCGTCAGCTGCGGGAAGCGGTCGTGGAGGTTCTCGGCGGTCTTGCCCATGACGAGCGCGTCGGGGTCGACGATCTTCTCAGCGACGATGCGCGGGTTGGGGTCGACGCCCTCGCCCATGGGGTGGCGCCCCATGTGCTCGACGCCGCCGGCGATCGCGATGTCGTAGGCGCCGAACGCGATGGAGCTCGCGGTGTTGGTGACGGCGGTCATGGCGCCGGCGCACATGCGGTCGACCGAGTAGCCGGGGGTCGTGTTCGGCAGGCCCGAGAGCAGCGCCGCGGTGCGCCCCAGCGTGAGGCCCTGGTCACCGATCTGGGTGGTCGCGGCGATGGCGACCTCCTCGACCTTGTCCTTGGGCAGGTTCGGGTTGCGGTGCAGCAGCTCGCGGATGCACCGGACGACGAGGTCGTCGGCGCGGGTCTGGGCGTACATGCCCTTGTCACCCGCCTTGCCGAACGGCGTGCGGACGCCGTCGACGAAGACGACCTCATTGAGTGCGCGGGGCACGGTGCCTCCAGGGGATCGAGGGTCGGTGGGAGGGCGCTCGGAAGCGCGACGCCCCGATACTACTTCCGGGTAACTTCCGGGCCAACGGGTACTCGGGTGACCATCCTCACGACCGCCCCCACCCTCGGACGGGGGTTGGTGCGGCCTGCCTCAGGTGGGCGGGTTCTCGCTGCAGGCCAGCGAGATGAGCGGCGCGGTGATCGTCGTCTGCCACCGGCGAGCGCCGAGCGCGGAGAGCGCCTCCGCGACCTCGGCGGTCGTGGGAGCGGCCGGGCCCTCCCACAGGAAGCGACGCAGCAGGTCCGGGGTCAGCAGGTTCTCGACCGGCACCGACAGCTCCTGCGACACGGCGCCCAGCAGCTCGCGCGCCCGGGCCAGCCGTCCGGCGGCAACAGGGTCGCGGTCGGCCCAGGCCTTCGGCGGCGGGGGACCGGTGGGGGGCAGCGAGACGACCGGCAGCGCGTCCTCGGGTAGCGCCAGGGCCCGGGCGACGACCTCGATGATCGCCTCCTGGTGGCGGCGCACCGACCGCGCCAGGCGGGGCTCGGCGGAGCCCACGGTGCGTGGCGGCTTCGTCGCGCGCTGGTTGGCCAGCGCGATCTCGCTGATGGCGGCGTCGGGGAGCACCCGGCCGGGGGACGTGTCGCGCTGCTGGGCCAGCGCGTCACGCCAGAGCCACAGCTCGCGCACGATGGCGAGCCCGCGCCGGCCGCGCACCTTGTGCATGCCGGACGTGCGGCGCCACGGGTCGACCCGGGGCTCGGGGCCGGTGAAGTCGAGCAGGTGCTCGAACTCCTCGGCGGCCCACGCGGCCTTGCCCTGGGCGGCGAGCTCGGCGGCCACCGCGTCACGGAGGTCGACGAGCACCTCGACGTCGAGAGCGGCATACCGCAGCCAGGGCTCGGGCAGGGGACGGGCCGACCAGTCGACGGCCGAGTGCTCCTTGGCGAGCTGGAGGCCGAGGTAGTGCTCGACCATGGCGCCGAGGCCCACCCGGGGAAGGCCGGCGAGCCGGCCGCCGAGCTCGGTGTCGAAGAGGGCCTTCGGGCGCAGCCCCACCTCGGCCAGGCACGGCAGGTCCTGGGTGGCGGCGTGGAGGATCCACTCCGCGTCGCCGATGGCCTCGCCGACGGGCGAGAGGTCGGGGCATGCGATGGGGTCGATGAGCCAGGTGCCGGATCCCTCGCGCCGGATCTGGACCAGGTAGGCCTTCTGGCCGTACCGGTAGCCCGAGGCGCGCTCGGCGTCGATGCCGACGGGGCCGGTGCCGCGGGCGACGGCCTCGGCCGCCTTCATCAGGTCGCGCTCCTCGACGACGACGTCGGGCACGCCGTCCCGCGGGTGGGTCAACGGGACGAGATCGGAGCGGGTGTCGACCGGGCTGTCGACCGAAGTGCTGGCCGCGGTGTCGGGCCCCGTGTCGGCGTCGAGATCGGCCTCGAGGTCGGCGGTTGGCGCGTTCGGCTCAGCCGTCACCGGCGCTGCCCCGGGAGGGGGACGACGCCGTCAGGCAGGGGCGGGATGCCGGCGATGGTGCAGAGCATGTCGGCCCAGGCCCGCAGGTGGTCGACGACGTCGCCGGCGACCGGCGTCCACGAGGCGCGGATCTCCATCTCGACGCTCGCCTCGCGGTCGGCCAGGCCGGCGAAGCTCTCGCTGACGACCCGGGTCACCGTGCCGGCCTCGGCGGTCCACGTGAGGCCCCGCTCGGCGAGCGAGTCGGTGAGCCACGACCACCCGACGGCGCCGAGCATGGGGTCGCCGGCGAGCTCGGCCTCGAGCTCGGCGCGGGCGAAGGTGACGACGCGCCACTGGCCGTCCCACGTGTCGGGGGCGGCCGGGTCGTGGAGCAGCACGAAGCGACCGGTCGCGAGGTCGGCCTCGGGGTCGGCCACGTCGATGACGTCGGCGGTCAGCGCGGCGGCGTACGGCGCGATGCGGGTCGGGGCCGGCACCTCGGTGAGTCGCACCTCCGAGCGCAGCCGGACGTCTCGCAGGGCGCTGAGCGTCCTCGCGAAGACCGCGCCGTGACTGCCCGGCAACGTTCTCGTGTGCACCAGACGAGGGTATGCCGGAGTCGGGCGATCTGTCCTCAGGGCGCGCCGAGCGCGCGTGGCGCGGACGCCCAGCCGCGGCGTGGCAGGATTGTCCGGTGCCGACCTCTGCCCCGACAGCCACCCGCCAGAGCGACCTCGTGCGGGCCGCCCGCCGTGAGTCGGTCACGCGGACGCCCGTGTGGTTCATGCGGCAGGCCGGCCGTTCGCTGCCCGAGTACCGCGCCGTCCGCAAGGGCATCCCGATGCTCGAGTCGTGCATGCGCCCCGAGCTCGTCACCGAGATCACGCTCCAGCCGGTGCGTCGCCACGGCGTCGACGCGGCGATCTTCTTCAGCGACATCGTCGTGCCGCTCAAGGCGATCGGGGTCGACCTCGACATCGTGCCCGGCGTGGGCCCGGTCGTGGCCCGCCCGATCCGCTCGCGCGCCGACCTCGACCAGCTCGTGCCGCTCACGCCCGACCACGTCCCCTTCATCACCGAGGCCGTGCGGCTGCTCGTCGCCGAGCTCGGCGAGACACCGCTCATCGGCTTCGCCGGGGCACCGTTCACCCTCGCGTCCTACCTCGTCGAGGGCGGCCCCTCGAAGAACCACGAGAAGACGAAGGCCCTCATGCACGGCGACCCCGAGCTGTGGGACGCCCTGTGCGGGCGCCTCGCCCAGATCTCGGGCGAGTTCCTGCGCGTGCAGGCCGAGGCAGGGGCGAGCGCCGTCCAGCTCTTCGACTCCTGGGCCGGGGCCCTGTCCCGCGCCGACTACCAGGCCAGGGCGCTGCCGCACTCCACCGTGGCGCTGGGCGCCGTCGCCGACCTCGACGTGCCGCGCATCCACTTCGGTGTCGGCACCGGGGAGCTGCTCACCCTCATGGGCGAGGCCGGCGCCGACGTCGTCGGCGTCGACTACCGCGTGTCGCTCACCGACGCCATCGAGCGCCTCGGGCCGACGTATGCCGTCCAGGGCAACCTCGACCCCGCCCTGCTCTTCGCGCCGTGGGACGCTCTCGAGCGTCGCGTCCGCGAGATCGTCGAGGAGGGTCGCCGCGCGCCCGGCCACATCTTCAACCTCGGTCACGGGGTGCTGCCCGAGGTCGACCCCGACGTGCTCACCCGGGTCACCGCGCTCGTGCACGAGTGCTCGAGCCGCCCATGACGGCAGCCCCCACCGTGTCCGCGGCACCCTCGGTCGCCCGCTCGAGCCTCACGATGCTCGGCGGGTCGGTGGCGTCCCGCATCCTCGGGGTCGTGCGCAACGCGCTCATCACCGCGATCATCGGGGCGCAGCTGGCGGGTGACGCCTTCTCGCTGGCGAACACGCTGCCCAACGTCCTCTACGTGCTCGCGGCCGGCGGCATCCTCAACGCGGTGCTCATCCCGTCGCTGGCGCGGGCGATGAAGCTCGAGGACGGCGGCCAGGAGTTCACCGACCGCGTCATCACCGTGGCGCTGGCGGGGATGGCCCTCATCACCGTCCTCGTGACGGCCGGGGCCGGCGCGTTCGTGTGGCTCCTCGCCCGCAACAGCTCACCCGACTTCAAGCAGCTGGCGCTCGCGTTCTCGCTCATCTGCCTGCCGCAGATCTTCTTCTACGGCCTGTTCGCCCTGCTCGGCCAGATCCTCAACGCGCGAGGTCGGTTCGGGGCCTTCGCCTGGGCGCCCTTCATCGCCAACGTCGTCGCGGTCGCCGGGCTCCTGCTGTTCATCGTCGTCTTCCCGCAGCACCGCCCGGCGGGTCCGGGCCGCCCCGGTCCGCGTGACCCGGCGGAATGGACCGGCCCGATGATCTGGCTGTTCGCCGGCTCGGCGACGTTGTCGGTCGTCGTCCAGGCACTCTCCCTCGTGCCGGCGCTGCGCCGCACGGGCTTTCGCTACCGGCCCCGCTGGGGGCTGCGGGGCGTGGGTCTCGGCGGCGTGAGCCGCCTGGCACTCTGGGCTTTCGGCGGTCTCGCCGTCTCGCAGGTCGGCTTCTTCATCAGCCAGGGCGTGCTCAACAACGCCACGGCCCATGCCAAGGAGCTGGGGCTGGCCGGCGCCGCCCGCGGGCCGATGGCCTACAGCATCGCCTTCACGCTGTTCATGCTCCCGCACGCCTTCATCACGGTGTCGGTCATCACGTCGCTCTTCCCGCGGTTCTCGGCGGCCGCCGCGGCCGGCGACCGGGCGGGCCTGCGTCGCTACTTCCGCACCGGCCTGACGGTGCCACTCGTCGCCAACGTGCCGGTCATGGTCGCGGTCATCGTGCTGGCCAACCCGATCGTGGCCCTGCTCAACCCAGGGGTGGCGGTCAACGACCCTCGTTCGGTCGACGTGTCGGCCAGCGTGCTCGTCATCATGATCCTCGGGCTCATCCCCTTCGGGCTCGACCTGCTCTGCTACCGCATGTTCTTCGCTCTGGAGGACGGCAAGCCGACCGTGGTCATGCAGGTGCTGCTGACCGGCATCAGTGCCATCGCGGGCGTCATCACCCTGTTCATCAACCCGGTGTGGGCCATCGGGGTCATGGCGATGGGGCAGACCGTCGGCAACGTCGTCAGCTCGGGCGTCGGTCTCTACCTCCTGCGCCGACGCACCGGTTCGCTGGGCCTCATGAGCGCCGTGGTCACCGCCTCGAGGGTCGGCATCGCGGCGGCCGTGGCGGGGGTCGTGGCGTGGGGCGCCACCCAGGTGCTCGAGCCGATCACGAGCAGCGTCGTCGACTCCTCGTCGTCGACCGCGAAGCGCATGTTCGCCAGCTCGCTGGAGATCGGTCTCGTGGGCCTGGTGTTCCTCGTGATCTACCTGGGCCTCGCGCACGCCATGCGGGTCAAGGAGATCCGTCAGGCGGCCGACATGGTGCGTGGGCGGCTCGGGCGCTAGACCGAGCCGCCCCACCCTCGTCCAGCGGCGTCACTCGACAGGGTCGGTGCCGACCTTCGCCGGCGCGCCCACCGGCTCCGGCTCGGGGTCCTTCGTCCCCGTCGCTGCCGTCGCTGCCGTCGCTGCCGGCGCCACGGGAACCGCCGGGGCGACCACGGCGTGACGACGCCGGTAGCGCAGGACCAGCAGCGTGACCGGGACGAGGACGACGAGCCACGGCAGCAGCGCCGCGAGTCCCGTCAGGATCACGGTCACCGACCCCAGCAGGCTGTCCCAGGCGGTGCGCAGGCCGCCGGTGATCCCCTCGTCCGAGCCGGCAGCCGGCGTCGTGGCGTCGGTCCACAGGGTCAGTGTCACGTCGCTCGTCGTCGTCATCTGGTCGAGCTGGGCCAGACGCTGGGTCAGCGAGTCGAGGTCAGCCTGGCGTCGGGTCAGCTCGCTCTCGAGCGTGATGACCTGCTGCAGGTCGGTCGTCTTGGCCAGCAGGGCCCTTACGCGTTCGATGCCGTCACGCATCGGCTCGATGCGGGCCTTCGTGTCGACGTAGGTGTCGGTGACGTCCTCGGACTGCGACGAGCGGTAGCTCACCGACCCGATCTTCGACAGGTCGGTGAGCACCTGGTCCAGCGCCTTCGCCGGCACGTTGAGCACCATCCGGGCCTCGTCCACGCCGACGTCCGGCACCGAGGCGCCGGACCCGGTGCGCTGCTCGGCCGAGCGCCGGCCCCCCGTCGGGTCGATGCTCGTGACGACGTTCTCGGAGGTGACCTGCCCACCCGCGCCGGTGGCGATGACTCGGGCACGGGCCGCGGAGCCCGTCAGGTCGGTCACCTTGATGCCGAGCCAGGCGGTGCGGGCGATCTTGGCCGTCACCACCCCGGCGAGGCTCCCGGCTCCGGCGGCGTCAGCGGGCGCCTTCGCCGTACCGGGTTGCGACGGTGGGCTGACGGACGGCGCCCCCAGCCCGACCGCGGCACTGTCGCGAGAGGACTCTGCAGTGCCGGCCACGCTGCTCGAACCGGTGGTGGACCCGAAGCCGGCCGCAGGCCCCGCCGTGGACCCCGACCGTTGGAGCGCCCGCGACCCCAGCGCGAACGCCAGCGCGAGGACCACGACCGTCACGGCGATGACCGCGAGCGTGCGCCGGCGTGCCGGAGGCACGGACGAGAGCCGGGGGAGGTGTGAGGTGGCGGTCATGGCGAGCCCTTTCGACGGGTCGCCGCCCGTGCGTCGCCCGCTGGCGGGCACGGGTGCCGTGGCGACCTCCTTGTGTCCAGAGACACGCGCACGCGCCAGAACGTTGCGACGTCCGGTCGGCGCGGGGCCCGTCAGCGGGCTCGGGTCAGCGGGCTCGGGTCAGCGGGCTCGGGTCAGCGGGCTCGGCGCACGCGTCGCACCACCAGCCAGACGACCAGACCGGCGACCACGAGCCCGACGACCCAGTCGAGCACCGAGGAGTAGCGGTCGACGAGCTCGTAGCGCGATCCGAGCACCCAGCCGAGCCCGATGAGCAGCCCGTTCCAGATGGCGCTGCCGGCGACGGTGAAGACGCTGAACCGGGCCAGCGGCATGTGAACCGCGCCCGCCGGCAGCGACACCAGGCTCCGCACCCCGGGCACGAGCCTGCCGAAGAAGATCGACCGGCGACCGTGCTGCTCGAACCACGTGGTCGCGCGCTCGAAGTCGCGCCGGTCGACGAGGGGCAGCCTGGCCATGACGTCGATGGCGCGTTCCTGGCCGAGTCGCGCGGCGAGCAGGTAGAGGGCGAGGGCACCCAGGTAGGAACCGAGCGTGCTCGTCACGAGCAGCAGGGCGAGACCGAGCTGCCCCTGGCGCGAGATGAAGCCCGCCATGGGCAGCACCACCTCGCTCGGGATCGGTGGCAGCACCGTCTCGACGAAGGTGAGGGCGGCCACCCCCCACTCGCCCAGCGCCTGGATGACGCGGTAGGCGACGCCGACCAGCCCGGACAGGTCCGCGGCGGGTGGGGCTGCGAGCAGGGCGGTGTGGATCATGCCCTCACCATGCCCTGTCGTGCCCCGCAGCCCACGCACCCGACCGTCGAAGCCGTGCTCGCGGGTGGGAGAGTGACCCCATGGCAAGGACGGTCGCGGTCATCGGTGGGGGCATCAGCGGACTGGCCGCCGCGTGGGAGCTCACGCGCCCCGGGGCCGACGTGCAGGTCACGCTTCTCGAGGGGAGCGACCGGGTCGGTGGCAAGCTGCGCCTCGCGGACGTCGGGGGTGCCCGCATCGACGTGGGCGCCGAGTCGGTGCTGGCCCGACGACCGGAGGCGCTGACCCTCTTCGAGGAGCTCGGTGTCGCCGACCTCACCACGCACCCGGCGGCAGTCGGCGCATCGATCGTCTCGCGTGGGACCCGCTGGTCGATGCCCAAGGGCACCGTCATGGGTGTCCCCTCGGACCCCGAGTCGGTGCGCGGTCTCCTCGACGACGACGAGGTGCAGCGCCTCGTCGACGAGGTCGTCGAAGGTCCGCGTGAGGGGGACCTCTCTGTCGGGGACCTCGTCGACGCCCGGCTGGGGGCAGCGGTGACCGACCGCCTCGTGGAGCCCCTGCTCGCCGGCGTCTATGCCGGTCACGCCCGCGAGATCTCCGTCGAGCAGGCGGTGCCTGCGCTCGCAGCAGCTGCCCGCGAGGGCAGGTCGTTGACCGATGTCGCGCGGGATGCCGTGACCGCGGCGGCGAACGGGCCGATGGCGGCGCTGCCGGTCTTCGCGTCGCTCGTCGGGGGTCTGGGCACGTTGCCGGAGCTGCTCGGCGCCAGGCTGGCCGAGGCGGGGGCCGACGTCCGCACCGGCGCCCTGGTCCGTGAGCTCGAGGCGGACGGCACCGGCTGGCTCGTCTCCACCGGCCCCACGACCGATGTCCGGCGCGAGCGCTTCGACGACGTGGTGCTGGCCGCACCCGCTGCGCCGGCGTCACGCCTGCTGCGCCACGTGGCGCCGTCGGCCGCCGAGGCGCTCGCCACCGTCGAGTACGCCTCGATGGCCATCATCACCTTCGCGCTGGAGGGCCCCGTCCCGCCCGAGCTGGACGGCAGCGGCTTCCTCGTGCCCCCGACCGAGCCGCTGACCATCAAGGCGTCGACCTTCAGCTCGCTCAAGTGGCCGTGGCTGGCGCAGGCCCACCCTGACCGCACCTACCTGCGCGCGTCGGTCGGTCGGCACCGCGAGGAGGCGTCGCTGCAGCGCAGCGACGCCGAGCTCGTCGAGGTGGCGCTCGCCGACCTGCGCACCGTCCTGGGCGAGGGGCTTCCCGGGCCTGCCGCCGCCCACGTCCAGCGCTGGGGTGGCGGCCTGCCGCAGTATGCCGTCGGGCACCGTGCGCGGCTGGCGCCCACGCGTGACCTGCCGCCGGGGCTCGCGCTGTGCGGGGCGGCCTACGACGGCGTCGGCATCCCCGCGTGCATCGCGTCCGGGAGGGCCGCGGCCCGCGCCGTCCTGACCCGCGTGGGCAGTGCCCGGACGGTCTTGGGATGATGGGGTCATGAGCGAGCGCATGACCCCGGCCCGGATGCGAGAGATCAACGACACGATCCGCTACTGCATGTGGTCGGTCTTCAGCACGGTGACGCCGCTCGGCGACGACCGCGAGAAGCTGCTGGGCGAGCTCGAGGCCTTCCTCGCCGAGATCGACGGCGAGGGCGTCGTCGTCCGCGGCATCTACGACGTCGCGGGCCTGCGTGGCGATGCCGACTTCATGGTCTGGTGGCACGCCGAGACGATCGAGCAGCTGCAGTCGGCCTACCACCGGCTGCTGCGCACCGAGCTCGGCCAGCACCTGGAGCCGGTCTGGAGCAACGCCGCGCTGCACCGGCCGGCCGAGTTCAACAAGAGCCACATCCCGGCCTTCATGGCCGACGAGGTCGCCCGCAAGTACGTCTGCGTCTACCCGTTCGTGCGCTCCTACGAGTGGTACCTGCTCGAGGACGACGAGCGACGCGACCTGCTGCGCGAGCACGGCCAGATGGCGCGCGACTTCCCCGACGTGCGGGCCAACACGATCGCCTCCTTCGCGCTCGGCGACTACGAGTGGCTGCTCGCCTTCGAGGCCGACGAGCTGCACCGCATCGTCGACCTCATGCGAGAGCTGCGCGCGTCGCGCGCCCGTCGCCACGTGCGCGAGGAGATCCCCTTCTTCACCGGCCCGAAGGTGAGCGCGGCCGATCTGGTCGCGAACCTGCGCTGACCGCGGCCCCGCTCAGTCGTCGAGCGCCCTGGCAAGGATGGCGATGACGGGGATGAGCAGGAACGCGAGCCACGACTTCGTCAGGAAGAACGCGGCGATCGCGATGAACGGCGACAGACTGACGAGCGTGCGCGCCAGCTTGCCCTGCGCCGACGTCCGGCCCGGGGTCGCGGTGTGGGCGACGGCACTGCTGCGGGCGGGACGCAGCTTCGGCCGGGGTTCGGGCAGGTCGACGAAGAGCGCCGTGAGCTCACGACGCACGACGGCGTCGTTCGCGCGGCCGCGACGGTCCTCGTACTCGTTCGCGTCGAGGCGCCCGGCCGCGTGGTGCTCCGCCAGGGCGGCCAGGGCCTCCTCACGCTCGGCCGTGCCGATGCGGATGTCGCCGTCGTCGACCATGGGACGAATCTAGGCGAGCGGGCCCTGGCCGCGCAGCAGCCGGTCAGGACGGCGCGGCGCCGTCCTCGTCGGGCTGCAGCCGCAGGGAGATCGAGTTGATGCAGTAGCGCTGGTCGGTGGGGGTGTCGTAGCCCTCGCCCTCGAACACGTGCCCGAGGTGCGACCCGCACGTGGCGCAGCGCACCTCGACGCGCTTCATGCCGAAGCTGCGGTCCTCGATGTACTCGACGGAGTCACCGGCGAGCGGGGAGTAGAAGGACGGCCAGCCGCAGTGCGACTCGAACTTCGTGTCGCTGCGGAACAGCTCGGCGCCGCAGGCGCGGCAGGAGTAGACGCCCTTGGTCTTGGAGTCGGTGTACTCGCCGCGGAACGCAGGCTCGGTGCCGGCCTGCCGCAGCACCTGGTACTCGGCCGGGGTCAGGGCGGCGCGCCACTCGTCCTCGGTGCGCTGGACGGCGTACGGCGTGGTCGTGCTGTGGGTGCTCTCGTCGCTCATGTCCAGACCAACGCCACGTCACCCGGGTTTGTGCCCGGGTGACGTGGCGCGGTCGGGTCGGCTACTTCTGCTTCGGTGGGACTGCGCAGGTGGCGGTGGCCGTGTTGCCGGCCGCGTCGGTGGCGGTGAGCGTGGCGTCACCCTTGAAGGTGAAGTGCCAGTCGACGGCGCCGGCGAACGGGGTGACGCTCGATGCCGTCGTCCCCGGCGCCTGGGTCAGCTTCAGGTAGGTGCCGGCGGCGTAGGGCTGGAACGTGGTGCCGGTGGTGTTGTCGGTGATGGCGACGGTGACGCCGGGCAGGTTGTCCGCGGCGACCATCTCGAAGAAGCCGGCGTTGCGCCAGCCGCCGGGCGTGTGGCCGTCGGGGTTGACGCCGGGGCCGCACGAGACGGTGGGCGGGGTGACGTCGTTGACCTTGATACTCACCGTCTGCACGAACTCGGGGCCGGCGTCTGCGCCGTTGATCCTGAAGGTCGTCGTGCACCCGAGCGTCGAGCCCTGGGGCGCGTCGGCGGCGACGGTGACGGCCTCGTCGAGGACGACGTCGCCGCCGCTGGTGACCGTGCGAGGAAGGCTGGGGGAGAGGGCGATCGAGAGCCCGGCGTCGCAGCTGACGTCTGCGGTGACCTCGGCGGGCAGGTTGCCCAGGCCGGCGAGGATCGTGCTCGCCACGTTGCCGGGCGTGACGCTCGGGAAGAACGAGCCCGAGGTGGCCGTGGCGATCCGCTGGGCCTGGCCGGTGGCGTTGAGGCCGTCCCCACCGCCCGAGGCGACGTTGATCGCGATGACCTGGGCGCCCACGCCGACGAGCGACGCGGTGGCGTCGGCCTCGCTGTGTCCTGCGCTCGGGTCGTGTCCGCTCGCGTCGCCGAACCACACGACGATGCGTGACGAACCGGGACGGAAGGCGATGGCGTTGCCGCCCGAGCCCACCTGCCACAGCGCGTTGAGCTGGCCCTCCGGCGTGTCGCCGCCTCCCGAGGCGACGAGGCTGTCGATGGCGGCCTGCGCCGTCGCCTGGCTCGGGGTCAGGCCCGACTCGACCTCGAAGAGGCCGGTGCCGTCCGAGACGTCCTTGTAGGACGCGACCGCGAACTGTGCCTGCGGCTGCGCCGTCTGCACGCTGGAGACGATCGAGCCCATCTCGGCCTTCACGTTCGCGATGGCGGGGCCCATGCTGCCGGTCTCGTCGACGACGAGGACGATGTCGGGCTTCGGCGGGATCTCGGGCGTGGTGACGGTCTTCGTGACGTGCACGGTGTCGCCCGGGTCGACCGAGGCGTCGTAGCTGGCCGGGCTGACACCGGCGCCCATCGCGAGGGCCGGCGTCGCGACGAGCGCTCCGGCGGCCGCGAGCGTCAGGACGCTGCGGCGAATGGCTGTGAACATGGATGTTCCTTCCGTGACGAAACACACTGCGGCAAGTGGTGCGCGGTGTTCCCCCCGCACCGAGTGCCCGGCTGCTCCCCCCGGGACGCTCGAGAGGTAGGTGGCGCGGACGAGTCGCCTGATACCGACAAATGCGAACAATCGCCCGGCGCGGCACGTCGGCGACGGGTCCGGCGGCCCGTTTGCGACGATGTGCGCGTGCAGGTGCGCAGGCTCGTCTCGCGACCAATGCTCGTCGCTGCCGCTGCGGGCACGGGCTCGCTGCTCGGTGCCGCCGGCGGCTCCGTCGCCGCGGCCGCGTACTTCGCGCGCAAGGTGATCACGCCCGACGAGCTGCAGCCCGACGACGTCGCGATCCTGCGCCACGACGACGAGTCCGTGACGTTCGCCGCCGCGCCCGACCCGGTGGTGCCGGGCCGTTACGGCGTGTGGCTGGACGGGGGAGCGGGACACGCCCGCGTGGGCGACATCCTCGAGAGCGACGCGACGTCGGTCACGCGTCGCCTGCTCTCCGTCGACCGCGGCGCCCTCTCCGTCGGACCGGCCCGGTGGAACCAGTACTACTTCTGGGACCGGCCCTCGGTGAGCCTCGGACTGCCCGACGAGGACGTGAGCATCGTCTCCGACGTCGGCGCGCTGCCCGGGTGGGTCGTGCGACCCGCGAATCCCGGCAGCAGCTCGGACTGGGCGGTCCTGGTCCACGGGCGAGGCGCCCGCAAGGAGGAGACGCTCCGCGCCGTCCCGGTGCTGCGCGAGGCCGGGTGGACCAGCCTCGTCGCCGCCTACCGCAACGACCGTGACGCCCCGCTGGGTCCGGACGGGCGATACAACCTCGGGCTGTCCGAGTGGCGCGACGTCGAGGCGGCGATGGGGTATGCCGTGTCGCACGGGGCGCGCCGCATCCTCCTGCTCGGGTGGTCGATGGGCGGAGCCATCGTGCTGCAGACGCTCGACCACTCACCGTTGTCCGAGTACGTGGTGGGTGTCGTGCTCGACTCCGCCGTCATCGACTGGGGCGTGGTGCTGCGTCACCACGGCAGGTTGCGCCGCGTGCCCGCCCCCCTCGTGCGGATGGCGTCCGGTCTGCTCGGGTCGCGCCGCAGCCGACGCCTCGTGGGCGTTCGCGAGCCCATCGACGTGGCCCGCACCGACTGGGTGGCCCGGGCGGACGAGCTGCGCCACCCGATGCTCGTCATCGCCTCGGACGGCGACGACTTCGTGCCGATCGGACCGGCGGTGGCTCTCGCCGGGCGACGCCCCGACCTCGTGCGTTTCGAGCGCTGGGACGTCGCGCGCCACTGCCGCGAGTGGAACTACGACCCCGAGCGCTGGGAGCGCGTGCTGCGCGAGTTCGTGACGTCCGGCTAGCGGTGCCTCCGCGCGAGTCGGCGCGCGTGCTCAGCGCCGCACGAACCAGCGCCCCATGAGCGTGCCGTCCTGCTCGACGAGGAGCTCGAGGTCGAGGTCGGCCGGCGTGCCGTCGGCTCCCACCGTTCGGGGCGCGCCGGCGCCGACGACGCGCGGGACCACGGTGTAGCACAGCTCGTCGATCGCGCCCGCCGCGAGGAACGAGCCCAGCAGGCCCGGGCCGCCCTCCGTCAGCACGTGGTCGAGCCCGCGCGCATGGAGGGCGTCGAGGAGCACGCGCAGGTCCACCTCGTCGTCGCCGCAGACGAGGACGTTGGCGGCGCCGAGGTCGTCCCGGGCCGGTTCGAGCCCCGGGGCCGAGGCGGTGGTCGCCAGCAGCGCCCGTCCGTCCCGGCACCCGCTCAGCGTCGGCGGGACGGTGCCCCGGTTGCTGACGGCGACGAGGGGCAGGACGTCGGGCAGCCCCGCGGCACGACGCAGCGCCACGAGGGAGTCGTCGACCGACAGCGGCGGGTAGCCCTCTGCGCGGACGGTGCCCGCTCCCACGACGACGACGTGGCTCAGCGCCCGCAGCACCTCGAAGACGACGCGGTCGGCATCGTTGTTGATCGATCCCGACCTCCCGTCGGGGCCGGTCGCACCGCCGTCGAGCGACGTCACCATGTTGGAGCGCACCCAGCGCTCCTCGGCGCAGGCGTAGGCGCGGAAGAGTGCCGCGTCGTCGAGGTCGGCCAGGGCGGGCAGGCCGGAACGGCCGGGGACGAGCAGACGCATCCCGTCAGTATCGGCGACGGCCGGGGGCACTTGCCGATCAGGGCCTGCGCATCCCGTCGCACCACGGCCCTTTCGGGCAGGATGACCGCATGGGCAAGGGCAAGAAGGGCAAGAAGAGCCAGAAGGCAGCGGCGGAGATCGAGGAGAAGGCTGTCGAGGATGCCGTGGTCGCCGCCCACGAGGAGGAGGCCGTCCAGGAGATCAAGGACGTCGTCAACTCGCTCCGCGTCGGCAAGGGCTTCGTGCTCGCCGACGTCGACACCTCGGGCACGCCCGGCTTCACGGGCGACAAGGTGGACGGCAAGGCGGCGCTCAAGGCGTGCGAGACGGAGCTGTCCGACCTGCTCGAACGGCTCTTCGCCGACTCCATCGAGGGTGGCAGGCGGTCCGTGCTGCTCGTCGTTCAGGGGATGGACACGTCGGGCAAGGGCGGCATCATGCGCCACGTCATCTCGGTGAACCCGCAGGGCGTCAAGGCGACCGGCTTCAAGGCTCCGACGAAGGAGGAGCTCGCTCACGACTTCCTTTGGCGCATCGAGAAGGCGCTGCCCGAGCCCGGCCAGCTCGGCGTGTTCGACCGGTCGCACTACGAGGACGTCCTCGTCGTGCGGGTGCACGAGCTGGTGCCCGAGTCCGTGTGGTCGAAGCGTTACGCCCAGATCAACGCCTTCGAGCGCAAGGTGATCGCCGCGGGAACGACGGTCATCAAGGTGATGATGCACATCTCCACGGACGAGCAGAGGGACCGCCTCATGGAGCGTCTCGACCGCCGGGACAAGTACTACAAGTACAACCCGGGTGACGTGGACGAGCGGGGGCACTGGGACGCGTACATGGAGGCGTACCAGGCGGTCCTCGACAAGACGTCGACGGTGGGGGCGCCGTGGCACGTCGTGCCGGCCGACCGCAAGTGGTACGCCCGCCTGGCGGTCCAGCAGCTCCTGCTCGAGGCCCTGCGCGGCATGAACCTCGAGTGGCCCCCGCCCGACTTCGACGTCGAGGCCGAGAAGAAGCGCCTGGCCGTCAGCTGACGGACGTGGTCCCGGGGCGTATGCCGTCCGGCCCGTTCCAGCTGTGGGTGACGGCTCAGCCGGCGCGGTCCAGCACGGCGTCGGTGGCTCCCGCGAGGTCGACGTCGAGAGAGCCGAAGGTGTGGCCGCGGCGGCCGGCGATCCGGCTGGCCACGAAGGCGTCGGCGACGGCGCCGGGGGAGTGCCGCACCAGCAGGCTCGCCTGCAGCGCGAGGGCGAGGCGCTCGACCACCGAGCGGGCACCGAAGGCCGCCCCGGCGGACAGCGGGTCGAGCGAGCGAGCCTGTGCGAGAGCGGAGTCCACGTACGCGTCGAGCTCCGCGCTGCGTCCCCGCACCTCGTGGAGCTCCTTGGTCAGGGCCTCGAGGCTCGCCGGCTCACGACCGACCGCGCGCATGACGTCCAGCGCGTTGACGTTGCCGGACCCCTCCCAGATCGAGTTGAGCGGGGCCTCGCGGTAGAGGCGCGCCAGCCCGTTCTCCTCGACGTAGCCGTTGCCGCCGAGGCACTCGAGCGCCTCGGCGACGACCGAGGAGGTGCGCTTGCACACCCAGAACTTGCCCAGAGCGACCCCGATGCGGGCCAGCTCGCTCTCGCCGTCGTCCACCGCACGGGCGAGGCGGAGGCCGAGCACGGTGGCGGCCTCGGCCTCGAGGGCGAGGTCGGCGAGGACGTTGCGCATGAGCGGCTGGTCGACGAGCAGGGCACCGAAGGCCCTGCGGTGCCGGGCGTGGTGCAGCGCGCGTGACACCGCGTCGCGCATCGTGGCCGTCGACCCCAGCACGCAGTCCAGTCGGGTCGCGCCGACCATGTCGATGATGGTGCGCACGCCGCGCCCCTCGTCACCGAGCCGGCTGCCCCACGTGCCGTCGAGCTCGACCTCGCTCGAGGCGTTCGAGTGGTTGCCGAGCTTGTCCTTGAGGCGCTGGAGCGCGAAGACGTTGCGCGAGCCGTCGTCGAGGGCGCGCGGCAGGACGAAGCAGGTCAGGCCGCCCGGCGCCTGCGCGAGCACGAGGAACGCGTCGCTCATGGGGGCCGAGCAGAACCACTTGTGCCCGGTGAGGCGGTAGGTCTCACCCGGCAGCGGTCCGCCGGGCGACGCGACGGCCCGGGTCGTGTTGGCCCGGACGTCCGACCCGCCCTGCTTCTCGGTCATGCCCATCCCGGCGACGGCGCCGGACTTGGTCGTGACGGGCCGGATGCCGAAGTCGTAGGAGCGGCTCGCGAGGGCGGGCAGCCAGCGCCCCCCGAGGGTGGGGTCGTGCCGGAGGGCCGACCCGGCGGCATACGTCATCGAGACGGGGCAACCGTGCCCGGCCTCGACACGCGACCACAGGACGAAGCCGGCGGCTCGGCGCACGTGGGCACCCGAACCGCTCGGTGACAGCCAGGCCTCGGCCGTCAGGCCGGCCCCCACGGCCTGGGTCATGAGCCAGTGCCACGAGGGGTGGAACTCCACCTCGTCGACCCGGTTGCCCCTGGCGTCGTGGGTGCGCAGCACCGGACGGTGGGCGTCGGCGAGCCGGCCGTGCTCCTGTGCCTGCGCCGAGCCGGCCAGGCGCCCGAGGGCAGCGAGCTCCTGCATCGCGGACTGGCCCGCCCACCGGGCGACGGCCTCTGCCAGTGCGACGTCGTCGGCGAGGAAGTCGCCGCCGACGTACTCCGGGGCCTGGTTGGTCACCTCGTGTGTGCTCACCAGCCGAGGTTAGGCCGCCCGCCCGGGCGGGCGCCGGTGGGACGCGTGTCGCACGGGTCACGTCGACGACCCACCCGCACGGATAGATTCGTGGCGATGACGGTCAAGAAGCGCGTACGCGCGGTGCTGCGTCGGGTGCCGGGCGGGCTCGGCGCGGCCCGGCTGACGCTGCGGACCGTCGACGTCTGCCTCGACTACCGGGTCACCGGACTCGCCGCCGAGGCGGCGTTCTTCATGCTGCTCTCGCTTCCGCCGCTCGTGCTGGGGCTCTTCGGCGGACTCGGCTACGTCAGTGCCTGGATCGGTCCTGAGAACGTCGCCCGGGTCGTGGCGACGATCCGGGAGTACGCCGAACGCTTCCTCACCGAGGACAGCGTCAGCCAGCTGCTCGTGCCCACGGTGGAGGACGTGCTGGGTCGCGGACGGCCCGAGATCGTGTCCCTCGGCTTCCTGCTGTCGCTGTGGTCGGGCTCGCGCGCCCTCAACGTCTTCATCGACACCGTGTCGATCATGTACGGCCAGAAGGACATTCGCGGGATCATCCGCCTGCGCGCCCTCAGCCTCGGCATCTACACGGTGAGCACGGTCGCCGGAATCGTCCTGCTGCCGCTCGTGCTCCTCGGTCCGGTCCTCGTGTCCGACTGGCTGCCCGACTCGCTCGCCTTCCTGCGCTACCTCTACTGGCCGACCGTCCTGGTGCTAAGCATCGTCGCGCTGACGACGCTCTACCACGTGGCCACGCCGCGCCGGGCGCCGTGGCTCCGCGACGTCCCCGGCGCTCTGCTGGCCCTCGCCATCTGGCTCGGTGCCTCCTACCTCGTCCGCGTCTCGCTCGAGGCCTCCCTCGGCGGCACGACGATCTACGGTCCTCTGACGGCGCCGATCGTGCTGCTCATCTGGCTCTACTTCCTCGCCATCGCCATCCTCATCGGGGCGGGGCTCAACTCCGCCTCGCGCACCCTGTGGCCGGTCGAGCTCGGCGAGCACGAGCCGACGTCGGTCGTGGACTGGATCGCCCGACGACGAGCGGAGGACCGCCAGTACACGCACGGCCGACCGTCCGAGCTGCAGCAGGCCGTCGAGCGCGAGCTCGACGAGGGGGTCGCGGCACCGGCTGAGCACGAGCGCGAGGTCGGCCGGTGACCCCCGGATCGGTGGTCCGACGGCCGGTTTTGTGTCGCCCGGACCGATGGGCTAATGTCTACCTCGCACCGAGCGGAGAAGTTACACCGCTGGTGTTCCGCGGACGTAGCTCAGTTGGTAGAGCGCAACCTTGCCAAGGTTGAGGTCGCCGGTTCGAGCCCGGTCGTCCGCTCGGAGGCAAAGATCCACTTGCCTTCCACGGTGGAGTGGCCGAGAGGCGAGGCAGCGGCCTGCAAAGCCGCGTACACGGGTTCAAATCCCGTCTCCACCTCGGTACAGCACCACCACAGCAGGACCCACGGGCGATTGGCGCAGCGGTAGCGCGCTTCCTTGACACGGAAGAGGTCACTGGTTCAAACCCAGTATCGCCCACCAGCACAGAACAGCCCCTGACCAGCGGAGACGCCGGTCAGGGGCTGTTTCGTTGCGCGGCCGTCCAGTTGCCTGTTCGCGCAGCCGGTGACGTGCTCAGCGGCGCAGCTCCATCCGGTTCTCCGCGGGTTCGTCGGACGGCCAGTCCGGTGGCACCCCCAGGTCGACGAAGCCCGCCCGCTCGTACGCGGTGCGTGCCCTCGCGTTGTCGCTGCGGACCATGAGGAACGTCGACCGGTCCTGGCCGTCGGCCCACTCGATCACGGCGTCGATGAGGGCGCGTGCGACCCCTGCGCCGCGGACCGCGGGTGCCACCCACATCGAGATCAGCTCGACCTCGTGCTCGCCGACGCGCTGGCCGCTGACGACGCCGACGACGTTCGTGCCGTCCTGTGCCAGGAGAGTCAGCGGCACGGTGGTCAGGCGCGACCGCCACTGCGGCTCGGGGGCCTCGACCCAGTCGGCGTGACGCGAGCCGAAGGCCCCCGGCGACCCCGCCAACGACGCGAGCCGCACCTCCCGGAACGTCTGCCAGTCGTCGGGCCCGATCCTCGTGATGTCCACGCCCCGAACCTAGCAAGACCAGGTGGTTCGGGTCGTCACTCTTTCAGCGCGTGCAGGTCGTACTGGGCGAGCTTGCGGTAGAGGGTCGCCCGGCTCATGCCGAGCTCGGCGGCCGCGACCTTCATCGTCGTGCCCGGGCGGGTGAGGCACCGCACGATCTCGTCGCGCTCGAACGCTTCGATCCGCGTCAGGCGCCGGCGCGAGCCGCTCAACACCTCCGACGGCAGCTGGGCGAGGTCGACGACGTCGCCACGGCCCGCAGCCTGCCTGACGGCCCGCACGAGCTGGTCGACGTTGCCCGGCCAGCCGCAGCTCGTCAGCGCGCGCTCGGCCGCCGCCGTGAAGTCGATCGGGCGTCCGCGCGTGCGTTCGGCGACGTGTCGCGCCAGCGGCATGACGTCCTCGGTGCGCTCGCGCAGCGGGGGCACCTCGACCACCGTGTCGACCTGCGGTGCGAGGCCGGCGGGGACGTCGGCGAAGGACTCGGCGGTCAGGCACCACGACCGCCCGCCGGCTCCGCCGTGCGCCCCAGGCGTCGTCCCGGGCACCGGCACCGGGTGCCGGGTCCCCATCACGCGCACGAGCGAGGCCGCTGCCCCGGCAGGCAGCACGTCGACGTTGCGCACGACCACCGAGGTCCACGGCTTGCTGATCTCGGGCGCCCAGGAGGCCAGCCAGGCCTCGACGTCCTCGGGGTCGGGGGAGCTGACGCTGAGGATGCGGTCGCGGGGGTGGGCCTGGCGCAGCGCCTGGGCGAGGAGCGTCGCGCGGCCTGCCCCGGTCTCGCCCACGGCGGCCACCACGCGCCCGCGGGTGATGGCGTCGGCGGCCCGGTCGACGGCACCACGCCACGTCGCCGACAGCCCGCGCAGGGTCCCCGCGCCCGGCTCGAGACGAGCGGTCTCGACGCGGAACACCTGCCCCTTCGGGGCCGGCCGTGGGCTCTGCCCGCGGGACCGGGCCAGCATGAGCGAGGCCGTGTTGCCCGCGGCGGACTGTGCCAGCGCGAGCAGCAGGTCACCCCGCGACCGCGACCACGTGGTGAGGTTGACGCTGCCCTCGAGGCGCCCCGTCACAGGGTCGAGAACGGGCGCGGCCGCGCACGTGTAGGTGCACAGGCTCAGCGAGTAGTGCTCGTCCGCCCGGACGAGCGAGGGTGTGCGGTCGGCCAGCGCCATGCCGAGGCCGTTGGTGCCCGCCTCGCGCTCCGAGAAGGCGAAACCCGGTGCGAGGTGGACGGCGTCGAGGGCCCGCAGCAGCGAGGTGTCACCGCTCAACCGGTTGAGCACGAGGCCGTCGGCGTCGGTGAGCATGAGGCTGATCGGCTCGTTGGAGAGGGTCTCGTGCAGGCCGGTCAGCACCTCGTTGCCGCACTGGGAGAAGAGCGAGTCGTCTCGCCTCGTGCCCGCGAAGAACGGCTCGACCGACTCCAGCGGCACGCCGTAGTCCTCGCTGCGCTGCCAGGACGCGATGACGCGGCTGGACACGGGACCCGCGTCCAGCGATCCCTGCAGCCCCCACCGCTCCGGCAGGGCCCCGTCGTGCGTCGGCACCATCGCCGCCTCCTCGCCGCCTCACGGCGGCCTTCTCGAAGCCACTCCGAAGGTACCTCGCGCGCTCCTCCGCGTTCGTCGGTCGGCGTCTCAAATTGAGACACCGACCCCGGTGCCGTGGCGCGCGACCGTTCCTATCGTCGAAGGCGATCAACGACGATCGCACCCGGAGGAGACCAGATGTACAGCAAGGACGGCGAGAGCTACTTCATCGTCGACGCGCACGTCGCGTTGTGGGACGCCCGGCCCGAGAACCAGCGCAACATCCACGGCAAGCAGTTCATCGACTGCTTCTACGACTACCACCGCAACCTCAGCCCGGAGGGGACCGTCTGGAGCTACGAGGACTACCTCTACCAGGGCGGCCGGCGCCTCATGAAGGACCTCTTCGAGGACGGCTACGTCGACCACGCCGTCTTCCAGCCGGCGTTCCTGGGGGAGTTCTACAAGAACGGGTTCGGGCAGACCGAGGAGGCCTCGGCCCTGGCACAGGCGCATCCCGACAAGCTCACCTACAACCACAACTTCGACCCGCGCAACGGCGAGGCCGGGCTCGACCAGCTGCGCGCCGACGCCGAGCGGTTCGGTCTCAGGGGCGTCAAGCTCTACACGGCCGAGTGGCACGGGGAGTCACGCGGCTGGCGTCTCGACGACCCGTGGGCCTACCGCTACTTCGAGGCCTGCCGCGAGCTCGGCATCACCAACATCCACATCCACAAGGGCCCGACGATCCGGCCGCTCGACCGCGACGCGTTCGACGTCGCGGACGTCGACCACGTGGCCACCGACTTCACCGACCTCAACTTCGTCGTCGAGCACTGCGGTCTGCCAAGGCTCGAGGACTTCTGCTGGATCGCCACCCAGGAGCCGAACGTCCACGCCGGCCTCGCCGTCGCGATGCCGTTCATCCACACGCGGCCGCGGTACTTCGCGCAGATCATCGGCGAGCTCCTCTACTGGGTCGGCGAGGACCGTATCCAGTTCTCGAGCGACTACGCGCTGTGGACGCCGAAGTGGCTGATCGAGCGGTTCGTCGACTTCCAGATCCCCGAGGACCTGACGGAGTACGCCCCGATCACGACGGCCCAGAAGAAGAAGATCCTCGGCCTCAACGCGGCGAAGATGTACGACATCGACGTGCCAGCCGAGCTGCGGCTGCCCGATGCCGACGAGCCGGCCACCGGCCCGCGCGGAGCCGACGACACGGCGGAGCGCGCCGCCGACACCAGCACGTTGGCCGGGGTGTGACGATGGCGCTCGCCCTGCCCGAGACCGCGCGCGGCGCAGGGACGCACGCGGCGGCGTACGAGGCCCTCTCGGGGGTGTTCGACCCCGAGCTCGACGAGCCGATCACCGACCTCGGGTTCGTGCGCTCGCTCGACGTCGCCGGCGACTCGGTGACGGTGCACCTGAGGCTCCCCACGTCGTTCTGCTCGCCGAACTTCGCCTACCTCATGGCGTCGGACGCCAAGGACGCGCTCACCGCGCTGCCCTGGTCGCGGCACGTGGTGGTCGAGCTCGACGACCACCACGACAGCGACCTCATCAACGCAGGGCTCGCGGCCGACGCCGGCTACAGGGGGACCTTCCGCCACGAGGCGGAGCAGGACCTCGACGAGCTGCGCGAGACGTTCCGGCGCAAGGCGCACACGGCGGCGATGGAGCGCTGCCTGACCGCCCTGCTCCGGGCCGACCCCGACCGGGAGGTCGAGGCGCTGGGCGAGGTCACCCTCGGCGACCTGCCCGACGACGAGCGCACCGCCGCCCTCCGACGCCGCCGCGCGGCGCTGGGCCTACCCGACGTCCCGACGGCACCCGTCCTCGTCAGCCACGACGGCACGACGTATGCCGCCGCCGACGTCCCGCTCGCGCTGCGGCGGGCCCGCTCGACGCGGGTCTCGATCGACGGCAACGCGCACTTCTGCCGCGGGCTGCTGCGCACGCGCTACCCCGGGTCCGAGCAGGACCAGACCGACCGTCCGGAGGGCGCCGAGCCCGCGGACGCGCTCCACAGACCACCGAGCCCCACGACATTCATCCCGCTCTCCCAGCTGAAGGAGCACCTGTCATGACCACCATGCGAGCCGTCCAGGTCGTCGGCTACCACGAGAACCTGCGCATGACGGAGGTGCCGGTGCCCGAGCCGACCGGCCCGTTCGACGTCGTCGTCAAGATCGGCGGGGCCGGCGTGTGCCGCACCGACCTCCACATCCTCGAGGGCCAGTGGGCCGAGAAGTCGCAGGTCGTGCTGCCCTACACGATCGGCCACGAGAACGCCGGCTGGGTACACGCCGTCGGCTCGGCCGTCACGAACGTCACGGAGGGTGACAAGGTCATCGTCCACCCGCTCGTCACGTGCGGGCTCTGCCGCGCCTGCCGGTCGGGTGACGACGTCCACTGCGAGAGCAACCAGTTCCCGGGCATCGACACGAACGGCGGGTACGCCGAGTACCTCCGCACGTCGGCCCGCAGCGTCGTGCGCATCGACGACTCCCTCGAGCCGAAGGACGTCGCGGCGCTCGCCGACGCCGGCCTCACCGCCTACCACGCCGCGGCAAAGGCGGCACGCAGGCTGAGCCCCCGCGACCGGGTCGTCGTCATCGGGGCAGGGGGACTGGGCCACATCGGGATCCAGGTGCTCCGGGCGCTGACGCCGGCCGAGATCCTCGTGGTCGACCGCAACGCCGACGCCGTGAAGCTGGCCCTCTCGATCGGGGCCGACCACGCGATCGTGGCCGACGGCACGCAGGTCGACCAGGTGCTCGACGTGACCGGCGGTCACGGCGCCGAGGTCGTCGTCGACTTCGTCGGCGAGAACGGCTCCACCGCAGAGGGGCTCGCCATGACGCGTCGGGCGGGCGACTACCACGTCGTCGGCTACGGCGAGAACGTCGACGTGCCCACGATCGACCTCGTCTCCACCGAGAAGAACGTCATCGGCAACCTCGTCGGCTCCTACAACGACCTCCAGGACCTCATGGCCCTCGCCGCACGCGGCGCCGTCACCCTGCACACGCAGACGTACGCGCTCGACGACTTCCAGTCCGCCATCGACGACCTCGACGCGGGCAACGTCCGCGGCCGGGCCATCCTCGTCCCCTGAGGAGCGACCATGAAGAGCTATCTCGGAGTCGGTGCATCGGTCGGCGTCCTCGCCGGCATCTGGACCCAGGTGAGCGTGCAGCTCGGCCTCGTCACCTGGGTCGCGTTCATCGCGTGGGCCTGCTACTTCGCGGCCGGCGGCGGCTTCTCCGGCTTCCGCAACGGTCTGGCCGCCAACCTGAGCGGCGTCGTCTGGGGCTGGCTCGCCAGCCTCGCGGCCGCCCGCCTGACGTTCGGTGGCGCGCTCGCGATCATCGTGACGGTGCTCGCATTCGTGCTCTGCGTCCAGGCGGCGGTCTCGTGGCTGTCGTTCATCCCCGGCGCCTTCGCCGGCACAGCCGTCTTCTTCGGCACGTCCTTCGCGTTCTGGCCCACCGTCCTGGCCCTCGTCGTGGGAGCCTGCCTCGGGTGGGCCTCCGGCATCCTGGGGGAGCGCATCCAGAAGGCCGTCGACGGCCGGCCGGTGGCGGGCTCCGCCGAGCCGGCGGACCCGGTCACGCCGGCCGCGGCCTGACCGACCGCACGGCACCGACCGCACGGCACCGACAGCTGCATCGACAGCACTGCATCGACAGCACTCACCGACAGGAGAACGCCTTGATCTTCATCACCGCCAAGTTCCCCGTGAAGCCCGAGCACGCCGACGACTGGCCCGAGATCTCCCGGGCCTTCACCGAGGCCACGCGCGCCGAGGAGGGGTGCCTCTGGTTCGACTGGTCGCGCAGCCTCGAAGACCCGACCGAGTACGTCCTGGTCGAGGCGTTCCGCGACGACGCGGCCGGCGGGGCACACGTGCAGAGCGACCACTTCAAGGAGGCGACGTCGACGCTGCCGGGCTACCTCGCCGCCACCCCGAAGATCGTCAACACGACGATCGAGGGCACAGAGTGGTCGGACCTGGGGGAGATGGCCGTCGAGAAGTAGGGGACGCGTGCATCCGAGGCCCCGGTCGGGACTACTCCCGGCCGGGGTCGCGGACGCCGATCCGGATCTTGCCCTTGCCGTCGCACTCGGTCTGGTGGGCCACCGCGTCCTTGCGCGCCTTCTCCCGGGCTCGGCGGGCGGGCCCGGTCCAGTCGCAGCTCTTGCAGTAGCCGAAGGAGAAGGCGCCGTCCTCCTGCGTCCCGTCGTCGGACTTCGCCAGCTTCTCGAGCGTGGCCCGGTGCTTGTCGCCCTCCGCGTCGCGCACGGTGAGGTCGTGCCCCTTGCGTCGGAGGAACCGTAGGTCGGCACCGGGCTTGGCCATGCGCACATCCTCCCCCGTCGCGCCGGTCGGTGGACAGCGGCCCTCTCGCAGTGCCCGTCGAAGCACGTGCACGAGGGGCCCGAACGGCCACTCGGAGAGCGGGTTTCGCGCCGGGGCCAACCGTCCGCTATGGTCTACCTCGCACCCACGGGGCTTCGGCTCCCGAGGGCCGGCAAGCGGACGTAGCTCAGTTGGTAGAGCGCAACCTTGCCAAGGTTGAGGTCGCCGGTTCGAGCCCGGTCGTCCGCTCCGCTGGAAGGGCCCGTCGACTCACGTCGGCGGGCCCTTCCGCGCGTTCGAGGGCGTATGCCGTCCGGCCCGGCGCCCGACACCCGCGTCGGAACGCGTCGCCACCGTGCGGCATACGTAGGCTGTCGGCATGGCGGCGAGCAAGAGCCCGGCGATGGAGATCGAGGTGGGCGACCACACGGTGCGGCTCTCCAGCCCCGACCGCGTCTACTTCTCCGAGCGGGGCGAGACCAAGCTCGACCTCGTGCGGTACTACCAGTCCGTCGGTCCCGGCATCGTCAACGCGCTCCGCGAGCGGCCCTGCATGCTGCACCGCTTCCCCAAGGGGGTCGACGGGCCGAAGGTGCACCAGAAGCGGCTCCCGCCCGGAGCGCCGCCGTGGGTCGAGACGGTGCGGCTGCACTTCCCGCGCTACGGGCTGCACGCCGACGAGCTCTGCGTGACCCGCCTCGCCGACGTCATCTGGGCCGTCCAGATGTCGACCGTCGAGTTCCACCCCTGGAACAGCCGGCGCGCCGACACCGAGAAGCCCGACGAGTGGCGCATCGACCTCGACCCCATGCCCGAGTGCACCTTCGACACGGTGCGGCGGGCCGCAGCCACGACCCACGAGATCCTCGACGAGCTCGGCGCCGTCGGCTGGCCGAAGACCTCCGGCGGCTCCGGCCTGCACGTCTACGTGCGGATCGCTCCCGAGTGGGGTTTCAAGGACGTCCGCCGTGGCGCCCTCGCCTTCGCGCGCGAGGTCGAACGTCGGCTGCCCGACGACGTGACCACGACGTGGTGGCGACGCGACCGGTCGCCCCAGGACCTCTTCGTCGACTACAACCAGAACGCGCGAGACCACACCATCGCCGCCGCCTACAGCGTGCGCGGCAACCCGCGCGGCACCGTCTCGGCGCCGCTCACGTGGGACGAGGTGGCCGACGCTGAGCCGCAGGACTTCACCATCGCCACCATGCCCGAGCGGTTCGCGCGGGTCGGCGACCTGCACGCCGGCATCGACGACGCCGGCTTCGACTTCCGGGCGCTGCTCGAGTGGGCCGACCGCGACGAGCATGAGGGCAAGGACCTGCCGCCCGAGCCCGACGAGGCCTCCTGAGCCGACGTCTGCCGAGGGACAACCCTCGACGCCGATTGGCGGCGCAGCCTCGTCCGGGGCGAGAATGCTACCGACGCGTAACCGCACGCGTGACCACCCCGAGGAGACGACGTGACCGTCCTGCACGACTTCAAGGCCACCGCCATCGACGGTTCGGAGGTGTCGCTCGACGAGTACGCCGGCAACGTCGTCCTCGTCGTCAACACCGCCAGCGCCTGCGGCTTCACGCCGCAGTTCGCCGGGCTCGAGGAGCTGTACCAGACCTACCGCGAGCAGGGACTGACGGTGCTCGGCTTCCCGTGCAACCAGTTCGGCAACCAGGACCCGGGCAGCGACGACGAGATCGGCGCCTTCTGCCAGAAGAACTACGGCGTCACGTTCCCGATGTTCTCCAAGGTCGACGTCAACGGGGACGACGAGCACCCCCTGTTCACGTGGCTGAAGTCCGAGCAGGGCGGCCTGCTCGGCAGCAAGATCAAGTGGAACTTCACCAAGTTCCTCGTCGGCCGCGACGGCGCCGTCATCGAGCGCTACGCGCCGACCACCGAGCCCTCCGCCATCGCCGCCGACATCGAGAAGGCCCTCGCCGGCTAGGGCCTACGATCTGCGGGTGGACCACGCCCGCTTCGCCGACCGGGTCGCCCGAGAGGTCGTCGACGTCCGCCGCGGTGCGGCGGCCCTCGACGCCATCTCGCGCGAGGGGTTCTGGGCCGTCGTGGCGACCTTCGAGGGCGACGTCACCGCGGTCCGCTTCGGCGACGTCAACCGCGCCACACCAACCGGTCCGGCAGCCGTCAGCCCGGCGGACTGGCGGCCGCTCGACCGTCACTGGTGCTCGTCCCTCGACCGCGCGGCCTACGTGAGCGCGGTGCGCGAGGTGCGCGAGCGCATCGCCGCCGGCACCGTCTACCAGGTCAACGTGTGCCGGGTGGTCAGCCACGAGCTGGCGGCCGATGCAGACCTCGACGGGCTCGACGCCCTTCTCCGACAAGGCAATCCAGCGCCGCACGCCGCGCGCATCAGGTGTGAGGAAGCCGGCCTCGACGTGGTCAGCGCCTCCCCGGAGCTCTTCCTGGCACGCCGGGGCGTCACCGTGGTGACGCGCCCGATCAAGGGCACGGCACCGACCGCGGAGCAGATGCTGCCCAAGGACCACGCCGAGAACGTCATGATCGTCGACCTCATGCGCAACGACCTCTCGGGCGTCTGCGAACCGGGGACCGTGTCGGTCGACGAGCTGTGCGCGATCGAGCAGCACCCCGGCCTCGTCCACCTCGTCTCCACCGTGAGCGGGCGGTTGGCCGACGGCGTGGGGTGGGGCGACGTCTTCGCTGCCACCTACCCACCCGGTTCGGTCTCGGGCGCCCCCAAGTCGAGTGCCCTCACCGCGATCCACGACCTCGAGACGCAGCCGCGCGGGCCGTACTGCGGGGCCATCGGCTGGGTCGACGCCGATGCGCGTGAGGCCGACCTGGCCGTCGGCATCCGCACCTTCTGGGCCGAGCACGACGCGGCCGGACTCCGGTGGCTGCGGTTCGGCACCGGGGCCGGCATCACGTGGCACTCCGACCCCGAGGGGGAGTGGGCCGAGACCGAGCTCAAGGCGGCCCGCCTCATCGGGCTGGCGGCCGGCACTGTGACACCATGAGGACGCTCTCGCGAGCCACGGCACGAGCCACGGTAAGAGCCACAGGGAAGGGACCATGAGCACGACCATGCGCGTCTGGGTCGACGGCGACCTCGTCGACCCCACCGGACCGTCCGTGTCCGCCCTCGACCACGCCGTGACCGTGGGCGACGGCGTCTTCGAGACCGCCAAGATCGTCGACGGACGGCCGTTCGCCCTCTCGCGGCACCACCGACGGCTCGAGCGCTCCGCGGCCGGGCTCGGCCTGCCGCCGCTCGATCTCGGCGTCGTCGACAAGGGTGTGGCCGCGGTGCTCGACGGGCCGGCGATCCCCTTCGGCCGCCTGCGCTACAGCGTCACCGGAGGCATCGGGCCCCTCGGCTCCGACCGCGACGACGCGTCCCTGACCTACATCGTGCTGGCGGCCACCCAGCCGCTCCCGCCCGAGAGCGGCACGCTGACGGTCGTGCCGTGGACCCGGAACGAGCGCTCCGCGGTGGCCGGGCTCAAGACGACCTCGTACGCCGAGAACGTCGTCGCGCTCGCGCGCGCCAAGCAGGTGGGCGCGATCGAGGCCGTCTTCGCCAACACCCGGGGAGAGCTGTGCGAGTGCACGGGCAGCAACGTCTTCGTCGTCGTGGACGGCGTCGTGCTCACGCCGCCCGTCGGGTCGGGCCTGCTCGCCGGCATCACCCGCGAGCTCACCATCGAGTGGGGCCGCGCCGCCGGCATCGACGTCCGTGAGGAGGCGCTGCCGCTCGACGTGCTGCAGACGGCCGACGAGGTGTTCATCACGAGCTCCACGAAGGACGTCCTGCCCATCCACGCCGTCGACGACCGGGTGCTCCCCGAGAGCAACCCGGTGACACGCGAGCTGCTGCGAGTCTTCCGCAGCAACGCCGAGCGGGACGCCGACCCGTGACAGCCCCCGAAGAGCCCGCGCGGGCCGGGGCCGCCGACGACGTCGACTACTCCGACCCGAACCGCACGCTCGACGCGGAAGAGGACCGCTGGGCCTGGCGCGCCCGCCTGCGCCGCAACCGGGTCACCCACCTCGCCTGGCGCACCGCCGTCGGGGTCGTCGGCGCCGTCGTCACGATCGCCGGGCTCATCATGGTTCCCGCGCCCGGCCCCGGCTGGCTGGTCGTCTTCTTCGGGCTGCTCATCCTCGCGAGCGAGTTCGAGTTCGCCCAGCGCTGGCTCGACTTCGGCAAGCACCACGTGAGCCGCTGGAACGACTGGATCATGGCCCAGTCGATCTGGGTGCGGGGCCTCGTCGCGCTCGGCACCCTGCTCATCGTCTGGGGGGTCGTCTGGACCTACCTGGCCTGGGCGGGCGTTCCGCAGTTCGTGCCCCAGTGGGCCGAGGACCTGCTGGTCCGGGTGCCCGGGATCGACTGACGCGACTCGGCTGTCCTGCGGGCGCCGACACGGCCGCGGCAGGGGCGATTTCCACCACCGGCCCGGTACCGGCTATTGTTTCCCTCCGTCACCCCGACAGCCTCTCGGCACAGGGGTGCCCGGACGTGTAGCTCAGCTGGTTAGAGCGCTCGCTTCACACGCGAGAGGTCAGGGGTTCGAGTCCCTTCACGTCCACCGCATCTTCACCGGCACCTCGCGCCTGCTCCGCCCAGCGGGCACTAGCGTGAGCGGCATGACGCAGGCCCTGCGCCGCCTCGCCCGGACCGCTGTTCCGCCGAGCACCGTGCTGCTGCTCGCCTGCGTCGTCGTCGCCGTGCTCGCCGTCGCCACAGGACTCACCGCGTGGCTCATCGGCGTCGGCGCGGCGCTGTCCCTCGGCATGGGCCTCGTCACGGGCCTGCCGGCCGCAGCGGCCGAGCTGCCGCTGCGCGTGCGGCTCGGGGAGACGGCGCTCGCGGCCTCGGCCGCCGGTCTGGGCGTCGCGGCAGGGCGTCCCTGGGGCCTCGCCGCCGTCGTGTTCGCGACCGCGCTGGCGCAGGCGCCGTTCACCGCGTCCTCCGCGGGGCTCGGCATGGCCCCCGCGGTCTCTGCCTCGGTGCTCGGCTCGGTGCTCCCGGGTGAGCACCCGGTGCTCGTCGGGCTCCTCGTCGTGGTCGGCAACGGCCTCGCGCATGCCGTGGTGTGGGCCCTGCGCCTGCCGCGCCGGTCGGTGCCTGTGCCGTGGAGGCTCGCGGTGCTGCACGCCGTGACCTTCGCCGTGATCGCCTCGGCCGTGCTGCTCGTCGCCGGCCTCGAGGGTCTTCCCCACGCGTACTGGGCCGTGGTGGTGCTCGCCGCCGCCATGCGCCCGCGGCCTGTGGAGGCCCGTCGCACCGCACCGGCCGTCTTCGTCGGGACGCTCGTCGGCCTCGTCGTGTCAGCGGTCGTCGCCTTCGCGCTGCCACGTCCGGCGACGATCGTGGCCCTCGTGGCCTGTGCGGTCCTCATGTTCGGCTGGGCGCTCGCGGGGGACGCCGGCCGGCAGTCCTGGTTCGGCACACCGGTCATCGTGCTGCTCGCCTCGTCGCCCGCGCTCGTCGACCCGGCGCGGGTCGCGGCCGAGCGGGTGCTCCTCACCGGCGTCTCGGTCGGCCTGGCCCTCCTGGCTGCGTGGCTCATGCGCGGGCTCGACGACGCCGTGGCTCCCGGCCACGCGCCCTCGACGCACTAGCGTGTCGTCCATGGTCGCGACGGTCTCCAGCCTCTTCATCTACCCCGACTCCGACTCGCCGGGACAGGAGCTCGACTCCGTCGAGGTGACGCCCACCGGCCCGGAGGGCAACCGCAGCAAGAAGCATGCCGTGCACCTCGTGACGGCCGACGACTACGTCGAGACCCACCCGAAGGCAAACATCGTCCTGGACATGGAGTCCGCGGTGCTCGACAGGCTCGTGGGGCACGTCATCCGCCTCGGCGACTGCACTCTCAAGGTCACGCAGGCGCCGTCGCAGTGCGCGGGCGTCTACGCCGAGGTGGTCACGCCCGGCGCGGTGTCGGTCGACGACGCCCTGATGGTGGCCGAGTCCGAGTGAAGAGGGCCTGCGGGCGCGGCAAGGGCATCGGGTGACGATCCACACCGAGCATCCGTTCGACACCCCCGACGAGGACCGTGACCCCGTCCGACGGCTGCGCGGGCGCATCGGGGGCACGGTGTCGCTCTGGACGGCCGGCTCCGGCGTCGAGCGCGCGGGCCTCACGGTCTCGTCCTACCTCGTCGCGACCGGCGACCCCGGTCGCGTCGTCGGCCTGCTGCACCCGGACTCCGACCTGCTCGAGCGGCTCGACGAGACCGGCACAGCCGTCGTGACGTTGCTGGAGGTCCGTGACCAGCGGCTCGCGGACGCCTTCGCAGGGGTCATGCCCGCTCCGGGCGGCCCGTTCCGGCTCGGCACGTGGGAGCAGACCGAGTGGGGGCCCCGGCCCGCCTCCGCTGCGACCTGGGCGGGAGTGCGCCTCGACGCTGCGACCCGTCACGACGTCGGCTGGTCGGTGCTCATCGAGACGGTGGTCGAGCACGTCGAGGTCGGGCCCGAGGACGGCCCGCTCGTGCACCGCCGGGGCCGCTACCAGCGCCCGCACGCCTGAGCGCGCGACCTCGCGCAGGATCAGGCCGTGCCCGACATCTCCGTCGTGAGCAGGCCCTCCGGGACACCGAACGCGTCGGCCAGGTCGGTCGCGAGCGGCCGCAGCTCGGCGCAGATCTCGTTGACGAGAGCCGTCAGCGCCTTGGTGCGGGCCGGGCTGAGCCGGTCGTGCTCGAGGTACCACGCCTTGTGCCGCTCGATCGTCGACAGCAGGTGCAGGTCGCAGACGCGGGCGAGCACCGCCTTCGCCTCCACGTCGGCGCACTCCTCGACCGAGGCGGCGAAGGACTCGGCGACCAGCCGCTCGACGTGCGCCGTCGCGGCCTCGACGAGGTGGTCCTGGGTGGCGTTGAAGACCGCGAACGCGTCGGCGCCGGGTGCCGTGGCACGGCGGAGCCGGCGCGCGAGGCCCTCGAGCAGGTGTTCCTCGCGCTCGCGCAGCAGGCGCAGCTGCGTGCCTCGGATGCCGAAGGTGACGTCCTCCTCCCGACCCGGCGCGGCGTCGACCAGCCGCTGCACGATGCCGCGCGCCGACGACCGCTCGATGACGGTGCCGCCGACGAGCCGGGCCCCGAACCGCACGATGCCCAGGGTGTCGAGGTCGCCGAACGTCGCCTGGTACTCGCCGAGCAGCGACTTGGCCACGAGCTGCAGCAGCACCGTGTTGTCGCCCTCGAACGTCGTGAAGATGTCGGTGTCGGCCTTGAGCGCCGCGAGGCGGTTGGCCCAGAGGTAGCCGGCGCCGCCGCAGAGCTCGCGGCACTCCTGGATCGTGTCGGTGGCGTGGCGCGTCGTCAGCACCTTGATGCCGGCGGCGCGGGTCTCGAGCCGCCGCTGGTCCTCCTCGGCGGTCGCGCGTCCCGAGAGCACGTCGTCCATGGCCGTGACGAGCTCGTGCTGGGCCACCTGCAGGGCGTATGCCGTCGCGATCCTCGGGAGCAGCCGCCGCTGGTAGGTGCGGTAGTCGAGGACGGTCGTCTCCACGTCGGTGCCGGGCGCGGCGAACTGGCGTCGCCCGGTGGCATATCGCGTGGTGACCGCGAGGGCCGAGCGCGCGGCCGCCCCGGCGCCGCCCGCGACGGAGATGCGCCCGCGCACGAGCGTGCCGAGCATCGTGAAGAAGCGCCGGCCGGGGTTGTCGATGGGGCTCGAGTACGTCCCGTCGTCGTCGATGTCGCCGTAGCGGCCGAGGAGGTTGGTGCGCGGCACCCGCACGTGGTCGAAGGAGAGGCGACCGTTGTCGACGCCGCCCAGCCCCAGCTTGGCGCCGCAGTCCTCGATGGTGACCCCGGCCGCCGCAGTGCCGTCGGCCCCGCGGATCGGCACCAGCACGCAGTGCACGCCGTGCGACTCGTCGCCGACGACGAGCTGGGCGAAGACAGCCGCGACCCGGCCGTCGCGGGCGGCGTTGCCGATGTAGTCCTTGCGTGCGTCGGGCGTGGGGGAGTGGACGACGATCTCGTCGGTCGCCGGGTCGAACGTGGCGGTGGTGAGCAGGCTCTGCACGTCGCTGCCGTGGCCGGTCTCGGTCATCGCGAAGCAGCCCTGCAGCTCACCCGAGGTGATGAGCGGCACCAGGTGGTCGTGTCGGCTCGTGCCGAGCAGCGAGACCGCACCGCCGAAGAGCCCCCACTGCACGCCCGCCTTGACGAAGAGCGAGAGGTCGGTGTGGCCGAGCATCTCGAACGCGGCGACGGCCTGGGCGTAGCGCGCGGTGCCGCCCTGGCGCTCGGGGAAGCCGTCCGCGGCATACGGCTGCTCGGCGAGGGCGGCCAGCTGCGACGTGACCCGCGCTCGGTGCTCGTCGGTGGACAACGGTGTGGGCGGGGGGCCGAAGGTGACGGGGTCGAGCGCCCGGCAGTGGTCCCGGACGTCTCCGAACGGCCCGTCGAGGTGCGCGCGCAGCCGGGTCACGAGCTCGGGGGAGCGGGTCACCGGGGCGGTCGGGTTGCTCGGCGCGCCCTGGGTGCTCGGGGTGGGAATCTCTGCAGCAGTGGACATCTCATCGGCCTTCCGTGCGGGTGAGAGCGGGCTCGAGTCCGTGCCAGGCGAGCTCTGTGAGGGCCTCGACGACCATTTGGCGAGGGGCGCGCTCGGACTCGGGGGTGGCGAGCCAGTCGTCGGCGACGGCACGCACCGACCCGACGAGGGCGATGGCCCAGGTGCGGGCCCGGGAGTGGTCGGTGGCGGTCGCGCTCAGCGAGGCGAGCAGCAGGCCCGTCAGCTGGTCGGTGACCTGGTCGACGGTGCCGCCGACGGGGTCGTCCGCGAGAGGCAGGTCGACGAGCGGGCGGTTGACGACGAAGCGGTAGACCTCGGTGTCCGACTCGACGAGTGCGAGGTAGGCGTCGACCGTCGACGCGACGAGCTCGCGCGTGTCGCCGTGCGAGGTGCTCGAGAGACCCATGGCCGCACCGACGTTGCCGACGACGCGGCCGTCGATGCGGTGGGCCACAGCGCGGTAGAGCCCGGCCTTGTCGTCGAAGTGCCGGTAGATGACGGTCTTGGAGGTGCCGGCCTCGGCGGCGATGTCGTCCATGCCCACGCCCGCGCCGTGCTTGCGGATGGCACGGATCGTCGCATCGACCAAGCCAGCACGCCGCTCCTCGCGGTGCCGTTCCCAGCGCGCGTCGCGGCCGTCGCGCGGTGCCGTCCGGGTGGTCGAGGCGGTGGGGTCCACATCGTCGTCCATCTCACGAAAGTAACAGGTACTGCCTGTATCGACTACTGCGAGTTTCGGTTATCTTGGTCCTGATCGACAGCCACCACACCGAGAGCAGGTACAGATCCATGGCGTCCAAGACCAGTCCGCGCGCGCCCCGTCGCGTCGCGGTCCTCGGAGGCAACCGCATCCCGTTCGCGCGTGCCCACGGCACGTACGCGAAGGCGTCCAACCAGGACATGCTCACCGCCAGCATCGACGGCCTCGTCGCCCGCTACGGCCTCGCCGGCGAGCGACTCGGTGAGGTCGTCGCCGGCGCGGTGCTCAAGCACAGCCGCGACTTCAACCTGACCCGTGAGACGGTGCTCGGCACCCGCCTCGACCCGACCACCCCCGCCTACGACATCCAGCAGGCGTGCGGCACGGGCCTCGAGGCGGCGATCCTCGTCGCCAACAAGATCGCGCTCGGGCAGATCGACGCGGGCATCGCCGGCGGCGTCGACAGCGCCAGCGACGCACCCATCGCCGTCAACGAGGGCCTGCGACAGACCCTCCTCGCCGCGAACCGGGCCCGGTCCGCCGCCGACCGCGCCAAGGCGCTGGCCGGCCTGCGCCCCAGCCACCTCGTGCCCGCGATCCCCGAGAACGTCGAGCCCCGCACCGGCCTCTCCATGGGTGAGCACATGGCCCTGACGGCGGCACAGTGGGGCATCACGCGTGAGGCCCAGGACGAGCTCGCCGCCGCCAGCCACCAGAAGCTGGCCGCGGCGTACGAGCGCGGCTTCCAGGACGACCTCGTCACGCCGTACCTCGGGGTCGCTCGCGACAACAACCTGCGCCCCGACTCCTCCGTCGAGAAGCTCGCCAAGCTCAAGCCGGTCTTCGGTAAGGGCGACGGCGCGACGATGACAGCCGGCAACTCCACCCCGCTCACCGACGGCGCCTCGGCGGTGCTGCTCGCGAGCGAGGAGTGGGCCGAGGAGCACCGGCTGACGCCCCTGGCGTGGTTCGTCGACGCCGAGACCGCCGCCGTCGACTACGTCCACGGCGACGAGGGCCTGCTGATGGCACCCGCGTATGCCGTGCCGCGCCTCCTTGCGCGAAACGGCCTCTCCCTGCAGGACTTCGACTACTACGAGATCCACGAAGCCTTCGCGGCCACCGTCCTCAGCACCCTCAAGGCGTGGGAGGACCCGGACTTCTGCAAGGGCCGACTCGGCCTCGACGCGCCGCTCGGGTCCATCGACCGCAGCAAGCTCAACGTCAACGGCTCGTCGCTGGCGGCGGGACACCCGTTCGCAGCGACCGGCGGTCGCATCATCGCCTCCCTCGCCAAGCAGCTCAAGGAAGCCGGCGGCGGACGGGGCCTGATCTCCATCTGCGCCGCCGGCGGCCAGGGCGTCGTCGCGATCCTGGAGGCCTGAGCATGACCGACCTCTTCACCACCATCGTCCGCTCGCCCGTCGCGCAGAAGGTCGGCGTGCCCCAGCCGACGCGCCTGCGCCGCTACGAGCCCGGCATGCCCCTCTGCGAGGGACCGGTCCTCGTCGCCGGCGGGGGCCGCTTCGCCGAGGCCATCACGTCGTGGCTCGGCACGGTCGGCGTCCCCACGGTCACGGCCGCCGGTGACGCAGCCGACGCCGCCCCCAAGGTCGGCGCCGTCGTGCTCGACCTCAGCGCCGCCACCGACCCGTCGGACCTCGACGCGCTGCGCCTGCTCGGCGCCCCGGCCGTGAAGGCCCTCAAGCGCAACGGCCGCGTCGTCGTCATCGGCACCGACCCCGACACGCTGAGCGAGGTGGCCGAGGTCGCGACCCAGCGCGCCCTCGAGGGTGTCGTGCGCTCCATCGGCAAGGAGCTGCGCGCCGGGGCGACCGCCAACCTCGTTCTGGCACAGGGCGAGGCGCACGACGGAGTGCGCTCTGCGGTCGAGTTCTTCCTCAGCGGCCGGTCGGCGTACGTCGACGGCCAGGTCGTGCGCGTCGACGAGACCACGAGCGGTGACACCGACGCGTTGCGACCGCTCGCAGGCAAGGTGGCCGTCGTCACCGGGGCCGCCCGCGGCATCGGGGCCGAGATAGCCCGGGTCATGGCGCGCGACGGCGCGACGGTCGTGGCGGTCGACATCCCCGCAGCCGGCGACGCACTCGCCGCGGTGGCCAACGAGGTCAAGGGCACGGCCCTGCAGCTCGACGTCACGTCCGACGACGCCGGGTCGCGCATCGTCGAGCACGCGACCAGCCGGCACGGCGGTCTCGACATCGTGGTCCACAACGCCGGCATCACCCGCGACAAGCTCTTCGTCAACATGGACGAGGACCGCTGGCGCAGCGTCATCGACGTCAACCTGCGGTCGGTCCTCCGGATGAACGAGGCCATCCTCGGCGAGGGAGGACTTGCCGCGGGCGGACGCATCGTGTGCGTCGCCTCGATCGCAGGGATCGCCGGCAACCGCGGCCAGACCAACTACGGCGCGAGCAAGGCAGGTGTCATCGGCCTCGTCTCCGCGCTCTCGCGCCAGGTGGCCGACCGCGGCATCACCGTCAACGCCGTCGCCCCGGGCTTCATCGAGACGGAGATGACGGCCCGGATCCCCTTCGCCACCAGAGAGATCGGGCGTCGCATGAACTCGCTCCAGCAGGGCGGCCACCCCAAGGACGTCGCCGAGACCATCGCGTGGTTCGCGCAGCCGGGTGCCGCGGCGGCCACCGGGCAGGTCGTGCGCGTGTGCGGCCAGAGCCTGCTGGGGGCCTGAGGCGACGATGACCAAGGAGATCACCCTCGAGGGGCCCCCGGACCTGCGCCGCATCTATGCCACGGCCGCGTTGCGCCGAGGCCGTTCCGGCGACACCCTGCCCGACGTCCGCGTGTCACGGGCCGGCGTGCGGGTCGACCTGGACGACCTCGTCGCCTACTCGCACGTCTGCCGCTTCCCGGTCGACGGCACGCTGCCGGTCACCTACGCGCACCTGCTGACGTTCCCGCTGCAGATGAGCGTGATGAGCGACGACCGCTTCCCGCTGCCGCTCATGGGCGCCGTGCACGTCGAGAACCGGATCGAGGTGGTGCGTCCGGTCACCCCCGACGAGGTGCTCGACGTGGCAGTCCGGGCCGAGGCGCTGCGGCCGCACCGCCGTGGCCGGCAGGTCGACCTCGTCTCCGAGGTCGAGGTCCGTGGCGAGCTGGTCTGGCGCGGCGTGAGCACCTACCTCTCCCGGGGGCAGGAGCACCCGGACGCGACGGCGTCGGAGCCCCCGTCGCAGGAGGCGCTCGAGTCGGTCACCGCCGGGCCGCTGTGGCGGCTGGGGGAGGGGACCGGCCGCGAGTACGCCGGGGTCTCGGGTGACTGGAACCCGATCCACGTGCACGCCCTGACGGCCCGTCCGCTGGGGTTCCCCACCGCCATCGCGCACGGGATGTACTCGTACGCCAGGACGCTCGCATCGCTCGGCCCGCGGCTGCCCGAGGGCGGGCTCTCCAGCCGGGTGTGGTTCCGCAAGCCGGTGCGGCTCCCCTCGACGGTGCGGCTGCGCACGGCCTTCGAGACGCGTCGCACGCTGTCGGTCCTCGAGAACGCCAAGGGCCAGGTCGAGCACGCCGTCGTCGAGAACACCTGGTGACCTCGCCGCGCACCTGTCGGCCTCCCCGGCCGACAGGTGCGCGCCCTGCTTCGCTCTCGGGGAGGCCCGGCGTCCGGTGCGTCGCGGGCCGGCCGGAGCGCTCGATACGCTGGGCACCTGCCGCACCCGACGGCATACGCCATGATCCGACCGGCTCGCGGTCGGATCACTCACGAAGGAGCACCCACCGTGTCTGCACAGATCACCGTCACCGTCGCCGGGAGCGAGCGAACGGTCACGGAGCAGACGACGGCCGGCGCGCTGCTGGAGGAGGCCGGGGCCGGCGGCCGTGAGGTGGTCGTCGCCCGCGTCAACGGCGAGCTGCGCGACCTCTTCCACGTCGTCTCCGACGGCGACGTCGTCGAGCCCGTGACGGTCACCTCCGAGGACGGTCTCGCGGTGCTGCGCCACTCGACGGCCCACGTGCTCGCGCAGGCGGTCCAGCAACTCCACTCCGACGCCAAGCTCGGCATCGGGCCGCCCATCCGCGACGGCTTCTACTACGACTTCGACGTCGAGACCCCGTTCCACCCGGACGACCTCAAGGCCCTCGAGAAGGCCATGCAGAAGATCGTCAACGAGGGCCAGACCTTCGAGCGCCGGGTCGTCACCGACGCCGAGGCCCTCGAGGAGCTCGCCCACGAGCCCTACAAGTGCGAGCTCGTCGGGCTCAAGGGCGGCAACGCCGACGAGGCGGCCGAGGGCGCCGGCGTCGAGGTCGGGGCCGGCGAGCTGACGATCTACGACAACATCCGCCGCGACGGCACGCGCGCCTGGGGCGACCTCTGCCGCGGCCCGCACATCCCGAACACCAAGCTCATCGGCAACGCCTTCAAGCTGATGCGGTCGGCCGCCGCCTACTGGCGCGGCTCGGAGAAGAACCCGCAGCTGCAGCGCGTCTACGGCACTGCGTGGCCGACCAAGGACGACCTCAAGGCCTACCTCGACCGTCTCGCCGAGGCCGAGCGCCGCGACCACCGCAAGCTCGGTGCCGAGCTCGACCTCTTCAGCTTCCCCGACGAGCTCGGTTCCGGCCTGCCGGTCTTCCACCCCAAGGGCGGCGTCATCAAGCGCGAGATGGAGGACTACGTCCGCCGCCGACACATCGAGGAGGGCTTCGACTACGTCGGCACGCCCCACATCACCAAGGACGGCCTCTTCCACACGAGCGGCCACCTGCCGTACTACGCCGACACGATGTTCCCGCCGATGGAGCTCGAGGGCGCGAAGTACCAGCTCAAGGCGATGAACTGCCCGATGCACAACCTCATCTTCGCCTCCCGCGGTCGCTCCTACCGCGAGCTGCCGCTGCGGTTCTTCGAGTTCGGATCCGTCTACCGCTACGAGAAGTCCGGCGTCGTGCACGGGCTGACGCGCGTGCGCGGCATGACGCAGGACGACTCGCACAGCTACGTCACGCCCGAGCAGGCGCCCGCCGAGATCCAGCACCTGCTCGACTTCGTGCTGAGCCTGCTGCGCGACTTCGGCCTCGACGACTTCTACCTCGAGCTGTCGACGCGAGACGAGGACGGCGACAAGAAGGACAAGTTCATCGGCTCCGACGAGCAGTGGGCCGTCGCGACGAAGGTGCTCGAGGACGTCGCCGTCGCCTCGGGTCTGCAGCTCGTGCCCGACCCGGGTGGCGCCGCCTTCTACGGCCCGAAGATCTCCGTCCAGGCCCGCGACGCCATCGGGCGCACCTGGCAGATGTCGACCATCCAGTACGACTTCAACCAGCCCGAGCGCTTCGGCCTCGAGTTCCAGGCCGCCGACGGGTCGCGCCAGCAGCCGGTCATGATCCACTCTGCGAAGTTCGGCTCGATCGAGCGCTTCCTCGGCGTGCTCGTCGAGCACTACGCGGGCGCGTTCCCGGTGTGGCTCTCGCCCGTCCAGGTGCTCGGCGTGCCGGTCGCCGAGGACTATGCCGACTACCTCGGCGAGGTGCTGAACCGCATGCGCCGCAAGGGAGTTCGCGTTGAGCTCGACGCCAGCGACGACCGTTTCCCGAAGAAGATCCGCAACGCCAGCAAGTCGAAGGTGCCCTTCACGCTGATCGCCGGCGAGGAGGACCGCGCGGCCGGCGCCGTCTCGTTCCGCTATCGCGACGGGTCGCAGAAGAACGGCGTGCCGGTCGACGACGCCATCGCCGAGGTGCTCGCCGCGATCGAGAGCCGCGCACAGGTCTGAGCCCCACCAGCACGACCGACGACGTATTGCCGTCGGGCAGGGTCCGCTCCGACGTGACCTCCGCCCGGCGGCATACGTCGTTCTTGTCCGATGTCACGCGTCCATCGGACAGGACAACGATGTCGGGTTGCCGGACGACCCGGACGTCACGAGTCTCGGGCAGGACACCGTCGTCCGTCCCGTGAAGGAACGCCCCCATGCGCATCGTGCTCAGATCGCTCGGCACCGTCGTCCTCGCCGCCACCGCCCTCGGGCCCGTGCTGCCGTCGGGCGCACCCCCGACGGCCGCGGCGGCCGAGCCCCTCGTCGAGTCCGTCAACCCGTTCGTCGGCACGCAGGACAACGGGAACACGTTCCCCGGCGCCAGCGCGCCCTTCGGGATGGTCCAGGTCAGCCCGGACACCGGGGGAGAGGGCGGCTACGACTACTCGCAGACGTCGATCTACGGCTTCAGCCAGACGCACCTGTCGGGTGTCGGCTGCCCGGTGGTCGGCGAGCTGCCGATCATGCCGACGAGCGGCGCCGTCACCACGGTCGACGCGGCGCGCTATGCGTCGAGCTACTCGCACTCCGACGAGGAGGCGAGCCCCGGCTACTACCGCGTGGGCCTGCCGACCTACGGGGTGGAGGCCGAGCTGACCGCCACCGACCGCACCGGCTGGCAGCGGTTCACCTTCCCGGCCGACAAGGCAGCCAACGTGCTGCTCAACACCGGCAAGGCCAACATGCGGGTCTTCGACTCCGAGGTGCACGTCGTCGGCGACCGCGTCGTCGAGGGACGCATCCACGACGGCAACTTCTGCGCCGGCAAGGACGAGCACACGGTCTGGTTCCGCGTCGAGTTCGACAAGCCGTTCGCGTCGTTCGGCACGTGGAGCGGCTCGACGCTCACCGCCGGCGCCCGTGACGCCTCCACGACGAACGGCGGAAACGGGGCCGCCGTCACCTTCCCGACCGGCACGACCTCCGTGACGATGAAGGTCGGCCTGAGCTACACCGGGGCCGACGGCGCCCGGGCCAACCTCGCGAAGGAGACCGGCACCGGCTTCGACTTCGACGCGACGCGTGCCGCCCTCACCCAGCGGTGGGAGGAGCAGCTCGGGCACGCCCGCATCACCGGCGGATCCGACGAGCGCCGGACCGCCTACTACACGGCGCTCTACCACTCGCTCATGCACCCCAACCTCGCGTCGGACGTCGACGGGAAGTACCACGGCTGGGACGGCAGGACCCACGTGGCCGACGGCTACACGCCCCGGCAGAACTTCTCGCTGTGGGACACCTACCGGCCCCAGAACCAGCTGCTCGAGGTGCTGGCCCCCGACGTCGCCCGTGACTCGTACCTGTCGGTGCTCGCCATCGGCCGTGAGGGCGGCTGGCTGCCCCGCTGGGCCCTGGTCAACAGCGAGAGCAACATCATGACTGGCGACCCGGTGACGCCGTTCCTCGTCGAGGGCTGGAGCAAGGGCTTCCTCGCCGGGCACGAGGACGAGGCGTACGCGCTGCTCAAGCAGAACGCGACCGAGCGGCCGCCAGCCGACAGCCAGTACAACGGTCGCTCCGGCCAGCACTGGTACGAGAAGCTCGGCTACATCCCCTTCGGGCTGAAGGTCGGCACCGACTGCGTGTCGCACGGCGGCGACAACGACTGCGCCCACCCGGCCTCCGCCACCATGGAGTACGCCGCCGCCGATGCCTCACTGGCCATCATGGCCAAGGCGCTCGGGCACCCGGCCGACGCGTCGATGCTGACCGAGCGCAGCGGCTGGTACCGCAACCTCTGGGACGCCGGCACGCAGACCTTCCGCCCGCGGCTGGCCGACGGCACGTGGCTCGACCCGTACGACCCGGTCGAGGCCTCGCACGCCTTCCACGAGGGCGGCTCGTACCAGTACCAGTGGCTCGCCCCGCAGGACCCGGCCGGTCTCGTCGAGCTGATGGGCGGTCGCGCCACGACCGAGAAGCGCCTTGACGACTTCTTCGCCTACGACGAGCTGCTCGCCGACCCGGCGGGCACCGCCCGTACGGACTGGATCGAGGCGACCTACGCCTACTACAGCAAGCCGACGTACAACCCGAACAACGAGCCCGACCTGCTCGCGCCCTACACGTACGCGTGGGTGCAGCAGCCGGCGAAGATCGCGACCGTGGCCCGCGCCGCGTTCACGCTCTTCACCGACGGCGCCGACGGCATGACCGGCAACGACGACCTCGGCACGATGAGCGCCTGGTACGTCTTCTCCTCGTGGGGCCTCTACCCGACGATGAGCGGGGCGAACTACTTCGTCGTCAGCTCGCCGCAGTTCGAGCGGGTGGACATCGACGTGGCCACGCCTGCCTCGGTGCGCACCGGCCAGGGCGGGTCGCTCACGATCACGGCCCCCGGCGTCTCGGACGACCGGCGCTACGTCCAGACCCTGACGGTCAACGGCGCGAAGAGCACGAAGAGCTGGGTCGGCTGGGACGCGCTCCGTCGGGGCGGCACGCTCGCCCACACCGTGGGCACGACGCCCAGCCGCTGGGGCACGACCCCCGCGGACGTGCCGCCCTCGGCGGTGCAGGCGAGCCGTGACCCGCGGCTGTCGCTGTCGATGACGGCGCGCCCCAACCCGGTCGTCGTGCCGACCGGAGCCCGTGAGGCCCGCCTCTCTGTCGACCTCGTGGGGCAGGCGCCCAAGAGCCTGCCGGTCCAGGTGGACGTTGCAGCGCCGCAGGGCTGGTCGGCCGCCGTGGGTTCGAGCGGTGACGGGGCGGTCGTCCTGCACAGCGACGGCGTGCCGGCGAGCAGCTCGGTGCCCGCCACGCTGAAGCTGCCCGCGGGCCTCGGTGTCGGCTCGCACGAGGTCCGCGTGACGGCCTCGGCGCCGGGGGTCGACCCGGTGACGAAGGTCGTCACCGTGCAGCTGCAGGAAGCGCTCGACTGCGTCGCGGGAGCCCCTGGCTGCGCCGTGGACCTGGCGCCGGCGCGCAACCATGACGGAACAGCCACGGTGGCCTCGCCGAGCGAGGGCAACTTCGACGGCAGCGGGTGGAGCTACGACGCCGCGCTGCTGCCGGCCGGCACGACGTGGGACTGGAACGGCGTGACGTATGCCGCACCGGTGACGTCCGGGACGACGTCGAACTTCGTCGAGGGCCGAGGGCAGACCATCCTCGTGCCCGCCGCGGGCCGGAGCGCGGTGCACGTCATCGGCTCGACGCACAACGGCGACGTGTCGACGGCTCTGCGCCTGACCTACACCGACGGCAGCGTGCAGTCCGTGCCGATCTCGCTCACCGACTGGGCGGCCGGCAGCGGCCACAACGGCAACCGGGTCGCGATCGCCATGGACCACCGCATCAAGGGTGGTTCCGGGGTGGACGGCCCTCCGGTGCAGCTGTTCGGCACGACCGTGGTCGCGGACCCGGGTAGGCAGCTCCAGTCGATCACGCTGCCCGGCGACGACCGCTTCGAGGTGTACGCCGTCACGCTCGGCTGACCGGCACGGCGAGCGTGAGCCGGACCCTCACCAGGGCCAGAAGTCGTCCGGCGTGGGCACGCCGGACGCCGGGTACACGCGTGCACCCGGGGCAAGCCCGAGAAATCTTCCGGAAACCCTTGTCAGCAGCGGGATCGTGGTCTAGAAAGGAGTTACCAATCCGCTTCGGCGGAAAGGTTTCTGACTCACTTCGGTGAGACAGAATCGAAGGCCCGGGAACTCATACTTCCCGGGCCTTCACCTCTCTCACGGCGCCACCGGCAGCGATCCGGCGCGCCCACGGCACTCGGCCCCGCGGATCTCACACCCGCGGGGCTGATCTGCGTCCCGACGCGTGTCGATTTTCGGCTGGAGCCCCTGACGCGGTTCAATGGGTGTCGGCCCTGCGGTGTGTGAGACCGCGGGGCCGCTCACGTTCCCGGACGCCACCGCCCTAGGATCGAGGACCATGACGGAGCAGGGGAGCGCGCCCGAGGCGGCCGAGGACTTCGCCCACGTCGAGGACGGCTTCCAGCGCCTCTGGACGCCGCACCGGATGGCCTACATCCTCGGCGACAAGCCGACCGAGGCGGCCGGCCACGGCTGCCCCTTCTGCTCCGCGCCGCAGAAGCCAGACGCGGAGGGGCTGATCGTCCACCGCGGCGAGCACTGCTACGTCGTGATGAACCTCTTCCCGTACAACCCCGGGCACGTGCTCGTCTGCCCGTACCGCCACGTGTCGCTCTACGTGGACCTGACCGACGAGGAGACGACGGAGTTCACCGCCCTGACGAAGCGGGCCATCCGCGCGCTCCAGGGCGCCTCCGAGCCGCACGGCTTCAACCTCGGCATGAACCAGGGCGCCGTCGCCGGCGCCGGGGTCGCGGCGCACCTGCACCAGCACGTCGTGCCCCGCTGGAGCGGCGACTCGAACTTCCTGCCGATCGTGGGGCAGACCAAGGCCCTGCCCGTTCTGCTCGAGGACACCCGGTCTCGCCTCGTCGCCGCGTGGCCCGCCGGCTGAGCCCCGGTCGTTACGCTGTCACCACCATGCTCAACAGACTCCTGCGCGCGTCGATGACCCGGATCCTCGCACCGATCGCCCACCTGTTCCTCCGCCTCGGCATCAGCCCCGACGTCGTCACGATCGTCGGAACGGTCGGAGTCTGCGTGGGAGCGCTCGCCTACTTCCCGCGCGGCGACATCTGGATCGGCGTGCTCGTCATCACGGCGTTCGTCTTCTCCGACAACGTCGACGGCATCATGGCGCGCGAGTCCGGGCGGTCCAGCAAGTGGGGCGCCTACCTCGACTCGACGCTGGACCGCATCGGCGACAGCGCGATCTTCGGCGGCCTCGTGCTCTACTACGCCGGCCCCGGGGACAACTTCTGGATGGCCGGGCTCGCGCTCGCGTGCCTCATCCTCGGCAGCGTCGTGTCCTACGCGAAGGCGCGTGCCGAGGGACTCGGCTACACGGCCGACGTGGGCATCGCCGAGCGCGCCGACCGGCTCGTGGCCGTCCTCGTCGCGGCGTTCTTCGCCGACGTGCTGAACTCGACGCTGCTGCTCGGTGTCGTCCTCGGCCTCCTCGCCGTCGCCAGCTTCGTCACGGTGCTCCAGCGCATGATCACCGTGCGCCGTCAGGCCCTCGCCTCGGGCGAGGTCAGCACGTGACCTCCGTCGTGCGCCGGGCCACCGACACGGTCAGCGTCCTCGGCTTCAAACTCGGCTGGTCGGCCGTACGCGCCCTCCCCGAGTGGGCGGCATACGCCCTCTTCGACCGCGTGGCCGACCTCGCCGTCCGACGGGGTGGCAAGGGGATCGAGCGGCTGCGCTCGAACTACCGCCGCGTCCGCCCCGAGCTGGGGGAGCGTGCGCTCGACCAGCTCGTGGCTGCCGGGATGCGCTCCTACATGCGCTACTACTGCGAGGCCTTCCGCCTGCCGTCGCTGAGGCGCGAGCAGATCGACCGCGCCGTCGTCGTCCGGCGCTCCGAGGAGGTCGCCGAGCTCTCCGCGCGCGGCGAGGCCGCCGTCGTGTTCGTCGGTCACCTCGGCAACTTCGACCTCGCGGCAGCCTGGTCGGCGGGCAACCTCATGCCGGTGACCACCGTCGCCGAGCGGCTCAAGCCCGAGGAGGTCTACCAGGAGTTCGTCGCCTTCCGGCGGTCGATCGACATGGACATCATCCCGCTCACCGGCGGCGACGACCCCTTCCAGGGGCTGCTCACGGCCGCACGCGGCGGCGGCCGCCTCATCGCCCTCGCCTCCGACCGCGACCTCACCAACGGCGGCGTCGAGGTCGACCTGCTCGGCCACCGGGCCCGCATGGCCAAGGGGCCGGCGGTGCTCTCGCTCATGACCGGCGCCCCGCTCTACGCCGCCCGCATCTGGTACGAGCCGGCCCCCCGCGGCGAGGGCCTCGGCGGCCACCGCACCGTCATCGAGTTCAGCGACCGCCTCGTGCCACGGGTCGAGGGGCCGACGGCGGCCCGGGCGGCCGACCTCATCCAGCAGTGCGCCGACCACCTCGCCGTGACGATCCGCGAGCACACGTCGAGCTGGCACATGCTGCAGCGGGTCTTCGTCGACGACCTCGACAGCCGTGCAGCCGCCGAGGACCCCGTGAACGCCTCCCAGCCGGCCGAGCCCACGAAGGCCACGCCATGAGGATCGGCATCGTCTGCCCGTACTCGTTCGATGTGCCGGGCGGGGTGCAGTTCCACGTGCGCGACCTCGCCGAGCACCTCATCGGCCAGGGCCACGAGGTCTCCGTGCTCGCCCCGGCCGACAGCGAAACCGAGCTGCCCGACTACGTCACGTCCGCCGGCCGGGCCACGGCGGTGCGCTACAACGGCTCGGTCGCCCGCCTCAACTTCGGGCCCGTCACGGCCTCGAAGGTCGGGCGCTGGATCGACCAGGGCGAGTTCGACGTGCTCCACCTGCACGAGCCCGTGACGCCCAGCGTCAGCGTGCTGGCCCTGATGGCCGCCGACGGCCCGATCGTCGCGACCTTCCACACCTCGATGCTGCGGTCGCGGACGATGCAGACGGCCTACCCGATCATCAGGCCGAGCCTGGAGAAGATCGCGGGACGCATCGCCGTCAGCGAGGACGCGCGCCGCACCGTGACGACGCACGTGGGCGGCGACGCCGTCGTCATCCCCAACGGGGTCTACGTCGACCGGTTCGCCTCCGCGCCGCGGCGCTCGGAGTGGATCGGCACCCCGGCGGCGCCGACCATCGCCTTCCTCGGCCGGATGGGGGAGCCGCGCAAGGGTCTGCCGGTGCTCGCGGCCGCGTTGCCCGAGGTGCTCCGAGCCGTCCCCGGACTGCGGGTGCTCGTCGCCGGTCCCGGCGACCCCGAGGAGGTCACCGAGGGCTGGCCGCCCGATGTCGTCGCCGCGTGCGACTTCCTCGGCGCGGTCTCCGACGACGACAAGGCCTCGCTGCTCGCGTCCGTCGACGTCTACGTCGCGCCGAACACTGGAGGAGAGAGCTTCGGGATCATCCTCATCGAGGCCATGAGCGCAGGGGCGTGCGTGCTGGCGAGCGACCTAGCGGCCTTCTCCAGGGTGCTCGACGGCGGCACCGCGGGTGCGATGTTCGCCAACGAGCAGCCGGACGACCTGGCCCGCACGCTCGTCGACCTGCTGCGCAGCCCAGAGCGGCGCGCGACCCTGGCCGAGGCCGGCCAGCAACGCGCCCGCATCTTCGACTGGTCGGTCGTGGCCGACAAGATCCTCGCCGTCTACGAGACCGTCATCGAGGGGCGCGCGGCGGCCACCCATCCGCAGGGTCGCTGGAACCGCTTCCTGCGCGGGGGTGCCCGGTGAGCGAGGTCCTCTCGTGGGTCTTCGCGGTCCTCTTCGTCCTCGTCGTCATCGCGTGGTACCTGACGTACACGGCGGCGCGGCTCGACCGGCTGCACGTGCGCCTGAGCGGCACCCTCGCGGCCCTCGACGCACGGCTCGTGCGCCGGGCCGAGGCCGCGGTCGAGCTCGCGAACAGCGGCCTGCTCGACGGTGCCACGTCCCTCATCCTCGCCAACGCCGCGGCCGGCTCGCTCGAGGCACCGGCCGAGCACGGGAACGCCCGCGAGCTCGCCGAGAACGACCTCACCGAGGCGCTCGACCTCGCCCTGACGCCCGAGGCCGTCGCCGACCTGAGGTCGACCGCCCTCGGCACCGACGTGCTGGCCCGGCTCAGCTCGGCCTGCACCCGCGTGCAGCTCGCGCGCCGCTTCCACAACGACGCCGTCACCGACGTGCGCCGGGTCCGGCGCAAGTGGACGATCCGGGCGTTCCACCTGGCCGGCTACACGCCCCTGCCGCACACCGTCGAGTTCAACGACGAGGCCCCGGAGCACCTCGCCGTCGCCTGACCCCGTCGGCGACGGAGCGACCTGCGTCACAGTGCCGACGGCCGTGGCGCAGCCGCGGGTGGACCGTGTCGTCGGGCGTGCCCGCGTGGGCCTACCCTGTGTGCATCCCCAGCCCAAGATCACGGGAAAGCAGGACATCGTGAGCACCACCCCGACCACGGGCAGCACGCCCGCGGCTGACCAGCAGTCCACGAGCTCGAAGGGCACGACGCGCGTCAAGCGCGGCATGGCCGAGATGCTCAAGGGCGGCGTCATCATGGACGTCGTCACGCCCGAGCAGGCGAAGATCGCCGAGGACGCCGGCGCCGTCGCCGTCATGGCCCTCGAGCGCGTCCCCGCCGACATCCGCGCTCAGGGCGGCGTGTCGCGCATGAGCGACCCCGACATGATCGACGGCATCATCGAGGCCGTCTCGATCCCCGTCATGGCCAAGGCCCGCATCGGCCACTTCGTCGAGGCGCAGGTCCTCCAGAGCCTCGGCGTCGACTACATCGACGAGTCCGAGGTGCTCACCCCGGCCGACTACGCGAACCACATCGACAAGTGGCAGTTCACCGTGCCCTTCGTCTGTGGCGCGACGAACCTCGGTGAGGCCCTGCGCCGCATCACCGAGGGCGCGGCGATGATCCGCTCCAAGGGTGAGGCCGGCACCGGTGACGTCTCCAACGCCACGACGCACATGCGCCAGATCCGCCAGGAGATCCGCCGCCTGCAGAACCTGCCCGAGGACGAGCTCTACGTCGCGGCCAAGGAGCTCCAGGCCCCCTACGAGCTCGTCAAGGAGGTCGCCGAGGCCGGCAAGCTGCCTGTCGTGCTCTTCACCGCGGGCGGCATCGCCACTCCGGCCGACGCCGCGATGATGATGCAGCTCGGCGCCGAGGGCGTCTTCGTCGGCTCCGGCATCTTCAAGTCGGGCAACCCGGCCCAGCGCGCCGAGGCCATCGTCAAGGCGACGACCTTCCACGACGACCCCGACGTCATCGCCAAGGTCTCCCGCGGTCTCGGTGAGGCGATGGTCGGCATCAACGTCGACGAGATCGCCCAGCCGCACCGCCTCTCCGAGCGGGGCTGGTGACCCGGCGCCCTTCCCGCGCCCACCGCTGACGTATGCCGCCGTGCCCCACCGGGCGCGGCGGCACACGTCGTCCTGGACCCCGGTCTGACACCCCCGGGTCCCTCCGCAACACACCCGGCAACGGGCAACCGGTCCGTGCTGCAACCGGCCCGATCTGACCGCTTCCGGGTGTGTTGCGGGAGAGTGGCTGACAGGATCGACACCGTGGACCTCACCGGTACCGAGCTGTCGCGCACGTACTTCGAGCAGGTCGTGGAGCCGCTCGTCCGCGGTCGGTGGCCCGGTCTGCCGTGCGCTTCAGCACGCCTCGGGAGTGGCTCCGACGTCCTCGGACTGGACGACGCGATGTCGCGCGACCACGACTGGGGGCTTCGCCTCAACCTGCTGGTCCCAGCAGGGTCCGTCGCCGAGATCGACGCCCACCTGGCCGAGGTCCTTCCCGCCACCTTCGCGGGGCACCCGGTGCGCTTCGCGACGACGTGGGACCCGGTCGTGCGGCACCGGGTCCAGGTGCAGACCGCCCGTGACCTCGCGGTCTCGCGCCTCGGCGTCGACCCCACCCGCGACCTCGACGTGAGCGACTGGCTGTCGCTCACGGGCCAGGCCGTCCTCGAGGTCACCGGCGGCGAGGTCTTCGCCGACGACGTGGGCGAGCTGGACGGCATACGTCGACGGCTCGCCTGGTATCCCGACGACGTGTGGCGCCACGTGGTCGCGACGGGCTGGGCCCGGCTCGCCCAGGAGCTGCCCTTCGTCGGGCGCACGGGGGAGCGGGGAGACGACCTCGGCTCGCGGGTCGTGGCCGCACGGCTCGCGGGGGTCGCCATGCACCTCGGGCACCTGCTGGAGCGTCGGTGGCCGCCCTACGCCAAGTGGCTCGGCACGAGCTTCGCCCAGCTGCCGGTTGCGGGGACGGCGGCCGCGTCACTGCAGGCGGCTCTGTCCTCCGGCGGCTGGCGCGAGCGCGAGTCAGGGCTCGTCGACGCGCTCCGTCTGCTGGCCAGGGTGCAGGGCGGGGTCGGGCTGCCGTCCGTCGACGACCCGGTCGAGCCTTTCTGGGGCAGGCCGTACCGCGGAGTGCGCGCCGCCGTCGTGGACCTGCTCGAGGCGAGCATCACCGACCCGGTCGTGCGGGCACTGCCTCGCGGCGTCGGCTCCGTGGAGCAGTGGAGCGACAACGTCGACGTGCTCGTGCACGCGGCTCGCCGACGACCGCTCAGGTGACGGCGCCGCGCTCGGCGAACTCGGGACGCTCGTACTCGCGGCCCTCCAGCACCTCCTTCACGTGCACGGCGGCGCGGACGGCGTCGGCGTGGGTCACGTAGAGCGGCGCGAAGCCGAGCCGGATGATGTCGGGCTCGCGGAAGTCGCCGATGACGCCCCTGGCGATGAGCGCCTGCACCACGGCGAACGCCTGGGGGTGGCGCAGCGAGACCTGTGAGCCGCGCCGGGCCGGGTCGCGCGGGGTGGCCAGTGGCAGGTCGACTCCCAGCCCGTCGAGCGCGTCGATGAAGGTGCCGGTCACGGCGAGCGATGCGGCGCGCACGTCGGCGGGCGAGAGGCCGTCGTACGCCGTCAGCGCGGCCTCGAGGGCGAGCACCGACAGCAGGGGCGGCGTGCCGACTCGGGCGCGGGTGATGCCCGGGGCCGGCGCGTAGTCGGGTGCCATGTCGAAGGGGCGCGCGTGCCCGTTCCAGCCGGTGAGCGGCTGCTCGAAGGCGTCCTGGTGGCGCCGCGCGACGTAGATGAACGCCGGCGCACCCGGGCCGCCGTTGAGGTACTTGTAGCCGCAGCCGACGGCGAGGTCCGCACCGCCGGCGTCCAGGTCGACGTCGAGCACCCCGGCGGAGTGGCAGAGGTCCCAGCACGCCAGTGCCCCGACGGCGTGGGCCGCCTCGGTGACGGCGCGCAGGTCCCACAGCTCGCCGGTGCGGTAGTCGACGCTCGAGTACGACGCGAGCGCCAGCGCGTCACCGACCTCTGCGATGGCCGCCACGGCGTCGCGCGGGTTCACACGACGCACCTCGAGGCCCGCAAGGGCGGCGGCCGACTCGGTGATGTAGAGGTCGGTGGGAAAGGAGTCGGGGTCGGTGAGCACCACACGTCGGCCGGGGCGCAGCCGCGCGGCGCCGACGACCGCCTTGAAGAGGTTGACCGACGTCGAGTCCGTGACGACGACCTGGCCCGGCGCCGCACCGACGAGCCGGCCCACCGCGTCGCCGACGCGCGTCTGCGCACCCCACCAGTCGGACTCGTTCCACGACCGGATGAGCCGCTCGCCCCACTGCCGGTGCATGACGTCGTCGACGACGGCCGGCACAGCGCGGGGGAGGGCGCCCAGGGAGTTGCCGTCGAGGTAGATGACGCCGTCGGGCAGGTCGAAGAGGTCACGCGTCCCACGCAGCGGCGACTCGGCGTCGGCCTGCTCGGCGCGGGCGATCAGGGCGTCGTGGGTGTGCACGGTCGTCATGGCCGCAACGTAGCCGGTGGCGTCGTCGCGATGTCAGGGAGGACGGCACAGCCGTCTCGCATCCCAGACGGTTCGTCGCCCGCCGTCGTGCGGTGGCGGCGCCGGGCCGGCGCCGGGCGGCTCTACGGCCCGCCCTACGCTTGGTGCCGTGAGCACCCCGACCACCACGACCACCACGACGGGCGAGACCGGCGAGACGCACGAGACCGTCGCCGCCGCCCCCGCGCCGGCCGAGCCGGTGCGCATCGGCGTCCTCGCCGTGCAGGGCGACGTGCGCGAGCACCTGGCCGCCCTCACCGCACTGGGCGCGGAGGCCGTGACCGTGCGCCGACCGTCCGAGGTCGAGCAGGTCGACGGGCTCGTCATCCCCGGCGGGGAGTCGACCGTGATGGACAAGCTCGTGCGCGCCTTCGAGCTGCGCGAACCGTTGCTGCGGCGCATCGCCGAGGGCATGCCCGCCTACGGTTCGTGCGCCGGCATGATCATGCTCGCCGACCGCATCGTCGACGCCCGGCCCGACCAGCAGACCCTGGGCGGCCTCGACGTCACGGTGCGCCGCAACGCCTTCGGACGCCAGGTGGACTCGTTCGAGCAGGACCTCGAGTACGCGTGGACCGACGACTCGAACGAGGGCACCGTGCACGCCGTCTTCATCCGCGCCCCGTGGGTCGAGGAGGCCGGACCCGACGTGCAGGTGCTCGCCCGCGTGAGCGAGGGCGCTGCCGCCGGTAGGATCGTCGCGGTCCGGCAGGGCAACCTGATGGCCACGTCGTTCCACCCCGAGGTGGGTGGCGACCGCCGGATCCACGCCGAGTTCGTCTCGATCGTCAGAGCGCACCGACTCCAGCAGTCCGGTGCCAGCCAGTCACCGGAACGCGAGGACACTGCATGAGCGGCCACTCCAAATGGGCCACCACGAAGCACCAGAAGGCTGCCAAGGACGCCAAGCGCGGCAAGCTCTTCGCCAAGCTCATCAAGAACATCGAGGTCGCGGCCCGTCAGGGCGGCGCTGACCCCGCCGGCAACCCCACGCTCTACGACGCCATCCAGAAGGCGAAGAAGACGTCGGTGCCCAACGACAACATCGACCGTGCCGTCAAGCGCGCGTCGGGTGCTGAGGCGGGCGCGGCCGACTGGCAGACGATCATGTACGAGGGCTACGCGCCCAACGGCGTCGCGGTGCTCATCGAGTGCCTCACCGACAACCGCAACCGGGCCGCTGCAGAGGTGCGCACCGCGCTGACCCGCAACGGCGGCCAGCTGGCCGACCCGGGCTCGGTGTCCTACGTCTTCAACCGCAAGGGCGTCGTGACGGTGCTCAAGGAGGCCGGCTCCGAGGACGACATCCTCGAGGTCGTGCTCGAGGCCGGCGCCGAGGAGGTCAACGACAACGGCGACACCTGGGAGATCATCTCCGAGGCCACCGACTTCGTCGCGGTGCGCAAGGCGATCCAGGACGCCGGCATCGACTACGAGTCGGCCGAGGCGTCGTTCGTGCCCAACCTGCAGGTGCCGCTCGACCTCGACGGCGCGAAGAAGATGATCCGCGTCATCGAGGCGCTCGAGGACAGCGACGACGTGCAGAACGTCTTCGCCAACGGCGACATCCCCGACGACGTGCTGGCCCAGCTCGACGAAGAGGAATGAGCCGGGCTCGACAATCGACCCAGGTGCGGAGGCACGCCGGTGACCGGCGTGCCTCCCGTCCTTTCGGGGGAGGGCGGTTAGCGTTGTCCCGAACACCTGTTCGGATCCCTGTCGCCCGTCCACTGACCCAGGAGGTATGCCGTGCGCGTCCTCGCGGTCGACCCAGGCCTCACCCGCTGTGGCGTGGGCGTCGTCGACGGGGTGCCGGGCCGGCGCCTCGCGCTCGTCGAGGTCGGCGTCATCCGCACGCCGTCGGCCGACCCCACCCCGAGGCGCCTCGTCGCCGTCGAGGACGAGATGCGGCTGTGGTTCGAGCGACACCGGCCCGAGGCGGTGGCCATCGAGCGGGTCTTCGCCGACACCAACGTCTCGACGGTCATGGGCACCGCCCAGGTGACGGGCATCGTCATGATGCTCGCCGAGCGGCGCGGCCTGCCGGTCACGCTCCACACGCCCACCGAGGTCAAGGCCGCAGTGAGTGGCAGCGGCCGTGCCGACAAGGCCCAGGTCACCACGATGGTGACACGGCTGCTCGGCCTCGCCACGCCGCCGAAACCCGCCGACGCGGCCGACGCCCTGGCGCTCGCGATCTGCCACGTCTGGCGCGGAGGCACCCAGAACCGCCTCGAGGAGGCCGCACTCGAGCAGGCCGCGCGCATCGGCACCCGGGGGAGCGGCATACCGCGTCGTGTCCCGGCGTCCGCGGCACCGGCCGAGCGGCGTCTCCGGTCTCTCGCCAGCCAGCCCACCCGGTCCGCCCGCGTCGCGCGGCCGACCCGAAACATCCCTGGAGCCCAGCCCCGATGATCGCCTCCCTCTCCGGCACCGTCCTCAAGGTCGGCCTCGACTCCGTCGTGGTCGGCGTCGGCGGCGTCGGCATGCTCGTGCACACGACGCCCGCCACAGCCACGTCGGTGCGGCTCGGGCAGCCCACCGAGCTGGCCACCAGCCTCGTCGTGCGCGAGGACTCGCTGACGCTCTACGGCTTCGCCACCGACGACGAGAAGCACGTCTTCGAGACGGTGCAGACCGTCTCGGGCGTCGGCCCGCGGCTGGCGTTGGCGGTCCTCGCCGTGCACACGCCCGACGCGGTGCGCGTCGCCCTCGGCACGGGTGACCTCGTGGCGCTGACCAAGGTGCCCGGCATCGGCAAGAAGGGCGCCGAGCGCATGGTGCTCGAGCTCAAGGACAAGCTCGGTGCCCTGCCGGGCACCGGTGGGTCCGCCGAGCCCGTCCATCTCGACACCGGCGAGGCATGGCGCGAGCAGGTGGGCGAGGCCCTCGTCGGGCTCGGCTGGACCGCCCGCCAGGCCGATGACGCGCTCGACAAGGTGGCGCCCCTGGCTGCCGACGGTGCGGGTGTCTCCGCGCTGCTGCGGGCCGCCCTGCAGGAGCTCGGCCGATGAGTGTCGACCGCTCGGTGGGTTACGACGAGGCCTCCGACGTGTGGCACGACGGCTACGACGCGACCGCGCGCATCGTCGACGCCGGCAGCGACACCGACGAGCGCCAGGTCGAGGCGGCGCTGCGGCCCAAGCGGCTCGACGACTTCCCCGGGCAGCCGCGCGTGCGCGAGCAGCTCGGCCTGGTCCTCAAGGCGGCCCGCCGCCGCGGCACCCCTCCCGACCACGTCCTCCTCTCCGGACCGCCCGGCCTCGGCAAGACGACACTCGCCATGATCGTGGCGAGCGAGCTCGAGCAGCCGATCCGCATCACGTCGGGTCCGGCGATCCAGCATGCCGGCGACCTCGCATCGGTGCTGTCGTCGCTCGCCGAGGGCGAGGTGCTCTTCCTCGACGAGATCCACCGCATGTCACGCTCCGCCGAGGAGATGCTCTACCTCGCGATGGAGGACTTCCGCGTCGACGTCATCATCGGCAAGGGGCCGGGCGCCACGGCCATTCCGCTCGAGCTGCCGCCGTTCACCGTCGTGGGCGCCACGACCCGAGCGGGTCTGCTGCCGGCGCCGCTGCGCGACCGGTTCGGCTTCACCGGCCACCTCGACTACTACACGGCCGCCGACCTCGTCACGATCCTGCACCGCTCGGCCCGCCTGCTCGGTCTCGACGCCGACGACGACGGCATCCGCGAGATCTCGCTTCGCTCGCGCGGCACCCCGCGTATCGCCAACCGCCTCCTGCGGCGCGTGCGTGACTGGGCGCAGGTGCACGGCGACGGTCGGGTCACCCACTCCGCCGCCCGCCAGGCCCTCGCGCTCTTCGACGTCGACGAGCGCGGGCTCGACCGCCTCGACCGGGCGGTGCTCGAGGCGCTCTGCCGGCGGTTCAACGGCGGCCCGGTCGGTCTGTCCACGCTCGCGGTGGCCGTGGGGGAGGAGCCCGACACCGTGGAGACGGTCGCTGAGCCCTACCTCGTGCGCGAGGGCTTCATGGTGCGTACGCCCCGCGGCCGCGCTGCCTCGACGCTCGCCTGGGAGCACCTCGGCCTCAAGCCTCCGGTCGACGCGCAGTCGCTGTGGTCTGCGACCCTCCCCATCGAGGAGTCCGGCGGGGGCCGCTTCGACTCGTGACGGGTCGCGCTCGCCGCGTGCCGAGCGCGACCAAAACGTGACACAGGCTTGCGTCGCGAGGCCCTGAGTCGGTCTGACAAACTGCACCGGCGCACGTAGACTCCTGCGGGCACCATCGCCGCTGCCGCGGCACCATCCGGTGCTCCCGGTCGTTGACGCGAGACCCGACCCGAACCGAAGGGTCGAACTGTGCGCCACCACCGACGAAGACACGAAGGACTGAGCTGACATGAACAACAACGGGGCCTTCTCGTTGCTGATTTTCGCGCTGCCCCTGCTGCTGCTGGGCTGGCTGTTCTTTACCCAGAACAAGCGGATGAAGCAGATGCGCGAGTTCAGCTCGTCGCTCAACGTCGGCGACCACGTCGTCACCTCCTCGGGTGTCTACGGCACGATCAAGCACCTCGACGACACCACCGCGTGGCTCGAGATCGCCGAGGGCACCACGGTCCGGTTCGACCGCCGCGCCGTCGCGATGAAGCAAGCCGATGGGGTCTCGGCAGCGCCGACCACGGCCGACAACCCGACCACGCACGGCAACGACTCGGTGCCGGACGACGCTCCGGGTCCGCAGCAGAACGGTCAGTGAGGCTTTCGTGGCACGCAGCTCCACCAAGAAGTCGGCGAGACGCAGCCTCCTGGCGCTGATCGTCGTCATCCTCGGCCTCGGCGGCCTCGTCGGCGGCCTCACCGTCTGGGGTGGCGGCTCGACGACCCCGCGTCTGGGTCTCGACCTCGAGGGCGGCACGGAGCTCGTGCTCCAGCCCGTCCTCGTCGGCACGGAGAAGATCAACGAGGGCCAGGTCAACCGCGCCGTCGACATCATCCGCCAGCGCATCGACGCCAACGGCGTGTCCGAGGCCGAGATCGCCACCCAGGGCGGCCAGAACATCGTCGTCTCGATCCCGGGCTCCCCGTCGCCCGAGCAGCTCGACGCCATCCGCAAGCCGTCGCAGCTGCGGTTCCGCGCTGTGTACGTCCAGGCCCTCGACACCAACGCCACCCAGGTCAACCCGGGTGGCGGCGCAACCGGCACGCCGACGCCCTCCGGCACGGCCACCACGCCGGCGTCGGGCAAGCCGTCGGCCACCGGCACCGCGACCCCGTCGACATCCGCGACCGCCCAGAACGGCGTCGTGCCCGACGCACTGCGTGCCGCCACGACGCCGGCCACCCCCACCGGCACGGCCACTGGCACGGCCACCGCGAAGCCCACCACGCCGGCGCCTGCCGCGACGACGGCCCCGGCCGCGCCCACGCAGGCGCAGACCGAGGCCGCTGTGAAGGCACAGGCCGTCAAGGGCCTCACCGGCATCGGCTGGGCCCAGGCGAAGGCCGACGAGGCCGCCACCAAGGTCGCCAAGCAGTACTCGGCGCTCAACTGCTCCACGCCGGGCGCCGTCGACAAGATCGTCGACGACCCCGACCAGCCGATCGCGACCTGCGGCGACGACCGCACCACGAAGTACGTCCTCGGCCCGAGCGAGATCAACGGCAGCGAGATCGCCGACGCGAGCAGCGGCTACCAGCCCGGCCCGAACGGCCAGCCCACCTCCATCGTCGAGGTCGCCCTGTCGTTCAAGGACAGCGGCAAGGCCAAGTTCGCCGCCGTGACGAAGCGTCTCTACGGCCTGCAGTCCGAGCCGCCGCTCGACCAGTTCGCCGTCGTGCTCGACAAGAGCGTCATCACCGCGCCGCAGGCCCGCGCCGTCATCTCCGACGGTCGTGCCTCGATCACCGGCTCGTTCACCATCGACTCGGCCAAGCAGCTCGCCGAGCAGCTCAAGTTCGGCGCCCTGCCCATCTCGTTCGCGCTGCAGACGCAGGACAACATCACCCCCCAGCTCGGTGAGGAGCAGCTGCGCATCGGTCTTCTCGCCGGTTTCGTGGGCTTGCTGCTCGTCGTCGTCTACTCGCTGTTCCAGTACCGCGCCCTCGGGTTCGTCACCGTCGCCTCGCTCGCCGTGGCGTCGATCATCACCTACCTCGCGGTCACGGTGCTGGGCACGACGCACGGATTCCGCCTGACGATGGCCGGCGTCACCGGCCTCATCGTCGCGATCGGCGTCACGGCCGACAGCTTCATCGTCTACTTCGAGCGCATCCGCGACGAGGTGCGCGACGGGCGCCCGCTCGTCGCCGCCGTCGAGACCGGCTGGAAGCGCGCCCGGCGCACGATCATCGCGGCCGACGCCGTGAACTTCATCGCGGCCGGCGTGCTCTACTTCCTCGCCTCGAGCAACGTGCGCGGCTTCGCCTTCACCCTCGGCCTGACGACGCTCATCGACCTCGCGGTCGTCATGCTCTTCACCCACCCGACGGTGCAGCTGCTCGCCCGCACGAAGTTCTTCGGCGGGGGCCACAAGTGGTCGGGTCTCGACCCGCAGCGCCTCGGCGCCAAGGAGACTCTCCGTTACCGCGGCCGCGGTCAGTTCGGGTCGGCCGGCGCCCAGCGCCCGCCCGCCACCGTGGGCTCGGCCCGCGTCGCCGAGGGGAAGGCCCAGGCATGATCAACTTCGCTCAGGTCGGCAACGACCTCTACACCGGCAAGCGCTCGATCGAGTTCATCAAGCGCCAGAAGACCTGGTACGCGGTCTCGGCCGTGCTCATCGCCCTCGCCCTCGTCGGCATCTTCGTCAAGCACCTCAACTTCGGCATCGAGTTCAGCGGTGGCTCCGAGTTCCGCGTGCAGGGCGTGACGAACAGCCAGGACTACGAGCAGAAGGCCCAGGACGCGATCGGCAACGCCGGCATCCAGGGCAACGTCGTCTCGACGGTCATCGGCCAGAACACGGTCCGCGTCCAGTCCGAGGCCGCCTCCGAGCGCACCGACGAGGCGTCGGCCGCGCTGGCCAAGGAGTTCGGGGTGCCCACGAGCTCGGTGAGTGCCTCGCTCATCGGGCCCAGCTGGGGGCAGTCGGTGAGCCAACAGGCGATCCAAGGCCTCATCGTCTTCCTCATCCTCGTGACCATCGTCATGGCGCTCTACTTCCGCACGTGGAAGATGGCCGTCGCAGGTCTGGTGGCGCTGCTGCACGACCTCGTCATCACGGTGGGCATCTACGCCCTGTTCGGGTTCGAGATCACGCCGTCGTCGATGATCGGCTTCCTGACGATCCTCGGCTACTCGCTCTACGACACCGTCGTCGTCTTCGACAAGGTGCGCGAGAACACCGCCGAGGCGTTCCGCACCAAGCGGATGACCTACTCGGCGGCCGCCAACCTCGCCGTCAACCAGACGCTGGTCCGTTCGATCAACACGACGGTCGTCGCGCTGCTGCCGATCGCCGCGGTCCTCGTCGTCGGCTTCACGCTCCTCGGGCCCGGCACGCTGCTCGACCTCTCGCTCGCGCTCTTCATCGGTATCGGCGTCGGGGCCTACTCCTCGATCTTCATCGCCACGCCGCTGCTCGTCGACCTGCGACGCAACGAGCCGGCCATCCGCCAGCTCGACAAGTACGCCGCCCGGCACGGCTCCAGGACCGAGGCTGTCGACGCGGTCGACGTCGCGGACGCCACGGGCGAGCCCGTCTCCGTCGGCTCCGACTCCACCGGGGCTGCGGCGCCGACCGGTCTGCCCGAGGGCGCTCCACGGCCCGTGCACAAGTACGCCCAGGCCGCGGGCCCGCGCAACCAGCCCAAGCGCGCCCCCAAGTCCCGCCGCTGACACGGGTGGCCCGCCCCGCGGGCCACCCGTACGCACCTCAGCTCCCGACACCCCAGCAGGAGACGGCGTGAGCCAGACCAGTGACCTCGTGGCCGCACGGGTCCGTGACGTGCCCGACTTCCCGAAGCCCGGCGTCGTCTTCAAGGACATCGCCCCCCTCCTGTCCGACGGCGCGGCCTTCAGGTCGCTCGTCGAGGACGTCGCTCGGCGCTACGCCGGTCAGGTCGACGTCGTCGCGGGCATCGAGGCCCGCGGCTTCATCTTCGGGGCGCCGGTGGCCCTCGCCCTGGGTGTCGGGTTCGTGCCGATCCGCAAGGCCGGCAAGCTCCCCGGCGACACCATCGCCTCCGCGTACTCGCTCGAGTACGGCACGGCCGAGGTCGAGGTGCAGGCCGACGCCTTCGCCCCGGGGGCCCGCGTGCTGCTCATCGACGACGTGCTCGCGACCGGAGGCACGGCGGCGGCAGCCTGCGAGCTCATCGAGCGCGGCGGCGCCGAGGTGAGCGCGCTCGAGTTCGTCATCGAGCTCGGCTTCCTCGACGGGCGGGACCGGCTCGCGGACCGGCCGGTCAACGCCATCCTCACGGTGTGACCTCGGGCAGACCGCCTAGACTCTCTTCATGAGCGAGGACGTCCGCAGCGAGCTGTCCACCCCGTCGCGGGTGCGCGCCCGCTTCGCGCGGTTCGGGGCGACCCGACCCGCCGGCAACCCCGTCCTCGAGCCGCTCATGACGGCGGTCCGCCAGAACCACCCCAAGGCCGACCTCTCGGTCATCGAGCGGGCGTATGCCGTCGCCGAGCACGCGCACGACGGCCAGATGCGCAAGAGCGGCGACGCGTACATCACGCATCCGCTGGCCGTGACGACGATCCTCGCCGAGCTCGGCATGACGCCGCCCACCCTCGCGGCGGCGCTGCTGCACGACACCGTCGAGGACACGGCATACGGCCTCGACGAGCTGCGCCGTGACTTCGGCGACGAGATCGCGATGCTCGTCGACGGCGTCACGAAGCTCGACAAGGTCACGTACGGCGAGGCCGCCCAGGCCGAGACGGTGCGCAAGATGGTCATCGCGATGGCGCGCGACATCCGGGTGCTCGTCATCAAGCTCGCCGACCGGCTGCACAACGCCCGCACGTGGCGCTACGTCAGCCCCGAGTCGGCCAAGCGCAAGGCCAACGAGACGCTCGAGATCTACGCGCCGCTCGCGCACCGCCTGGGCATGAACACCATCAAGTGGGAGCTCGAGGACCTCTCGTTCGCGACGCTCTACCCGAAGGTCTACGACGAGATCGTGCGTCTGGTGGCCGAGCGCGCCCCGGCCCGCGAGGAGTACCTCGCGGGGGTGCGCAGCCAGGTCACCGAGGACCTCACGGCCGCGAAGATCAAGGCGGTCGTCACGGGCAGGCCGAAGCACTACTACAGCGTGTACCAGAAGATGATCGTGCGCGGACGTGACTTCGAGGAGATCTACGACCTCGTCGCCGTGCGAGTGCTCGTCGACACTGTGCGCGACTGCTACGCGGCGCTGGGCGCCCTTCACTCGCGGTGGAACCCGGTCCCCGGGCGGTTCAAGGACTACATCGCGATGCCGAAGTTCAACATGTACCAGTCGCTGCACACGACGGTCATCGGGCCGCAGGGCAAGCCGGTCGAGATCCAGATCCGCACGCACACGATGCACCGCCGCGCCGAGTACGGCGTGGCCGCCCACTGGAAGTACAAGGACCAGGCGAGCGGTGGCGGTCCCGCCCGTCCCGGCGAGATCACCCCGCAGAACGACATGGCCTGGCTGCGCCAGCTGCTCGACTGGCAGCGCGAGACCGAGGACCCCGGCGAGTTCCTCGACTCGCTGCGCTTCGAGATGGGCAGCAGCGAGGTCTACGTGTTCACGCCGAAGGGCTCGGTCGTCGCGCTGCCGATGGGCGGCACGCCCGTCGACTTCGCGTACGCCGTCCACACCGAGGTCGGCCACCACTGCATTGGTGCGCGCGTCAACGGTCGTCTCGTCCCGCTGGAGTCGACCCTCGAGAACGGCGACGTCGTCGAGGTGCTGACGAGCAAGGCCGACGGTGCCGGACCGTCGCGCGACTGGCTGCAGTTCGTCAAGAGCCCGCGGGCCCGCAACAAGATCAAGCAGTGGTTCAGCAAGGAGCGCCGCGAGGAGGCCATCGAGGCCGGCAAGGACTCCATCGCGAAGGCGCTGCGCAAGCAGAACCTCCCGCTCCAACGCCTCATGAGTCACGAGTCGATGACGGCCGTCGCGACCGACCTGCGCTACCAGGACATCGAGGCCCTGTATGCCGCCGTCGGCGAGGGACACGTCTCCGCCCAGCACGTCGTCGGCAAGGTCGTGGCCTCCATGGGCGGCGTCGACGGCGCCACCGAGGACCTCGCCGAGGCCACGGTCCCGACGCGCGCGGCGAGCCGGCGCCGAGCCGGCGACCCCGGCGTCGTGGTCGTCGGCACCGCCGACGTCTGGGTCAAGCTCGCGAAGTGCTGCACCCCGGTGCCGGGCGACCCGATCATCGGGTTCGTCACCCGTGGCAACGGCGTGTCGGTGCACCGGGTCGACTGCACCAACGCCGACCAGCTCACGGCCAACCCCGAGCGCCTCATCGACGTCGAGTGGGCGCCGAGCTCGGCCAGCGTCTTCCTCGTGCAGCTGCAGGTCGAGGCGCTGGACCGCAACCGGCTGCTCAGCGACGTCACGCGGGTGCTGTCCGACCAGCACGTCAACATCCTGTCGGCGTCGGTGCAGACGTCACGCGACCGGGTGGCGATCTCGCGCTTCACCTTCGAGATGGGCGACCCGGCCCACCTCGACCACGTCATCAAGGCGGTGCGACGCATCGACGGCGTCTTCGACGTCTACCGCGTCAACGGCAGCAAGTCCACCGACGCCGTGATGCGTTCCTGACCTCACGGTCACAGCACGGTGCCCACTCGACCGGGTGATGCGTCGAGTGGGCACTGTGCTGTCGTGGGTCAGCCGCCGAACTCGGCCACTCCGGCGCGGGCCTGGTCGAGCCACACCTGTCGCGCCTCGAGGGCCTCGCGCGCCTTGCGCACCTTGCTCGCGTTGCCCGAGGCCTCGGCCTTGGCGAGGTCCTCCTCGAGGTCGGCAACCGCGCGCTCGAGCTGGTCGACCATCGCCTTGGCGCGTGCAGCGACCTCGGGGTTGCTCGACTTCCACTTGCGGTCCTCGGCCTCGCGCACGGTCTGCTCGACGCGGCGCATGGCCTTCTCGACCCGCTCCATGTCGGCCCGGGGGACCTTGCCTGCCGCGTCCCACTTGTCCTGGATGACCCGCAGCTGCGCCTTGGCCTTCTCGAGGTCGGTGACCGGGAGGATCGCCTCGGCCTCGACGAGCAGGGCCTCCTTGGCCACGAGGTTGCCGCGGAACTGCTCCTCCTCGGCGGCGACGACCTCGTCCTTGGCCGCGAAGAAGGCGTCCTGCGCTGCCTTGAAACGCGCCCACAGCTTGTCGTCGTCGGAGCGGCTCGCCCGGCCCGCCCGGCGCCACTCGTCCATGAGGCGCTTGAACGCCCCTGCCGTGGCGGCCCAGTCGGTGCTCGTCGCGAGCTTCTCCGCCTCGCCGACCAGCCGCTCCTTGGCCGACTTGGCGTCGGCGTGCGCGGCGTCGAGGCCGGCGAAGTGGCTGCGGCGCGCCTTGTCGAAGCCGTTGCGCGCCGCGCTGAAGCGCTGCCACATGGCCGACTCGGTCTCGCGGTCGAGGCGCGTGGCCGCGCGCTGGTGCGCCTTCCACTCGTCGAGCAGCTCGCGCATGCGGGCGCCGCTGCTCTTCCACTGGATTCGGCTCTCGGGCTGGGACGCGATGGACTCGGCCTCGGCGACGATCTTCTCGCGCTCCGCCGTGGCGGCGGCGCGCGCCTCGGCGCGGTGCTGCTGCTCGACGTTGCGCTTGGCTGCCAGGCCCGACTGGATCTCGTCGAGCTTGGTCGCGAGGGCGTCGAGGTCTCCGACGACGGTGGCGTCCTTCACCTGTGCCGCAAGGGTCTTCAGTCCCTCGGCGACGTCTTTCGAAGGGACCTCCGGCTGCGACAGGCGCTGCTCCAGCAGCACAGCCGACGCGAACAGCTCGTCGTACTTGCGGGCGAAGTAGGTGAGCGCCTCGGCGTCACTGGCGCCAGGGTAGGAACCGACCTCCTGCTCACCGTCCTTGGTGCGCACGAACACCGTGCCGTTCTCGTCGACCCGACCGAAGGCCGCGGAGGCCGAGTGATCGGTCGTGATGGCAGGGGGAGCGACGGTGGTGACGGCGGGGTGCGGGACGGCTTTCGCCAGGGCTGCCGGCGTCGGGATCGCCGAGGGCTTGGGCACCGAGCCAGGCGTGGGCACGGCGGGCGTTGCGGGTGTGGCGGGCTCGGGAGTCTGCTCGGCTGCGGGAACCGTGGCCTCCTCGCCTGCGGGCTCCTGCGCCACCGGCTCGGTGGTGGCAGGCGCAGCGGCCTCGGGCTCCGCCACGGGAGCGGGCTCCTGGGACTCGGGCTCGGTCACGGCCACCACAGCGGCCTCGGGCTCGACAACGGCCGGAGCATCGGAGGTCTCGCTGTCGATCTCTGCGGCGGCAGCCTCTGCGGCGGCCGGCTCGCTGACCTCGGGCTCGACCTCGGGCTCGACCTCGACCGCGGCGGGTGCGGACTCGTCGGACCCGGGGGTCTCGACCGCGTCACCGGACTCCGTCGACTCGACGGACGAGACGGCGTCCGCCGTGTCCGCGGCAGCGGCATCGCCGGCAGGTGCGTCGGCAGGGTCGGAAGGCGCTGCCGGGACCTGCGTGCCGGTGGTCTTGTCGGTCTCGGGCTGGTTCATGTCGGTCATGCCTTCTTCTCCGTCACGCTGACGCTGAGGATGCTGATCGGGTTCACTGGCGTCGGCTGGCCTGCGGTGACCAGGCCGCCCGCCGCAATCTTGTCGACGATGTCGAGGCCCTTGGTCACCTTTCCGAAGATCGTGTAGCCGCCACCCTCGGTGGGCAACTGGGTTTCCTTGTAGGTGATGAAGAACTGGCCGCCGTTGGAGTTCGGGTCCTGGGTGCGGGCCATGGCCAGCACACCGCGCGGGTACTTGCCGTCGGCCGGCGCGTTCTCGATGCCGAACTTGTAGCCGGGGCCGCCCTCGCCGCTGCCGGTGGGGTCGCCGCACTGCAGCACGTAGATCCCCTCGGTCGTGAGGCGGTGGCACGGGCTCGGCGCCCAGTAGCCGGTCTTGGCGAGGTTGAGGAACGAGGCCACCGTCTGCGGGGCCTTCGTGCCGTCGAGCTCCATGGTGATGGTGCCGCACGTCGTCTTGACCGTGGCCACGAAGGTCTTGCCGGCGGCGGTGGCCTTGGACGGCACCGCGGTCTGCTGCTTCGGGTCGGTCTGGGCGGCCGGGGGAGCCGTGCAGCCGGCGGCCAGCTTCTGGCCCTCGAGAAGCCCGCTCGACGACGTCGCGGTCGATCCCGGCGTCGTCGTGCCCGACGGCGTCGCCTGGGCGGCGGCCGGCGTGTCGGAGCTCCCGACGAGCCTGGGCACGACGATGACGGCTGCGATGACGAGGATGACCGCGAGGATCACGCCGAAGACCTGCTTGTCGCGCGTCGAGTCGCTCACCGGCGGCTTGGCTGTCTTCTGCTGCTCTTCGTGGCGGCGGCGCGCACGTGCGCGTTCCTGCTCTTTGGTCACTGACCTCTCCTCGTACGGGCCACATGGGTTGTCCCCGGGCGTTCGGTCATTTTATGGAACGACTGCTGTGCGTACGCAGCGGGACGGGTCACGAGTCCGTGACAACTCCCCTCAGACGGGCGGATTTACGTCCGGAGGCCGGCGAGACGGCATACGCAGGCACCCGTCGCTAGGCTCCGTGGGTGCTGACGATCGCGTTCCCCGCCCAGGCGTTCGACACCAACTGCTACGTGCTCGCGCCGGCGGCAGGGGAGGAGTGCCTCATCGTCGACCCCGGCGTCGGGGTGGAGGAGACGCTGCGCGAGGTGCTGGCGGAGCACCGACTGCGGCCCGCCGCCGTGCTGCTCACGCACGGGCACGTCGACCACGTCTACTCGGTGACGCCCGTCTGCGGTGCCGACACCGCCGCGTACATCCATCCCGACGACCGCTACCGGCTGCACGACCTGCTGGCCCGGAGCAACCCGGGGCTCGTCGCGATGCTGGAGCAGCAGTTCGGCACCGCAGCGACGTGGACCGAGCCGACGAACGTCGTCGAGATCGTCGACGGCACCCGGCTCACCTTGGCGGGCATGGACGTCGACGTGCACCACGCGCCCGGGCACACCGAGGGCTCCGTGATGTTCGGCCTCGACCGCGTGCCCGACGGGATCCGCGACCAGGTCGACGTCGACCGCACCATGGTGACCGGTGACGTGCTCTTCGCCGGCTCCATCGGTCGCACCGACCTCCCGGGCGGCGACGCGGCCGCCATGCAGCGCAGCCTGCGCGAGAAGGTGCTGCCCCTGCCCGACACGACGCTCGTGCTACCCGGCCACTACCAGGCCACGACCATGGCCCACGAGCGCGCCACCAACCCCTACCTGAAAGACTTGTCCGCGTGAGCACCTCCCAGCCGAAGGCCACCAAGGTCCTGCCGATCAGTGGCTTCCCTGAGTACCTCCCGTCCGAGCGCATCGTCGAGCAGCGCTTCCTCGACGTCATCCGCGAGACGTTCGAGCTGCACGGCTTCTCCTCGGTCGAGACCCGCTCGATCGAGCCCGTCGACCGGCTCCTCGGCAAGGGCGGCGACGCCGACAAGGAGATCTACGCCGTGTCGCGCCTCGCGGGTGACGACGACGACGCGCGCTGGGGCCTCCACTTCGACATGACGGTGCCGTTCGCGCGCTACGTGCTGGAGAACGCCGGCAAGCTCTCCTTCCCGTTCCGGCGCTACCAGATCCAGAAGGCGTGGCGCGGCGAGCGCCCCCAGGAGGGTCGATACCGCGAGTTCACCCAGGCCGACATCGACGTCGTCGACGTCGGCAACCTGTCGTCGCACTTCGAGGCGGAGATGCCCCTCGTCATCGCGGACGTGTTCAGCAAGTTCCCGGTCGGCGAGTTCGTCATCCAGGTCAACGACCGCAAGATCCCGAACGGCTTCTACCAGGGCATCGGCATCACCGACGTCATCGGGACGCTGCGCATCGTCGACAAGCTCGACAAGGTCGGGCCCGAGAAGGTCAAGGCGATGCTCCTCGAGGCCGGAGCCACCGATCAGCAGGCCGACCAGTGCCTGGCGCTGGCCGAGATCCGGTCGACCGACCTCGGCTTCGTCGAGCAGGTGCGGGCCCTGGGTGTCGAGCACCCGCTGCTCGAGGAGGGTCTCGAGTCGCTCGCCAACGTCATCCGGACCGGGCTGGCCCACGCCCCCGGCAAGCTCGTCGCCGACCTGCGCATCGCCCGCGGCCTCGACTACTACACCGGCACGGTGTACGAGACGCAGTTCGTCGGGCACGAGTCGTGGGGCTCCTTCTGCTCCGGCGGGCGCTACGACGCGCTGGCGAGCGACGGGCGCACCACCTACCCCGGCGTCGGCATCTCGATCGGCGTCACCCGCATCCTCGGCCTGCTCATCGGCCGCGGGCTCGTCACCGCCTCGCGCTCCACGCCCGCCGCGGTGCTCGTCGCCCTCAACGACGACGAGTCCCGCGATGACGCCGTTGCCATCGCAACCACGTTGCGCCGCAGGGGGATCGCCTGCGAGGTGGCTCCGTCGGCGGCCAAGTTCGGCAAGCAGATCCGGTACGCCGAGCGCCGCGGGATCCCGTACGTCTGGTTCCCCGGGGCCGGCGAGTCGGGCGACGAGGTCAAGGACATCCGCAGCGGTGAGCAGGTGCCGGCTGCCGCCGGCACGTGGGCGCCCCCGGCGGAGGACCTCGCGCCGGCCGTCACGCGCGCGGACGTCCCGCGCCCTGACGTCAGGAGCTGAGCACTCGACTCATCCCTCACGTCGAGTGCCCACTTCCCGGCGCGGGAACGTGGGCACTCGACGTGAGGGTTCAGTGGCCCGGGGGAGGACGAAGCCCCTGGTCCCGGAGCTCGAGGAGGGCCAGGCGGCGGATCACGTCCCGGTCCTGGCGCCGCCACGCGCCTGCTGGGTCGTCGGAGACCTTCGCGAGCGTGCGCATCGGCTGGGTCGCCATGGCCCGCAACGCGAACAGGTCGAGGTCCTCACCCGCGTCGATGAAGCGCTGGGAGCGGGTGGCGTTGCGCACGAAGCGGACTCGCGCCCAGAGCCACACGCAGAGGACGGCCAGGATCGGGACGAGGGCGGTCGCGAGTCCCAGACCGAGCGCCAGGGTCTCGACGGTGTCGGCCATCGAGGTCCCGGCCTGCTCCAGCGTCGTGCCCGAACCCGCGGCCTGGGTCAGCCAGGTGCGCAGCTGGTCGCCGACGAGCGGGATCTGTCCGGCCTGGTCACCGGCCCCGGTCAGGGCTCCGTTGACCGACCTGCCCGCCGACGTGATCGAGTCTGCGGGTGCTCGCAGGGCCTGCACGGTGTCGTGCACCTGCCGGCCGGCGTAGACCCACACGCCGATCCACAGCAGCATGAGCACGTCGGCGACGATCTGCCGGGTGCGGCGGGCGGGACTGTGCGCGTAGAACCTCACGGGCCCATGTTGGCGAAGATCGCGATGAGCAGCACCATGAGGAGCACGACGGCCACGGGGCCGGCGACGAGACAGGCCAGCAGGAAGCCCTGTGCGAACGGGCGCAGGCGCACGGACGACGTGGCTGCCGCGGCCGCGACGAAGCCCACGGCGAGCAGGGCGAGACCCCCCGGCAGCTCGACGCCCCGGAAGACGGTGCCCCACACCGCCACCACGGCGAAGACCGTTCCCGCGACGACCCCCTGTCGCCGTGTCGGCCCCGTCGTGGAAGAGGAGGTGACCGTGGCCGAGGGCAGACCCGGCGCCGTGGGCCGCAGCGGGACCTCGTGCCGGCGCCGCCGGGTGCCGGCGGGCGTCGTCGGCCACGTGTACCGCTCCTCGGGTGGCGGGATGCTCACACCGGCTCCTCCCTGCTCGGCGACCGCGGCGGGTCGGGTGGCCCCACTCTGGCAGGGCGACGGACGGCCTCGTGGGTGTTGCGCGTGGACGTGACCGGGTCGTGACAGCCGTGGATACAGTTGGCTCGCGGCCCCCGGGAGGGGCCCTCGTCCGCCACGGCAACGGCGCCGGGCGGCGACAGTCCGGAAGGAAGTGCAGCAGCATGAAGGTCGGCATCCCCCGCGAGGTCAAGAACCACGAGTACCGCGTGGCCATCACCCCGTCCGGCGTGCACGAGCTCACCGACCACGGGCACGAGGTGTTCGTCGAGAAGGACGCGGGTGTCGGGTCGCAGATCAGCGACGACGACTACGTGGCCGCGGGCGCTCGCATCATCGGCTCCGCCGACGACGTGTGGGGCGAGGCCGAGCTGGTGCTCAAGGTCAAGGAGCCCGTGGCCGAGGAGTACCACCGGATGCGTGAGGGCATGACCCTCTTCACCTACCTGCACCTCGCGGCCGACAAGCCGCTCACCGAGGAGCTCGTCAAGCGCAAGGTCACCGGCATCGCGTACGAGACCGTGCAGCTGCCCTCCGGCGCCCTGCCGCTGCTCTACCCGATGTCCGAGGTCGCCGGCTGCCTCGCGCCGCAGGTCGGCGCGCACGCGCTCATGCGCGCGCAGGGCGGCCGCGGCGTGCTCCTGGGTGGTGTCGGCGGCGTGGCGAACGCGAAGGTCGTCATCCTCGGCGCCGGCGTGTCGGGGCAGAACGCCGCCAACATCGCGCTCGGCATGGGCGCCGACGTCACCCTGCTCGACACCGACCTCGACAAGCTGCGCATGTCGTTCTGGCGCTACGACAACCAGGTCCACGGGCTCGCCTCGTCGAAGCTGACGGTCCAGGAGCAGGTGCTGCAGGCCGACATGGTCATCGGCGCGGTGCTCATCCCGGGTGCCGCGGCGCCCAAGCTGGTCTCGAACGAGCTCGTGTCGCAGATGAAGCCCGGCTCGGTGCTCGTCGACATCGCCATCGACCAGGGCGGCTGCTTCGAGGACAGCCACGCGACGACGCACGCCGACCCGACCTACACGGTCCACAACTCGGTCTTCTACTGCGTCGCCAACATGCCGGGCGCGGTGCCGAACACGTCGACCTACGCCCTGACGAACTCCACGCTGCCGTATGCCGTGAAGCTGGCCAACCAGGGGTGGCGCGACGCGCTGCGCGCCGACCACGCGCTCGGCCTCGGCCTCAACACCCACGACGGCCACGTGACCTACGCCGGTGTCGCGGAGGCGCACGGCATGCAGTCGGTCAGCCTCGACGAGGCCCTGTCCTGACGGAGCAGGTCGTCACCGAGCCACCCGCGGCACGGCTCTCGCGCCTCGAGCGCGACGTCCGCGGGTGGCTCGACCACGTCCGGGTCGAGAAGGGAGCGTCGGACAACACGCTGAAGTCCTACGCCCGGGACCTGCGGGGCTACAGCACCTTCCTGGCCGCGAGGGGCATCGACGACGCCGGCCGGATCAGCGAGGCCGATGTGACCGACTTCCTCGCCTCGCTGCGCGAGCGCGGCCTGGCCGCGTCGTCGGCCGCCCGGAGCCTCGTCGCCGTGCGCGGCTTCCACCGTTTCCTCGCCCTCGAGGGCGAGGTGGCCTCCGACCCGGCCGCCAACGTCGCCCCGCCCAAGCCCCCGGCGCGGCTGCCGAAGGCCATCCCCGTCGAGGCCGTCGAGCGGCTCCTCGCGGCCGCATCGGTCGGCGACACGCCCGAGTCGTTGCGCGACCGTGCACTGCTCGAGGTGCTCTACGGCGTGGGCGCACGCATCAGCGAGGCGGTCGGCCTCGACGTCGACGACCTCGAGACCGCCGGCCCCTCCGACGCGTCGCCGGACTCGCCCTCGGGTCGGGGAGTCGGCTCCGTGCGGCTGCACGGGAAGGGCGGCAAGGAGCGCGTCGTGCCGGTCGGCAGGTACGCACTCGAGGCCGTGACGGCATACCTCGTGAGGGGCCGACCGGCCCTCGCCACGCACGGAAAAGGGGGTCCGGCCCTCTTCCTCAACCAGCGCGGCGCCCGGCTCTCGCGACAGTCGGCGTGGGCGATCATCCAGCGCGCGGCGTCCCGCGCCGGGCTCGAGCACGTCTCGCCGCACACGCTGCGACACTCCTTCGCCACCCACCTGCTCGACGGCGGCGCCGACGTACGCGTCGTGCAGGAGCTCCTCGGGCACGCCTCGGTCACGACGACGCAGATCTACACGATGGTCTCCGTGCACCGGCTCCGCGAGGTGTATGCGGGCGCCCACCCCCGTGCCCGCTGATAGGGTCACACGTGATCAGCGAGAGGCTGACCGCAGCATCCCAGGGGCAACGCCGAGCGGAGTGGAACACCCGGTGAACGAGGAGTCACACCAGAGCATGCAGTCCGTGCCGTCAGCAGACCTCGACCCGCCTCGCCACCCCACCCTCAGCTCCGTCCCCGTCGCCCAGCTCCCCGGCACCGAGTCGGCCGGCTCCGGCGCGATGGGCCCGACCGGTCGCCCGCTGCCCGACTTCCCCGACCCCGTGACGCTGTCCAGCCACGGGCCGGCGCGCATCATCGCCATGTGCAACCAGAAGGGCGGCGTCGGCAAGACCACGACGACGATCAACCTGGGCGCAGCGCTGGCCGAGCTCGGCCGCAAGGTCCTCGTCATCGACTTCGACCCCCAGGGGGCGCTGTCCGTCGGCCTCGGCGTCAACGCCCAGGAGCTCGACACGACGATCTACAACCTCCTCGTCGAGCGCGGCCACGAGATCCACGACGTCATCCAGCAGACGCGCACGCCCAACCTCGACCTCGTGCCGGCCAACATCGACCTGTCGGCTGCAGAGGTGCAGCTCGTCGGCGAGGTCGCTCGTGAGCAGATCCTGGCCCGCGTGCTGCGGCCCGTCGTCGACGAGTACGACGTCATCCTCATCGACTGCCAGCCCTCGCTCGGCCTGCTCACGGTCAATGCCCTCACGGCGGCGCACGGCGTGGTCATCCCGCTGGAGTGCGAGTTCTTCGCGATGCGCGGAGTCGCCCTGCTCATCGACACCATCGACAAGATCACCGACCGGCTCAACCCGCGCCTGCACGTCGACGGCATCCTCGCGACGATGTACGACAGCCGCACGCTGCACAGCCGTGAGGTCGTGCGTTCGGTCGTCGACCACTTCGGCGACCAGGTCTTCCACACCGTCATCAGCCGCACCGTGAAGTTCCCCGACGCCACGCTCGCCGCCGAGCCGATCACGTCCTACTCGTCCGAGCACTCCGGTGCCAACGCCTACCGCCAGCTCGCCCGCGAGCTCATCGCACGCGGTGGGGCGGCCTGATCCGCAGTGAACTGATGGTCGGGCAGGACACCGTCGACCGCGACGCGGTCGACCCCGGCGCAGGCATGCCCGCGCCCGGGCCGGTCGGCGGACCGGTGACCGAGCACGTCGCCGAGCACGTCACCCAGCACGTCGCCCTGCCCGGCAGCGACTCCAGCGGCGAGTCGAACGGCGAGATGGTGCCGGGTGGCGTCATCACCCGCCGCACCGTCACCCCCTTCGAGGTCCACCTGGACGTCTTCTCGGGCCCGTTCGACCTGCTGCTCGGCCTGATCAGCAAGCACAAGCTCGACATCACCGAGGTCGCGCTCGCCCAGGTCACCGACGAGTTCGTCGCGCACATCAAGGCCGCGCAAGCGGCCGACGCCGACTGGGACCTCGGGCAGGCCTCGGAGTTCCTCCTCATCGCCGCGACCCTCCTCGACCTCAAGGCGTCGCGCCTGCTGCCGCAGTCGGGTCCGCAGGACGACGAGGACCTCGCACTCATCGAGGCCCGCGACCTGCTCTTCGCACGCCTCCTGCAGTACCGCGCCTACAAGGAGATCGCGAACACCTTCCGTGACCGGATGGCGACCGCCGGCCGCATCACCCCGCGCCAGGCCGGGCTCGATGACGAGTTCTCGAGCCTGCTGCCCGAGCTCGTCATCGCGGTCACGCCCGAGCAGTTCGCGCGCATCGCCGCTCGGGCCATGACGCCCAAGATCGCGCCCACGGTGGGCCTCGACCACCTGCACGCGCCGCAGGTCAGCGTGCGCGAGCAGGCGGCCATCATCGTCGAGCGGGTGCGCAACCGCGGCCAGGTCTCGTTCCGGAGCCTGGTCGCCGACGCCGACAGCACGCTCGTCATCGTGGCCCGCTTCCTCGCCCTGCTCGAGCTCTTCAAGGAGGCGGCGATCGCCTTCGAGCAGGCCGAGGCGCTCGGTGAGCTCGACATCCGCTGGACCGGTGCCGACGTCGGCGACGTGGCCATCGACGACGAGTTCGACGAGCAGATCGACGGGCAGATCGAGGAGCAGATCGACGGCGAGCCCGCCGAGGCGGACGATGAGGACGAGACGCGAACCGATGCAGAGCAGGACGCGGGCGCAGTCGCCGCCCCCGGAGGAGGAACAGACGATGAGTGAGCAGTCGGCGCAGGGGCCCGACGCGACCGCCGAGCCCGAGGTGCTCGACGAGCGCGAGGGTGCCGACGAGCAGATCGCCTTCGACATCAACGACTTCCCGGGCGGTGCCCGGTCGGCGCTCGAGGCGGTGCTCATGGTCGTCGACGAGCCGGTGACCGAGGTCGCGCTCGCGTCGGCGCTCGAGCTGCCCGTCGAGGACGTCCGCGGGCACCTCGTGGCGCTCGAGGAGGCGTACGCCGCTGCGCAGCGCGGTTTCACCCTGCGCAGCGTCGCGGGTGGGTGGCGCGTCTACAGCCGCTCCGACTTCGCGCCCGTCGTCGAGAAGTTCGTGCTGGACGGCCAGCAGGCCAAGCTCACCCAGGCCTCGCTCGAGACGCTGGCCGTGATCGCCTACCGGCAGCCCGTCTCGCGGGCCCGGGTCAGTGCGGTCCGCGGCGTCAACGTCGACGGCGTCGTGCGCACCCTGACGTCGCGAGGCCTGATCGAGGAGGTGGAGGACGCCGGCGAGAGCGGCGCCGTCCTCTACCGCACCACGCCCTACTTCCTGCAGCGGATGGGGCTGTCGTCGATCGACGACCTCCCGGCCCTCGCGCCGTACCTGCCGGACGCCGACGTCATCGACGAGCTCATCGAGGAAGGACACGCATGAGCGAGTACTCCAGGTCACCCCGCCAGCCCCGCAAGAAGGGCTCGGCCGCCGGTGGCGCCAAGGGTCGCCCGGGAGCGGCCCGAGGCGGCGCCACCCGCGGTGGCAAGCCCAGCAAGCCCGGCAAACCCAGCAAGGGCGGCAAGGGCGGCTCAGCGGGTCCCCGCTTCGCGGGCTCGACCAAGGCGAGCCAGCCCACCAAGCTGCCCGAGCGCCGGTCGGCCCCCGAGATCGACGTTCACGACCCCGAGGGCGTGCGCCTGCAGAAGCTCATGGCGGCCGGGGGAGTCGGTTCGCGCCGCGTCTGCGAGAACCTCATCGAGCAGGGCCGCGTCGAGGTCGACGGGCAGGTCGTCACCGAGCTCGGGGTGCGCATCAACCCGCGCACCCAGGTCGTGCACGTCGACGGCGTCCGGGTCAACCTCGACGAGGACCGCGTCTACCTCGCCTTCAACAAGCCCAAGGGCGTCGTCACGACGATGAACGACGAGCTCGGTCGCATCTCGCTCGCCGACTACGTCGGCAACCGCGAGGAGCGACTCTTCCACGTCGGGCGCCTCGACGCCGACACCGAGGGGCTGCTGCTGCTCACGAACGACGGCGACCTCGCGCACCGGCTGCAGCACCCGGCATACGGCGTGCTCAAGACGTACATCGCGACGATCCGTGGCCCGGTGCAGCGCGACGTGGGCAAGCGGCTGCGCGAGGGTGTGGAGCTGGAGGACGGTCCCGTCGCCGTCGACTCGTTCCGCATCGTCGACCACCAGCCCGGCAAGGCGATGGTCGAGGTCGTGCTGCACGAGGGACGCAAGCACGTCGTGCGACGCATGCTCGAGGCGGTCGGTCACCCGGTGCTCGAGCTCGTGCGCACCGAGGTCGGCCCGATCCGCCTCGCCGACCTCAAGTCGGGTCGCACGCGCCGGCTCAACAAGGCGGAGATCGGCGCGCTCTACAAGGCCGCGGGTCTGTGACACGGACGTGCCGACCGCACCCTGACGGCGTCGCTACGCTGACGGGGTGACCACGCACGTCCGCATCGTCGGGGTTGGCCTGATCGGCGCCAGCCTCGGAATCTGCCTGTCCAGCAACGGGTTTCGTGTCTCGATCGAGGACCCTTCGCCGACGGCGGCTCGCCTGGCGCGCGACCTGGAGGCCGGTCAGCTCGCCGACGACCTCACCGACGACCCCGCGGACGCCCCCGACGTCGTGGTCGTGGCTGCGCCACCCGACGTGACGGCCGGTGCGGTCATCGCAGCGCTCGACCGGTGGCCCGACGCCGTCGTCACCGACGTCGCCTCCGTCAAGGAGGCCGTCCTGGTCGAGGTCCTCGACTCGGGTGCCGACTCGAGCCGCTACGTGGGGTCGCACCCGATGGCCGGCCGCGAGCGGTCCGGCACCGCCGCCGCCCGTGGCGACCTCTTCGACGGCCGCGCCTGGGTGGTCGTGCCCCACGAGGGGTCCACCGACGCGGCCGTCAAGAAGGTGCGCGAGATCGCGACCGCCGTCGGCAGCGCCGTCCGCGTCATGCCGGCCCACGAGCACGACGAAGCCGTGGCGGCCGTGTCGCACGTGCCACAGCTCGCCGCGAGCATCGTGGCGGCCTGCCTGAGAGAGCTTCCCGAGTCGGCGGTCGGGCTGGCAGGTCAGGGGCTGCGCGACGTGACCCGCATCGCCGCGAGCGACCCACGCCTGTGGACCCAGATCCTGGCCGGCAACGCGCCCGCCGTGCGCGACGTGCTGCGCCAGGTGCGCGACCAGGTCGACGACGTCGTGGCCGCCCTGGACGCCCTCGTCGACTCTGGCGGAGAGGGCTCGCTCGGCACCCTCAGCCGGGTGCTCGAGGCCGGCAACCTCGGCCACGCGCGCATCCCCGGCAAGCACGGCTCGGCGCCCGCGGCGTACGAGGTCGTGTCGGTCATCGTCCCCGACGAGCCGGGCTCGCTCGGCCGCCTGTTCGGCGACATGGGCAACGCCGGCATCAACCTCGAGGACCTGCACCTCGAGCACGGCCTCGGCCAGGCCGTGGGCGTCGCCGAGATCTCGGTCGTGCCGGCCTCGGTCGAGCCGCTCCGGGCCGAGCTGACGCGTCTCGGTTGGCGACTCCACGACTGAGCCGCCCCGGGGTGCGCAGACCCCCACCTGACGACTGGGGGATCGCTGGAGGAGGGGCGGCGACGGCTGGGCGACGGTCGGGTGGCATCCTGCGAGGCACTATCCTCGGGCGCATGCCTGAGAGCCCCGAGGAGCACCTGTCCGGTTTCGTCATCGCCGTCGACGGCCCTTCGGGATCGGGCAAGTCCAGCGTCAGCAAGCAGGTCGCGCGTTCCCTCGGCTACGGCTTCCTCGACACGGGCGCGATGTACCGCGCACTCACCTGGTGGTGCCTGCACGAGGGCGTGGACCTGACGGACGCCGAGGCCGTCACGGCTGCCGCAGAGCGGTTCCCGCTCTCGATCGGCACCGATCCCGACCACCCCGCCGTCGAGGTCGACGGCACCGACGTCTCGGCCGAGATCCGCGAGACCCGCATCTCCACGAACGTCTCGGCCGTGGCCACGGTGATCCCGGTGCGCGAGATCCTCCGGCTGCTCCAGCGACGCCTCATCTCCGACGCCGGCCGGGCCAACGGCGGCGTCGTCGCGGAGGGCCGTGACATCACGACGGTGGTCGCACCCGACGCCCCGGTGCGCATCCTGCTCACGGCCTCGGAGGAGGCACGGCTCGCGCGACGCTCGAAGGAGCTGCACGGGGCCGCCGACGCCGACTCGGTGGAGGCCACCCGGTCGCAGATCGTCGACCGCGACAGGGCCGACTCGGCGGTGTCGGAGTTCACCGTCGCGGCCGACGGCGTGACGACGATCGACACGTCCGACCTCGACTTCGAGGGCTCGGTCGAGGCGGTGCTCCAGGTGGTCGAGGCGGCTCGCGCGTGAACCAGCCGGTCGCTCCCCACCCCAACCGGGCCCGGATCGGCCGTCCGATCGGCAAGCTCATCTTCAGCACCCTCTACCGCGGCGCCGCGCTGCACGCGGAAAGGGTGCCGCTTCGCGGGCCCGTCATCCTCGTCGCCAACCACGCCGCGTTCCTCGACGGTCCGCTCGTCTTCGGGCTCGCCCCCCGACCCGTCAGCTTCCTCGTCAAGCAGGAGGCCTTCTCGGGGTTCTTCGGCTGGACGATCCGCAACGTCGGGCAGATCCCGATCGACCGCAGCGTCGGCGACCGTGCGGCCCTGGCCGCCGCCACGGCCGTGCTCGAGCACGGTGGAACGGTGGGCATCTTCCCCGAGGGCAGCCGCGGCTCCGGGGAGGTCGAGCAGATCAACTCCGGCGCCGCGTGGATCGCGCTGCGAACTGACGCGCAGATCGTGCCCGTGGCGGTCATGGGCACGCGCGTGCCGGGTGCCGGCAAGGACGACTGGCCCTCCCTCCGGTCGCGTCTGGTGGTCGACTTCGGCGAGCCCTTCCGGCTCGCGGTGGACGCCGGAGCACCGGGTCGTCACCGCCTTCGTCTGGCCAGCGAACAGCTGCGCGACGGCCTCGCGTCACACGTACGCCGCTCGCGGGTGGAGAATGGTCCGTCAACAGACGTTCACTGATTCGAGGACACCGTGACTGACGAGACCGCCCGCCCCAGCGACGAGGGCGCTCCGATCTCGACCGCCGACCCCGCCGTCGACGACGCCTCCGTGGAGCGTGCGCTCCGTGCGGGGCTCGACGACTTCGAGCTGAGCCCCGAGGACCAGGCCCTGCTCGACGCCGAGGGGCCGTATGCCGCTGACGCCGCCGAGCGGGGTCCGCTGCCGGTCGTCGCGGTCGTCGGCCGGCCCAACGTCGGCAAGTCGAGCCTGGTCAACCGCATCCTGCGCCGCCGCGAGGCCGTCGTCGAGGACGTTCCCGGCGTCACGCGCGACCGCGTCTCGTACGAGGCCGAGTGGGGCGGACGCCGCTTCACCATCGTCGACACCGGCGGCTGGGAGGCCGACGCCACGGGCATCCACCTCCGCGTCGCCGAGCAGGCCGAGATCGCCATCGACCTCGCCGACGTCGTGATGTTCGTCGTCGACTCGACCGTCGGCGCCACCGACGACGACGAGGCCGTCGTGAAGCTGCTGCGTCGCTCCGGCAAGCCGGTCGTCCTCGTCGCCAACAAGGTCGACGACGAGCGGGGCGAGGCCGACGCGGCCATGCTGTGGAGCCTCGGGCTCGGGCAGCCGTGGCCGGTGTCGGCCGCGCACGGCCGCGGCAGCGGTGACGCCCTCGACGCCGTGCTCGAGGTGCTGCCCGACGTGTCCGCGCACGGCGCGTACGCCCAGGGCGGCCCCCGCCGCGTGGCCCTCATCGGCCGACCGAACGTCGGCAAGTCGAGCCTGCTCAACCGCCTCGCCGGGACCGAGCGCGTCGTCGTCGACAACGTCGCCGGCACCACGCGCGACCCGGTCGACGAGATGATCGAGCTGGGCGGCAAGACGTGGCGGTTCGTCGACACCGCAGGCATCCGGCGCCGAGTGCACCAGTCGCGCGGCGCCGACTTCTACGCCTCGCTGCGCACCCAGACGGCCCTGGAGAAGGCAGAGGTGGCTGTCGTGCTCATCGACGCCGAGCAGCCCATCGCCGAGCAGGACATCCGCGTCGTGCAGCAGGTCATCGACGCCGGGCGGGCCCTCGTCATCGCCTACAACAAGTGGGACACCCTCGACGAGGAGCGTCGCTACTACCTCGAGCGCGAGATCGAGAAGGAGCTCGTGCAGGTGCCGTGGGCCCCGCGCGTCAACGTGTCGGCACGCACCGGTCGCCACATGGACCGCCTCGTCCCCGCCATCGAGACGGCCCTCGACTCGTGGGACACCCGAATCCCGACGGCGCGGCTGAACGCCTTCCTCGGTGAGATCGTCGCCGCGCACCCGCACCCGATCCGGGGTGGCAAGCAGCCGCGCATCCTTTTCGCCACGCAGGCCTCGACGCGCCCTCCGCGGTTCGTCGTCTTCGCGTCGGGCTTCATCGAGGCCGGCTACCGCCGCTTCATCGAGCGCCGGCTGCGCGAGCAGTTCGGCTTCGAGGGCACGCCCATCGAGGTCTCGGTCCGCGTCCGCGAGAAGCGCCGGCGCTGACCCGAGCCGGCGGCGGCCGGCCCCGGATGGGCCGATTGGGACGGGCGGCACACGGTGCGCTAAGGTTTCGTCTCGTTCGCCCCACGGGGCAACGGGCTGTGGCGCAGCTTGGTAGCGCACTTGACTGGGGGTCAAGGGGTCGCAGGTTCAAATCCTGTCAGCCCGACCGAACGAGAGGGCCCGGCCGAGACGACGAGAGTCGTCCGGCCGGGCCCTCTCGCCGTCTCCTCCGCCCGCCGGCTCAGTGGTGGGAGGCAGGCTCCTCCGGCGGACCCGGGACGATGGTGACGGGGCACGAGGCATGGCCGAGCACCGCGTGGCTCACGGAGCCGAGCACGAGCCGCATCAGCGGACCCAGCCGGCGGGTGCCCAGCACGACGAGGCCGGAACGGCGCGAGTCGTCCTCGAGCACCACTGCGGCCGGCGCCTCCGGCGTGATGACATCGACCTCGAGGCCAGGCGCCAGCGAGCGAGCGACCTCGGCCGCCTGCTCCGCGGCGACCCGCGCCATGTCGAAGCGGCTCCGGGCGAGCTCGGCCACGGTGTCCGGGCGCAGGTGGGGCAGCACGGCCGCCCCCTGGTCGAGGGAAGCCCAGGCCGAGACGATCCGCAGGGGGACACCCCACCGCGAGACCAGCTCCGCCGCGACCCGAACCGCCGACGCAGAGGGCTCGACGTAGTCCACGCCCACCGTCACGGGACGGCGGTGGTCGGGGTCGTCGACGGCGCCGCGCACCACCGTGACCGGGCACGCCGCGTGACCTGCCACAGCGGACGAGACCGAGCCGAGGACCATCGACCCGAACGCCCCGTGCCCCCGGTTGCCCACGACGAGCATCTCGGCTCGTTCGGAGGCGCGGATCAGCGCAGCGGCGGGACTGCCGACCTCCTCGGTGAGCCGCACCTTGTCCTCGGCCAGGTACTTCGCCGCGAGGCGTCGCGCATCCTCCCCGACGGTCTCGACGGTGTGGTGCGCCGGGGTGGGGAGCACGGACGAGATGGAGCCGATCGGTGCGGCCATTCCCTCGAAGGCGCGGGGGAGGGCCATGACGACCCTCAGGCCCACCCCTCGGCTCGCGGCCTCTCGTGCTGCCCATTCCAGCGCTGCGACGGCGTTCGTCGACCCGTCGTAGCCCACGACGATCTGCTGGGCCCAGGGGCTCGCTGTCGAGGACGTCATGGCTGCCTCCTCCGCTCGTGGCTCCGGCACGCCGCAGCTCGCTGTCGTGCCGCGCTCCTTCGACTGTGCGCCGCGGGGGCGGGGGAGTGCACGGGTCGAAGGTCCCGATGTCGTACGCGTGCCCGTCAGTGCGCCGGGGCGGGGTCAGTGTGCGTCGGCCGACGCCCCGGCGATGTCGAGGACGGCGACGCCGGCGAAGCGTCCGTGGGCCAGGTCGTCCATCGCCCGGTCTGCCTCCTCGAAGCCGTAGGTCGTGACGTGGGCTCGAACCGACAGCGACGCAGCGAGCCGCAGCAGCTCCTCCCCGTCGGCCCTCGTGTTGGCGGTCACCGACGTGAGGCGCTTCTCGAGGAAGAGGTGGGTGGCGTAGTCGAGGGACGGGATCTCGGTCAGGTGGATGCCGGCGAGCACGACACTCCCACCCCGGTCGAGGGCCGTCAGGGCGAGCGGGACGAGCTCCCCGGCAGGAGCGAAGACGATCGCCGCGTCGAGGGGGACGGGCGGCCGGTCGTGCGGGCCCCCGGCGGACGCCGCGCCCAGCGTCAGGGCCAGCTGCCTCGACTCCTCACCCCTGGTCAGCACGTGGACCTCGGCACCCTGCGCGATCGCGATCTGCGCCGTGACGTGGGCGCTGGCGCCGAACCCGTAGAGCCCCAGCCGGCCACCCGGCGGGAGCTGGGTGCGCCGCAGCGAGCGGTAGCCGATGATGCCGGCGCAGAGCAGTGGTGCCGCCTGCCGGCTCGGCAGCGCCGAGGGCAGGGCGTACGCGTATGCCGCCGGGACCGTCGTGTACTCGGCGTAGCCGCCGTCGTGGTCCCAACCGGTGAAGCGCGCCGACGGGCAGAGGTTCTCCCGCCCCGACCGGCACCAGCGACACTCGCCGCACGTGCCCCGAAGCCAGGCCACACCGACGCGGTCACCCACGGCGAAGCGGCTCGTGCGGGGACCGACCCCGGCCACGAGACCGACGACCTCGTGGCCGGGGACCACCGAGTCCCGGTGCACGGGAAGGTCGCCGTCAGCGACGTGCAGGTCGGTGCGGCAGACCCCGCACACCTCGACCTGCACGAGCACCTCGCCGGCACCCGGCACGGGCACCGCACGCTCGACCTGACGGAGCCGATCCGGACCGCCGGTGACCTCCCACGCCCGCATCCGGGAGGGCAGCTCCTCGGGGCTCACAGCGAGCGCACGACGAGGACGGGGGTCTGCGCGTGATGGATGACCGCCCGACTGACCGAACCGAGCAGCAGCCGGGCGAAACCGCCCAGCCCTCGCGAGCCCACCACGACCAGACCCGCACCCTCGGCAGCGTCCAGCAGGGCCAGGACGGGGTGCTTCTCGACCAGCCTGACGGTGACGCCCACGTCCGGGAAGGCCCGTCGGACCGCCGCGGCGCTGTGCTCGGTCGACCTGTGGGCGCTGTCCTCGCAGATCTCGCGTTCATCGGGTCGCGCCGGCGCCTCGGCCTCGGAACGCCACGCACCGGTGAGGCTCGGCAGCTGCCACGCGCGAACCAGCACCAGCGGCGCCCCGGAACGCTCGGCCACGGAAGCCGCCGCGTGGGCGGCACGGTCGCCGTGAGCGCTCCCGTCCACCCCGACGATGACGGGCACCCGAGGCCCGGGTAGGACGAGCTCACCGCGAGGGACCACGGCGACGTCGCACGTCGCGTGGGCCGCCACGGCGAAGGCGACCGAGCCCGTGAGGTACTCGCGCGCCCTGCCCCGCTCGGGGTGACCGACGACGACGAGTCCGGCCTCTCGCGAGACGTCCACCAGCACGCCGGCCGGGTGACCCCAGATCGTCGTGGTCTCGATGCGCGCCGGGTCGAGCACCGCCTCCGCGCGCCGTCGCGCCTGCGCCACGACGTGCCCCGCCGCGTGCGAGCGCTCCCTGCGTGTGGCGCCCGAGGTCGCCTCCCCTGCCGCAACGAACGGCAGCTCGGCTGCCAACGTCGCGGTGACGATCCTCAGACCTGCTCCGCGCGCGCGGGCCTCCTGGGCCGCCCAGTCCAACGCGCCGTCAGAACCCACGCTCCCGTCGCAGCCGACCACCACGTCGGTCGCCGGGCGCGTGGTGGCTCCGCTCGTCAGGGTCATGGCATCTCCCGGGTGGTCGGTGCGCTTCGTTGCGCCTATGCCGATTGTGGTGGAAGAGCACGCTCGGCGTGGGCACACGGGGAGGCCCGGCCGAGGCACCCCTGGCCTCGCGGGCACAGGTGCTGGCGCACTGATCGGGCCTTGACCGGGTTGCGCCGCACACCAGGTCGGAGGCGGGAATTCGACTGTGGTGCAACGAGACCCGGCCACCGCTGCAAGAACCCCGGACCTGCGACAAGAGATCCGCAAGGAACGCGCAACTTTGCCCGAGTTGGGCGTTGCGCGGCGATTCGTGATGTCAAAGTCCAGACCAGCAAATCACCAAGAAACGGTAAAGAAAGGTCATGGATCCCCATGGGCACGCAGAAGCAGAAGAAGAGCTCGAAGAAGAAGGCCGCTGCCATCGTCACGGCGGGAGTCCTCGGCCTCGCGACCGCCGGTGGGGCCTACGCCTACTGGACCTCCACCGGTGGCGGCACCGGTGAGGCCGCGACCCGCACCGGCGCCGGCAGCATCTTCACGGTGACGGGCGACGTGCCCGACGCCATGTACCCCGGCGACTCGGCGCAGACCGTGACCGCGACGGTCGAGAACACCGGCACGGAGAACTACAAGGTGACCGGAGTCAGCGCCTGGGTCGAGACCGACAAGGTTGGCTGCGACGGGAGCGACTACAGGCTCAACGGCGCCGTCGCCCCCACGAGCTCGGCCTCTGCGGCGGCGCTCACGATCGCACCGACGGACCTCGCGCCGGGCGCCACCAAGACGCTCACCTACTCCATCCAGTTCAACAACAAGGCGACGAGCCAGAACGCCTGCCAGGGCGCCAAGGTCACCGTCCACTACATCGCCAGCTGACGCGCGGAAGCGGTGGCCCCCGGTTCAGGCCGGGTGGCCACCCCTCCCGCAGCAGGGACCCTGAAGCCCACGAGCACCACGACCGACGAGGAATCTGATGAGGACGAGGACCAAGGCCAAGCCGGCAGCACTGCTGCTGCTCGCGCTCTTCGCCGCGATCCTCCTCGCCGTGCACGGCATGCCGGGCGTGGGCGCGGGCACCTCGGCCGCGAGGGACTCGAGCACCGGCTCGTCCGGCGCTGCGCAGACGCACGGCGGGCCGCCCGCGGGGGAGGGCGCCGCCGCCGGCGCCGTCGGAGCCGGGTTCGGCCTCGGGGTCGCGAGCGCCGGTGACAGCCTCCCCTTCACCGTGACCGGGGGCGTGACCGGTCTGGCCCCCGGGCTGTGGCGTCCGGTCGCCGCAACGGTGCACAACCCCAACTCGGTGGCGATCCGGGTCACGTCGCTCGAGCTGTCGGTCAGCTCGGACAGCTTCCCGCCCGGCTGCCGCACGTCGACCAACCTCGAGATCAGGCAGGGGAGCCTCGGCGCGAGCGGCCGGATCACGGTCCCCGCGGGACGCAGCGTCACCCTCGTCCAGCAGGGCGGCACCGATCCGCGCATCCGCCTGCGCGACCTGCCCACCGTCAACCAGGACGCCTGCAAGGGCAAGTCCTTCACGCTCGTCTGGTCCGGAAGGGCGACCGGCTGATGCCCGGGACGGCCCGCCCGCACACGCGCGCACGCCGCGCTGCCACGCGCCGCGGCGTGCGCGCCCTCCACGTCGGCGCGCTGTTCGCGGTCCTGATGACCGTGGCGCTGCCGGCGCAGGCCTTCTGGACCCAGGTGGCCACCGCCAACGCTTCCGGCTCGGGTGCGGCGACGACGAGCACCTTCTCGGCGCCGACCGGGGTCACCGCCTCGGTGGCCAACGGTGGGTCGGACGTCACCGTGGCCTGGCTCCCGCCCAGCACGGGCGTGGCACCCACCGGCTACCGACTCGTGCGCACCGATACCGCGACGGGCTCGGCGTCGGCGGCCTGCGGCACGTCGGTGTCGTCGCTCGTCACGACGTCGCCCTGCGTCGACGGGTCGGTCCCGGACGGCACCTACCGGTACACGGTGGTCGCCGTGCGGTCGGGATGGTCGGCCACCAGCGCCGACAGCATCCCCGTGACCGTCCTGCGCACCATCGCCACGACGACGACGCTCACCTCGTCGCGCAACCCCGGCCTGGTCGGGCAGCCCCTCACGCTGACCGCGACCGTCACCGCAGGCTCCGACACCCCGACGGGCACGGTCGTCTTCCGCAGCGGCGGCACGCCGATCACCTGCTCCGGGGGGACCCAGACGCTCAGCGCAGGTGTCGCCACGTGCGTCACGACGTTCAGCTCGAGCGGCAGCCGCTCGCTCACCGCCGCGTATGCCGGCTCGGCGCCCTTCGCGGCCTCCACCTCCTCCGCGCTCAACCAGGTCGTCGACCAGCAGACGCAGACGATCACGTTCACCTCGACGGCGCCGACCAGCGCGAGGGTGGGGGGCGGCACGTATGCGGTCTCGGCCGTCGCGTCATCCGGACTGTCCGTCTCCTTCTCCTCCGGCACGCCGTCCGTCTGCACGGTCACCGGCTCGACGGTGAGCTTCGTCGCCGGCGGCGCCTGCACGGTGCTCGCCGACCAGGCCGGTAACGCGGCCTACGCCCCGGCCGCGCAGGCGTCCCAGTCCTTCACAGTGGCCCAGGCGGCGCAGACGATCACCATCACCTCGGCGGCCCCCACCAACGCCTCGGGCGGCGGCACCTACACGATCACCGCGACCGCCTCGTCCGGCCTCGCAGTCGCGTTCTCCTCCGGCACGGCGGCCGTCTGTACGGTCTCCGGCTCGACCGTCACCTTCGTCGGCAGCGGCAGCTGCACCGTGCTGGCCGACCAGCCCGGGAACGCGGCCTACGCCGCGGCGGCACAGAGGTCGCAGACGTTCACCGTCGCCAGGACCGCGCAGACGGTCACGATCACCTCCACCGCTCCGACGAACGCCGCGGTGGGAGGCGCCGCGTACACGGTCACCGCGACGGCCACGTCCGGGCTCGCCGTGGGCTTCGCGACGACGACGCCGACGATCTGCACGGTCGACGCCGCCACCGTCACCTTCGTCGGCGGAGGCACGTGCACCATCACCGCCGACCAGGGGGGCAACGCCGCCTACTCTCCCGCGGCCCAGAAGCTGCAGTCGTTCGACGTGCTCGTGACGCCGACCCCTCCCGCCAACCTCACCATCACGGTCAACGGCACCCAGGCCGTCGCGACGTGGACGGCCGTCGTCGGACTCGTCTACGAGTGCCAGGTCACCACCGGCGGCAGCCCCGCCGGTGCCGGCTCCTGGACATCCTGCACGTCACCCTTCACCTTCACCACGATCAAGAACGGCACGCAGACGCTCTGGGTGCGCAGCACCCGCAACGGCGTCGCCAGCGCCCCATCGTCCAAGAGCCTCAGCGGCTGACCGGACGCCCGGCACGTCGTCACCTCGGGCGGTCGCCCCTGGCCGCAGACATCCTGGCGCGTGCCTCGGCCCGGGTGGCCGGGGGAGGCGGCCCGCTCGCCGCCCGCACGAGGTCGTCTGCCGTCGGGCCGTGGTCGAGCGCAGGCTCGCGCGCAGGTCCGCGCGCGTGTTCGGCCTCGTGCTCGTCGCCGAGGTGCCGGCCATCCGCCCCGATCGCGTCGCGCTCCCCGAGGAGGGGCGTCTCTTCATCCCCGGCAGACGCCGGCTCCTTGGCTGCACCGACCGTCAGCGCGGCGATCGCCGTCGTCACCGGCACCGCGAGGACGAGCCCGATCGCGCTCGCCAGCGTGCGCACGATCTCCTCCGACATCGACTCCGTCTGGAGCAGGTCGAGCACCGGACGCTCGTAGAGGAAGAGCAGCAGCAGCACCGGAAGGGCGGCGCCGGCATACGCGAAGACGATGGTGTAGATCGTCGAGGCGATGTGGTCCCGACCGATGCGCATGCCCGAGCGGAAGAGCTCCCGACGGCCCAGCGACGGGGCTGCCGCTCGCAGCTCCCAGACGGCCGACGACTGGGTGATCGTCACGTCGTTGAGCACCCCCAGACCGGCGACGATGATCGCGCAGGTGAGCAGCTCCTGGGGCTTCATCGAGGTGACAAACCCGGCCAGCAGCGCCCCCTCGTCGTCGGCGACCCCGCTGAGCCTCGCGAGGTCGACGGCGAGCAGGCCCAGCCCGGCCGTGATGGCGACGCCGAAGAGCGTGCCGGCCAGAGCCGTGCTCGTGCGGATCGACAGCCCGTGGGCGAGGTAGAGGACGACGAACATGATCGCCGAGGACCCGATGAGGGCCACGAGCAGCCCCGACTGACCGGCGACCAGCGCCGGCAGCATGAACTTCACGACGACGAGGCCGCCGACGCCGAGCCCGACGAGCGCCAGCACCCCACGCCACCGGGCCACGACCGCCACGACCACGAGGAAGAGGGCCAGCATGAGCGACAGGGGCGCACCGCGCTGGACCTGCAGGAAGGAGTACGCCTCGGGCTGGCCGTTCTGGGCCGGGATGCGCAACAGCTGGACCGTGTCACCCTGCTGCAGGCCCGACGTCGACACCGCAGGTGGCACCGACACCGACACCGTCGGCCGCACGTCGCCCGAGGTCGACGTCGGCTGCTCGAGCTGCACCGTCATGGCCCCGCAGGTCGCGTCGGACGACACCACGTCGCCACCCTGGCCCGGCGCGGGCTTGGCGCCGGTGGTCGAGTCCGCCCCCTCGCAGACCGGCAGCACCTTGAGCACCTCCGCGACCGGGAAGGTGACCCCCGGCGCCGCGTACTCGGTGCTCGCGACCTGGTTCGGCGTGCGCGCGTCGTCCGGCCAGTGGCGCACCAGCCCGAAGACGGTGGCGGCGGCCGCGGCCACCAGCAGCACCGTCATCCCGACGCGTGCCAGGACGCTCACGGCGACGGACCCGTGGGTGCCCGGTCCGCCATGACTGTGCGTGTGGGAATGTCCGCCCGCCATGCCGCGAGTGTGCCAGAGACGCCCTGACGCGGCCGCGGCCTACCGGCATACGTGCGCCGAGGCCGTGTCCGGATCGATGCCGACCGCGCTCGGCGGGCACCCCGACCGACGGTTAGGCTTGCCGCCGTGGAGGTCGAGAACGCGGGGGAGCGGCATGTCGTGTCGGAGCGCCTGCTGACCATCCCGAACGTGCTGTCCGTGCTCCGCCTGCTCGGGGTGCCCGTCTTCCTCTGGGCCATCCTCTCGGAGCACGACGGCCTCGCCCTGCTGCTCCTGCTCTTCTCCGGCGTCACCGACTACCTCGACGGCAAGATCGCACGCCAGTTCAACATGGAGAGCCGGCTCGGGCAGTTCCTCGACCCGATCGCCGACCGGCTCTACATCCTCACCACGCTGCTGGGACTGGCCTGGCGCGAGATCATCCCCGTCTGGCTCGTCGTGGTGCTCCTTGCCCGCGAGGCGGTGATGGCGCTGATGCTCCTCTACCTCAAGTCCCGTGGGCAGGTGGGCCTGCCGGTCCACTTCGTCGGCAAGGCAGCGACCTTCAACCTGCTGTATGCCTTCCCCCTGCTCCTGCTCGCCCACCGTGACGACTGGGTCGGCGACATCGCGCGCCCCGTCGGCTGGGGCTTCGCCTGGTGGGGCGTCGTGCTCTACTGGCTGGCCGCGGTGCTGTATGCCGTCCACGCCCGGATCGTCCTGTCGCAGGGCTCGAGGGTGGTCACGCCGTGACGTCCGCGCGCCGACCGGACGCGTCGATGACGCTGCTCACGACGATGATGGAGCGGCCCCTCGACGCGGGGTACCAGGAGGCGGCCGACCGCAGGGTCGCCGCCGGGCTTCCGCGGGCGACCTCGACGCGCACCGTGCTGGTCGTCGTCCTCGCGATCCTCACCGGCTTCCTCTTCGCGGTGGCCGCGCAGTCGCTGCGGCCCAAGCCGACGGCTGCAGCCGCGGTCAAGAGCGAGCTCGTCACGCGCATCGAGGCGCTGCAGGAGCGCGGGGTGCAGCAGGAGGCGAAGGTCGCCGCCCTGGGCAAGCAGGTCCGCGACTACGAGGCGCTCGCGCTCCAGCAGTCGGGCGGCGGCGACCTGACGAACACCATCAAGAGTCTCGAGGTGCAGGCAGCCGCGGTGCCCCTCAAGGGCCCTGGACTCACACTCACCCTCGACGACGCCGCGTCCACCGTCGCCGACGCCGACGCCGGCAACCGGCCGAGCGGCGGCTTCGAGGAAGGGCGCGTCACCTCGGCCGACCTCCAGATCGTCGTCAACGGCCTGTGGGGCGCCGGCGCCGAGGCGATCTCGATCAACGGCCACCGGCTCAGCTCCACCGCGGCGATCCGCTTCGCCGGGCAGGCGATCATCGTCGACTTCCGTCCGCTGGCCCGCCCGTACGTCATCACGGCGCTCGGCGACGCCCAGGCCATGCAACAGCTCTTCGAGCCGTCCTTCGCCGGTGTCTACCTGTCCCAGCTGACCGACGAGTTCAAGATCCGCTCGATCCTTGCGGGCAGCGACAACCTGACCGTCCCCGGCGACTCGGCGGCACGCCTCGAGGTCGCGGAACCCATCGGGCCACCCGTAGGCTCGTCCGCGCCCAGCGTGCCGGGGGTCCAGCAGGGCACGAGCACCCCCACGCGCAGCCCGGGCTCGAGCAACACCGGCAGCACCGCACCACCGACCAGTCAGGAGCGTCCCTCGTGATCCCAGTTCTCGGCCTCCTGGCCGGACTCGCGGTGGGGCTCTTCCTCGATCCGTCGGTGCCCGTGTGGCTGCAGCCGTACCTGCCGATCGCCGTGATCGCGGCCCTCGACGCCGTCTTCGGTGCGATCCGGGCGATCCTCGACGGGATCTTCAACGACAAGGTGTTCGTCGTGTCGTTCCTCTCGAACGTCGTCGTCGCCGCCTTCATCGTCTTCCTCGGCGACCAGCTCGGCGTCGGCTCCCAGCTGTCCACCGGCGTGGTCGTCGTCCTCGGCGTGCGCATCTTCTCCAACGTGGCCTCGATCCGTCGTCACCTCTTTAGGGCCTGACCGATGGCCGACCGCGAGGAGGAGAAGGACACCGGCCCCGCTGGGACCGGATCGGTCGAGGTGCCTGCCGAGACGACGGAACGAGCCTCCGCGCTCGAGGACGACCTGCCCGAGGCGACGCCGCCGCGACCCGTCTTCGGCACGGCCGTCGACGACGGCGCCGACCCTGACTTCACCTCGCCCGAAGCCCGTGAGCTCGTGACCGCGCGGCCGCCCGTCGAGGGCCGGGACGCCTGGGGGCGCCTGTTCAAGATGAGCCGGCCCCGCGCCACGCGCGCCAACCTGCTGGCGGCGCTGCTCGCCGTGCTGCTCGGTGCGGGCATCGCCGCCCAGGTGCAGCTGACCAACCAGCGCGGGCTGGACGAGCTGAGCCAGTCCGACCTCATCCGCGTGCTCGACGACGTCTCCGCCCGTTCGTCCCGCCTCGACCAGCAGGTCCGCGAGCTCGAGGCCACCCGAGACCGCCTCAAGAGCGGCACCGGCACCGCCGGTGAGGCGCTCGAGCAGGCCCAGAAGCGCGTCGACACGCTCGGCATCCTCGCCGGCACCATCGCGACCAAGGGCCCGGGCATCACGCTGCGCCTCACCGACCCGGACCGGCAGGTCAACGGCCCGATCGTGCTCGACCTCATACAGGAGCTGCGCGACGCCGGCGCGGAGTCGATCGACGTCGGTGGGGTCCGCGTCGTCGCGTCGACGTTCATCGGCGACCGCAACGGCGAGCTCGTCGTCGACGGCACGCAGGTGAGCCGCCCGCTCGTGGTCAAGGTCATCGGCGACTCGAAGACGCTCTCGTCGGCCATGACCATCCCGGGTGGCATCGTCGAGACGGTGCGCCAGAAGGGCGCCAACGCCACCATCACCGAGTCGAGCCTCGTGGAGATCACCTCCCTGCACCGGCCCACCGAGATGACCCACGCCAAACCGGTCGAGTGACCCCCCCGGCGTGACGGCCGTCGCGGCGAGATCACCGCGACTCGCTGACCGCACCTCCTGCGCGCGCGCCACGGGCATGGCATCCTCTCAGGTGCCGGCGCATCCACGTCGGCACCGGCGCCGCGAAGCCACCGCAGCCACCCGGCCCCTTCGGGCCGCCCATCGACAAGGAGCGACATGACCGACCTGGACTACCCCTCCGACCTGCGCTACACCAGCGACCACGAGTGGGTCCGCGTCGGCGACGACGGTGTGGTCCGCATCGGCATCACCTCGTTCGCCCAGGACGCCCTCGGCGACGTCGTCTACGTCTCCCTCCCGGCTGTCGGCGACACCGTCACTCCCGGCGACTCCTGCGGCGAGGTCGAGTCCACCAAGTCCGTGAGCGACGTCTACGCGCCGCTCGAGGGCGAGGTCACGGCCACGAACGAGGCCCTCGACGCCTCGCCCGAGCTGATCAACTCCGACCCGTACGGCGAGGGCTGGATGTTCGAGATGCGTCTCGCCGACGCGTCCGCGGTCGACTCCCTGATGGATGCCTCGGCCTACACCGCGTCCCTGTCCTGACCCACCGCACGGGCCACCGACCCGGGCAGGCTCTCGCCGTGCCCGGGTCAACTAGAGTGGTCTGAACCCGATCCGCCCGCACCACAGAGGAGGACCGCATGTCGAGCGACCTGCCCGACCCCGACGACATGAACGTCGAACCCCGCACCATGCGGTTCCAAGGCGTCCCAGCCCAGGAGAGCCCCGAGACCGCATCCCCTCGTGGGCTCAGCGCCGAGGACTCCGCGACGATCGACGCCCTCCGCCCGGGCACGGCTCTGCTCGTCGTGCTCCGTGGTCCCAACACCGGCGCCCGGTTCCTGCTCGACGACCAGGAGGTCGCCGCAGGCCGGCACCCCGACTCCGACATCTTCCTCGACGACGTCACGGTGTCGCGCAAGCACGCGACCTTCGTCGCCCGCGGTGGCGGCTACACCGTGCGCGACTCCGGCTCCCTGAACGGCACCTACGTCAACCGCGAGCGCATCGACGAGGCGCCGCTGCACCAGGGCGACGAGGTCCAGATCGGCAAGTTCCGTCTCGTCTACTACTCGTCCGGGGCGCCCCAGCACTCTGCATCATGACCGCAGGCACGGCCGAGGGCCCTCCCGTGACGGCCGGCGAGGGCGAGGAGGTCACGTCCGTCCCGCGCCGGCTCACGATCGGGAAGGTCCTCGCCGCGCTCTCCGGGGACTTTCCCGACGTCACGGCGTCCAAGATCCGCTTCCTCGAGGCCGAGGGTCTCGTGCTGCCGCATCGCACGGCCTCCGGCTACCGCACGTACTCCGACGACGACGTGCGCCGGCTCCGCTACGTGCTGGCTGCCCAGCGCGACCGCTACTGGCCGCTCAAGGTCATCCGTGAGGCCCTCGACGCCCTCGACCGCGGGCTGTCCGACCCGGGCGACGACCACGACGGCCGCCCCCGCCCACCGGCGCCGACGCCCGACCCCGACGTGCCCGGCCCCGAGGCGCTGGTCGGTCACCGCGACGTCTCCCTGACGGGTCCGGAGCTGCGCGAGGCGACCGGCATCGACCGCGAGACCATGCACGCCCTCGAGACCTACGGGCTGCTGCAGCCCGACGCCAACGGTCGGTTCGGACACGAGTCCCTGGCCGTCGCCGCGGCGGCGCAGGCGCTGGCCTCGCACGGTCTCGAGGCGCGACACCTCAGGCCGTTCCGCACGGCCGCCGACCGCGAGATCGGGCTCGTGCAGCAGGTCCTGGCGACACGCCGGGGGAGCGGACCCGCAGAGGAGCGCGCGGCCGAGATCGCCTCTGCCTGCATCGCGCTCCACGTCGCGCTGGTCCGGGCAGGCCTCCCGCACTGAGCCCGTCCCGACTCCTCCGAGCGCGGGGTACGGTGGAGGAGTGAGAGAGGTCGATGTCCTGGGCGTCCGAGTCGAGATGCCCACGAACCAGCCGATCGTCCTGCTGCGCGAGAGGGACGGCGGCCGCTACCTGCCGATCTGGATCGGTGCCGCCGAGGCCGCGGCCATCACGTATGCCCAGCAGGGAGTGGTGCCCCCGCGGCCGCTGACGCACGACCTGATGCGCGACCTGCTCGCCGTGCTGGGCCACGAGCTCACCGAGGTGCGCATCGTGGCCCTCAAGGACTCCGTGTTCCACGCTGCGCTCATCATCGACGGCAAGTCCGAGATCAGCTCCCGAGCGAGCGACGCCATCGCGCTCGCCCTGCGCACCGGCTCCAAGGTGCTCGTCGAGTCCTCGATCCTCGACGAGGCGGCCATCGTCGTCTCCTCCGAGGAGGACGACGAGGTGGAGCGCTTCAAGGAGTTCCTCGACCACGTCTCGGCGGAGGACTTCGAGGGCGAGCCCGGCGACCAGCCGGGCGACCGCCCCGGTGACGCGCCCGACCTGCCGGACCGGCCCGACTGAACGATCGGCCAGGCACGCGGACGAGCCGTACCCGACCACTCTCACCTTCAACACGAAGGTGAGAGTTTGTCGCGATGGTCCGACACGCCGTCGCGCGAGCGCTCGTGGTGATTGACCGGGACGGACGCTCGGCCTACCGTCGGAGAACGACGTGACTGTAGTTATCTGCATGTCGTCTGGGGGCACGCACCGCGCGGCCCGCAGCCTGAGCAGGAGGAGGACGGCATGGCCGCCATCGAGGACGCGCGTGACGCCGGTCGGGCACTGCCCGTCGGGTCGCAGGGCCTGCTGTTCACCGACGACCTGCCCGAGCTCGCCGAGGACTCCGGCTACCGGGGGCCGACGGCGTGCAAGGCGGCCGGCATCACCTACCGCCAGCTCGACTACTGGGCCCGCACCGGCCTCGTCGAGCCGTCCGTGCGCAGCGCCACCGGCTCCGGCACGCAGCGCCTCTACGGCTTCCGCGACATCCTCGTGCTCAAGGTCGTCAAGCGCCTGCTCGACACCGGGGTGTCCCTCCAGCAGATCCGTGTCGCCATCGGCCACCTGCGCGAGCGCGGGGTCGAGGACCTCGCCCAGATCACGCTCATGAGCGACGGCGCCTCGGTCTACGAGTGCACGTCGGCCGACGAGGTCATCGACCTCGTCCAGGGCGGCCAGGGCGTCTTCGGCATCGCCGTGGGTCGCGTGTGGCGTGAGGTCGAGGGCGAGCTCGCGCAGCTGCCCAGCGAGCGCGCCGAGGACCTGCCGGCCGAGCACCCCGACGACGAGCTCACCGCGCGCCGTCAGGCCCGCCGCATGGCCTGAGGTCGGCGGCCGCCGCCAAGGCCCAGCCGCACCCAGCCAGACCACCACGTTCGACGGCCCGACCGGCAGTTCCGGTCGGGCCGTCGGCGTGCCGCCACCACATCGGGCTGCTGGTAGATTTGGCGGTGCCGATCGACCCTGCGTGGGAGAGTCCTCGGGGTGCGAGCACCTGCGAGGCGCCGAAGGGGCAACATCCCCGGAACCTCTCAGGCGCCAGGACCATGCGGGCGAGGCAACTCTGGAGGCACCGCGCGGTGCTCGACAGACGGGGAGCGTGTGTCGTCCGCTCGAATCCCGCCAGGAGCCCCGCATGTCGATCGACCAGCTCGTCCCCGTGACCACCGGAGCGTCCAGCGCGACGCCGATGGCCGACTTCGTCAGCCGCCACGTGGGCCCGGCCGGTGACGACGTGCGCCGCATGCTCGAGGTGGTCGGGCAGCCGAGCCTCGATGCGATGTGCGACCGCGCCATCCCGGGCGCGATCCGCTCGGAGTCGCCGCTGCGCGTGCAGGCCGCCCCCAGCGAGAGCGCCGTCATCGACGAGCTGCGCGGGTTCGCCTCGCGCAACACCGTGCTCACCTCGCTGATCGGCCTCGGCTACTACGGCACCGTCACGCCTCCGGTCGTGCGCCGCAACGTCCTCGAGAACCCCGCCTGGTACACCGCCTACACGCCCTACCAGCCCGAGATCTCGCAGGGCCGCCTCGAGGCGCTGCTCAACTTCCAGACGGTCGTCACCGACCTCACGGGCCTCGACGTCGCCGGCTCCTCCCTGCTAGACGAGGGCACCGCGGCCGCGGAGGCGATGTCGCTGATGCGTCGCGCGAGCCGGGCCGCTGCCGACGCGGTCGTGCTCGTCGACGAGCGCCTGTTCCCGCAGACGATCGCCGTCATGCGCACGCGCGCGGGGGCCATCGGCCTGCCGGTCGTGGTCACCGACCTGCGCGGCGTCGCCGACGCCAAGTCGCTCGCGACGGCCGCGGGAGGCAAGGACGTGGTGGGCGCGATGGTGCAGTACCCCGACGCGTCGGGCGAGCTCGTCGACTGGGCCCCCCTCACCGCCGCCGTCCACGAGGCCAAGGGCCTGGTCACCGCGTGCGCCGACCTGCTGGCGCTCACGCTCGCGGCCGCCCCGGGCGAGTGGGGCGCCGACATCGCCGTCGGCAGCGCCCAGCGCTTCGGCGTGCCGATGGGCTTCGGCGGCCCGCACGCCGGCTACATGGCCGTGCACCGCGGGCTCGAGCGCCAGATCCCGGGCCGGCTCGTGGGCGTCTCCGTCGACGCCGAGGGCCACCAGGCCTACCGCCTCGCGCTCCAGACCCGCGAGCAGCACATCCGCCGCGAGAAGGCGACCTCCAACATCTGCACCGCCCAGGTGCTCCTCGCCGTGATGGCGAGCATGTATGCCGTCTGGCACGGTCCCACGGGCCTCACCACGATCGCGCGCCGCGTCACGGGCCTCACGGCCGGCCTGCGGGAGGCGCTCGTCGCCGGTGGGGTCGACGTCGAGACGGCCGCCTTCTTCGACACCCTCACGCTCGTCGTGCCGGGCCGCGCCGACGAGGTGACGGGCGTGTTCGCCGACCGCGGGATGAACCTGCGCCGGGTCGACGCCGACCGGGTCTCCCTGAGCCTCGACGAGACCTCCTCGCCGGCAACGGTGTTCGCGATCCTCGACGTGCTGGGCGTGACCGTGTCCGACGAGACGAAGGCGGAGCTCGGCGCACCCGAGGGCAACGGCGTGCCGGCGGCGCTCACGCGTACGTCGGACTTCCTGACCCACCCCGTCTTCCACGCGCACCACTCCGAGACGGCGATGCTGCGCTACCTGCGTCGTCTCTCCGACCGCGACTTCGCCCTCGACCGCGGCATGATCCCCCTGGGGTCGTGCACGATGAAGCTCAACGCCACCACCGAGATGGAGGCAGTCACCTGGCCCGAGTTCGCGAACCTCCACCCGTTCGCGCCGGCCGACCAGACCGAGGGCATCCGCGGCCTCATCGACGACCTCGCCGCGTGGCTGTGCGAGATCACCGGCTACGACGCCGTGTCGCTGCAGCCGAACGCCGGCTCGCAGGGCGAGTTCGCCGGCCTCCTCGCGATCCACGCCTACCACCAGGCGAACGGCGAGGGGCACCGTCGCATCTGCCTCATCCCGGCGAGCGCGCACGGCACCAACGCCGCCTCGGCCGTCATGGCTGGGCTCAAGGTCGTCGTCGTCAAGACGGCCCCCGGCGGCACCGTCGACATGGACGACCTGCGCGCGAAGGTCGAGGCGCACCGCGACGACCTCGCCGCGATCATGGTGACCTACCCGTCGACGCACGGCGTCTACGAGGACACCATCACCGAGCTCTGCGAGCTCGTCCACGAGGCCGGCGGCCAGGTCTACGTCGACGGCGCCAACCTCAACGCCCTCGTCGGTCTTGCCCAGCCGGGCAAGTTCGGCGCCGACGTCAGCCACCTCAACCTGCACAAGACGTTCTGCATCCCGCACGGCGGCGGTGGCCCCGGTGTGGGCCCGGTCGCCGTTCGTGCCCACCTCGCCCCGCACCTGCCCAACCACCCGCTCGCGCCGGAGGCCGGCCCCGAGTCCGGCGTCGGCCCGGTCTCCGCGGCCCCCTTCGGCTCGGCGAGCATCCTGCCGATCTCGTGGGCGTACGTGCGCCTCATGGGCGGCGACGGCCTGCGCCACGCCACCCAGATGGCTGTACTCGGTGCCAACTACGTCGCGGCCCGCCTGCGCGACCACTACCCGGTGCTCTACTCCGGCCACGACGGGCTGGTCGCCCACGAGTGCATCCTCGACGTCCGGCAGATCACGGCCGAGACCGGCGTGACCGTCGACGACATCGCCAAGCGACTCATCGACTACGGCTTCCACGCGCCGACGATGAGCTTCCCCGTCGCGGGCACGCTCATGGTCGAGCCCACCGAGTCCGAGAACCTCTACGAGCTCGACCGCTTCTGCGACGCCATGATCGCGATCCGCGAGGAGATCGAGGCGATCCGGGAGGGCGAGGTCGCGGTCGGGGACAGCATGCTGCGTCACGCCCCGCACACCGCCCTCAACATCGCGGGGGAGTGGAACCACCCGTACGAGCGCACCGAGGCCGCCTTCCCGGTGGGCATCGAGGCCGCCGACAAGTACTGGCCCCCGGTCAGCCGCATCGACGGTGCCTACGGCGACCGCAACCTCGTCTGCTCCTGCCCGCCACCGGAGGCGTTCGAGGGCTGAACTCGCCGGGCGCTTTCCTCGCGCCGGGACACCGGATGTGGTTGTCTCGGCACGTGGGAGCCGACGTCGAACAGGCCAGGTACACACGCGAGCAGCGGCAGCAGTACCGCGAGAAGGTGCGCCGCGACCTCGACGTGTTCGAACGGATGCTCGGCAAGAGCGAGTTCGAGTTCGACCGTCCCATGACGGGCCTCGAGATCGAGCTCAACCTCGTCAACGAGGACCTCGGTCCGAAGCTCGACAACAAGTCGGTGCTCGAGCAGATCGCCGACGAGGACTACCAGACCGAGCTGGCGCGCTACAACATCGAGCTCAACGTGCACCCGAGGCCGCTGCCCGGCGACTCGGCGATCGAGCTCGAGGGCCTGCTGCGTGAGTCGCTCAACCGCGCGTCCGAGAAGGCGGCCGAGCTGCACACCGGCATCGTGGCGATCGGCATCCTGCCCACCGTCATGCCCGAGCACTTCGAGGGCGACTGGATCAGCGAGAACATCCGCTACGCCGCGCTCAACAACGCGGTGCTCGACGCCCGCGGCGAGGACGTCTGGCTCGAGCTCGAGGGGCCGACGGGCGAGCGGATCGCCCGATACTCCGACAGCCTCGCGCCCGAGTCGGCGTGCACCTCGATCCAGCTGCACCTGCAGGTGCAGCCCGAGCGCTTCGCCGACCACTGGAACGCCGCGCAGGTGCTCGCCGGTCCTCAGCTCGCGCTCGGCGCCAACTCTCCGTTCTTCCTCGGCCAGCGGCTCTGGGCCGAGACCCGCATCCCGCTCTTCACGCAGGCGACCGACACTCGCTCGGTCGAGCTGAAGAACCAGGGGGTGCGCCCACGGGTGTGGTTCGGAGAGCGCTGGATCACCTCGATCTTCGACCTCTTCGAGGAGAACGTCCGCTACTTCCCGGCGCTGCTGCCCGAGCTCTACGACGAGGAGCCCGAGGAGGTCTTCGAGCGTGGCGAGGTGCCCGAGCTCAAGGAGCTCCGGCTCCACAACGGCACCGTCTACCGCTGGAACCGCCCGATCTACGACATCGTCGGTGGCCGACCGCACCTGAGGGTCGAGAACCGCGTGCTCCCCGCCGGCCCGAGCATCGTCGACGTCCTGGCCAACGCGGCCTTCTACTACGGCACGATGCGCGTGCTCGCCGAGGAGGACCGACCGGTCTGGACCCGGATGAGCTTCTCAGCGGCCGAGTCCAACTTCGAGGAGGGCGCGCGGCTCGGCATCGACGCCCGCACCTACTGGCCCGGCTTCGGCGACGTGCCGGCCAGCGAGCTCGTGCTGCGCCGGCTGCTGCCGATGGCGCACGAGGGCCTCGAGCGGTGGGGCGTGTCCGCGGCGGTGCGCGACCGGTTCCTCTCCGTCATCGAGCAGCGTTGCATCCTCGGGGTCAACGGCGCCTCGTGGCAGACCGAGTGCGTGGCCCGGCTCGAGGCGCAGGGCCTCACCCGCGACAAGGCGCTGCGCGAGATGCTCAGGCGCTACATCGAGGGCATGAGCGCCAACCAGCCCGTGCACACGTGGGAGCTGCCCCGCGACTGACGCGGGAGACCGTGCACCACGCGCCGCCCACGTATGCCGTCTGGCGGCCCGATGGCACCACGTCCGGTTGGCCGTTCGAGATGACCGATCGCGACCACCCGGTCACGGCAGGCGGATGTCGGCGACCACCATGTTGTGGTCCGACGGACGGGAGCAATCACTGGCCGACAGGACGTTCTCCCACCGCAACGCGCCGACAACGGGCTTGACTGTCACGACGTCAAGCCGGCTGCCCCACCCGCTACCGGGAACGGTGAGTGTGCAGGCAAAGTGGTTCATGGTCGTGTAACGGGGGTTGATCTGCGTGACCGCGGACGCCGAGTCGTAGTACCCCGCTGACACGAGAGCGTCGTGGGCGTCATAGCCACCCTGGTTGTTCTGGTAGGTGTTGAGGTCCCCCGCCAAGACCACCGGCAGACGGGCGGTATTCAGCAGGTCGACTCTTGCCAGAACGGCCTTCACCTGCGTCGCGCGAAGCCTTTCGTATGTCCGCTCGGTCGTGAGGGTGGTGCTGTGTCGTTGATCCAGATGCGCGGACACGACGTAGAACTGTCGCCCCGTGGCGCGATCCGCCAAGACGGCATACGTCGCCCGACGTTTTGTCCACGCGCTGTCCGTGTTGAGCGATGGCAGCAAGATCGTGCACGCGCTCGAGTAGCTGAAGTTGCTCAGCGGCTTGCTGTCGCTCCGCTCGGCGCACGGGCTCGCGAGCCTGTAGCGGCTGCTGTCGTAGAGGATGCGGGCGCCCTGGATCGCCTCGGCCGTTCCGGGCGCCGAGAAACGCGTGCTGCGGGCGAGGTGATAGCGTCCGCCGCCTTGGGCCGCAAGGGTGTCGACGAGGCTGTGCACCTGGGTAAGGGTGTCTGCGGCGACGGGTTGACTGCTCCCGTCCGCCCGGCCGATGCCCAGCTCCTGGACGGTGACCACGCCGGGGTTGCGCGAAAGGATGGTGCGGGCGATGTCAGGTACCCGTAACGTCCACGCGCGCACGCCGGCGCTCGCTGTGGCGGTGTGTACGTTGAACGTGGCGACTCGGAGCGAGGTCCCGGTCGATGACGGGACGGCCGGCTTGACCGCCACGTTCTGCAGATACGGCCAGTTGCGCGCCGCGGTGCCTGCAGCTGACGTGTTCACGGCTTTGAAGCGGTAGTACAGGTGGTTTGCGGACGCGGCTGAGGCGCCGGCAGCGGCAACCTGCGAAGCACTCAGCGTGAATGACCGCCGGTTCGCCGGAAAGGTGAAGTACGTGGGGTGGCGGCCGTGGTCGGGAAGCACGGGATCGCCGACCTTGAATGTGGTCAGGCCCGTCTCGACGACAAAGTTCGTGGTGTTGGCGCCCGACGCCGACCACGAGAATGTCACCTGGCCTGCGCCCGGCCCCGGACGAGCCGTGACGGAGGAGATTGCCCCCGGTGTACTGACGCCGGCGTCTGCTGCGGGCGCCGTAGCCACCGCGCCGACCCCTGCGGCTAGGGACGCCACGACGGTCAGGACCGCCGCCGTAGCGGCAACGGGCGCACGGGTCACGGGCAACTCCTGAGGTCGAGTGGACGCTCGGAACGATAGCCCGTGCTGATGCGATTTGTGGGGGTTGACCGATTTATGTCACCGCCCCACCGTGGCGCATCGCCACCGCAAGCGGTTCAGTCGGTGAGCAGGCGCCAGGGGGAGAGGTTGAACATCCCGATGCAGCGGGTCGACCTGTGGTGCGTCAGCACGCTCATCGACCCTGCGTCGAGGACGAGGTGCTGGCCGAACCTCGGGTCGAGACCGAGGTAGGTGGCCGTGAGCACGCGCAGCGCGTGCCCGTGGCCGAAGAGCGCCACGTCGCCGTGCTCGAGGTCGGGCCACACCTTGTCGATGACCTGCTGCGCCCGCTCGGCCACCTGCTCGACGGTCTCGCCCGGGGTCTCGCCCGGCGCGACCCCGTCGACGAAGACCTCCCACGGGTGGCCGATCTCGGCGCTGATCTGCTTCGTCGTGACTCCCTCGTATGCGCCGTAGTCCCACTCGCGCAGCAGCGGCTCGACCTCGAAGTCGCCGAGCCCGGCCAGCTCGGCCGTGCGCTTGGCGCGCTGCAGCGGCGAGACGAGCACCCGCTCGAAGGTGTGCTTGCGCAGCACGTCGGCGAGCTCGCGCGCGGCGGCCTCGCCCTCGGGGAGCAGCGGCAGGTCGGTGGTGCCGGTGTGCTGGCCGCTCAGCGACCACTCGGTCTCGCCGTGCCGGAAGAGGTAGATGTTGCCCGGGTAGATGCCGTCGGGGGAGGCCATACCGGTCATCAAACCACCTGGACCCGATGCCGTCCCCCGACGACGGGACTGCGAGACTCCCGGGCATGGAGCTGCCCTTTCGCATCGTCAACGTGTTCGGCATCGACGGGAACCCGTTCTCGGGCAACGCCCTCGGCGTCTTCGAGGCGACCTCGGGCGTGGACGACGCCGAGATGCAGGCGTGGGCCCGACAGTTCAACCTCAGCGAGGTGACCTTCGTCGTCGACGACTCCGCGACGCCCACCGGGGGGCCCGCGCACGCGTCGGTGCGCATCTTCACCGCCACCTACGAGATGCCCTTCGCCGGTCACCCGACGCTCGGCACGGCACACGTGGTGGCCGACACCGCCACCGCACGGTCCGGCGCGACCGTCGACGACGTGGTCCTCACCATGCCGGCGGGCGACATCCCGGTGCGGCGCACCGCAGACGGGTGGCAGCTGCGGGCCAACCCGCCACGGCACCGCGACGTGACGGCCACTCCGGGGCAGGTGGCGGCGGCGCTCGGCGTGCCCGTCGACGCCCTCGTCGAGGGGGCGACGCAGTGGGTCAGCTGCGGCGTGGAGTCGCTCATCGTGCAGGTCGACGACCTCGCCGCGCTGCGGGCGGCCGCTCCGAGTCCCGCCCTCATGCACGAGCACCTCGCCATGCCCGGGCGTCCGCCGCACGCCTACCTCTGGTGCTGGACCGGGACCGGCACCATCGAAGCGCGGATGTTCGCGGCTGCCGGAGCCGCCCTCGAGGAGGACCCGGCGACGGGCTCGGCCTGTAGCAGCCTCGGCGGCTGGTTCGTGGGCCAGCAGCGCACCGGCTTCGAGGTCGTCGTGTCGCAGGGCGCACAGACGGGCCGGCCGTCTCGGCTCGTGCTCACGGTCGACACCGATGCGACGATCCGCGTCGCGGGGCGGGTCGCCGACGTCGGGTCGGGCGTCGTGTCGCGCAGCTGAGCCGGTCGCCGGGCCTCCTGTGCGACGATCGGCGCGTGCCGACCTACATCGGGTTCCTCCGTGCCGTCAACGTGGGCAAGCGTCAGGTGAAGATGGCCGCCCTGCGTGCGCTGCTCGAGGCCGAGGGCTACGAGGACGTCGAGACCCACATCCAGAGCGGCAACCTCAAGGTGCGGTCGGCGACCCGCAGCGCTGCCACGGTGGAGGCGGACCTCCGCCGCGCCATCAGCGCGGAGTTCGGCTTCGACGTGCCGGTGGTCGTCCGCACCCCGGCCCAGCTGCGCAGGCTCGCCGACGAGGCGGAGGCCCTGGAGTCGCCGATCGCCGACGACGCGAAGCGCTACGTGACCTTCATGACCGGTGACCTGGCGGCCGACGGGGTCAAGGCGCTGCACGAGTGGGACGTCGCCACCGAGGGCGCCCGGGTGGTCGGCAGCGACATCGTGCTGTTCCTGTCCGACGGCGTGCAGGGTGCCAAGCTCACGAACGCCCGCATCGAGAAGCTGACCGGGGCCGTGGGCACGGCCCGCAACATCACCGTGGTGCGCGCGCTCGCCGACAAGTGGGGCGGCTGAGCGCCGCCTCAGAGGCGGGAACGGCGCACGAGCTCGAAGCAGACGACGGCGGCGGCCGCCGACACGTTGAGCGACTCCACCCCCGCCGCCATGGGGATGGAGATCCACGTGTCGACGAGCTCGGCGACATCGGGGGAGAGCCCCGCCGTCTCGCTGCCGAGGACGAAGGCGACCGGCTCGGGCAGGTGGGCCGAGAACAGGTCGTCGTCGCCGCCGGCATCGAGGCCCACCACGTGGAAGCCGACAGCCTTGAGAGCCCCCACGGCCTCTGCCGCGGTGAAGGCCTTGAGGATCGGCGCCCGGAAGGCGACCCCGGCCGAGGCCTTGACGACGAGCGGGTCGATCGAGGCGACGCCCCGGCGCGGCACGACGACGCCGTGCACGCCGGCCGCCGTGGCCGAGCGCAGGATCATGCCGACGTTCGCAGGGGTCGTGACGCCGTCGAGCACCAGCACGGTCCGGAGCCCGGCCGCCCCGTCGGCTGCGAGGGCCGCCTCGAGCGGTCGCATGCGGGGCGCCACGACGTCGGCGAACACGCCCTGGTCCTGGCGCCCGTTGCCGGCGAGCTTCTTGACCCGCTCGGCGCTCGCGTACTGCACGTCGACGCGGCGCCGCCGCGCGGCCTGCTGGATCTCACGCAGGCCGGACCCGCGCGCGCCTTCGGCGATGACGACCTTGTCGACGTGGAGGTCGTCGTCGAGGAGCACCTCGTGGACCGGGTTGCGGCCGTAGACCGTGATGAAGCGGTCCTTGGGGGAGATCTCGTCGGTCACGCGGTCAGGATGTCATGCCGGGTGCGCTGCGGGGCCAGGCGTAGGTCGATGACGGGGCCGGTGGGCTCGTAGCGCACGAGCGCGCAGTTGCGCTTGAGCAGCTCCTTGCCGACGGTACGGCCCGTGCGCTTGTCGATGACCGTGCGCCAGATCTCGTTGCGGCGGAAGATGTCGGTGCCCGAGCGGATGAACTGCTCGTCGCGAGCCTCCACCGTGTACGAGTGGGCGGCCGGGGCGTCCGAGCGCAGCTCGCCCTGGAGGTGACGGCGGCCGACGCCGACGAGCAGCTGGAACGTCGAGGTGGTGTCGTTGCGCACGACGAGGTCGACGTAGTTGTAGACGATGGAGCACCCCACGCCCCAGGGCAGCACGCGCGCCTTGTCGGGGAACGGGTCGAAGGAGTGCTCGGACCGCTCGAGCACGGTGAGCTCGCTGTGCAGGAACATCCAGTGCAGCAGGTTGGCCAGCTGGCAGATGCCGCCGCCGACCCGGCCCGGGCCTGCCCGTTGGACAGCCGCATGCCCTCGACGTAGCCGCGACGGCGCGTGCAGCTTCCGACCACCTTGTTGAACGAGAAGGTCTCGCCGGGCCGGATGACCAGGGCGTCGACGCGCTTCGATGCCAGGCGGAGGTTGACGACCTTGCCCCGCTGCAGGTGCATCTCGTCGGCAGACAGCTGCATGGGACAGTCCTGGTTCTCGTTCGAAAGGCCCCGGCGCCCCTGTGGCAGCCGGCTACCCGTGACGATGCTCGGCAGGGGGCGAAAGTTGCCGGGGTTGCCGAGATGTGGCCTGCCTGCCCGTCGCTCGCCTGCCCCTTCGCCAGCCGGCCGTCGGGAATGGACAAGGAGGTCACGGCGTTCGGTATGATTGAATCGTCAATCACTTAGGAGTTGGGACACATGCAGTTCGGCATCTTCACCGTCGGCGACGTCACCACCGACCCGACGACGGGCCGCACGCCGACCGAGAACGAGCGCATCAAGGCCACGGTCGCCATCGCGAAGAAGGCGGAGGAGGTCGGTCTCGACGTCTTCGCCACGGGTGAGCACCACAACCCGCCCTTCGCCGCCCCGGCCAACCCGCCCGTCCTGCTCGCGGCCATCGCCGCGCAGACCGAGCGCCTCGTGCTGTCGACCTCGACGACCCTCATCACGACGAACGACCCCGTGCGCCTCGCCCAGGACTACGCGTACCTCCAGCACCTCAGTGACGGGCGCATGGACCTCATGCTCGGCCGCGGGAACACCGGCCCGGTCTACCCGTGGTTCGGCAAGGACATCCGCGAGGGCATCCCGCTCGCCGTCGAGAACTACGCCCTGCTGCACCGGCTGTGGCGCGAGGACGTCGTCGACTGGCAGGGGAAGTACCGCACGCCACTGCAGGGCTTCACCTCGACGCCGCGCCCGCTCGACGGGGTGCCGCCGTTCGTGTGGCACGGCTCGATCCGCAGCCCCGAGATCGCCGAGCAGGCCGCGTACTACGGTGACGGCTTCTTCTCCAACCACATCTTCTGGCCGGCCAGCCACACGAAGCAGATGGTGCAGCTCTACCGCCGCCGCTTCGAGCACTACGGCCACGGGAAGGCCGACCAGGCCATCGTGGGCCTCGGCGGGCAGGTCTTCATGCGGAAGAACAGCCAGGACGCCGTGCGCGAGTTCCGGCCCTACTTCGACAACGCCCCGGTCTACGGCCACGGCCCCTCCCTCGAGGAGTTCACGAGCCAGACGCCGCTCACCGTCGGCAGCCCGCAGGAGGTCATCGAGCGCACCCTCGGCTTCCGCGACTACGTCGGCGACTACCAGCGCCAGCTGTGGCTCGTCGACCACGCAGGCCTGCCGCTCAAGACCGTGCTCGAGCAGCTCGACATCCTCGGCGAGGAGGTCGTCCCCGTGCTCCGCAAGGAGTTCGCCGCCCTCAAGCCCGCGCACGTGCCCGACGCCCCAACCCACGCGAGCCGCGTCGCGGCAGCGGGAGGGGCGCACGACACCACGGTGTACGCCGGCGGTGACGACGTGACCGGAGCGTCGCCCGACCCCAGAGGCACGACCGTCAGCACGAGCACCCTGGAGGTGACCACGTGACCACGCAGACCCCCTTCCACCTCGCCGTCATCACCGCCGGCGTGACCGAGCCGTCGTCGACGCGGCTGCTCGCCGACCGCCTGACGGAGTCGACCGTGCGCGCCCTCGCCGGCCACGACGTCGGTGAGGTCGTCGTCGAGGTCGTCGACGTGCGGGACGTCGCCCACGACGTGACGAACAACGTGCTCACGGGCTTCGCGTCCCCCGAGCTGCAGGTGCGGCTCGACGCCATCGCCGAGGCCGACGCCCTGGTGGTCGCGACCCCGATCTACGCCGCGTCCTACAGCGGCCTCTTCAAGATGCTCGTCGACGTGCTACCGAAGGACGCCCTGCGCGACACCCCGGTGCTGCTCGGCGCGACGGGCGGCACCGCCCGCCACTCGCTGGCGATCGACCACGCGCTGCGGCCGCTCTTCGCGCACCTCGGCGCCCTCGTGGCCCCCGTCGCGGTCTTCGCCGCCAGCGAGGACTGGGGGAGCGTGGACGCCGGCCGTCTGGGGGAGCGCATCGACCGCGCCGGCCGCTCGTTCGCCGCGCTCGTCGTGGGAAGCCCCCGCGAGGCTCGGGTCGACCCCTTCGAGGACGTGACGCCGTTCGCGTCCCTGCTGAGCGACCTGAACGCCTGACCCCGGTCGTCCCGACCACCCTCGTCGCCGTCGCCCCGCAAGACCGATCAGGTCCTGCGGGGCGACGCGCGGCAGACTCGGGGCCATGACCGGATCCCACGGCAGCGCCCCGCCGCTCGCGCGGCGCCTCACCACCGGACACGCCGTCGTCATCGGCGTCGGCTCCATGGTGGGCGCCGGTCTCTTCACGGCCTTCGGGCCCGCAGCGGCCGCGGCCGGCGGCTGGCTGCTCGGCGCACTCGCCGTCGCCGCGCTCATCGCCTTCTGCAACGCGACGTCCTCCGCCCAGCTCGCGGCGCAGTACCCGAGCTCCGGTGGCACGTACGTCTACGGCCGCGAACGCCTCGGACCCTGGTGGGGCTTCGTCGCCTGGTGGGGCTTCGTCATCGGCAAGACGGCGAGCTGCGCCGCGATGGCGCTCGCCTTCGCGGCCTACGTCGCCCCGCCCGGTGGGAGCGTGTCGTCGGTGTCGCAGCCGTGGTCACGCTCACCGCGGTGAACTACCGCGGCATCACGCGTACGGCACGGCTCACCATGGTGATCGTCACCGGCGTCCTGGCCGCGCTCGTCGTCGTGGTCGTCGCCCTCACCCTCACTCCCGGTGCCGACCGGACGGGCTCCGCAGCCGCCCCGAGCGGCGCCGTCGGCGGCGTCGGCGGCGTCGGCGGCGTGCTCCAGGGCGCGGCCATCCTCTTCTTCGCCTTCGCGGGCTACGCGCGCATCGCCACCCTCGGCGAGGAGGTCGTCGACCCGGCCCGCACCATCCCGCGGGCCGTGCTCGGCGCGTTCGCGGTCGTCGTGCCGCTGTATGCCGTCACCGCGCTCGTCCTGGTCCGCTCGCTCGGCGTCCCGGCGCTCGCGGCGAGCGCCGCACCCCTGCGGTCCGCGGCCGACACGACCCCGTGGTCGTCGTGGCTCACGGTCGTCGTCGGGTTCGCCGCCGCGGAAGCGACGCTCGGCGCGCTCCTGGCCCTCGTCGCGGGTGTCGGCCGCACCACCCTGGCCATGGCCCGGGAGGGGGACCTGCCGCGCCGGCTCGCGGCCGTGCACGAGCGGTATGCCGTGCCGCACGTCGCCGAGGTCAGCGTCGCCGTCGTGGTGTGCGCCTTGGTGGTCGTCACCGACCTGCGCGGCGTCATCGGCTTCTCGTCATTCGGCGTGCTCACCTACTACGCGGTGGCGAACGCTGCTGCCCTCACACAGGACCGCGCCCACCGTCGCTACCCTCGGGCCCTCGCAGCGCTCGGTGTCGTCGGCTGCGTGGCCCTCGCCTTCGCCGTGCCGTCCGGCTCGCTCGTCGCAGGCGTCGCCGTCCTGGCCGTGGGTCTCGTCGGTCGCCTCGTCGCCACCCCCGCACGGAACCGACGAGGCGGCACCGGCGGACCCGGCACCGACGGACCCGGCGCCGGCGGACGCGACACGCGGGGAGCGCTCCCCATGGACGGTGGCTCCGCGGCCTTCTAGCGTGAGGCGCACCGTCGACAGGAGGCCCACGTGCTCTACCGCAAGGGTGCTGACCCCGAAGCCCTCGATCGCACCGCTCGAGAGCTGACTGCGTGCGCCGGCGAGGTCGACGGCATCCGTGCCAACGGCACGCGGGCGCTCGCCGTGATCGGCCGCTCGTGGGGTGGCGACGACGCCCAGGCGGCCCAGGAGAGCTGGCGCACCACGGCGTCCGCTCTCACGGCGTTCGGGTCGACGCTGGAGTCGATGTCGCGCCGGCTGTCCGACAACGCCCGGTCGCAGCGGTCCGCGAGCGGCGACGGCGTCGGGCCCGCTGGGCCGGCAGGCCCGCTCAGCCCGTTCCCCGGCCTCTTGCCCGGTGTCTTTCCTGGCCTCGGTGGCTCAGCCTCCGTCGGGGTGGAAGCGAGCACCGAGGAGTCACTGGCCGACGAGGTCCGCGGCACGACGCCACAGGACCTCGACCTCGAGCTCGCCGAGCTGGCCCAGGGCGTCTACGACGGCGAGGGCAGTGAGCACTTTCAGCCCCTCGACGACTCGGCCCTGGAGGCGCTCGGCATCGATCCCGACGCGCTCACCGGCCCGGGCGGCTTCCAGGCGAGCATCTATCGCGACGACGAGGGACGCTACGTCCTCGCGTTCGCCGGCACCGACCCGAGCAGCATCAGCGACTGGGGTGCGAACGCCCAGCAGGGCGTTGGCGCGCTGAGCAGCCAGCACCTGCAGGCGATCGGCCTCGCGCAGCACCTGGCCGGGGCGGTCGGCAGCGACAACATGGTGCTGACCGGGCACTCCCTGGGTGGCGGCCTCGCCAGCACGGCATCGGTCGCGACCGACGTGCCCGCAGTGACCTTCAACGCGGCCGGCGTGCACCCCAACACGGTGCTCGCGGCGGCCACGCTCGGCCACGAGAGCCCCGGCCTCGATCCTGGCCAGGTGCGCAACTACCACGTGCGCGGCGAGATCCTGACGACGCTGCAGAACCCGCTCGGGTCCTTCGTCGACCACGCGCCGTTCGGTGACAGCATCCTGCCGAACGCGCTCGGCACGCAGATCGCCCTCGACCCGGCGAAGGGGCCGGATCTCCACCCGTCACCGTGGTCGCTGGTCAGCCCCATCGCCGGCGTGGTCGACACCGCCATCGACCTCGGTGGCTACGCGATCGGACAGCACCAGGCGCCGTCGGTCATCGAGGCCATGGAGGCCAGCGAGTACTTCGGCAAGCACTGAGAGCCCTATGTCAAGCGGTCTGTTGTTGGAGGACCGCCAAGCGTCCGTGTAGGTCGGGGTCGTAGGGCACGTGGTCGTGCCAGCAGCGCCAGAGGATCCTGGTCCAGCTCTGGGCGAGTATTCGTGCGGCGTGTGGGTGCCGGGCTCCACGTTGACG
>NZ_JBTJJV010000010.1:0-155486 GCF_054456855.1 Terrabacter sp. AAH1 | reverse complement strand
GCCTCCGAGATGAACCGACGACCCCGCAAACGCCACCAGTGGGCCACCCCGGCCGAAGTCCTCGACCGGCTACTCTCCGAGCACGACATCAACGGTGTTGCACCCACCGCCTGAATCCGCCCGTCGGCAACCGGGCACTCGACGGGGACCCGCGGTCGAGTGCTCAGTTCCTCTCGTCTTTCAGGCGTACGCCTCGACCTCGTCGGGAGTGGCCCGCCGGACGACGACGCGCGTCCACGCGCCGACGTAGAGGCGGTCGTCGTCGTCGAGCTCGGTCTTGGGCCCGACGGAGATCGCGCGGTCGGGCAGAGGGCCGGAGGCGGGCCCGACGAAGGTGCCGTTGGAGCTGCCGAGGTCCTCGACGAACCAGCGCGACCCGTCGGTCGTCAGCTGCGCGTGCCGCCGGCTCACGCCCGGGTCTGAGGAGAGGTCGATCTCTGGGTGGGTGTTGCGGCTCGTGGAGACCCGGCCGAGCAGCACGCTGCGGTGACGCAGCGGCATGATCGTCGGCAGGCCGGGCGACGGGCACGGGTCGTCGGCCTCCTGCGTCTGGTACCAGTCGGGGTCGACCCACACCTCGGCGAGCCACTCGAACGCGGCCCCGCCGGCGCCGGCCTCGGCCGAGGATCCTTCGGCCCCAGCGGTGCCCGCCGCAGACGCGGCGGCACTCGCACGGGCTGCGGCGGCTCCTTCGAGGGTGACCGGCTCGTTGTCGGGCTGGGTGTCGTCGAGGTCGCCCGGCCCGGCGGCGGGGTCGCGCGGCATCGCGCCGGTCGTGAAGTCGTAGCCGCAGGCCTCGCAGAAGAGGGCACCGTCGGGGTTCTCCGTGGCGCAGTTCGGGCACTCGAGCGACGTCGGCGCGGCCGGGGCCGACGCGGTCTCGGCCGGCGCGGTCTCGGCCGGGGCACCCGCTGAGCCGGACGGCATACCTGCTGGGTCGAGGTCGAGCGACGAGCGCGACCCACCCGCGCCGGCGGCTGCAACGGACCCGGAGGCGGCCGGATAGCCGCCCGCGCCGGCGGCGGGCTGGGCGCTCACGTCGATGGGGGAACCGCAGGTGTCGCAGTAGTCCTCGGCCTCGGAGGTGTGCCCGTTGGGGCAGACCGCGCTCACCGGCGCACCCGGCTCGTCTTCGTCGAGGCCGTGTCGAGCGACATCTCGTCGATCTTCGACGCCCCCTTCTTCAGCCGCACCGTGCCGGTGTCGGCGTCGTCGATGTCGACGACCTTGCGCAGGCGCGAGGTCATCTCGTCGTTGCCGGTCATCCCGGCCAGCTGCACCGCACGCCCGAGCTTCGAGGTGGCAACGTCGTCCTGGCCGGCGGCCTTCGCGGCCAGCCCCTCCTGGATCACCGTGGCGAGCTCGGCCTGGCCGGTGTAGGCGGCGACCGCCGGGTCGATGCGCGTCGTCAGCGAGTCGTCGTTGCTCCACTTGGCCTTGACGAGAGCCTGCGCGACGGGGTCGCCGCCGAGGGAGAACTGCACCCGGGCCGCGAGCTGCTCCTGGCCGAGCGTGCGCGCCGGCAGGCGCACGGCGACGTGGTAGTCGCGGCTCTCGTCGGACCATGCGCCGGTCGGGTAGGCGCCGGTGAGCGGGTTGACGACGGTGCGCCGCGAGGTGAGGTCCTCGAGGGTCGGAGACACCTGCTTGACGAAGAGCAGCTCGGCGCCCTGCGGCACCCACACCCGCAGCTCGGAGCTGGCGATGCCGCGCGACATCGAGGCGCGCATCATCGACCGGAACTCGGCGGCCATCTCCTCGGGCGCCGGGATGAGGTCGACCGTGCCGAGAAGGGCCGAGGCGATGCCGCGCACCTCGTCGACACGCCACTGGTCGCCCACGCCGCGGCAGTCGCACTGGAAGGCCCCGACGCAGCTGCGGACCGCGGCCTGCAGCGACGCCGGCGTCTCGCCCTCGTTGACGCCGTCGGTGAGCAGGATCGCGTGGCGCTTGGTCACGTGCGGGACGGTCTCGAAGATCTGCCGCGCGAGCGTGAGCCACGTGCCCATCGCCGTGCCGCCGTTGGCGCGCAGCCCCTCGATGGCCCGGTTGGCCTCGCCGCGCGTGTGCGACGACATCGGCACGAGCGCGCCCTGGTGGCTGTAGGGGTAGATGATCTGGGCGGTGCCGTTGCCCGACACGATCGAGAAGAGCGTGCCGTCGACGATCTCGGCGAGGGCGGCCTTGGCGGCCTCACCGGCGGCCGCGACCCCGCGCCGGCCCATCGAGCCCGACGTGTCGATGAGGATCACCTCGGCCGCCGAGCCGGGGTCGGCCAGACCGACCGCGCCGACGCCGGACGCACCCGCGGAGGCGCCGGTCGAGGTCACGCGGACGATGGCGTGCACGTCGGTGCCGCCGTCGGGCAGGAACTCGTTCTGGAACACCTCTGCCGTGAAGTCAGCCATCGATCGGGTCCCCTTCCATCGGCGCCGCGGCAGCGGTCGCCTCGCTCGTGGTCGATCCTCGCCCAGCCAGTCTGGCGAGGGCAACCGTGATGTTGTCGCGTCCACCCTGCTCGTTCGCGAAGTCGACGAGTGCCTGGGCCAGCGCCGTCGGGGTGGGAGTGGCGGTGGTGCCGGCGGCCGTGCTGGCGTTGATGGCCCTCGTGGCCGGGTCCCCGGCACCCGACTTGTGGGCGGCAGGCTCGTCGGCACCCGACTCGTGGGCACCGGACTGCTGCAGGCGCGCGGCCGCCTCGCGCAGCAGCGTGCGCAGGTCCTCGGCCTCGGAGCAGTAGTTCCACAGCCCGTCGGAACACACCATGAGCCACCCCGGCGTGGCCTGCAGCGTCGTCAGGTGCGGGGTGAGGTCGTCGGGAGCGTCCTTGCCGAGCCAGCGCGTGATCGAGTGCGCGTGCGGGCCGTTCTCCGCCTCGACCCGGGGCACGCCCGCCACCATCTGCTCCTGGGCGAACGAGTCGTCGCGGCCGAGCTGCAATGCGGGCTGCTCCGACGCGTCGGGCAGCCAGTAGACGCGGCTGTCGCCGACGTTGCCGGCGACGACGACGTCGTCCTCGACGACGGCGGCGGCGATCGTGCACGACGGGGGGTTGGGCACGTCTTCGTGGACGCACTCGGCGACGGCCTCGTTGGCGCTCGCGACGGCGACGGTGAGGGCGCGGCCCGCGGCAGCGGCCCACGCGCCCGGGGTGCCCACTCCCTTCGGGAAGGGCTGGTCGAGCACCGATCTCGCCGCCTTGGCGGCCGCGAGCGAGGCGATGTGCGAGTCCGTCGCCATCGAGACGCCGTCGCAGACCACGAGCACGGCCCGGGAGCCGGGTGCGTCGGTAGCGCTGAGCGACATGGCGTCCTCGTTGCGGGCGTGGCGCCGACCGATGTCGCACACCCCACCGACCCAGGGCGCGGGCGCCTCGGCGAAGTGGTCGCGCGGGTCGGGCGGTGGGGATCCGCACTGGTCGCAGTAGCCGTCGACGATGTGGCCCTGGCCGCACACGCGACAGAGCAGGTCGTCGTCGGCCGGAGCGGGCGGCACGACGGCCGACGGCACGGCGCCGGTCCAGCCGACGTCGAGCGGCGACTCCTCGCCCGCCGGGGCGGTCTGCGGCGTCGCCGACGCGAGCAGCGTGCCGTCGGAGACGGCGGTGCCGTCAGCGGCAGCCCCGCCGGCAAGGTCGCCGGCGGTGCCTCCCGGGAAGGCGGGAGCGTTGAGGACGACCAGGTCGGCGCCGCACGCCTCGCAGAAGCTCGACTCGGCCGGGTTGGCGGTGCCGCACGCGCGGCAGGTGCGGGAGGGCGCCTGCGTGGCCGGGGCCGTCGCCTCGGGCTGGGGGGATCCCGTCGTCGGGGTGTCGGTCACCAGAGGCTCCAGGGTCGGATGGCGTTCGCCTCGTCGACGAGGGGCACGCGCTCGGAAAGGTCGGGGGTGCGCTTGGCCAGCTCGCGCAGGGCGTCCTCGAGCCCGAGTCGCAGGCCGTGCGGGGTGCCCTTGTGGGTGCCGAGGCGGATGTCGGCCTTGTTGCCGGTCTTCTCCACCGTCTCGAGCGCCTCACGGTAGATGAGCGTCGTGAGCTCGGCCCGCCGCCGCGCCGAGAGCGAGGTGTCGTCGAGCGTGCGCAGCGCCTCGGCCAGGTCGGGGAGCCCGCGGTTGGCCTTGGTGAGCAGCTCGGCGAGGCCCGCTCGCGCCGTGCGGTAGGCGCTCGACTGCGGGGGCACGAGCCGGTACGCCGACACGGCGCCGTCGACGTCGGAGCGGGCCGCGCGGATGCGGGCGAGCCCGAAGGCGGCCATCGGCACGTAGGTCGCGTCGGTGCGGGCGCAGGCGACGTAGAGGTTCTCGGCGACGGCGTCGTCGCCGGCCTGCTCGCACGCCTGGGCGAGCGCGAGCTTGGGGGCGAGCTCGCCGGGCACCTGCCCGTAGACGGCGTTGAAGGCCGCCTGCGCCGCGCGGGCGTCGCCACGCTCGAGGGCGGCGAGGCCCTGGATCCAGACGGCGCGCCACTCCCACGGGTCGGCGGTGAGCAGCTCGCCCGCGGTGGCCTCGGCGACGTCGCGCTTGCCCGCCTCGAGGGCGGTGCGGCCGCGCTCGAGCAACACCTCGGTCGAGCTCTTCGGCGGGTTCATGAGCCGGTCGAGGCGCTCGGTCGGCGTGCCGTTGACGGTCTGCAGCCAGCCCACGAGCGCGTCGTGCGGGTCGCGGCGCAGGGCCGGGAGGTTGCGCCAGTCGTCGGGCTCGACGCCGGGCGTCGGCACGTCGAAGAGCAGCGAGCTGACCGTGGTGGAGGCCGCGCCCGACCCGCGGTCGAGCGCCACGACCTCGCGCAGCACACCGACCATCTGAGACCGCAGCTCGTCGGCGGAGACGAAGCGGTCGTCGCGGTTCGGTGCGCAGGCCTTGGCGACGAGCCGGTAGAAGGAGTCGTAGCGCTGGAAGACCGGCACGGTGTCCTGCGCGGGCAGCGTGTTGAGGTAGGTCGTCTGGTAGCCCCGGAACTCCATCGTCAGCACGACGAGCGTGCGGCCGATCGTGTAGATGTCGGACGCGACCGAGACCCCGAGCTCGGCGACCTCAGGGGCCTGGTAGCCGACGGTGCCGAAGATCGCGGAGTCCTCGTCGTCGGCCCGGCGCACGCCGCCGAGGTCGATGAGCTTCACCTCGTCGCCGACCTGGATGATGTTGTCGGGCTTGAAGTCGCAGTAGACGAGCCCGAGGTCGTGGAGGTACTGGAACGCCGGGAGGATCTCGAGCAGGTAGGCGAGGGCCTGGTCGACGGGCAGCGGGTCGTACCTGCCGGCGGCCTGCAGCCGCTGCTTGAGGATCGACTTGAGCGACGTGCCACCGACGTACTCCATGACGATGTAGCCGGCGTCGTCGTGGGTGACGAAGTTGTAGATCTCGACGATGCTCGGGTGCGACACCTGGGCGAGGAACCGCTGCTCGGCGATCGCCGCGGCGAGCGCGTCGGGGTCGGCCGAGTTGAGCAGGCCCTTGAGCACGACCCACCGGTCGGACACGTTCTTGTCACGCGCGAGGTAGATCCAGCCGAGACCGCCGTGGGCGAGGCAGCCCGCCACTTCGTACTGCCCGGCGACGAGGTCACCGGCCTTGAGCTTCGGGTCGAACGAGAACGGGTGGCGGCACTTGGCGCAGAAACCGGTCGTGCGACCGGGCTTGCCGTCGCGGCCGCGGCCGACGGGCTCGCCGCACTTGGGGCAGAAGCGCTTGTTCTCGGGGACGGTGGGGTCCTTGAGGAGGGCCTTCCCGGCGTCGATCTCGGGCGCTGGGCGGACGGTCGTGATGCCGCCGCCGAGTCGCGCCGAGCGCAGTCGCTGCGAACCACTGGTGCGACGCGTCGCGACCGAACCGGACTCGCGGGCGCGCTTGGAGCCCAGGGCTGCCGAGGCGAGGTTGCTCGACGCCGCCGAGCGGGTGGACATCTCGGGCCCGACCCCGGCGGTCCCGTTGCCGCTGCCGTTGCTGCCGCCACCGTTGGTCCCGCCGGGCTCGGGGGTCGGAGGACCGGCATACGCCGCGACGCCCTGCTGGTCGGCCGGGGTGCCGCAGACGTTGCAGTAGCCGGCCTCGATGGTCCCCGAGCAGCCCGGCTGCTGGCACGCGCCGCCCTCGGGGATGCCGGGGCCGCCGGGGAGGGAGCTGGACGGGGCCGGGGGGACGGGCAGCGACGCCCCGCCCGTGCCGGCCGAGCCAGTCGCCCCTCCGGTGGGTGCGGTGGCACTGCTTGCCGCGCTGCTCGAGGCGGCGGCGAGGGGCGCCGGAGTCGAGCCGGCGGCCATGCCGCAGACGTCGCAGTAGCCGTCGACGACGGTGCCGGAGCAGCCGGGCTGGGTGCACTTCATGGGCGAGGCCTCTGCGTTCGGGGTGCGGACGGGCGGGCGGCGGGTCGGGTCGTCGACCTGCTGCCGGGTCGGGTCACGGCTCTCGTCGCGGCGTCGACGTACGCCTGGTAGGCCGCCGCGAGCGCACGCGCGCGCCCGAGGGGGAGCGGCTTCGTCGCGAGCGTCTCGTCGAGGCGGGCGCGCAGGTCGGCGACGTCGGCCTGCACCTCCGGTCCGAGCGTCGCGGCTGCGGCCGCGGCCATGGCACCGACGGCGCCGGCGAGACCGACGACCTCGTCGCGCTCGGCGAGCCCGGCGGCATACCTCTCGTGGGCGAGGTCGAGCGCCCGCGACACCCGCTCGAGCTTGTCGCGGTAGGCCGCGAGCTCGGCCGCCGCCTGCGGCACGGGCCCCAGCGCGCGCACGTTGGGGATGGCCAGGTGCGGCGCGGGGGTGATGGCCTCGAGGCACGCCCGCTCGAGGGCGCGGATCGCCGCGGCTCGGGCGTCGAGCTCCTCGACCTGCTGCTGCGTGCGCACCCGGCTGCGGGCGGCGGAGGCCCGCTCGGCCGCGGCGACGATGAGGTCGCGCTCGAGGGTGGCGACCTCGATCTCGAGCGGCCCGATGATGCCCCCGACGTCGGCGCCGCGGCGGGCTCGATCGACGAGGTCGTCCATGCGTCGGTCGAGCCGGGCGAGCTTCTCGCTCGCGTCGTCTCGCTGCGATCCCGCCGGCACGAGCGGGATCTGGTCGCGCGTGCGCTCGATCCCCGCGCGCACCAGAGTGATCCGCTGGGTCGCCTCGGCGGCTCCGGGAGCCAGCGACGCGCGGGCCTGGAGGGTGCGGGTGAGCGAGTCGAGCAGCCGGCACGCCTCGGGCAGGCTCACGGCGAGCGACCCGCTCGAGGGCAGCGACAGGTGCTCGGTCGTGTTGGAGTCGAGACGTCCGTGGATGAGCGTGGAGAGCCGCTCGGCCTCGACCGGCCCGACACGACCGCCGTCGAAGGTCGTCTCGAGCAGGGTGAGCCGGTCGCTGACGGCCTTCCAGAAGGTGAGGGCCACGGTGAGGTCGTTGGTGATGGCGACCTGCTCGGCCTGCGAGAGCTTGAGCACGGCGCGGTCGACCTCGCCGAGGTCGGCGCGGCGCTGGGCCACCCACTCGCGCAGGGCGCCCAGGTAGGTCTGGGCCTCGGGCGCCTGGACGGGCACGCCGAGCCGCCCGGGCGCCGCGGGCGCGACGACACCGGGGTCGGGATGCTGCTGGGGCACTGCCGTCATCGCCCGTAGACCGGGGTCGGGGGTGCGGGCGCCGGGCCGAGCGGGGCGGCCAACCAGCGGTTGTAGATCGCCTTCCACTCGCCGTCGGCCTCGAGGTCGGCGATGACCCGGTTGACGTAGCGCGCCAGGTACGTGTCGGCCTTGTTGAACCCGAGGCCGTACGGCTCGGCCGTGATGGCCTTGGCCTTCGTGATGACGGTGTTGGGGTCCTGGGCGGCCAGGCCCGCCAGCACGGTGTCGTCGCCGGTGATGGCGTCGGCCTTGCCCTGCTGGAACAGCACGAGGCAGCCCGTGTGGTTCGGCGCCGTGACGACCTCGGGGCCGCCGCTGCTCTGCGCGGCGACCTGCTGGAGCTTGGTCAGGGACGTCGTGCCGGTGGGCGCGCACACCTTCTTGCCCTTGAGGTCGGCCAGCCCGAGGTTCGCCGCGTTGGGGAGGTTCTTGCCGACGAGGACCTTCTGGCCGGAACGGTAGTACTCCGCGGAGAAGGCGATGTCGTTCCACCGGGCGCAGGTCATCGACATGTTTCGGGCGACCATGTCGACCTGCTTCGACTGCAGCAGCGGCAACCGTTCGGCGGCCGTGATGACGCGGAACTGCACCTTGCTCGGGTCGCCGAAGATCGCCTTCGCGACTGCCTTCGACATGTCGATGTCGAAGCCCTCGAGCGAGCTCGTGAACGGGTCGCGGGCGCCGAAGAGGTAGGTGTCGGCCGAGACCCCGACGGTGAGGTAGCCCTTGGTGTAGAGGTCGCGCATCTTCTGGTCCGTGATCTCGGCGCGACTCGGCAGGCTCGGCAGCGGGTCGTAGGACTGGGTCGCGTTCGAGCAGGTCGGGGCGCTCGTCGCCGGCGCGGCCGTGGTCGGCTTCGCCGCCACCGGGGCCGGGAGCGGGGTCTCCGCGTAGGTGACGCCCGAGCAGCCGGCGAGGGCGGCGATGCCCACGACGGTCGCCAGGGCGCCGGTGCGACGGCGCCAGCCCTGCGTGCTCATCGGTACTCCTCGATCCGCTGGCCGACTCCCCGCACGATGAGCCACGACGCGACGAGCGCGGCGAGGGCGACGAGGACGGCGTAGAGGGGGGCGCTGCCGCCGAGGCCCTGCAGCGTGCTGACGGTGGCCTTCGCAGCCGTGTCTCGGGCCTGGGCGACGCGCTGGTCGAACTCGTCGAACGTGCCGGCGGCCCCGGCGGCGGTGGTGTTGGTCGAGGCCTTCACGGCGTCGTCCCACCGACCACCGTCGTCGAGCTTGCGCACCTGCTCGTGGGCGACGACGTAGGCGGCCCACAGGCCTCTCAGCCCGGCCCCGTCGCGTATGCCGTCCAGACCCTTCTCGACGGCGTCGCGGTCGGCCTTCCACGAGGCCTCGTTCGAGGCGCCCGAGCCGCGGCGGATGAGCGTCAGGCTCTCGTTGGACCGTGCGTCGTTGGCGGCGGTCGTGACGTTCGCGAGCGAGACGGCCTGCTGGAAGTTCCCTCGCGAGACATCCGCCGTCGCGGTGCCGATGCCGCTGATCTGCGTCGCCGCGACGAAGAGCGCGACGAGCAGCAGGACGATGGCGCCGCTCAGCGAGCGGTTGAGGTAGCGGTGCGTGCGGCGGGCGAGCCACACGGCGAGGGCGACGAGCCCGATGACCGAGACGACGCCGACGAGCAGCTGCAGGCTCGAGTTGCTGCGCTCGAACTCCTTGCGGGAACGGTCCTCGTTGGCCTTGACGATCTGCGTGACGATCGGGATCGCGTCGGCCCGCAGCCCGGCGCTGGCCTGCGTGAGGTACTGGGCGCCCACGGGCAGCCCGAGGCGGTTGTTGGAGCGGGCCTGCTCGACGAGGGCGGCATACGCCTGGACCTTGACGGAGAGGGCACCGAGGGCGTTGCCGTCGGCCGGCTGGGCGGCGGCGGCCTTCGCGAGGCTGGTGGCCACGCGCGAGAGGGCCTGCTCGTACCTCAGCCGCGAGTCGGCGGACTCGAGGCCGCCGACGAGGAAGGCGTTGGTGGCGACGGCGTCGGCGCGGAGCAGGTCGACGTGGATCGACTGGACGCGGACGACCTGCTCGGTGTTGTTGGCCGCCCGCTCGACCGCGGCCTGCGAGGCGAGCAGGGCGTTCGCGCTGATCGCGCCGAGGAGGACGGCGGCCAGGACGCCGAGGAGCCCGAAGAGCCGCATCCGTCCGGGGGTGCCGTGCAGCAGGCGGCTCGCGAGCGACCGGGCACTGGGCAGGCTGCCGGCGATCGTGCGGGGCTGCGGCTGCTGGCCGCCGGACGTGCCGGACGCCGCTCCGGCCGTGACAGCGACGGGGATGTTCGTCGTCGGTGCGCTCATGCGGTGTCCTCGTCGCTGTGGTGGTGCTCGTCGTCCGAGGCTGCCTCATCGACGGCCGCGGGACCATCAGGGTCCTCCCTGACCGGCACCGGGTCGGTCCCCGAGCTCTCGGGCTGCCCGTCGGGCTGCCCGTCGGGCTGCTCGTCGGGCTGCTCGTCGGGTTCGTCGTCCGGCTGGTCGGTGAAGTCGCCTGCGGTGAGTAGACGCAGGTCGTCGCGCGTCGGCTCCGTCGCGTCCTTGAGTCGCCAGGCGTGGCGGCCGACGGCGTGCTCGAAGAGGTTGCGCGAGAAGCGGCCGTTCCCGAAGGCCGGCGTGCGCGGGGACGCCTGGAAGATGTGGCGGACACGCTCGTGAGCGTCGTCGGTCAGCTCGTAGTCGCTGCCCCCGGCGATGGAATCGAGGATCGCGAGCAGCTCGTCGTCGGAGTAGTCGTCGAACTCGATCGTCGTCGTGAAGCGGCTCGCGAGCCCGGGGTTCTGGGCGATGAAGCCGACCATCGGGTCGGGGTAGCCGGCGACGATGACGACGAGGTCCTCGCGGTGGTCCTCCATCTCCTTGACGAGGGTGTTGACCGCCTCCTGGGCGTACTGGTCACCGGTGAGGGCGTACGCCTCGTCGATGAAGAGCACGCCGCCGACGGCCTTGGCGCACACCTCCGCGGTCTTGAGCGCGGTCTGGCCGACGTAGCCGGCGACGAGCTCGCTGCGGTCGACCTCGACGAGCTGGCCCTTCGGCAACAGCCCCAGCGCCTTGTAGATGGCGCCGACGAGGCGGGCCACCGTGGTCTTCCCAGTGCCGGGGTTGCCGACGAAGATGAGGTGGCGACTCATCTTCGGGGCCTTGAGGCCGGCCTCGGTGCGCATCTTCTCGACGGTGAGCAGGGCCACCTGGCGGTGGATCTCCTTCTTGACCCGCTCGAGCCCGATCATCGCGTCGAGCTCGGCGAGCAGCTCCTCGACCGACTTCTCGGGCTCGGCCGGCTGCTCCGGCTCGGGCTCGGGCGTCGCGGGCTGCGCCTCGGCCACGGTGCCGTCAGCCGGGTTCCCCTGTGCGGCAGACGGGTCCATCGGGCCGGGAACGGGGGGTCGCATCGTGTCGGGCGAGCCGAGTCCGAAGCCGGGCACCCCGGAAAGGCTGGGTATGCCGGCTCGCTCGGCACCGGGGAACGCCGGGACCCCGTGCGTCGGCACCCGTGCGGCAGCGAGGTAGGCGCCCGACGCGGCCGACGCGTTCGCGATGACCCAGATCGGGGCGGTGCCGAGCATGACGGCCGACGACGCGACCTCGGTCAGCGCCTCGGCGTACTCGTCGGCGAGGTCGTGGCGGGAGGCGACGAGCGTGTCGAGCAGGTCGGTGGGTGCGGCGCGCCACCGGCGTCCGCGCGAGGCGGCGTCGAAGAAGACCTCGTTGACGCGGGCGAGGTCGGTGAGACCCGGGTGGGCGACCTCGGCCCACGCGGTGGCGGCACCGGGCACCGCCTCGGCGAGGGCGGCCGCCACCCGGAGCCCCTCGTCGCGGGCGGCGGCAGGGTCGAGCCCGGCCTCGGCCGCGACGTCTGTCAGCTGCTGCAGGCTCTCGGCGAGACGGGACTCGTCAGTACTCATGACTGCTCATGACTGCTCATGACTGCTCGTGACTGCTCATGCGTCGTGCATCCTCACTCGGGGGGCGCCAGTGGAGCGGGCGACGGTGTGCCGGGAGCGGGTGGCGGCGCGACCTGGACGGGGTCGGGCCCGAGGCCGAGCACCCCGCCGGCCGAGGCGTGGCCGAACTTCTCCTCGAGGAAGGCCCCGTGGATGATGATCGCCTCGGCGTCGGCGCGGTTCACGGCGTCGTAGACCTTGTCCATCGTCGTGCCGAGCAGGTCGAGCTGGTCGACGAGCAGCATCACCGAGCTCTTGCCGGCAGCGATGGGGCGGGTGTCGGCCCAGTCGCGCGGCAGCCGCAGGTAGTTGCCGATGGCGACGGGCAGGTAGTCGGTGACCGTCGCCATGACGCTGAAGCCCTGGCTGCTGCCGAGACCGAGGTTGTCGAGCCGGGGGAGGGCCTGGCGCACGATGCGGGTGACGCGCAGCAGCCGGGAGAGCACGACGCCCGGCACCTTGCCGTCACGGGCCTGCTGCTCGATCAGCGCGAGCGCCTCGAGCAGCTGCTCCGTGGTCGGCGGCCCCGGGCGCGCGGGCTCGGGTGCCTCGGGCTCGCCCAACCCGAACCACGACCGGATTCCCACTGCGTTGTCCCCTCTGGTGTCCGCGGGGCCGACCGCTGGTCGGCCCCGCACATCCTGCAGCACGGGCCGCTCGTCGGCGACCCTGCTCACCTCACCGGCGCGTCACGCGCCGTCCACCCGTCTCTCGTGTGCCGTCGGACCCCTCTCAGCCCAGTGGGCTCACCGCCCCGACCCGAGGTCGAGCAGGCCGGGCGCGGAGTTCTCGGTGCGGCGGGCGTCCTGCTTGGCGACCCGGTCGAGGTAGCTGCGCGACTTGGCGACCTCGGTCTCGAGCGTGCCGATGGTGGCGGCCATGTTGTCGAGGGCCCGCACCTTGAACTGGTCGATGGTGTCCATCGTCTCGTAGATGTTGGCGAAGGCCTTCTGCAGCGACTCGATCGACAGGGTCGAGCTCGCCGACTGCTCCTGGATGCGGGCCGAGTTCTGCTTGAGAGCCTCGGACGTGCGCTCGATGATGCCGGACGTCGTCGTGTTGAGGGCCGTGATCTGGTCGAGCACGAGCTGCTGGTTGTTGAGCGCCTGGGCCACGATGACGGCGGTGCGCAGGGCCGAAACGGTGGTCGTCGTGGCGCGGTCGACGCCCTTGATGAGCTCGATGTTGTTCTTGATGATGATGTCGATGGCCAGGTAGTTCTGGATCGAGACCGCGAGCTGCGTCAGCAGGTCCTGGTGCTTCTGGCGCACGTAGAAGAGGACGTCCTCGCGCAGCGCCTTGGCCCGCTCGGGGTCGCCGGCCTCGAGAGTCGCGACCTGGGCCGCAAGCTTGGCGTCGAGCTTCTCGGCGACGTAGACGTACTGGTTGAGCCGGCCCATCGACTCCCAGAGGTTCTTCTTCTCGAGGTTGAGGGCGACGTTGTCCTTGACGAGCTCGTCCTGGCCCGACTGGAGCGAGTGGAGGATGCCGTTGAGGTGGCTCTGCGCCGACTGGTACTTGCGGAAGTAGTCGGTGACCTTGTCGCCGAACGGGATCATGCCGAGGAACTTCTTCGCGCCCGTGGCCTGGCCGGGGTCGAGGTCCTCGACGGTGCGGCGCAGGTCCAGCAGGGTCTTGCCGACCTTCGAGTTGCCGGAGAGGCCCCCCTCGTTGAGCGCCTTGACCGGCATCTGGAGCATCCGGTTGCTCGACTCGGCGGCAAAGCGGACCTCGTCGTTGCCCATCGAGCGCACGTCCGCGGCCTTGTGCTCCCACTCGGGCGACCTCGCGGCGGCCTTGAGGAGGGAGTCGAGGTAGGTGTCGACCTTGGCGTCGAGCCCGGGCAGGGCCGCCTCGGGCACCGCCGGTGCCATCTTCGGGGCCGAGGTCGCGGCGACGGGCGCCGTGGGGGCCGGGGCGGTGAGGATGAACGCCTCGCCGGGCGGCGGCTCGAGCGGGGCCACCTGGGCGGGTGCGGCTGCCTGGGCGGCGGGCTGGTCAGTCATCTCCAACGGGTCCTTCCCTCAGTGCGGCCGCGTCGGCGACGCGACCGAAGTCCCCACCCGTCGCGACGTGCCGGGGCACGTCCTGCAGGTGCACTGCTCGCGTGCACCACACACGCCTGCGGCGCGCTCGTCGGGCGTACGGCCACTCTACGTGCCGTGCGCCTGCGACGGGATGCCGATCGGACCGGTTCCGCCGCCCTGCTGACGTGGTGCCGACGCTGGTGCCAACGCGGTGGCGAAGCTCCGAATCCGCAGGCGCGAGAGTGACCGTGGCGCGGAGTCAGGGGAGGTTCCACGCCACGGCCGAGGTGTGGGTACCCACACCTGAGGAACGGGTGGGGTTATCGGCGGGTTCCCGTCGCGCCGGACCGGGGGTGCGCGCGTCGGGAGGACGTTCAGCTGAACTGCCAGGAGCGCTTGGACAGGCCGAACCAGAAGCCGTCGATGACGCTCTTGTTGTCGAGTCCGCCGGACTCGTACGCGGCCCCGAGCGTGACGAAGAGGGGTGCGAAGTGCTCGGTGCGCGGGTGCGCCTCGTGCGCGGCCGGGGCCTTGTCGAGGAAGTCGAGCAGGCTGTCGACGTCCTTGGCCTTCATGGCCTCCTGCGCCCAGTGGTCGAACTCGGCGCTCGCCCGGGGCGGCAGCGCGTCGGCGCCGGCGCGCGGGTTGAACCAGCGCAGGTTGTGGGTGGTGAAGCCCGAGCCGACGATCATCGTGCCCTGCTCGCGCAGTGGCGCGAGGCGGCGGCCGATCTCGAAGAGACCGCGCGGGTCGAGCGTCGGCATCGACATCTGGAGCACCGGCACGTCGGCCTCGGGAAACATCTCCTTGAGGGGCACGTAGGCGCCGTGGTCGAGGCCGCGGGCCTCGTCGCGGTGGACCTGGTGACCGGGCCAGGTGAGCAGCTTTGTCACGTCGTCGGCGAGGCCGGGCGCGGCCGGTGCGTCGTAGGTGACCTCGTAGTACTTCTGCGGGAACCCCCAGAAGTCGTACGTGAGGGGGGCGCCGGTCGTGGAGCCGAGCGTCGTGGGCGCGTCCTCCCAGTGGGCCGAGACCATGAGCACGCTCTCGGGCTTGTCCAGGTCGGAGGACCACTCGGCGAGCTGGGCCGTCCAGCGCTCGTCGTCGGCGAGCGGCGGCGCGCCGTGGCTCAGGTAGAGGACGGGGGCGGTGGTCATGAGGGGTCCTTCCGGCGTTTGGTTGAACAGTAAACTATCACGTCCAACGTGGCCCTGCCCGCCATCATTCCCCAGCACGTATGCCGTCCGGCCGGCTTTGCGCGACCCCGCGCACGCGTCGGACGGGGCGGGCCGGCACCGGGCGGAAGGGCGGCATACGGCCTCGGGTGGGTCCCGTCGCACCGGCCGCGCTGCGGATGTCTGGGCGACCTTCCCGGCGCGGGCTGTTACGGTCGGTCCGCGTCCACGCAGGAGCAGCGACGAATCCGCTGCACGTGTGATGCGGGAAGTAGAAGGTGCACCATGGCCGCTGGCAAGGGCCGCAAGCTCGTCATCGTCGAGTCGCCCGCGAAGGCGAAGACGATCGCCGGTTACCTCGGAGGTGAGTTCGAGGTCGAGGCCTCGGTGGGCCACATCCGTGACCTGCCCAACCCGTCCGAGCTGCCCGCCGACATGAAGAAGGGCCCGTTCGGCAAGTTCGCCGTCGACGTCGAGAACGGCTTCGAGCCCTACTACGTCGTCGACCCCGACAAGAAGAAGAAGGTCGCCGAGCTCAAGCGTCTCCTCAAGGACTCCAGCGAGCTCTACCTCGCCACCGATGAGGACCGCGAGGGCGAGGCCATCGCGTGGCACCTGCTCGAGGCGCTCAAGCCGCGAGTTCCCGTGAAGCGCATGGTCTTCCACGAGATCACCCGCGAGGCGATCCAGCGGGCGGTCAACGACACCCGTGAGATCGACACCGCGATGGTCGACGCCCAGGAGACCCGCCGCATCCTCGACCGCCTCTACGGCTACGAGGTCAGCCCGGTGCTGTGGCGCAAGGTCCGCCAGGGACTTTCCGCCGGCCGCGTCCAGTCCGTCGCGACCCGCATGGTCGTCGAGCGCGAGCGCGAGCGCATGGCGTTCGTCCGCGCCTCCTACTGGGACGTCGAGGGTGACTTCACGCCCGACGGCGCGAGCCAGCAGTTCACCGCTCGCCTCGCGGCGGTCGACGGCGCCCGCGTCGCGACCGGTCGCGACTTCGCCGACGACGGCAGCCTGACGGGCAAGGGGGTCGTGCACCTCGACGAGGCGCTCGCGACCCGCATCGCCGAGGCCTGCCTGCCGCAGCGCGCCCGCGTCACCGACGTCCAGGAGAAGCCGTACACCCGTCGCCCGTCGGCGCCGTTCACCACGTCGACGCTCCAGCAGGAGGCCTCGCGCAAGCTGCGGCTGAGCTCGAAGAACGCGATGCGCGTCGCGCAGCGGCTCTACGAGAACGGCTACATCACCTACATGCGTACCGACAGCACGACGCTGTCGGACGCCGCGACCACCGCGGCACGCAGCCAGGCCCGCGACATGTACGGCGCCGAGTACGTGCCCGACAGCCCGCGCCGCTACGAGAAGAAGGTCAAGAACGCCCAGGAGGCGCACGAGGCCATCCGCCCCGCCGGTGACCGCTTCCGCTCGCCGGCCCAGGTCGCGGGCGAGCTGCGCGGCGAGGAGTTCGCGCTCTACGAGCTGATCTGGAAGCGCACCGTCGCCTCGCAGATGGCCGACGCGCGCGGCTCGACCGCCACCGTCCGGCTCGCCGTCGACACCGCCGTCGAGGGCGCACAGACCGTCGAGTTCAGCGCCAGCGGCACGGTCATCACGTTCAAGGGCTTCCTCGCCGCCTACGAGGAGGGGCGCGACGACGAGGCCGCCGCGAAGGCCGACGCCGCCGCCGAGGAGCGCCGCCTGCCCAAGCTGAGCGCCGGCGTGCCGCTCGAGGTCGTGCGTGCCGAGGCCGACGGCCACGAGACGAGCCCGCCCGCGCGCTACACCGAGGCCACCCTCGTCAAGGCGATGGAGGAGCGCGGCATCGGCCGCCCGTCCACGTACGCCGCGACGATCGGCACCATCCAGGACCGCGGTTACGTCTTCACCAAGGGGCAGGCGCTCGTGCCGACGTGGCTCGCCTTCGCGGTGACGCGGCTGCTCGAGGAGCACTTCGGCAGTCTCGTCGACTACGAGTTCACCGCCTCGATGGAGGAGGATCTCGACCGCATCGCCAACGGCGACGAGGGCCGGGTCGCCTGGCTCAAGCGCTTCTACTTCGGTGAGGAGGCGACGAGCGGCGCCGGGCTCAAGAGCCTCGTCGACGACCTCGGCGAGATCGACGCCAAGGAGATCAGCACGATCCCGATCGGCGAGGGCATGGTCGTGCGCGTCGGCCGCTACGGCCCCTACGTCGAGGAGGTCGCGCCCGCCGGGGTCGACCTCTCGACGGGCGAGGTCGCCGACGGCGCCGACGTGTCGGGCACCCCGCGGCGCGCGACGATCACCGACGACATCGCGCCCGACGAGATGACGCCCGAGAAGGCACGCGAGCTGCTCGAGGTCGCGGCCGACGACGGCAAGGTGCTCGGCCAGGACCCCGAGACCGGCCGCGACATCGTCGCCCGGGCCGGCCGCTACGGCCCCTACGTCACCGAGGTCATCGACGACGAGGCGCCCGGGGGCGACAAGCCGAAGGGCCGCAAGGCGGCCAAGGCCAAGCCGCGCACGGCGTCGCTCTTCAAGGACATGGAGCTCTCGACGCTCACGATCGACGACGCGTTGAAGCTTCTGTCGCTGCCGCGCGTCGTCGGCTCCGACGCCGAGGGTGTCGAGATCACCGCGCAGAACGGCCGCTACGGGCCCTACCTCAAGAGGGGCACCGACTCGCGGTCGCTGACCACCGAGCAGCAGCTCTTCGACATCACGCTCGAGGAGGCGCTGGCGATCTACGCCCAGCCCAAGCAGCGTGGCCGCGCCGCGGCCGCCCCGCCGCTCAAGGAGCTCGGCGCCGACCCCGTCAGCGGCAAGCCGGTCGTCGTCAAGGACGGCCGCTTCGGCCCGTACGTCACCGACGGCGAGACGAACGCGACGCTGCGCAAGGACGACGACCCCGCGTCGATCACGCCCGAGCGCGGGTTCGAGCTGCTCGCCGAGAAGCGGGCCAAGGGCCCGACCACCCGCAAGCGTGCCGTGAAGAAGACGGCGAAGAAGACGACGACGAAGAAGGCGACGGCGAAGGCGACGACGAAAAAGGCGACGACCCGCAAGGCCGCCACCAAGAAGTCCTGACGCACGGCCTTCGCGATCGAGAGAACGCTCCGTCCCCCGTGGGACGGGGCGTTCTCTCGATCGCGGGGGATTGGGGATTGGCCCATTGCGTATGCCGCCGAGTGGCCCTCCCGGTCCCCCCGGGCCTCGAGCTACGGTCACGTCGTGACCACCATCCGAGCCCTCGAGGGCGACGACCGGCAGCGGTGGGAGGAGCTGTTCCGCGCGTACATCGCCTTCTACGAGCGCGAGCTCGACCAGGCGGCATACGACAGGGCGTGGCGTGAGTTCGTCTCCGGCGCAAGGATGCACGCGCGCGTAGCGGTGGTGGACGGCGTCGTCGTCGGCCTCACCCACTTCCTCGTGCACCCCAGCACGTCCGGTCCGGACGTCTGCTACCTGCAGGACCTCTTCACCGCTCCCGAGGCGCGCGGTCGCGGTGTCGGGCGGGCGCTCATCGAGTCCGTCGCCGACTGGGCGCGCGGACAGGGTTGCGGCCGCGTCTACTGGCAGACCCACGAGACGAACGCGACCGCGCGACGGCTCTACGACGAGGTCGCCGTGCGCGACGGCTTCCTCGTCTACCGGCTGCCGCTCTGACCGTCGGCGGGCGGTGAGAGGCTGACGGCATGGCAACCGTGGTCTTCGTCCATGCCCATCCCGACGACGAGGCGTCGCAGACGGCCGGGTCGATGGCCCGCGCCGTCAGCGAGGGGCACCGGGTCGTCCTCGTCGTCGCGACGAACGGCGACCACGGCGACGCACCCGACGACCTCGCCGAGGGCGAGACGGTCGTCCACCGACGCCGCGCCGAGGCGGCCGCGTCCAACGAGGTCATCGGCACCCACCGGGTCGCGTGGCTCGACTACGCCGACTCCGGCATGACCGGGTGGGCCCAGAACGACCACGAGCTGAGCTTCACCCGCGCCGACACCGAGCAGGCAGCCCAGAGGCTCGCGGGGATCCTTCGCGAGGAGGACGCCGACGTCGTCGTCGGCTACGACTGGCACGGTGGCTACGGCCACCCCGACCACGTCAAGGTGCACGCCGTCACCAAGCGGGCGGCCGAGATCGCCGGCACGCCGCGCTACCTCGAGAGCTCGATGAACCGCACGGCGATGATCCGCTCGCACGAGGCCGCGCTCGCGGCCGGGCAGGACGTCGGCGACTGGGACCCCCGCGCGCCGATGGACGACGGCAACCCGCTCGGCAGCCTCGAGGAGGAGCTGCACTGGGCCTGCGACGTCGGGGAGTTCCTCGAGGTCAAGCGCTCGGCGCTCAAGGCCCACGCCAGCCAGTCCGACGCCCAGGGCATGCTCCAGATGCCCGAGGACTGGTTCACCCAGGGCTTCTCGTGGGAGCACTACATCGAGCCCGGCCGGCCTGACGGCATGGTCGTCGGGTGGTTCCTCGACAACGAGACCGTCGGGTAACCTACTCGCGGTAACAACGCCGTTCTGCACCGGAGGTCCACCCATGCCCGACATCGACTTCACCACCGCCAGCGCCGACGAGCTCGCCGCCGTCGAGCCGGGTGACTTCATCCGCATCGTCAAGGAGATGTCCGACAAGGACGTCAAGCAGGTGATGGAGAGCGCCAACCGCGAGCCGATCGTCGCGGCGATCTTCTCGCGCATGCCCGAGCTCTTCCGCGCCGACCGCGCAGGCACGACGACGGCCACCACGCACTGGAGCATCGCCGGCCGCCCCGACGGCGGCGCCGACGAGTGGACCGTGCGCTTCGCCGACGGCACCTGCACCACGCTGCCCGGTCACGACGGCGACTCCACCCTCTCGCTCGCGATGTCGCCCGTCGACTTCACCAAGGTCATCACCAAGAGCGGCAACCCGGTGATGATGTTCATGACCGGCAAGATCAAGGCGAAGGGCGACCTCGGTCTCGCCGCCAACATCGCGAACTTCTTCGACATCCCCAAGGCCTGAGGCGCCGGTCGTGGCCGAGTTCTCCCTCGCCCTGGACGACGACCAGACCGAGATCCGCGACTGGGTGCACGGCTTCGCCGCCGACGTCGTGCGCCCGGCCGCCGCGGAGTGGGACGCCCGCGAGGAGACGCCCTGGCCGGTCATCAAGGAGGCCGCGAAGAACGGCCTCTACGGCTTCGAGTTCCTCGCCCAGTGCTGGTCCGACCCCACCGGCATCTCGATCAACCTCGCCAACGAGGAGCTCTTCTGGGGTGACGCCGGCATCGGCATGTCGATCTTCGGCACCACCCTCGCGGTGGCCGCCATCTACGGCTCGGGCACCCCCGACCAGATGGTCGAGTGGCTGCCCCAGTGCTACGGCGACGCCGACGACCCGAAGCTCGCCGCCTTCGCCACGACCGAGCCGCAGGCCGGCTCCGACGTCGGCGCCATGCGCACCCGAGCCCGCTACGACGAGGCGACCGACGAGTGGGTGATCAACGGGCAGAAGGCCTACATCACCAACGGCGGCATCGCGGGCGTCCACGTCGTCACCGCGGTGGTCGACCCCGAGCTCGGCTCCCGAGGGCAGGCGGCGTTCGTGGTGCCGCCGGGCACTGCCGGGCTCGTGGGCGCCAAGAAGCTGCGCAAGCTGGGGCTGCGTGCCTCGCACACCGCCGACGTCTTCCTCGACGACGTGCGCGTGCCGGGCTCGTGCCTGCTCGGCGGCAAGGAGAAGCTCGACGAGCGTCTCGCCCGGGCGCGCGAGGGCGGGTCGTCCAGTGGTCAGGCGGCGATGCGCACCTTCGAGATCTCACGGCCCACGGTGGGGGCGCAGGCGATCGGGATCGCCCGGGCGGCATACGAGTACGCCCTCGACTACGCCAAGGAGCGCGTCGCGTTCGGACGCCCCATCATCGAGAACCAGGCGATCGCGTTCGCCCTCGCCGACATGCGCACCGAGATCGACGCCGCGCGGCTGCTCGTGTGGCGGGCGTCGTGGATGGGCCGCACCAACCAGCCGTTCACGGCGGCCGAGGGCTCGATGAGCAAGCTCAAGGCCGGCGAGGTGGCGGTCGCGGTCACCGACAAGGCGGTGCAGATCCTCGGGGGCGCCGGCTACGTCACCGACCACCCCGTCGAGCGGTGGTCGCGCGACGCGAAGATCTACACGATCTTCGAGGGCACCAGCGAGATCCAGCGCATCGTCATCGCCCGCGCCATCAGCGGCGTCCGCATCCACTAGCCGCTTCGCCCACGTGTCAAGGGCCGGTTCTCGTGGCGAGAACCGGCCCTTCCCACGTCGACTTCAGCTAGACGACCAGGTCGAGGAGCATGACCAGGACGAGGCCGGTCACCGACAGGATCGTCTCCATCACCGACCAGGTCTTGATGGTCTGGCCGACCTTGAGGCCGAAGTACTCCTTGACCAGCCAGAAGCCGGCGTCGTTGACGTGCGAGAAGAACACCGAGCCGGCGCCGATCGCGAGCACCATGAGCGAGACCTCGGTGGTCGACATGTTGGCTGCCAGCGGCGCGAGGATGCCGGAGGCCGTGACGGTGGCGACGGTGGCCGAGCCGGTGGCGAGGCGGATGAAGACGGCCACGAGCCAGGCGAGCAGCAGGACCGACAGGCCGCTCTGGGCGATCCAGTCGGCGACGAGCTGGCCGATGCCGGTGTCGACGAGGGTCTGCTTGAAGCCGCCGCCGGCCGCGACGATGAGGATGATCCCGGCGATCGGGCCGAGCGAGGACTCGAGCGACGTGCCGACCTGCTTGATGCCCATGCCGGCGCCGCGGCCGAGGGTGAACATCGCGAGGATCACGGCGATGAGCAGCGCGATGAGCGGCGTGCCGAGGAAGTCGAGCACGACGCGGACGGGCGTGTCCTTGGGCGCGAGGATGTCGGCCAGGGCCTTGCCCATCATGAGGACCACGGGCGTGAGGACGGTGAGCATCGTGACGCCGAACGAGGGCCGCGGGCCGTTCTCGGTGTCGCGCGACTCGAACAGCTCGGGGGCGGGCACGTCGACCCAGCGGCCGGCGATGCGGGCGAACCACGGACCGGCGACGGCGATGGTGGGGATCGCCACGAGGATGCCGAGGCCCAGGGTGACGCCGAGGTCGGCCTTGAGGGCGTCGATGGCCACGAGGGGGCCCGGGTGCGGGGGCACGAGGCCGTGCATGGCCGAGAGGCCGGCGAGGGCCGGGATGCCGACGCGCACGAGCGACAGGCCCGAGCGGCGGGCCACGAGGAAGATCACCGGCATGAGCAGCACGAGGCCGATCTCGAAGAACATCGGCAGGCCGATGATCGCGCCGACGCCAGCCATCGCCCACGGCAGGCTGCGGGCGGAGCTGCGCCCGATGATGGTGTCGACGATCTCGTCGGCGCCGCCCGAGTCGGCGAGCAGCTTGCCGAACATCGCGCCCAGCGCGATGAGGATGCCGACGCCGGCTGCGGTGCTGCCGAAGCCCTTGGTGTAGCTGTCGAGCACGTCGGACATCGAGACGCCCGCCACCCCGCCGACGGTGAGCGACCCGAGCGTCAGGGCGAGGAACGGGTGCAGCTTGAAGCGCACGATGAGCACGACGAGCACGGCGATGCCGAGCAGCGCTGCGGGGACGAGCCGCCCCGCCGGGATGTCAGGAGGGGTGTCGGCGGCGACCGCCGACAGGGGCAGGAGGGACAGGAGGTCGGTCGTCATCTGCGGGTCTCTTCCGGGTTGTCGGCGTCGCCGCCGGCGCTGGGCGTGGAGGTGGGGGTGGAGGTGGGGGTGGGGTTCGACGGATCGGTGGCGGGGCCGGGCTGCACGAGGCCGACCGACTGCGTCACGAGCTCGTCGACCGCCTGGTCGACGTCGAGCACCGAGCCGCGCTCGTCGTGCTCGAGCGGCTCGAGGGTCGCGAACTGCGACTCGACGAGGGCCGCGGGCATGAAGTGGCCGGGGCGGCCTGCGACGCGGGCAGCGATGACCTGTGGCGTGCCGTGCAGGTGGATGAAGTACGCCTGCGGTGCAGCGGCCGTGAGGACGTCGCGGTAGGCGCGTCGCAGGGCAGAGCAGCTGACGACGCCGCCGGTATCGGCGTGCGCGGCGAGCCACTCTCCGATGATCGCGAGCCAGGGGCCGCGGTCGTCGTCGGTGAGGGGGATGCCGGCGGACATCTTGTCGATGTTGGCCTGCGGGTGGAAGTCGTCGGCGTCCGCGAAGGGGACGCGCAGGCGCTGGGCCAGGGCCGCGCCGACCGTGGTCTTGCCAGAGCCCGAGACGCCCATGACGACGACCAGGGGCGGGGGGTGGTGCTGGGGTTTCGATGTCGTCTGCTGCGACATGGTCCGTGACTCCTTCGTCCGGCTCGATCGCTCTCATCGTCGAGTCGCAGGAGCCAGAGTGCAGCAAGAAGGGCGTCTTATCAAGTCATGTGGGCAAACAAAGCATCTTTAATGCGGCAACGGTCGCAGCACGGCGGTCGTGTGGGAGGCTGTGGCCGTGCCCGACGCCCCCCGCCCCGCGCTCCACGCGAGCGTCCTCGACACGCTCGGACGCGAGATCGTCTCGGGTGACCTGCCGGCCGGGACGGTGCTGCGCATCGACCAGCTCGACGAGCGCCACGGCGTGTCCCGGTCGGTCGTGCGTGAGGCGGTGCGGGTGCTCGACTCGATGGGTCTGGTCGAGGCGCGCAAGCGCCTGGGCGTACGCGTGCTGCCGAGCTCGTCGTGGAACGTGTTCGACCCGCGGGTGATCCGGTGGCGTCTGGACGGCCCGGGGCGTGAGGAGCAGCTGCTGTCGCTGGGTGACCTGCGGCGCGGGATCGAGCCGGTGGCGGCCGAGCTGGCGGCGGCGCACGCGAGCCCGGAGCAGTGCGGGGCGATGGTCGGGGCGGTGGTGCAGATGGCGGTGCACGCGAAGTCCGGGGACCTCGAGGCGTACCTGCGGGCCGACCAGCTGTTCCACGCGACGTTGCTCGCGGCATCGGGCAACGAGATGCTCGCCGCGCTCGGTGACGTCGTCGGCGAGGTGCTCGCCGGCCGCACGCACCACGACCTCATGCCGAGCACGCCGAACCCCGTCGCGGTGCGCCTCCACGGTGACGTCGCGGAGGCCGTCCAGTCGGGCGACGGCGCCGCCGCGTCCGCCGCGATGCAGGCGATCATCGCCGAGGCGAGCGACGCCCTGCGCGACCCGGACGCGTAGTCGCCACCACGCCTCCAGCGCGTCGCGTGGCCCCATCTCCGCTGGGCGTCCAGACAGCAGAGTGCCCACTCGGCTGGGTGAGCCGAGTGGGCACTCTGCCAAGCGGGAGGTGGCTCAGGCGAGCGAGTCGATGATCGAGTTGAACGTCTTCGACGGGCGCATCACCGTGGCGACCTTGTCGGCGTCGGGGCGGTAGTAGCCACCGATGTCGACGGAGTGGCCCTGCGCGTCGACGAGCTCCTGGGAGATCGTCTCGATGTTGTCCGACAGGGTCTGGGCGACCGGCGCGAACGTCTCGGCGAGCGCGGCGTCGTCGGTCTGCTTCGCGAGCTCCTGGGCCCAGTAGAGGGCGAGCCACACGTGGCTGCCCCGGTTGTCGATCTGCCCGACCTTGCGGGCCGGTCCCTTGTTCTCGTCGAGCAGGGTGCCCGTCGCGCGGTCGAGGGCCTCGCCGAGGACCTTGGCCCGGGCGTTGCCCGTGACACCGGCGAGGTGCTCGAACGAGACTGCGAGAGCGAGGAACTCGCCGAGGCTGTCCCAGCGGAGGTAGTTCTCCTTGACGAGCTGCTGCACGTGCTTCGGGGCCGAGCCGCCCGCGCCGGTCTCGAAGAGGCCACCGCCGTTGATGAGTGGAACGACCGAGAGCATCTTGGCCGAGGTGCCGAGCTCGAGGATCGGGAAGAGGTCGGTGAGGTAGTCGCGCAGCACGTTGCCGGTGACCGAGATGGTGTCCTCCCCCTTGCGGATGCGGCCCAGGGAGAAGGCGATCGCGTCGGTCGGCTTGAGGATCTGGATGTCGAGCCCCTCGGTGTCGTGCTCCTTCAGGTACTCCTCGACCTTGCCGATGAGGTTGGCGTCGTGCGCACGGTCGGCGTCGAGCCAGAACACGGCTGGGGAGCCCGTGGCGCGGGCGCGGGTGACGGCGAGCTTGACCCAGTCGCGGATCGGCACGTCCTTGGTCTGGCAGGCGCGCCAGATGTCGCCGGCCGAGACGGCGTGTTCGATGAGCGCGTTGCCCGAGCCGTCGACGATGCGCACGGTGCCGTCGGCGGGGATCTCGAACGTCTTGTCGTGGCTGCCGTACTCCTCGGCGGCCTGCGCCATGAGGCCGACGTTCGGCACCGAGCCCATCGTGGCCGGGTCGTAGGCGCCGTTGGCGCGGCAGTCGTCGATGACGACCTGGTAGATGCCGGCGTACGAGCTGTCGGGCAGCACGGCGAGCGTGTCGGCCTCGCTGCCCTCGGCGTTCCACATGTGGCCCGAGGTGCGGATCATCGCGGGCATCGACGCGTCGACGATGACGTCGCTCGGCACGTGCAGGTTGGTGATGCCCTTGTCGGAGTCGACCATCGCGATGGCCGGGCCCTCCTCGAAGCCCTTCTTCACCGCGGCTTCGACCTCGGCGCGCTGGTCGGCGGGCAGGCCCTCGACGGCCTTGAGGACGGCGCCGAGGCCGTCGTTGGGGGAGGCTCCGACCGAGGCCAGCTCGGCGGCATACGCCTGGAAGACCTCGGGGAAGAAGGCGCGCACGACGTGGCCGAAGATGATCGGGTCGGAGACCTTCATCATCGTGGCCTTGAGGTGCACCGAGAAGAGCACGTCCTCGGCCTTGGCGCGGGCGACCTGCTCGGAGAGGAACTCGCGCAGCTTCGCGACGTCCATGAAGGTGGCGTCGACGACCTCGCCCGCGAGGACCGGGATCGACTCCTTGAGCACGGTCGTCTGCCCGTCGGCGCCGACGAGCTCGACGCGGAGCGTGTCGTCGTTCGTGATGACGACGGACTTCTCGTTGTGGCGGAAGTCGTGCTCGCCCATGGTGGCGACGTTGGTCTTCGAGTCGGCGGTCCAGGCGCCCATCGAGTGCGGGTGCTTGCGCGCGTAGCTCTTGACCGACGCGGGAGCGCGGCGGTCGGAGTTGCCTTCGCGCAGAACGGGGTTGACCGCCGACCCCTTGACCTTGTCGTATGCCGCCCGGGCCGCCTTCTCGGCGTCGGTGGTCGGGTTGTCGGGGTAGTCGGGCAGGTCGTAGCCGGCGGCCTGCAGCTCGGCGACCGCGGCCTTGAGCTGCGGGATCGAGGCCGAGATGTTGGGCAGCTTGATGATGTTCGCCTCGGGCGTCTTCGCGAGCTCACCGAGCTCGGCCAGGGCGTCGCCGATGCGCTGCTCCGGCTTCAGGGCTTCGGGGAAGCCGGCGATGATGCGGCCCGAGAGCGAGATGTCGCGCGTCTCGACGTCGACGCCGGCCTGCTTGGCGAAGGCCGAGACGATCGGCAGCAGCGAGGCCGTGGCCAGGGCGGGCGCCTCGTCCGTGTGCGTGTAGATGATTGTCGAGTCCAACGCTGGTGCTCCGTTCGGGTTGCGGGTCGTGCCGAGATCCGAGAAGAGGATCCGAATAAATCTTGATGTCAAGATAACGGATCGGTCGCGGCCGTGGGGCCGCCGTCCCATCCTGCCGGGGTGCTCTGCGCCACGCCAGAGAGCCCGGCCTAGGGTGGAGCGGGTGAGCACCAGCCCCGACAGCGCCGTCGAGCCGGCCCCCACCGCCGACCCCGCGCCGGCCCTCGACCCGTCCACCTCGCGGCACCTGCACCACCTCCTCGCCACGGAGCAGCGATCGAACCGGCTGCCCTCCGTCGCGGCCGGCCTCGTGCGGGGCGGCGGCCTCGTGTGGTCCGACGCGGTGGGCACCCTCGACGGGAGGAAGGGCGGCGAGGCCGCCGACACCGACACGCAGTACCGCATGGGGTCGATCACCAAGACCTTCGTGGCCGTCGCGGTCATGCGGCTGCGCGACCAGGGACGTCTCGACCTCACCGACCACCTCGACGACCACGTGCCCGGCTCACAGCTCGGCCGCGCGACGATCGCCCAGCTGCTCTCGCACGGCGGTGGCGTCCAGGCCGAGACGAACGGCCCGTGGTGGGAGCGCACGCCGGGCGGCGACTGGGACGAGCTCGTAGGTTCGCTTGTGGCGCAACGCTTCCGGGCCGGTCGACGCTTCCACTACACCAACGTCGGCTTCGCGGCGCTCGGCGAGGTCGTGGCCCGGGCCAACGGTGCGGACTGGTTCGACGTCATCCGGCGCGACCTGCTCGCACCGTTGGGGATGACGCGCACCACGACCCGGCCGACGGGCAAGGCTGCGCAGGGTCTCGCGGTCCACCCCTTCGCCGACGTCCTGCTGCCCGAGCCCGAGCACGACGCCGGCGCGATGGCTCCGGCCGGCCAGCTGTGGACGACCGTCCAGGACCTCTCGCGGTGGGCCGCCTTCGCAGGCGGTGACACGGGCGAGGTGCTCTCGAAGGGCACGCTCGACGAGATGTACGAGCCGCACACCGTCGCCGACAACCCCGGCCTGCCGTGGACGGTCGCCCACGGGCTCGGCTGGCAGGTCTGGAACCTCGAGGGCACCCGGTATGCCGGTCACGGCGGCTCGATGCCCGGCTTCCTCGCCGGACTGCGCGTCGCGGTCGAGTCGGGTGACGGCGTCGTCGTGATGGCCAACTCGACGTCCGGCATGGGCACCATCGGTCCCGACCTGCTCGCTGCGCTCGCCGAGCGCGAACCGCTGACACCCCAGCCGTGGCACGCCGCGGGCGACCGGGGTGTGCTCGAGCTCGTTGGCACGTGGCACTGGGGGCCGTCGGTGTCGGTCGCGAAGGCAGTGGGGGAGCACCTGGTCCTCGGGGAGCCGGGGCAGGGGCGCGGCTCGAGGTTCGCCCCGGCGGGCACCGACGAGTGGGTCGGTCTCGACGGTTACTACACCGGCGAGCCGTTGCGTGTCGTCCGGGCGGGCGACGGCACGCCCTCGCACCTCGACCTCGCCTCGTTCCGCTTCACGCGCACCCCGTACGACCCGGCGGCCGACGTGCCCGGCGGCGTCGACGAGGCCGGTTGGCGATAGTGCCCCGCCCCGACCTGTCCGCGCTGACCTGGCCGCGGCGCACCGACCGCCTCGTCCTGCGCCCGCTCACGCCCGACGACGTCGACGCGGTCCTGGCCTACCGCGGTCTGCCCGAGGTCGTGGTGCACCTGAGCCACGGCGTGCTCGACCGTGAGCAGGTCACGGCCCGTATCGCCGACCGCATCGCCCGGAGGCTCCCGGGCGCCGGGAACCCACTGCTCGGCCTCGCCGTCGCGGATCCGCGGACGGGCCGGGTCGTCGGCGACGTGATGCTCCGGCTCGAGCCGAGCCACAGCATCGGCCCGGTCACCGACGAGTGGGAGCGCACCATCGGCTACGCGCTGCACCCCGACGTGCACGGCCGCGGCCTCGCCGCCGAGGCGGCTGCCGCGCTGCTCGCCATCGGCTTCCGCGACCTGGGGCTGCGACGGATCACCGCCGAAGCGTATGCCGACAACATCGCGTCCAACCGCGTGCTGCACCGCATCGGCATGCGGCTCGAGTCGACGAGCGTCGCGACGTCGCTGGGCAAGGACGGCACGTGGCTCGACGACAACACGTGGGCGCTGCTCCGTGAGGAGTGGCGTGGATGACGGATTCATGACGGGCGCATGACGAACTCCTGACGGACGCCGCCGGCGTGAGCGAGATCACGCTCGGACGAACCGGGACGCACTGGGGCGCAAGCGTTTCCACGTAACACCGCTCATGGCGGAAGCACAGGAAAGCCCAGCGGCGAGAGGTGTCCCCGCCCATTCTGGAGGGGTCCACTGGTTCACCCCGGGGGACTCCGGGGCGGGGTGGCTGAGTGCGGGGAGAGTTCGCCATGGGAGGTCGCAGAGGGGCAGATGCGGGCGTGTCGAGGCGCACGTTCGTCAAGGCAGTCGGGGGTGCAGGAATCGGGTTCGCGCTGTACGCGTACCTGCCGGGAGGCGAGAAGGTGGCCGTGGCCCAGGTGCCCGGGGGGACCCTGGACCCGGCCACCATCCCGAAGTTCACCACCCCGCTCGTCATCCCACCGGTGATGGCGCGAGCGGGGACCATCAAGCAGGCCTCGGGCCCGCCCGTCGACTACTACGAGATCTCGCTGCGGCAGTTCAGGCAGCAGATCCTTCCCGCGGGCCTTCCCGCGACGACTGTGTGGGGCTACGGCGCGCTGTCGTCGGACAGCAAGCAGGGAGTGCTGCTGCACCACGCGCCCTGCCCGACGATCGAGGCGGAGCACGGTCGGCCGGTGCGGGTGAAGTGGGTCAACGAGCTCGTCGACGGCCAGGGCCGCTACCTGCCGCACCTGCTCACGGTCGACCCCACCCTGCACTGGGCGAACCCGCCGGGCGGGACGGCCGGCCGGGACTCGCGACCGGTCTTCAAGCGGACGCCGGGCCCGTACACCGGACCGGTGCCGATGGTGGTGCACCTGCACGGGGCCGTCGGCGTCGGTGACGAGAGCGACGGCTACCCGGAGGCGTGGTTCCTGCCGGCCGCGACCAACCTTCCCAGCGGGTACGCCGCGAGAGGCACCTGGTACGACTTCTTCGCGGGCAAGGCGAAGGCCGGCTATGGCGCCACGTGGGGTCCCGGCTACTCCGTCTTCCAGTACCCGAACCCCGACCGCGCGTCGACGAAGTGGTTCCACGACCACACCCTCGGGATGACGCGGGTCAACGTGTATGCCGGCGGCGCGGGGTTCTACCTCATCCGCGGTGGGCCGGACGGCGACGGAGCGGTGCGCGACGCCAGGACGGGGAGGACTGCGGTGCTGCCCGGCCCGGCCCCGAGCAAGGCCGACGGGTTCCCGACGACGAAGCGCTACTACGAGATCCCGATCGCCATCCAGGACCGGGCGTTCAACGCCGACGGATCGCTCTTCTACCCTGACTCACGCGTCTTCTTCGACGGCATCGTGCGCCCGTACATCCCGAAGGGCACGTTCTCGCCGTTCTGGAACCCGGAGTTCTTCGGCAACGCGCTCATGGTCAACGGCCGCACGTGGCCCTACCTGGACGTCGAGAAGCGGCGCTACCGGTTCCGGGTCCTCAACGGCTGCCAGTCGCGCTTCCTGATCCTCGACTTCCAGAAGATCCCGGGCATCAAGGTGTGGATGATCGGCAACGAGGGCGGCTTCCTGGCCCTGCCGGTCGACCTGACGTCGGGCCACGCGAACCGCCTGCTCATGGGTCTGGCCGAGCGCGCCGACCTCATCGTCGACTTCACCGGGGTGCCGGCGGGCAGGTACGTCCTGCGCAACGTCGGCCCGGACGAGCCCTTCGGTGGCGGTGAGCCGAGCCTCCCGGACGAGCCCGGCGACTTCGACGTCGCCGACCCCGAGAGCACGGGGCTCGTCATGGAGTTCCGGGTGGGGCCGGCCACGAGCGCCGACCTGTCTACCCCGGGTGAGGACCTGCAGCTGCCCGCGGTGGCCGCGCTGCCCGCCGAGCAGCGGTCGCGCAAGCTGGCGCTCATCGAGCTGGCCGACGTCGGTGCGGATGCCACCGGGGCCAAGGTCGAGGGCCCCATCGAGGGCGCCCTGGGCGTGGTGCACGACGGGATGGCGATGGAGCACGAGTGGATGCACCCGGTGACCGAGGACCCTGGCGTGGGCGACACGGAGGTGTGGGAGATCCACAACACGACGGCCGACGCGCACCCCATCCACCTGCACCAGGTGGCTTTCGAGGTCGTCGAACGGCAGCCGCTGCTCCTCGCGGGCGAGGAGGTCGTACAGCCGATGGTGGTCGTCGGTGAGCCGACGGGGCCCGAGCCGTGGGAGTCGGGTGTCAAGGACACGGTGACCTCGTATCCCGGACAGGTGACGCGCCTGCGTGCGCACTTCGAACGGCCCGGCCAGTTCGTCTGGCACTGCCACATCCTCGAGCACGAGGACAACGAGATGATGCGGCCCTTCCGGATCGGGCCCGTGCAGCCGGGGCAGCCCGGCTAGCCGAAGCCGTCCACCCCCGGGTCACAGCAACGACTCCCACCGACACCGGTCTGTCGGTGGGAGTCGCGCGCTCGGTGCGAGCGTGGAGCCCGGCTGGGAGGAAGGAGGCCGCGCGCCGGAAGGGAGTCCGACGCGCGGCCCCACCCGCCTCGGCCGGTTGGGGAGGGGGATCGGCCGAGACGCCGGAGGCCCGCCTGGGGGGTCAGCAGGTCTCCGCGAGGTGTCCGTCCGAGGGGATTTCAGGAAGTGCGGACAAGGGGGTCGACAGGCGTTTCAGTTGGAGCGCCGGACGGTTCGTCGACGGATCTCGAGACGTCGGCACGAACTTTCCGACACCGAGATTGAAGATCTTTGCCGAGTGTTTGTCAAGAGTTTGTAGAGGGTTGACTCCGGGGGTTCGAACCCGGCCTGCCCCCGTCGACGTGCTGCTCCTACGCGCGGGTCGCCGCCCGGTTGGAGGTCCTGTCCAAGCCGCTGTCCGACGCCTCGGACCCCGGGCCCGGGGCGCCCGTCTGCGCCGTGCCAGGGCCGACGGGGTGCGGCCGCCGCGGCCACCAGAACCGGTCGCCGAGCACGATGCCGATCGCCGGCACGAGCAGGGTGCGCACCACGAGGGTGTCGAGCAGGACGCCGATGCAGATGATGACGCCGATCTGTGCCAGCACCACGAGCGGCAGCACGCCGAGCACTGCGAAGACGGCCGCGAGCAGGATGCCGGCGCTCGTGATGACGCCACCGGTGGCAGCCAGGCCGCGCAGCATGCCGGCGCGTGAGCCGTGCGTGCGCGACTCCTCCCGGGCGCGGGTGACGAGGAAGATGTTGTAGTCGACGCCGAGCGCCACCAGGAAGACGAACGCGAAGAGCGGCGCACTGTCGTCGAGGGCCGAGAAGTCGAAGACCTTGGTGAAGATCCACCACGAGGCACCGACGCTCGCCAGGTAGGTCGCGACGACGGTCGTCACGAGGACGATGGGCGCGACGACCGAGCGGAGGAGCAGTCCCAGGGCCAGCAGGACGAGGCCCAGCACCAGCGGGAGGATGACGAACCGGTCGCGCGAGGACGCCTCGGCCTGGTCGAGGGCCACCGCCTCGGTGCCGCCGACGTGCGTCTGCGCGATGGGCGCGACCGCGGCGCGGAGGGCGCGCACGGCCTGGGTGGCCTCCTCGGTGCCGGGTGCCGCCGAGATGACGGCGTCGACCTCGGTCACGCCGCTGCCGGTGTTGACGACGCGGGCGCTCGCGACCCCCTCGACCCCGGCGGCCGCGGTGCGCACCCGCTCGGCGTCGCCCGTGGTCACGATGACCGCAGGGTCGGCGCTGCCGGCGGGGAAGGACTGGGCGAGGCGCTCGCCGGCCGCGATGGCCTCGGGCTTCTGCAGGAACTGGTCGGACTGCTTGAGCCCGGTGTCGACCGCGAAGAGCCCGGCGGCCATCGCCGCGAGGATCACGAGCGTCACGCCGATGACGCGCTTCGGGTGCGCCGCGACCCGGTCGCCGACGCGCCGCCAGAAGGAGTGGCCGTCGGCGAGGGCGTCCTCACCGACGTGGGGGACCTTCGGCCAGAAGACCCAGCGGCCGAAGCAGACGAGGGCGGCTGGAAGGACCACGAGCACGAAGGCGGCGGCGACGACGACGCCGACGGCGCAGGCGACACCGAGGCCGCGGGTCGCGGGGAACAGCGAGAGGGCCAGCGTCAGCAGGCCGACGACGACGGTGACGGCACTGGAGAGCACGGCCTCTGCCGTACGCCGCAGGGCGAGGGACATGGCCTCACGCCGGTCGTCCTGGCGGCGCAGCTCGTCGCGGTAGCGCGAGATGAGGAGGAGGGCGTAGTCGGTGCCGGCGCCGAAGACGAGGACGGAGAGGATGCCGATCGTCGACTCGTCCCAGACGAGGCCGAAGGCGGAGAGCACGTGGGTTGCGACGACGGCCGAGAGGCGGTCGGCCACACCGACGACGACGAGCGGCACGAGCCAGAGCACGGGGCTGCGGTAGGTGATCACGAGCAGCAGCGCGACGACCGAGGCGGTCGCGATGAGCAGTCGCGTGTTGGCGCCGTCGAAGACCTTCGCGAGGTCCGCCTGGACCGCTGCGGGGCCGGTGACCTGGGCCGTGACCCCGTCGGGCAGGCCCTGCTTGGCGGTGCTGCGGATGTCGGCCACGGCCTTGGAGGTGTCCGTCGCGCTCTCGGCGGCGACGGGCACGACGGCGAGGGCGGCGCTGCCGTCGTCGCTGCGCTGGAGCGGGATGCGCCCGCCGCCCGGCAGCTCACGGGCCCGCGTCTCGATGGCTGCCACGTCGGCGGTGCTCAGCCGGCCGCCTTCGCGGGTGAAGAGCACGACGGCGGTGGATCCCTTCGCCTCCGGGAGGCGCTCGCGCAGCTGGGCTGCCTTCGCGCTGTCGGAGTCGACGGGCAGCTGGTCGGTGGATGCAGCGGTGCGCGTCGCCTCGCCGAGGGCGCTCGTGACGCCCATGGCGCCGGCGAGCGCGAGAATGACGATGGCGATGGCCCACCACCGCCGCACGATGGTGTCGGTCAGACCCCGCACGAGAGACCTCCGGGTTAGGATGAGTAACTCAGTTACTCAGATGATTACTAAGTTGGTGAGTGACATTAGCACGAAGCGTCGATCCGCAACAGACGCACCCCCCGGCGACCACGGCCCTGACGACGGCACCCCGCACGCGTCCGCACGCGCGACGGGAGACGCCGTCCGCTCCGGCATCCCCGAGCTCGGGCTCGTCCCCGGGGTGCCTCAGTGGCGCACGACCGCGACCCTCGCTGCGCTCCAGGAGCTCGTCGAGGTGTCCGAGACGGTGCCGGCGGTCGTCGCGCGCCAGGCCGGCCTGTCGACCACGGAGCTGCACTCGCTGCGCCACCTCATGCGCGGACCGCTCGGACCCGTCGAGATCGGACGCCTGCTCGGTGTCACCTCGGCGGCCTCGTCGGGCGTCGTCGACCGGCTCGTCTCGCGGGGGCACGCCGAGCGTCGCTCGCACCCGGGCGACGGCCGGCGCACCGAGGTGGTCATCACCGACAGCGGACGCGCCGAGGTGCTCGCCCGCATGCGCCCGATGTTCGAGGCGCTCGCCGACCTCGACGCCTCGCTCGACGACCGTGACCGCGCCGTCGTCGAGCGTTACCTGCTCGGCGCGACCGCCGCCATGCGCAACCTCATGTCCTGAGCCCCGTCGACCGACCCCGACCTCCGCGAGGCCGACCCACCCGACCCGCCCGTGCCTTCCGTGCCGTCCGTGTCCCGGCCGCTCGGGGCCCATGGCGTATGCCGTCCCGCCGGTCGCGCCGTCAGGCGGGCAGCTGCCCTCGGAGCAGGCTGTCGCCCGAGTGGGCCGGCTTGTCGTCGAACTGCTCCTTGGAGATGTCGACGACGACGTAGCCCTGGTCGATCAGCGCCTGGGTGACCGGGAACGAGCCGGGTTCGCCGGGTCGCAGGACTCCCACGGACACCATCCGCTTGCCGTCGGCGTTGATGAGCCACACCTCGAGGTAGCCGTCTCCGGCGTCGAGGACGGTGTCGGTGCTGACCTGCAGGTCGAGGCCCGAGGCTGCGCGCACGAGCGTGGCCTCGCCCTCGGTGCGTCGGGTGTCGAGGGTCGCGAGGGCCACCTGGGCGACCTGACCGCCCTCCGTCGTGCCCCAGATGGCGCGTCCGGTGAGCAGCCCGACGACGAGGCTGGCGGCGACGAGGGCGGCGGCCCACGCTGCCGTACGCCGCCGACCGGGTCGATCGAGCCGGACGACGGGTGCCGACGGTGCGGCGGGCGCCGTTCCGGAAGCGTCGGGAGCCTCGGGTATCGCGTCCTCGGCGGTGTCGAGCTGGGCCGCGACCCTCGCCCAGACAGCGTCGTCCGGAGCCTGCCACCCGGCATACGGGCCGGGGTTGGAGACGAGGCTCACGGTGCGGCGGAGGTCGGTCACCGCGGAGGAGCACGCCGCGCACTGCGCGACGTGGGCCGACACGTCGCCGGCCGGCTCGCCCAGGGCGAGGTCGACCAGCTCGTCGTCACTCGGGTGAGACACGTTCCACCTCCTTCAGTCGATCTCTCAGTGCCATCAGGCCCCGGCGCACGTGGCTCTTGACCGTGCCGAGGGGCAGGTCGAGGGCCCGGGCGATGTCCTCGTGGGTGCGGTCCTCGATGAATGCCATGCGCAGCACCGTCGCGCGCGGGTCACCCATCCGTTCCAGCTCGTGCACCAGCAGCAGCCGCTCCGCCCAGTCCGAGTCGCCGGCGGCGTCGGGTGCGGTCGCGACCTCGGAGGCGACGGCCTGCAGGTTGCGGTGGGCCCGGTAGCGCTCGGCCCGCACGTCGGCCACCCGGTGCTTCGTGATGCCCACGAGCCAGGCGGCCGGGGAGCCGCGGTCGGGACGCAGGGTCGCCCGGCCCCGCCACGCGGCGACGAAGACCTGCTGGACGACGTCCTCGGCGTCCTCACGGGTGCCGAGGGCACGCAGCGCGATGGTGTGCACGAGGGGTGACCAGCGGCGGTACATCTCGGCGAGCGCCTCGCGGTCGCCGCCGGACAACCGGGCGGCGAGCTCGGCGGACTCGACATCAGGGTCGTCGTGCACGTGCACGAGTACACCTAACCACGGCATGTCGGCTCACGCTCACGTCATCGGCACGGCCGTCACGACGACGTTCTCGTCGTACCGCCGGCGTTCTCTGTCGAACTCACCGCCGCAGGTCACCACGTGCAGGCGGGGCGGGCCGTCGCGGGCGAAAAGGGCGGCCAGGTCGAGCGAGGTCTTGCGGACGCTCGCGACGCCGGTCACCCGGAAGCGGTGCGTCGTGGCCGCCGAGCGCACGGTGATGACGTCACCGGCGCGCAGGTCCTCGACCTTGGCGATCGGGCCGATGCCGTAGCCCGGCATGTCGAGGTGGGCCGCCAGGACGGTGGCACCGGCGCGGTCGCCGGGACGTGGTCCGTAGCGGTACCACCCGACCTGCGCCGGGGTGGCGGGCAGCGCCATCTCGCCGTCCCGGGCCACCCCCTGGGGGACGACCGGCATGTCGATGCCCAGGCGCTGGATGGTCAGCTGCTCCGGCATGCCCTGTCGACTGTCGGCTGGCACGGCCGGAACCGTCGCGGGTCTGGCGGACACCGGGGTCGACGAGGGCTCCGAGGGGGACGCTCCGGCGGCGGGCGCACGCGCCGCCGGAGCGCCGGGCGCGCTGGACGGTGCCGTGACCGACCGGATCCCCTCACTCCCGGCAGGGCGTGCGCTCTGCTGCGGGCGCGTCAGCCACGCCACCGCCAGCCCGGCCAGGAGGGCCGCCGCCAGTGCGGCGGCCACGGTCCGGGCTCCCCGAGCCCCCGCCGGGACGTGCCCCCGAACACGCCCCGGCACGGGTCCCTCGGTCCCGACCCCGGCTCCGGCCTCCCGCCCCTCGGCGAACGGGGCGGGAGGGTCGCCGGCCGCTGCGCGGCGCCGCGACGGGGTGACGTGCGCGTCGGCGACGTCGTCCCGCGTCACGAAGCCGGCTCGGGCGGCCGTCCGGTGCTGTGGGCCGGGCATGGGGGCTCTCCTCGGGTGTGGGCCGCTCAGCTCTCGGCGCGTGCCGACCGGCGACGCGTCACGAGCACGAGCGCTCCGGCCGCGGCTGCCGCACCGGCGACGGCCGAGTAGCGGGCGACGTCGGAGGACTGCTGCGCGGCGGCGACCTGTCCGCCCGCGCCGGCGGGCACGCCGCCGGGAGCGGAGTGCATGCCGGAGATGGTCTGCACCGCGAGCTTGAGGTTCTTGTCGGCGGCGCTGCCCCAGGCGTACACGATGGTGTTCGTGCCCTCCTTGAGGTCGAGGTCGGCGGGGCCGATCGCGACGTCGGACGTCCCGGCGAGCACGACGTCGGCCTTGATGGTGCCCGCGCCGACGACGGCCTTCGCCTCGTTCGGGTTGGTCAGGCCCTTGAGCGCAGCGGTGCCGTTGGCCCTGACGTCGACGGCGGGAGCCGCAGCGGTGTGGCGGACCGTCAGCCGGGCCTTGCCCGCCGGCACCTTCGAGGTGTCGTTGACGAACGGGGTGAGCACCGGCTTGCCGGCCTCCGACAGGTGGGCCACCACGGTGACGTTGGCGCCGCCCGGGACCTGCACGTCCTTGGCCTCGATGACGGCGGCGCCGCCGGCGCCGGCCCCCGCCTGGGTGACCTTGAGGTCGTAGGTGCCCTCGGGGAGCATCAGCGGGTCGGTGAGCGTGCCGGGCTTGAAGTTGGTGAGCAGGGCCTTGCCGTTGGCGTAGACGTCGACCGTCGCACCGGGCACGCCGTGAAGCACCGAGACGGTGGCGTCGGCGGCGTGTGCGGGGGCCGCGACGAGGGCGGCGGGGGCGAGGGCGAGCGAAGCGGCGGCGGCGATGCGGATGGACTTCATGGTCGTTCCTTTCCGGTGTGAGTTCTCGAGTGCGACCGGGTCGCTCTCGTCGGGCGGACGTTCCAGGAGGGGAGGTGCGCGGTCGACGGCGTGGGGTGCCGTCTGTCTCCTACTTCCGGGTGGACACCCGCCCCGGATGCACCGGAGCCGATCTTTTTCCGCGAAGTCTCGCCGCGCGCCCGACGGGGTCGTCGCAGCGGGTCTCGCCGACCGCCCCTCAGAGGGACGCGTGAGCCGCCTCGGCCGTGCGGTGTCCCGAGACCAGGGCGCCCTGGATCGATGCGGTGTCGCGGTGGTCGCCGCACACGAAGACGCCGTCACCGAGGTCGACGGACGAGCGTGCCTGCAGCGGTGGCGCCATCGCCGGCAGCGCGGCCTCGACGCGGTGCCGGGTCACGAGCCGCCACCCGGAGGTGTCGCAGCCGTAGATCTCGCCGACGTGGCGCAGGACGTCGGCCTGGGACGCGTCGCCGTCGGGCCGGTCGAGCAGGCAGGTGGCCTCGACGAGGTGCCGCGCGGGCGGGGCGTAGCTGGGCGCCGCCGCGGTCATGACCGCCGCGTTCCACACCGGCCCGGGTGCTTGGTCCCCGGACCGTCGTCCGTCGACGGCGACGAAGGGGAGCGCGTGCGGCGCCTCCGGGGCGTCGAACCACCACGTCACCAGCCCCCGGACGTGCGGCTCGGGTAGGCCCGTGAGCGCCGAGGCGCCGAGCGGGTCGGTCGCCACGACGGCGCGGCGGGCGCTCAGGACCCCCTCCCCGGTCCGGACCTCGACCCTGCCCTCGGTGCCACCCTCGACCGGCACCACCGCCTCGACGCGACGGTTCAGGCGCACGCGGTCACCCAGCCGTTCGGCCAGCTGCCGGGGAAGGGCTTGCATGCCGAGTGCCGGCACCGAGGGTCGACCGAGCGCGAACATCCGCACGAGCAGCTTGGTGAAGGTTGCCGAGGATCGCCCGTGGCTGTCGACGAGCACGCCGGCGAGGAAGGGCTCGAGGACCTCACGGCGCAGCCGTCCCGTCACACCAGCGCGGTCGAAGGACTCGGCGAGCGTGCAGTCCTGTTGCGCCAGAACGCCTTTCGGGTCGACCATCACGCGCCCGGCCCACCGGCCCAGTGCCGCCAGCTCGACGGGGTTCGCGTAGCCGCTGCGCAGGGTGGCAGCGAGTCGGCGCGGCTCCCGCACCGGGTCGGCCACCACCTTGAGGCCGTCGGGCCGGCGGACCAGCACCCCGGCGCCGAAGGGTTTGAGGTCGAGCGACTCGAGGTCGACCCATCGACGGACGGCCGGGTAGGCCGGGTTGAGCACCTGGAACCCGCGGTCGCAGCGGAAGCCGTCGACGACGTCGGTGCGGATGCGCCCTCCGACGGCATCGGCCGACTCGAGGACGAGCACCTCGCGGCCCAGCTCGGCGAGTCGCACCGCGCACCGCAGGCCGGCAAGGCCCGCGCCCACGACGACGACGTCGGCGTCCACGGCGCTCAGCCCTCCGGCTGGAGCCGGGCCGCCGAGCGGTCGCGGGTGTCGCGGGTGTCGCGTGACCCGGCGGGCGTGTGCCAGCGGGCCGCGGCACCGAGCACCACGAGGGCAGCCACCACGGCGGCGATCCCGGTGACGAGCGAGCGGGGCGTGTCGGCGATGCGTCCCACCGCGATCCAGGCCAGGCCCCACGACATGGCCCCGGCCACGGCCCAGCGACCGCCGAGACGACGCGCGAACAGCACCCCGAGACCGCCGGCGACGGCGAGGACCAGCACGGCCGCGACCTGGTTGAGCCAGGCACTGAGGTCGACGCCCGAGTCGACCAGTGCCGCAGTGATGTTCGCGCACGTGGCCACCGCGACCCAGCCGAGGTAGGCGCCGAAGGTGCCGTCGACGACAACCGTCTCGATCGGCGAGGCGGCGGGCGCCTCGGTGAGGCGTCGCAGCAGCACGCCGAGCGTCAGGGCGAGCGCGACGATCACGACGACGCTCACCCAGATCCATCCCTGCTGCGTCACGAGGAGCCACCCCGCGTTCAGCACCATCGAGGCCGCGGCGAGCCAGCCGGTGCTGCGCACCCGGGCGCGCACGGCGTTGGTGGGCAGCGCCTGCCACACGGCATACGCCAGGAGCCCGAGGTAGATGGGCGTCCAGATCGAGAAGGCCGGGGTGGCCGGCGCGATGAGCGTCGCCGTGGCCGCGAGTGCGCCACCCGATGACTCCTCGACGCGGGTGCCGAACACCCCGAGGCCCACGAGCGTGCCCACGACGCAGAACACCTCGGCAGCGACGACGGTGGCGCGGCGCACCTGGTCGGTCGGCGTCAACCCGCGCTCGTGCGCTGGTCGTGCAGGTCGTGTGGTCATGCCCTCACCTCGATCGCTCGGGAGATTGCTCATCCAGTTAGCGACCTTAGCAAACCGCGACCCGTCGCACGGCCCCGGGGCCGGGGCCCGAGGGCGTATGCCGCTAGCCGCGCAGCCGCACGGAGAGGCAGGTGACGCAGCCCTCGAGCTTCTCGAACTCGGAGATGTCGACCATCGTCACGTCGAGCCCTCTCGCCGCGAAGAGCTGGGCGGTACGGGGTGCCGCCGCCGACATGAGCACGGACTGCCCGCCGAGCAGCACGACGTGGGCGCCCGGCTCCTCCGGCACGGGCAGGAACCGGGGCCACACGGTGGGGTCGTCGACGAGGGGGAGGTGGCCGACGACAGTGCCGTCGGGCAGGGCGGTCACGGCCGACTTGAGGTGCAGCACCTTGGAGACCGGCACCGGCACGACGTCGACGCGGTGACCCTCCAGGGCCCGGGCGAGCTGCGCGACGCCGTCGTGGTTGGTGCGCCCGCCGACCCCGACCCACACGTGGTGGCCGTGCTTGAGCACGTCACCTCCGTCGAGCGTGCCGGGCCCCTCGATCTCGACGGTGCGGTAGCCGTGTGCCTCGACGGCCTCGCGCACGCCGGCGCGCTCGCCCCGCCGCTCGGGGGCGCCGGAGCGGCACAGCACCGCCACGTCGCCGTGGACGACGACCTGGTCCTCGATGAAGACGCCGTCGGGGCAGTCGTCGGCGGCCGGTGCGTCGACGACCGACCAGCCGCGGCGACGCAGCACGTCGACGTACTCCTGCCACTGCCGCAGGGCCAGGTCCGCGTCGACCGTCGTCGACCGCTCGAGGTGTGTCACGATCCCGTCCGCGAGTCGGGGCGAGGGGCGGCGGACGAGCGCGAGGCGACGATGCACGCGCTCACCCTATGGGTGGCGGAACGAGGCCGACCGGGCGCGCTCGTCGCCCGTCAGGACGCGAGCGTCGGCTTCTCCTCCGAGCGCGCCGTCGGCCACCACCCCTGGGTCTGTGCCGTGTGGGTCAGCTGCTCCCGGTACGCCGACCCCGCGGCCCGCACGCACCGCTCGACGTCCTCCTCGCCGATCGAACCGAGCCGCCAGCGCAGCACGCGCCGGGCGATGATCGGCTGGTCGCAGAGCGGGCGCAGCACCCCACCGGGCGGGGCCGCGGCGGTCGGCACCGCGAACGAGACCGCGCGCCCGGTCACGACGGCCGGCCACAGCGGCCCCAGGTCGTGCGGCCCGTACGACGACCGGAGCGTGACGCCGAGCGCGCCGAGCACCGAGCTCGTCGCCTCGGAGCCGGGGTCGATCTCGACCGGGGGCAGGATCCAGTCCTCGTCCGCGAGGTCCCGGATGTCGACGCAGCGCTGGGCCGCGAGCGGGTGCGTCGCGGAGAGCGCTACGAGCAGCGGCTCGCGCTCGACGATGAGGCGCTCGCCGACGTCCGCGCGCTCCTTCGTGCGCGCGGCCGCCAGCGCGATGACGACGGCGACGTCGATGCGGCCGTCGCTGATGGCCTCCGTCGTGGTGGTGCCGGTGAGCGGCGGCACGGGCAGCAGTGGCCGCCGCATGTCGGTCGCATAGGCGTGGCTGACGAACGAGGTGAAGTAGCGCAGCGAGTCGGACGAGATGCGCAGCGGGCCCTCGCCGGACTGGTGGCCGCGCACGTCCTCGCGGAGCAGCGCCACCTCGTTGACGACGGCCCGGGCCCGCGCCGCGACCCGCTCGCCGATCGCCGTGCACGAGACCGAGTCACCGCTCGTGCGGAACAGGGAGCAGCCGAGTGCCCGCTCGATGCGGCCCACCTCCGAGCCCAGGGCTGCCGGCGACACGCCGAGGACGGCAGCCGCCGCGGGCAGGCTGCCCTGCTGCGCGACCACCGCGATGACACGCAGGTGCCGGACCTCGAGCTCCACGGTTCCGAGAGTAGGGCGACCCGGGCCCGGCCGCCGCCCGACGGCTCGGCGCCCCCGCCCCCCTTGCTCGAGGCAGGGGGCGCCTTGCACGCGGGAGGAGGCGCACGGCATACGCACTCGTCATCGGGTCGGTCTCGTCTTGAATGGGCTTGACCCTCACGCGACGTGAGGCGACACGCTCGGTGCCATGACCGGAAGGACGCAGGAGATGACCACCTGGACGGTGGGGCAGGTCGCCGACCTCTTCGGCGTGACGGTGCGCACGCTGCACCACTACGACGAGATCGGCCTGCTCGTCCCGAGCGAGCGCTCGCGGGCGGGCTACCGGCTCTACACCGACGAGGACCTCGTCCGCCTGCAGCAGGTCGTGGTCTACCGGCGGCTGGAGCTGCCGCTCGACGAGATCGCGACCCTGCTGGACGGCGGCGAGGACGCGGCCGACCACCTGCGCCGTCAGCGCGCGACGGTCATGACCCGGCTGGACGAGCTGCGCGAGCTCGTCTCGGCCATCGACCGAGCACTGGAGAGAGAGATGAACGACCGACCCGCCACGCCCGACGACCTCAAGGAGCTCTTCGGCGACGGCTTCAGCGACGAGTACCAGCAGGAGGCGCAGGAGCGCTGGGGCGAGTCCGACGCGTGGAAGCAGTCGGCGGCCCGGACCAAGCGCTACACGAAGGCCGACTGGGCCGAGGTCAAGGCCGAGATGGAGGCCGTGAACTCGGCCTTCGTCCGGGCCCTGCAGTCGGGCGAGCCCGCGACGGGCGAGGCGGCGATGGACGCCGCCGAGCAGCACCGCCGCCACATCCACGACCGCTTCTACGACCTCGACCACACCTTCCACCGCGGGCTCGCCGACATGTACGTCGCCGACCCGCGCTTCACGAAGACGTACGAGGACATCGCCCCCGGCCTCGCGGCATACGTGCGCGACGCGATCCACGCGAACGCCGACCGCCACGGGGCGGCGACCGACAGGTGAACGCGGCGGGGGAGGGCGACCTCCCTCGCCGTAACCTTGTGGCATGCGAGTAGGTGTCTTCGGTGCAACGGGTCAGGTCGGCGGCGTCATGCGCGCCCTTCTCGAGGAGCGCGACTTCCCGGTCACGCAGGTGCGGTTCTTCGCGTCCGCCCGCTCGGCCGGCACGACGCTCCCGTTCAAGGGCGAGGACGTCGTCGTCGAGGACTCCGCGACGGCCGACTTCTCCGGCATCGACATCGCTCTGTTCAGCAACGGCGGAGCCGCCTCCAAGGAGCTGGCCCCGAAGGTCGCCGCCGCGGGCGCGACCGTCATCGACAACTCGAGCGCGTGGCGCAAGGACCCCGAGGTCCCGCTCGTCGTCTCCGAGGTGAACGCGGCCGACCTCGACACGATCCCCAAGGGCATCGTCGCCAACCCCAACTGCACGACGATGGCCGCGATGCCGGCGCTCAAGCCGCTGCACGACAAGGCGGGCCTCGTGCGCCTCCACGTCTCCAGCTACCAGGCCGTGAGCGGCTCCGGCGGCAAGGGCGTGCAGGAGCTCGACGGCCAGCTGCGGGGCGCGTACGCCGCCGGTGACCCCGCGGGGCTCGCCCTCGACGGGCGCGCGGTCGCCGTGCCCGACCCGAACGTGTATGCCGTGCCGGTCGCCTTCAACGTCGTGCCGCTCGCGGGGTCGATCGTCGACGACGGCTCGCTCGAGACCGACGAGGAGCAGAAGCTGCGCAACGAGTCGCGCAAGATCCTGCACATCCCCGACCTGCGGGTGAGCGGGACGTGCGTGCGCGTGCCCGTCTTCACCGGGCACAGCCTCGCGATCCACGCGGAGTTCGAGCGCGACATCACCCCCGACGAGGCGCTGGACCTGCTCAAGAACGCGCCCGGCGTCGTCGTCACCGACGTGCCCAACCCGCTCGAGGCCGCCGGCCGCGACGAGGTGTTCGTCGGCCGCGTGCGCGCCGACCAGGCCGCCCCCGAGGGCAAGGGCCTCGTGCTCTTCGTCGTCGGCGACAACCTGCGCAAGGGCGCGGCGCTCAACGCGGTCCAGATCGCCGAGGAGCTCGTCGCCCGCCGTCGCGCCTGAGAGGACGGGGGGCCTCGTGTCGTCGGGGTCGCATAGGCTCGGGACGTGACGGAGAACCTCGCGGCCGCGACCCATCGAGTCGACACCGCCCCCGGGCTCTTCGTGTGCTTCGAGGGTGGTGACGGCGCGGGCAAGTCCACCCAGGTGCGCCTGCTCACCGACGTGCTCGAGCAGCAGGGCCGCGAGGTGGTCGTGACGCGCCAGCCCGGCGGAACGCCCCTCGGTGCGCAGATCCGCGAGCTCGTGCTGCACGGCGACCACGTGTCGGCCCGGGCCGAGGCGCTGCTCTTCGCCGCCGACAAGGCGCACCACGTCGACCAGCTCATCAAGCCGGCGCTCGCCGACGGCAAGGTCGTCATCACCGACCGCTACGTCGACAGCTCGATCACCTACCAGGGCGCGGGTCGCGAGCTGGGGGCCGACGAGATCACGGCCCTGCAGCACTGGGCCGTCGGCGGACTGCTGCCCGACCTCACGATCGTCCTCGACGTCTCGCCCGAGGTCGGCCGCGAGCGGCGCGGCGACGTTCACGACCGGCTCGAGTCCGAGGCCGACGCCTTCCACGCGGCGGTCCGCCGGGGCTACCTCGAGCTCGCGGCGCAGGACCCGGAGCGCTACCTCGTGCTCGACGCGAGCAAGCCCGTCGAGCACCTGCACGCGGCGGTGGTCGACGGCATCGACCGCGTCACCTCGGGGCGAGCATGACCGTCTGGGCCGACCTCGTCGGCCAGGAGCCGACCATCGAGACGCTCTCGCGCGCCGTCTCCGACGAGTCGGCGATGACGCACGCGTGGCTCTTCACCGGCCCGCCCGGGTCGGGTCGGTCCACCGCTGCGCGGGCCTTCGCCGCCGCGCTCCAGTGCCCGCAGGGCGGTTGCGGCGAGTGCCGCGAGTGCCGCACCGCGCTCGACGGCAGCCACGCCGACGTCAAGGTCGTCGCGACCGAGGGTCTGTCGATCAAGGTCGCCGAGGCCCGGGCGCTCGTGCAGGAGGCGGCGCTGCGCCCGTCGGTCGGCCGCTGGCGCATCATCATCATCGAGGACGCCGACCGCCTCACCGCCTACACCGACGCCCCCGCCGACGCGCTGCTCAAGGCGCTCGAGGAGCCGACGCCCCGCACTGTCTGGATGCTCTGCGCGCCGAGTCTCGAGGACGTCATCGTCACCATCCGCTCGCGCTCGCGCCACGTGCGGCTGCGCACCCCGCCCGTCGAGGCCGTGGCCGACCTGCTCCAGCGGCGCGACGGCATCGACCCCGCGATGGCCCTGTATGCCGCCCGCGCCGCGCAGTGCCACGTCGGGCTGGCCCGCCGCCTCGCCCGCGACGAGCAGGCCCGCATCCGGCGGCGCGACGTCATCGCCATGGCGACGAAGATCCAGGGGGTCGGCGACGCCATCGGCGCGGCTGCCGACCTGGCGCAGATCGCCGACGAGGAGTCGTCAGCCTCCGGCGCCGAGCGCGACGCCGCCGAGCGCACCCGGCTGATGGAGACCCTCGGCGCCGACCCCACCGCCCGCACCCAGCCGCCCCACATCCGCTCGCAGCTGGCCGCCCTCGAGCGCGAGCAGAAGATGCGGGCCACCCGCTACGGTCGCGACGTCGTCGACCGTGCCCTCGTCGACCTCACGTCCGTCTACCGCGACGCGCTCGTGCTGCGGCTGCACTCCGATGTCGACCTCGTCAACCCTGACGCCATCGACAAGGTGCGCGCCCTGGCCGGCGTCTTCGGCCCGGAGCAGCTGCTCGCCGCGATGGACGCCATCAACGAGGCCCGCGACCGCATCAACGCCAACGTCCCGCCCCTGCTCGCGCTCGAGGCGATGGCCCTGCAGCTGCGCGTCCCACGCGACCTCGGGGTCTGAGGGGCGCCGCCCGAGCCGCCCCACGGCATACGCCATCAGCGTCCTCGGGGCAAGCGATGGGACGGCTCCTCGGATGCGGCCCGACAGGGCCCGACACGTTACGGTTTCGGGCATGACGACACGCCCTGCCGCCAGCTCCCGTGCCCTGTCCGCCGTGGCGGCGGTCGCGGCGCTGGTGCTGGCTGCGGGGGCGTGCGCGACCGACGAGCCGCCGGTGGCGGCGACGTCCAGGACCGGCCTCCCGGCGGCCACGGCGGCGCCCAGTCCCGCCCTCGCCTCCTACTACTCCCAGCGCCTCGACTGGCAGGCCTGCGGCGGCCTCGAGTGCGCCGACCTGCGCGTGCCCCTCGACCACGCCGCCCCCGACCCGGCGAAGGACCTCACCATCAAGGTCGTGCGGGTCAAGGCCCGCGACCAGGCGAAGCGGCTCGGTTCGCTGCTCGTCAACCCGGGCGGTCCCGGGGCGTCGGGCATCGACTACGTCCGCGCCGGCGCGAGCACCATCGGGGGCACCCAGGTGCGGCGCTACTACGACCTCATCGGCTTCGACCCCCGTGGCGTCGCGCGGTCGAGCCCGATCGACTGCCTCGACGACAAGGCCCTCGACCGCTTCCTGGCCACGGACCCGACGCCCGACGACGCGGCCGAGGAGCAGGCGCTGCGCTCACAGGCGAAGGCGATGGCCGACGGGTGCGAGGCCGACAACCCCGAGCTGGTCAAGCACCTGTCGACCGCGGACGCCGCTCGTGACATGGACATCCTCCGGGCGGCCGTCGGCGACCCGCAGCTGAACTACCTCGGCAAGTCCTACGGCACCTTCCTCGGCTCGACGTACGCCGACCTCTTCCCGCAGCGTGTCGGGCGCGTCGTCCTCGACGGCGTCGTGCCGCCCGACCTCACGAGCGCGCAGCTGAGCGAGGGGCAGGCCCGGGGCTTCGAGATCGCGACCCAGGCCTACCTCCAGGACTGCACCAGCGAGTCCGGCTGCCCGCTCGGCGACACCCCCGAGGCCGCCCGCCAAGGCCTCGAAGCCCTCTTCCGACAGGTCGACCGGCAGCCGCTGCCCACCGGCGACCCGAGCGCGCCCGAGCTCACCGAGGGCTGGGCGCGCGTCGGCGTCGCGATCGCCCTCTACGACCAGGGCTCGTGGGGCATCCTGACCGAAGCCCTCAAGCAGGCCAAGGCCGGCAGTGGGCAGAGCCTCATGCAGCTGGCCGACGCCTACGCCGACCGCCGTCCGGGCGGCGGCTACGACGGCAACATCATGGAGTCGATCTTCGCCGTCAACTGCCTCGACCGCCCCGACAGCTCGGACCTGTCCACCTACGAGACGTACGCGAAGGACTTCTCGGTGAAGGCTCCGACGTGGGGCTCCACCCTCGCGTGGGGCTCGCTGCCGTGCGGCTTCTGGCCGGCCAAGGCCGCCGTCGGGCCGCACAAGATCAAGGCAGCGGGCAGCGATCCCATCGTCGTCGTCGGCACGACCCGCGACCCCGCCACGATCTACGAGTGGTCCGCGCAGCTGCGCGACCAGCTCGAGAACGCCGTGCTCGTGTCCTTCGACGGTGACGGGCACACGGCTTATGGTCGGAGCAACACGTGCGTCGACAGCGCCATCGACGCCTACTACGTCCAGGGGCGCGTGCACAAGGACGGACTCCGATGCTGAGCGGCGGATCCTGGTGACCGATGATGAGTGACGACCCGCGTCCCGACGACCTCCCGGACGCCCCGACGGGGTATGCCGCCCTTCCGCCGAGCTACTCGTCGGGCTCGGGTGCGCCGGGTGCATCGGGTGCCCTGGGTGCATCGGGTGCATCGGGTGGGTCGGGGTCAGCCGCGGGCCACGGCGTCCCGTACGCCGCCTCGCCCGCAGGCTCGCCGGTGCGGTCGCCGCTGCGGACCGTCCTCGCCGCCGTCGCCATCGTCGCGGTCGTCGCGGTCGTGGTGCTCGCCGTCTGGCGCATCAGCAGCCCGCCGGTGGTGGCCCAGAAAGAGCCGCCGGTGCCGTCGCCGACGCAGGTCGTGCCGACGCCCACCCCGAGCGCGAGCCGGAGCAGCGCCCCCGCCACCGGCGACTTCCCGGCGGCCCTGCGTGGCTTCTACACGCAGCAGGTCTCGTGGTCTCCGTGCCCCGACAACGCCAAGCACGAGTGCGGCACGATGCAGGTCCCGGTCGACTACGCAGACCCCACGGGTGGGCGCTTCACCCTGGCCCTGCGCAAGGCCCCCGCGACCGACCCCGCGAAGCGCATCGGCTCGCTCGTGATCAATCCCGGCGGCCCTGGGGGCTCGGGGGTGGAGTACGCCCAGTACGCGTCGTTCGTGTTCTCGCCCGAGGTGCGGGCGGCCTACGACATCGTCGGTTTCGACCCGCGTGGCATCGGCGCGTCGAGCCCGGTGCGCTGCCTCGGTGACTCCGACATGGACCTGCTCTTCAGCGACGACCCGACGCCCGACTCGGCGGCCGAGCGCGCCAAGCTGCTCGGCGACGTCGATGCCATCACCAAGCGCTGCGCCGCCCGCGGTGGGCAGCGGGCGCTGCACATGAGCACCGCCGAGGTGGCCCGCGACATGGACGTCATGCGCGTGCTGCTCGGTGACGAGCGCCTCAACTTCTTCGGCGGCTCCTACGGCACCTTCCTCGGCGCGATGTACGCCGACGCGTTCCCGAAGAAGGTCGGGCGCATGGTGCTCGACTCGGCGATGTCGCCGAACCAGACCGAGCAGCAGGAGATGACCTACGACATCCAGGGCTTCGAGTCCTCGATCGACGCCTTCATCGACTGGTGCGTCGCCCGCTCCGACTGCGCCCTGGGCAGCGACAAGGGCAGCGCCCGTCAGAAGATCGTCGACCTGCTCGACAGCGTCGAGAAGAACGGCCTGAAGACGAGCAAGCCGGGCCTCACGACCATCGGCGAGGGCTGGGTCGGCTTCTCGATCTTCATGTGCCTCTACTCCGACACCTCGTGGCCGACGCTCAACCGTGGGCTGGCCCAGGCCCTCACCGGCAAGGGCGACATCCTTCTCGCCAAGGGCATGTCGGTCGTCGAACGCAGCGCCTCCGGTGCCTACGCGCCGACCACCTACCTGCAGGCGATGATCCCGGTGCGCTGCGCCGACTGGCCCCGCATGTCGTCCGACCCGTCGCTGGCGGCCGACCAGGCGAAGGCCAAGAAGGACCACCCGCTCTGGGCGCGGATGACGGGCGAGCTCTACGACAACTGCCGCACCTGGCCGACCGCGGGCCGCGCCCCGAAGGGGACCACCCTGGCCGCGGGGGCGGCCCCGATCCTCGTCATCGGCAACGAGCGCGACCCGGCCACCCCCATCGGCGGCACGAAGCAGCTCGCGAAGGACCTCGCATCGGGCGTTCTTCTCACTTCCGACCATGACGGACACGGCACCTACTACGCTGGCAACTCGTGCGTGGACTCCGCCGTGGACGGGTACCTGCTCAGGGGAACGGCGCCGTCCGACGGCACGACCTGCTGAGCCAGCTGCTCGCGCCCTTCGTCTCGCTCGCGATCCTCGCGGGCCTCCTGCTGCTCGCTGCTGCGCCCGTCACGGGCCCGGCCGGTGACGCGTCGGTGACACCGACGACGACACGCGAGGCGTCCGGCGGCTCCGGTGGCTCAGACCGCTCGGACGGCGAGAACGGCGACGAGGAGCCGGAGAGGACGCCGATCACCTTCACCGGACCGGTCGAACCCGACCCGGCCGAGCTCGCGGCCTTCTACGGCAAGCCGGTCGCCTGGCAGGAGTGCGAGGACGACGACCTCTACGACTGCGGCACCGTCACGGTGCCCGTCGACTACGCCAAGCCGCGCGGAGCGACGACGAGGATCGCCGTGCGGCGCCTCGAGGCATCGCTCCCCGCGCAGCGGATCGGCTCGCTCTTCATCAACCCGGGCGGGCCGGGAGGGTCCGGGATCGAGTTCGTGAACGACGCGGCGTACGTCTTCGGTGACGCCGTGCGCGAGCGCTACGACGTCATCGGGTTCGACCCCCGCGGCATGGGCGAGTCCGACCCCGTCGACTGCATGAGCGACGCGGACCTCGACGCCATGTACGGGGCCGACCCGACTCCTGACACCGCCGCCGAGCGGGAGGCTGCTCGCCGAGCGCCCGTCGAGCGCGTCCGCCGTTGCCTCGCGCGCGGGGGAGCGCTCACGGCCCACATGGGCACCGAGTCCGTTGCGCGCGACCTCGACGTGCTGCGCTCGGCCGTCGGTGACGAGCGGCTCAACTACTACGGCGTCAGCTACGGCACGATGATCGGCGCGCTCTACGCGGACTTCTTCACCTCCCGGGTCGGACTCATGGTCCTCGACTCCGCAGTGGTGCCCGACGCCCTCGCCGAGGAAACGCCGAGCAGGGAGGACGTCGATGCCGCCGCGCGCGGCGCGGCCTACGACTTCGACGACGTCGTCGACGACTTCGCCGGCGAGTGCGGGGACGGCGCGGACTGCCCGCTGGGCGCGGACACGAAGGCGGTCGTCGCGGCGCTCGTCGGCTTCCTCGACCGGCTGGACCGCAGGCCGGTCGCCACCGGCATCGACAGCCTGCCGGCGCTCACCGAGGGCTGGGCGAGCATGGCCATCGACGAGGGCCTGCGCGACCGGGAGTCGTGGCCCGACCTCGTCGATGCCCTGGACCTCGCGATCAACGAGGACGACGGAGAGGCGCTGGCCTCGTTCGCGATGGGGACGGTCGAGCGCGACGAGGACGGCTCCTACCCGCAGGCGAACTTCGGTCGCACCCACCTGCTCGTGATGTGCGCCGACTGGCCGAGGTCGCCGTGGGACTCCGTCGTCCCGAGCAAGGACGTCCTGGACAACCATCCCCTGTGGGCCCGCGTTCAGCCGGCGCGGCCCGACCCGTGCAGCGGCTGGACCGGCGCCGTGCGCCAGACGTTGCTCGTCGGCGCGGACGTGTCGACCCCGGTCCTGGTCATCGGCAACGACGGCGACCGCACCACGCCGATCGAGGACACCGAGGCCCTGGCCGGCGAGATCGTGCGCTCCCGCTTCGTCACGGTCGAGGCCGAGGGGCACGGCGCGTACGGCCGGGGCAACGACTGCGCGGACGGCATCGTCGACGCCTACCTGACGCGGCAGCTGGCGCCCGAGAACGACTTCGTCTGCGAGTCCTGACCGCTGTCCAACGAGTGCCCCCCTTCTCGCGAGGAGAGGTGGGCACTCGAGGCGTGATGGGCCTCAGTCCTGGGAGACGCGCACGACGACCTTGCCGGCGGCGTGGCCCTCGGCGCTGAACCGGAACGCGTCGGCGAGCTCCTCGAGAGGGAAGGTGCGCGCGACCGGGACACGGATGACGCCGGCATCGGCGAGGTCGGCCAGCTCGCCCAGCTCGACCCCGTCGGGGCGCACCCAGATGTACGAGCCGCCGTTCTCGGCGACGGAGCCGTCGGCGATCGAGGCGTGGCGCCCACCGGGGGCAAGGACGGCGAGCGTCGCGTCGAGCACGCCGCCCACGAAGTCGGCCACGGCGTCGACGCCCCCGGGCGCCAGGGCACGCACCCGGCCGGCGAGGCCGTCACCGTAGGTGACCGGTTCGGCACCGAGATCACGCAGGCGCTCGTGGTTGCGCTCGGAGGCCGTTCCGATGACCCGGGCGCCGAGCGAGCGGGCCAGCTGCACGCCGAGCGAGCCGACGCCGCCGGCCGCGCCGTGCACGAGCACCGTGTCGCCCTCGCCGACGCCGAGGCGCTTGAGCACCCGCCAAGCGGTGAGCCCGGCGAGCGGCAGGCCCGCGGCCTCGTCCCACGAGAGGCTGCGCGGCTTGGGGGCCAGGGACCGGGCTGGGACGGTGACGTACTCGGCGAAGGTCCCGCCGTGCACGTAGTCCTTGCGGGCATAGGCGATGACCTCGTCACCGGGAGCGAACTCCGGGGTGTCGAAGCCGACGGCCTCGACCACCCCCGCGACGTCCCAGCCCGGAACGACCGGGAAGCGCACGTCCATGACGGCGTCGAGGCCGCCCGACATCAGCTTCCAGTCGACGGGGTTGACCGAGGCCGACCGCACCCGCACGAGGACCTCGCCCGGCCCGACCTTGGGTCGCGGCTGCTCCGTCAGGCTCAGGACGTCCGGGGTCCCGTACTCGGCGTAGGTCATGGCGCGCATCGTGGTGTCATTGGTCTTCGTTTCGCTCACGTGGAGGGAAGGCGAGCGGCCCGGCGTGTCATTCCCGGGCGCGCGCGTGAGGGCGGTCACCGCGCCCGACGCATGGTCGGTGCACGGGCAGCCCTTCGGGCGGCGGCCGATTTCTCTCTGGGCGGGGCCGATGCGTATACTCGATCACCGTGCCGGACCACCCCGTGTGGGCCGTCGCAACCTGCCGCTTTAGCTCAGTCGGCCAGAGCGATTCACTCGTAATGAATAGGTCATCGGTTCGATTCCGATAAGCGGCTCCAGCAACGCCCCCGGCTTCTGCCGGGGGCGTTTGTGCTGTTCAGGCACCCGTTGCCGCGCTCCTCTTCGGACGCAGGCCTCGAGTGAGCCTGCCCGATGGGCGCCGGCCTCCAGGGGGTTGCAGTGCTGGCCCACGGCCCGAGGTCACGTGCTCACCGGTGCTCTCTGGCTCCGGCGGACCGCTCAGCCACGGGCTGCGCTGACTCCGTGCCGTGTGGCCATGTGGGCGTCGGCGTGGCGCTGCGCCTCGGCGACGCTCGCGCCTCCCTGGCGGGCGAGCAGGTACGGCGCGTACCAGTGCCACCAGTGGTGCTCGGGCGCGGCCTTCTCGAACGCGTCGTGGTGCTGTGCCGTCTCGCGGAGCAGTTCGGGCAGGCGGCCGGGGTCCGGGTCAGACCTGACGGGCGAGGCGCTCGACTGCTCGGCGTCGTGGGCGGGCTCGGGCTGTGCGGTCGCCTCCCACAGTCGCCCGGGCAGTCGTGTCGTCAGCTCTTGGAGCACCCAGCGGTTGCCGTCCGGGTCCTCGAAGGACGCGTAGGTGGCGTAGGAGCGGCGCTCTGGGTCCGGGCCGGGGGCGCGCCCTTCTTCGCCGGGGTGGAAACCCCCGCCGAGGCCGCCGTTGACGTCGTGGAAGGGCTCGCTGACGTCGACGCCGCGCGCGACCAGGGCGGCGCGGGCCTGCTCGATGTCGTCGACGACGAGCAGCAGGCCGTCGAGTGAGCCGGCTGGGGCGGCGGTGACGCGGGTGCCGAAGAGGACGGAGGCATCGGATCCGGGCGGGGTCAGCTGCATGAGGCGGTAGCCGGCCTGGTCGTCGACGTCCGCGTCGACCCGCCAGCCCAGACCGGTGTAGAAGGCCCTGGCGCGGTCGTAGTCGGCGACGGGGATGACGACGGCCTCGAGGCGAAGCGCGACGGTGGCCGGTTCCGCGGGCGCGGTGCGGCTGTGGGTGTCGGGAAGTGCAGTCATGGTGATTCTCCTGGTGGTGATGGTTGGTGGTGGATCCGAGGGTGTGTGCCTCGGGGAGACAACGCGATGAGGCGACGCGATGAGGCGACGCGATGAGGCGACGCGATGAGGCGACGCGTTGAGTTCGATGCGAGGTGGCGAGGCGGGACCGTGGCTGCCCGCGGGCTGGTGCGGATGCCCGTTTCGCTGTTTGAGGTCAGGGATGGGCGTTTGGACTGAGTCAGGATGTGGCAGGCACCGCCTCGCTCTCCCGACGCTGACGCACGGCCCGGGCGCCCTGGACGGCAAGGCCGACCAGCGCGAGGGTGATGACGACGGCGGCGTAGATGTCGAAGGTCGGCAGCAGGCCCCATCGGGGTGTGAGCTGGCCGGCGATGACGACCGGGACGCCGAAGGCCAGGTAGGCGACGGTGTAGACGGCCGAGAAGAGGCTGGCGCGCTGGTGGGCGCCGGCGTGTGGGGCGATCAGGCGTACTTGTCCGCCGAAGGTGCCGCCGAAGCCGGCCCCGCCCAGCAGCGCACCGACCCATACGAGAGGCAGCAGGGTGGCGGTGACCCCGGTGAGGACGACGAGCATGCCGAGCAGGACCAGGGCCAGACCGGCGAGGGTGCCTCGTCGTGGGTCGTGCCGGGCGAAGACGAAGCCGGCCAGTGCGGCGGAGAAGGGGCCGACGAAGGCGGTGAAGCCGGTGACGAGGCCGCCGTGCAGGCCGAAGTGCAGGCGCAGGATCGCCGGTGAGAGGCCGAGGAAGAAGGCGGGGAACATCCATCCGGCGATGTGCACGGGGATGCTGGCCAGGAACTCGCCGCGGGCGCTGACGGGCACCGCGACCGTCGGGCTCAGTGAGCGTCGGGCGCCGGGCCGGCGGACTCCGGTTTCGGGGGTGGCGAGCACGAACGCGACGGCCGCCACCATGAGCCCCGCCAGGGTGGTGAACACGATGGTGTTGGCGGCGTCCGTCAGCTGGATCGCGGCCCCGGTGAGCAGGGCGCCGAGGCCCAGGCCGCCGGCGACCGAGGCGGCGGACAGGCCGCTGGCGAGCTTCTTCAGATGGGCGGGCGCGTGCTCCGTGATGGCGGCGCTGAAAGCGCTCGTGCCCAGTCCCGTGGCCAGTCCCTGCAGGACGCGTGCCGCGATGAGCCAGCTGATCGAGGGGGCTGTCAGGAACCCGACCATCGAGACCGTCTCGACGGCGAGGGCCGCCAGCAGGACGGGTCGGCGGCCGAGATGGTCTGACAGGGAGCCCCCGACCAGCAGGGCCACGAGCAGGGCCAGCGCGTAGACCGAGAACGCGATGGTCAGCAGGCCGGGGGAGAACCCCCACTGCTGCTGGCGGAGCCCGAGCAACGGGGTCGGCGCCCCGGCAGCGAGGAAGAAGGTGCTGAAGATGCCGGCGGTGCCGGCGAAGGCGAGGGTGGGACGGACTGGGGCGTACATCAGCGACTCCTTGAACCGATCTGTCTAATCATCATGAATTCAGTTAGACAGATCGGTTCAATGATGTCAACCCCTGATTAGACAGATCTGTCTGATAGACTGCAGGCCATGGCGACAGCAACTCGAGTGAGTGCCCGCGAGCGTCTCCTGACGGCAGCGGACCGGCTCTTCTACGCGGAAGGTGTCCACACGGTCGGCATCGACCGACTGCTCGAGGAAGCGGGAGTCGCGAAGGGGTCGCTCTTCTACAACTTCAGCGGCAAGGAGGAGCTCGTCGGCGCGTACCTCGAAGGTCGTGCGACGCAGCGCCGTGAGCGGATCGCGGCACACCAGGAGGGTGTGTCGGATCCGGCCGAGAAGATCCTGGCCATGTTCGACGCCCTCGCAGAAGCGGCCGCCTCGCCGACGTACAACGGCTGCCCGTTCGCCAACGCGAACGCCGAGGCCTCGCCCGACGGCGTCGAGGCCCAAGCGCTGCATGAGTTCCGGGCATGGCTGGGCGGGGAGTTCCGTCGGCTCGCCGAGGAGGCGGAGGTGGTGGATCCGGAGAGTGTCGCGGTGCGTCTTCAGGTGCTCTACGACGGCGCCGTGTCGACCTCCCAGCTGGACGGGCGGGCCGATGCCGTGCACGTCGCCAGGGACCTGGCGGCTCAGGTCCTCACCGCTGCGCGTCCGTAGGGGCCACGCGCGGTGGGACATGGCCGGGCGGGACGGCCAGTCAGCCGGCAGCCGCCTGGAGCGCCGGCGGCGCGACCTCGTAGTGGCTGGTGATGGCGATGCGGTTGAAGGTGTTCAGCGCGATCGCGAGCCAGGCCACGGCCGACACCTGCTCGTCGGTCAGGGGGCTGACCGTGTCCTCGGAGATGTGGTGCGAGGCGTCCGAGCCGATGTCGGTGACGCGCTCGGCCAGCGTCAGCGCCGCACGCTCGGCGTCCGTGAAGTACGCCGTCTCACGCCACGCGGGAAGGACCGCGAGCCGGTCGGTCGACTCGCCCGCGGCCAGGGCGTCACGGGTGTGCTGACGCAGACAGAACGCGCAGCCGTTGAGCTGCGACACGCGGATCTTGAGCAGTTCGAGCAGGCCCGTGGCCAGGCCTGCCCGCAAGCCGGCCGCCTCGGCCCGAGAGGCCATGTCGATGGCCAACCGATAGAGGTGCGGGTGCTGCGTGCTGACGTTGGTGGGTGCGGACATCTGGGCTGTCCCCTTTCCTGACGATGGCCTTCGGCCCTCCACCGGTGTCGTTCACCGGGTGTCACGACAGTGACTCGGGGCCGCTGCCCGGGTCGACGGATCGGGACAGGCACGCAACGTTCGTCCCGCTGCCTTGACGGGGCCGCGGGGGACCAGGCAGAAACGCTCGGATCGCGTCGGAGCCCCACGCGGGGGACGGGTCAGGGCGCGGTGGTCAACCCACCGACGACAAGGTCGACGAGGGCCCCCACGAAGAGCGCGTCGATGGGCCTGCGGGTCACCAGCAGACGATGGTGCAGCGCTCCGTACACGGCATCGATCGTCGTCTCGACATCGAGATCACGACGGATCTGCCCACGCTGCTGACCGCCACGAAGGATCCCTTCGAAGGTCTGGCGGCGATGGCCGATGAGGCCCTCGCGGAAGAGGGCCGCGAAGTCCTCGTCGCCGACCGCCTCGCCGATGAGCCCGGCGACCGTCGACGCGGCTCCTCCGAAGTCGAGGCAGAACGCCAGCTTGCCCAGGTAGGTCCTGAGGTCCCGGACGGCGTCACCCGTCGGCGCGATCCGTGTCATCGTGTCGGTCTTGTACGCGAAGGCGTCGAGCACGAGCCTCTGCCGGGAAGACCAGTGGCGGTAGATCGTCGACTTGCTGACTCCGGACGCTCGGGCGACGGCCTCGATCGTCACGTCGTGGTACTCCATCCGTTCAAACAGGAGCACTGTCGCCGACATGATCCTGAGCCGCGTCTCACGTGCGCTCTCGCGCGGGGGCGCCTGCCCCGACCACACTCGGGCCAGGCCGGGCGAGGCGTCACCGGGACGTGAGGCGGTCGGCTTGGGCTCATGCGAACGTGGAGTCACCACGACCCCATCATGACGCCCGGCATCCATCCCCGACGTGCGGGCTCGGTGCGAACCCTTCGACGTCCGGCGGGGACCGGTGCCATGATCGGGCATGGGCATCGTGACCCCGGGCTTTCGCGGGCGGCGTCAGGACGACGTGCAGCTACCGCCTGGCCAGTACCTCACCCACGACTTCCCGGTGCTCCAGGCCGGGCCGACGCCACGCGTCGAGGCGGCCGACTGGTCGCTCACGGTGCGCACCGAGACGGGCGAGGAGCATGCGTGGAGCTGGGACGAGCTCCAGGCCCTGCCGCAGGAGACCCCGACGGTCGACCTGCACTGCGTGACGAAGTGGAGCAAGCTCGGCACGTCGTGGCGCGGTGTCTCGCTCGACGTGATCCTCCAGGACGTCGAGACGGCAGCCGATTTCGCACTCGTCACGTCCTACGGCGACTACACCACGAACCTCCCCCTCGAGGACCTGGTCGACGGCAAGGCGTGGATCGTCCACGAGTACGACGGCGAAGCGCTCGAGCCGTGGCACGGCGGTCCCGCGCGTCTGCTCGTGCCGCACCTCTACCTCTGGAAGTCGGCCAAGTGGGTCACCCGGATCGACCTGCTCCTCTACGACGAGCCCGGCTTCTGGGAACAGCTCGGCTACCACGAGTACGGCGACCCCTGGCGCGAGCAGCGCTACGCGGGCGACTGACGTGGCGCCGGTGGCGTGGCAGGCGGCCTACCTCGTGTCGCGCAAGGACGAGACGGCCGACGCGGTGACCCTCGTGCTCGGGGTGCCGGGCTGGCCGGGCCACCTGCCGGGGCAGCACGTGGACGTGCGGCTGACGGCGGAGGACGGCTACTCGACGCAGCGCTCCTACTCGATCGCGGCGCCCGACCACGGCGCCCAGGTCGAGGTCACGGTGCAGGTCGTCGCCGACGGTGAGGTGTCGCCGTTCCTCGCGCGCGAGCTCGCCATCGGCGACCCGGTGGAGCTGCGCGGCCCGATCGGCGGGTGGTTCGTCTGGCACCCGCAGTCCTCGCGCCCGACCCTGCTCCTCGCGGGCGGCTCGGGGGTCGTGCCGCTGATGGCGATGGTCCGTGCCCGGCACGAGGCGGGCAGCACCGCGCCGATGGTCCTCGCCTACTCGGTCCGCACGCCCGAGGACGTCATCTACGCGGACGAGCTCGCCCGCCGCAGCGCCCACGACCAAGGGCTGGCGGTCGAGCTCGTCCACACCCGACGGGCCCCGGCGGGTGACGGGCGACCGACGGGCCGGCTGTCGCGCGACGAGCTGGTCGGCTGGGTCGATCGGCTGGGGACGGACACTGACGTGTTCGTCTGCGGCCCAACGGGTTTCGTCGACGCCGTCGCCGACACCCTCGTCGAGGTCGGTGTGCCGACGCGGCTGGTGCGGACCGAGCGGTTCGGACCGAGTGGAGGATGAGATGACTGGCCCACACACCGAGCAGGAGCACCCGACGTATGCCGTGCACGACCGACCGCTCGACGGCAACGTCCTCGCGGGAGCGTTGGGTGGGGCGTTGGGGATCGACGTCACGGTCGCCGTCGTCGCGTGCGCAGGCTGCGGGCGTCGACAGGCCGTCGGCGAGCTCGTCGTCTACGCCTCGGCGATGGGGTCGGTCGCGCGCTGTCGGGGGTGCGGGGACGTCGTGCTGCGTGTCGCCGAGGTGCGCGAGGACGTCCTGCTCGATCTGCGTGGCTGCTCGGTGCTCCGACTGAGCCGCTGAGCGCCGTCGGTGCCGTGGCGGCCGTGCCGGTCGGGTGCGGCGGTCGGATGGGTCTGTCGTGCTAGACGAGGTGGCGCGCCTTCTGCGGGCAGAAGGCGGCGACGGAGCGCTCGAGCAGCTCCTGCGACATGGACTTCGTCGCCCCGGTCTGCAGGCGGATCATCCGGGTGACGTCTGCGCCCGAGCCGCCGGGCTCGTCGGAGAGAAGGTCGCAGTAGCCGTTCGCCACCTCGGCCAGCTGACCGGTGGCCGAGTCCATCCCGGGCAGGTTCAGCGACCCGACCTGGTGCTGGGCGGCCCACTCGTAGAACTCCTCCTGCTGGGCGTCCGCACCGCCGTACTTCGGCTCACCCGTGCGCGTTAGGTCGGTCTCGCTCGGCATCGTGGCGGGGCGGGCCGGGCCGGCCACGGTGCGCGAGGCGGCGGGGGTGCCGGTCGGTGCTGCGGCGAGCCGGGTGCCGCCGGGCTGCAGGGCGTTCACCCCCGACAGCAGGATCGCCACCACCAACGCCACGCCGAACCCGATCACCGCCAGTGCCCTGCGTGTGTGCGACCGCTCGTGCTGCGGCATGCCGACCATCTCCCCTGTGGACGCCGTCGTGACGGCCACCTCGTGACCGTGGGTCGCACCCGCGTGCGGCCCCCCTGCATTGTGGACGAAGGCGTACGCGTAAGGGCCCTACCGCCGGGACGCTTCCCCGCGCAGCGGCCGGCGAGCTCCGGACCGGGAAAGGCGAAGGAGCCCGACCCGCGCGCGCAGGTGGGCTCCTTCGAGGCTGGTGCGGATGGGGGGGTGCGTGCCAGCCGTGGGGGTGTTACAAGAGAGACGTTAGTCAATCTGTGCCCCGGTGTAAGCAGTTTCGGCGAAATTGTCGTCAATATTTCTGTTCGTACCACTCGTCCGGTCGGCCGCTGGGTGGGGCGGCTGCCGACCTCGGGGGTCCCCGTCTGGCAGAGCCCCGTCCGGGGTTCTGGCACAGTGACCCGGTGACGTCCGCCAGCACCGACGCCGATCGCGCAGCGCTCGTCGCCGAGACGCTCGACGTGGCCTCGCGCCTGCTCGGCACGACGCTGACGGCCGCGGCGGCGCCCTTTCCCGGGAGCCGCCGCACGCTCGTGGTGCGGGCCACCGGGGAGGTCGGCGACGCGTACGTGGTCAAGCGCTACACCGGTGAGGAGGCCGCCGAGACCTACGCTCGTGAGGCGTCGGCCCTGGCCGCGTTGGCAGGCCGCGCCCGCACGCCGCGGCTGCTCGCCGAGTGCGGCGACCCGCGGCTCGTCGTGATGGACGACCTCGGCGACGGCGCCCACCTGGCCGAGGTCCTGCTCGCCGACGACGCAGGTCGCGCCGCGGCCGGGCTGCGTGGCTGGGGCGACTCCGTGGGGGCACTCCACGTGGCCGGCCCCGGCGTCCGAGACGCCTTCGTCGAGGGGGTCGCGGCCCGCTCGGGGGAGCAGCTGGAGCTCGACTACCTGCCGGGGCAGCTGGCCGAGGCCGCCGCCGAGTGGCAGCGGCTGGCCGCTGCCCTCGACGTCGAGGTGACCCCTGGCACGTTCGACGTGCTCGAGTCGGTGCCGTCGCGTTCCCGGGTCGATGCCACGAGCCTCTCGGCGGCCGACATGTGCCCCGACAACAACCTCCTCACCGATGCCGGGCTGGCGCTGCTCGACTTCGAGTGGGCGCTGTGGCGACCGATCGCCTGGGACGCGGCGTACCTGCGCGTGCCGTGGCCGACGTGCTGGTGCGCGTGGTCCCTCGACGCGGCAGCCTCCGACGCGGCGTTGGCGCGGTGGCGGACGGCCGTCGTGACGGTCTGGCCCGAGGTGGCCGGGCCGGACTTCGAGCACGACCTCGACCTGGCCACCGAGGCCTGGGCGTGGCTCGCCGGCAGCTGGTGCCTCGGCCCGCTCGTCGACGGTGAGCCCGCACCGGCCAACCCGGTCAAGCCCATGCCGCGTATGCCGGACCGGACCCTCCGCTTCCTGCGCACCGCCTCGACGGGGCGGGCGATCCCCGAGCTCGCCGACGTCGCGAGTGCCCTCGCCGACGCCGTCACGAGGACGTATGCCGCCGAGCCGGTCCCGCTGGCGCCGGCCTTCACGGGAGGAGGGTTCCGGTGAGCGAGTTCACGGTGCGGAGAGCGACCGCCGCCGACGTCGAGGCCGTCGTCGAGCTGCGGGCGCTGATGTTCTCCGCGATGGGTGTGCCCGGCGTCGAGGCCCACGGCTGGCGCGATGCGGCGGCCGAGTGGCTGCGGCGCGAGCTGGACGGGCCGAACGCGTGCGCCGTGGTCGCGCAGGGCATCGACGGCAGAGTCGTCGCCGCCGCCATGGGGACGCTGCGCTTCGAGACGCCCTCGCCGGCCAACCCCAGCGGGGTGTCGGCGCTCGTCAACAACGTCGCGACCCAGCCGGAGGCGCGCCGTCGGGGACTCGCTCGTGAGTGCGTCGTCGGCGTGCTCGACTGGCTGCGCGACGACACGTCCGCGGGCGTCGTCGAGCTCTTCGCGACGGGCGAGGGCGCCGGACTGTACGAGGATCTGGGCTTCACGCGGACGGCGTGGCCCGCGATGCGCCTGCGCCTGCCCCGCTGACCGGCGCCCCCTCGACAACAACTCCGACGGGGTGGAGAACGTGTGCTGGAGCCGGCCCTCGCCTCAGCCCGCGGGGGCTGCGGGAGCGACCAGCTGCTCGGTCGCCGTCGTGAGCACGCGACCGCAGGTCCACGAGAGCGTGACGGCGGCGGCGCCGGCGACGACCGTGACGGCATACGCCGGGGTGTGCCCGCCCCAGTCGGCGAGCCGTCCGGCGAGGGCGGCCCCGATGGCGTAGCCGAGCCCCGTGGCTGCCGCGAGGGCCGTCATGGCAGCCCCGGTGCGCGACGCCGGCGTCACGCGCTCGCCGAGCGTGAAGGTCGTGATCATGTAGGGCGCGACCGTGAGGCCGAGCACGAGGAGCACCGGCACCAGCGCGGGCAGCGAGCCGACGAGCAGCAGCGGCGCCGACAGCACGAGCAGGCCCACGGCGAACCAGCGCAGGCGGCTCGGGAGCCCGAAGCGTGCCGGCAGGCCCGCCACGGCGAGGCCGGCGAGCACGCTCCCGACACCGAGCAGGGCATGGAAGTAGCCGGTCGCCCCGGCGCTGCCGGCGGCCGTGGCGAGCACCGAGGTGCCGGTCTGCACCGACCCGAAGACGCTGCCGACGAGCACCTGGGCGACGCAGAGCACGACGAGGGCCGGCGTGAGCAGGCGACCGGGGGCGACCGTGTCTCCCGAGGTCGCCGCGTGCGTGACCGTCGCGGTCTCGTGCAGGGCGAACCACGTGCCGAAGACGGCGAGGCCGAGGGCGGCGAGGGCGAGCGCTGCCGTCGGGCTCGCGACCGAGACGCCGAGGCCGACGAGCGCCGGCCCGAGCACGAACGACGCCTCGTCGGCTGCGCCCTCGTAGGAGAAGGCGGCGTCGACGAGCCGGTGCTGGCGAGGCCCCGTGTGGGCGGTGATCGGGCGCCACCGCACGCGCGCGAGCGGACCGATCTGCGGCAGCACGAGGCCGGTGGCCGCGCTCGCGACGGCCGCTGCTCCCCAAGGGAGTCCGGCGTTCACGACGAGCAGCAGGGCGACGAGGCCGGCGGCCCCGGCGAGGGACTGGACGGCGACGACTCGACGCTGGCCGAGCCGGTCGGCCCGAGCGCCCCAGAAGGCCGCGCCGGCCGCGTTGGCGACCGCCAGCGCCCCGGCGCAGAAACCCCCCGCGCCGTAGCTGCCGGTGGCGGCCGACACGAGAAGGAGGGTGCCGAGCTGGCTCATCGCGAGCGGCATACGGGCGAGGAAGGCGACGACGATGTACGTGCGGCCGGTGAGGCCGAAGAGGTGGCGGTACGAGTCGATGGGTGACACGGGGCGGCTCCGGAACTGGTCGCGGGGTGCGCGACGGCGGGTGCGTGCCTACCCGCCCATCAGGTCACGCCGGATCCCTGTGCAGGTCCCATTGTAGGGCGTCCACCAGACCGGCCCGGCCACCGTCGAGGTGGTCCTCAGGCGGGTCGGCCCTCGGTCGGGTCGGCCCTCGGTCGGGTCGGACCTCAGTCGCGGACGTGGTGGGCGTGCCGCACCGACGGGGAGAGCCGGTAGACCGCCTCGACGAGCGCGGCGCCGACGAGCCCGATCGCCAGCGACTGCCACAGCAGCGCCGCCGGCGCGTCGAGGTTGAAGAACCCCGCCGCGAGCGGCACCACGAACGCGAGCACCGCCAGCCCCACCATCGCCGCGACGAGCGCCGCCTTCCACGCGAGGAAGGGGCGGGCGAGCACCGCGAGGATCCAGAAGAAGACGGCGAGCAGGGTGATCGTGGCCCCGCTGCCGGGCTGCCAGCACGCGACGTCCGCGACGGTGCGTCCGCCCTCCTCGACGGCGCACCGCGCCGCGAACTGCTCCCGCGGTACGCCGTACCCGCTGCCGGCGAGCAGGTAGGAGGCGATGACCGCCAGGCCCGCGACGGCGCCCGACGGCACGGCGAACCGCAGGATGCGCGCGAGAAAGCCCGGCAGGTAGCGGCGCCGGTTCGGTCCCAGGGCGAGGAAGAAGGCCGGGATGCCGATCGTCACGGCCGACACGAGCGTCAGGTGCCGCGGCAGGAACGGGAAGGGCAAGGTGGCCAGCGCGGCGGCGAGGATCGCCACGAGGCTCATCGCGTTCTTGGCCACGAAGAGGTTGGCGACGCGCTCGACGTTGCCGATGACGCGGCGGCCCTCGGCGAGCACGTCGGGCAGGTGCGAGAACCGCCCGTCGAGCAGCACGAGCTCGGCGACGGCTTTGGTGGCCTGCGCGCCGTTGCCCATGGCGACCCCGATGTCGGCGTCCTTGAGGGCGAGCGCGTCGTTGACGCCGTCGCCCGTCATCGCGACGACGTGCCCGTCGGCCTGCAGGGCGTGCACGAAGGCGCGTTTCTGCTCCGGGGTGACGCGGCCGAAGACGGTCGTGCGCGCGAGCACCTCGCGGAGCACGGCGGGGTCGTCGGGGAGGGTCCGCGCGTCGACGGGCTCCCCGACGTCGAGGCCGACCTCGCGGGCGACGGCAGCGACCGTGACGGGGTTGTCGCCGGAGATGACCTTGATCGCGACGTCCTGCTCGGCGAAGTAGGCGAGGGTGTCGCGGGCGTCGGGGCGCACCTGCTCGGTCAGCGTGACGAGCGCCGCAGGCGTCAGGTCGGGGGGCAGGGTGGGCTCGGTGAGGTCGACGTCGCTGCGGGCGAGCAGCACGACGCGACGCCCCGACGCGGCGAGCTCGGCGACGCGCGCGCGGATCGCCTCGATGACCTCCGGCGGGCTCGGCTGCGGGTCTGCGGCGAGCAGCACCTCCGGCGCGCCGAGCACCCAGGTCGCGTGGGCCGTGAAGCAGGCGGCGCTCCACTTGCGTGCGGAGTTGAAGGGGATGGTGCGGGTGCGCTCCCAGCCTGGCGAGGCGAGGACTGCCGCGACGGCTGTCAGGGTGCCGTTGGCGTTAGGGTCGTCGGCGAGCGCGCCCAGGGCACAACGGATCTCATCGACGTCCTGCCCGGCGAGCGGTTCGGCGTCGTCGAAGGCGATCTCGCCGGCGGTCAGCGTGCCGGTCTTGTCGAGGCACACGACGTCGACGCGGGCGAGCCCCTCGACGGCGGGCAGCTGCTGCACGAGGACGTTGCGGCGGGTCAGCTGCACCGCCGAGAGCAGGAAGGCGACCGAGGTGAGCAGCACCAGCCCCTCCGGCACGAGGCCGACGACCCCGGCGGCGGAGCGGATGACGACCTGCTGCCACCCGTGGTCGCCGACGGTGCGCCACTGCGACCAGATCGCGATCGGCAGCGCGCCCGCGATCACCCAGGTGATGTAGCGCAGCAACGTGTTGATCGACTCCTGGATCTCCGAGCGGGTGCGCGTGAAGCGGCGCGCGTCGGCGGCGATCCGGTTGACGTACGCGTCGGCACCGACGTGCCGCGCGTGGTAGCGCCCCGAGCCGGCGACGACGCTAGTGCCCGACATGATCTCGTCGCCCTCGTCGTGGGGCACCGGGTCGGACTCGCCGGTGAGGTTCGCCTCGTTGAGCTCGAGCCCCGCGCTGACGAGGAGGCGGCCGTCGGCGGGCACCTCGTCACCCGTGCGCAGCTCGATGAGGTCGTCCTGCACGACGTCCGTCGTGGCCACCACGCGCACCTCCCCGTCGCGCACGACCCGGGTCGTCGGGGCGTTGAGCAGCGCGAGGCGGTCCAGCTTGCGCTTGGCGAGGTACTCCTGGGTGATGCCGATCGCGGAGTTGACGACGAGCACGAGCCCGAAGAGCCCGTCGGCCCACGACCCCGTCACCATGACGAGGACGAAGAGCGCACCGAGGATGGCGTTGAAGCGGGTCAGCACGTTGGCGCGCACGATCTCGCCGACCGACCGTGACGTGCGCTCCGAGAGCCGGTTCACGGCCCCCCGCGCGACGCGCTCGTCGACCTCCGTGGAGGTCAGACCGGACGCCCGTGTCAGGGAGGTGTCCTCGGCGGTGGTCACGCGCCCATTGTCGTATGCCGTCGCGCGGGCCGCCCCGGAATGCGCGGTGCGCGCCCCGAGAGGCGACGGCGCTGCCGGGAGAGGACGGCACCCCCGAGAGGCGACGACCCGGCATACGGCTTCGGGCAGGTCGCCCGCGGCATACGTTGGCTGCATGGTGGGGTCGACACCGCGAAGTGGCGAGGTGGGCGAACGCGCCCGACGGGTGGCGTGGGTGGCGCCCGCGGACGTCGTCGACGTCTTCGTCTACGTCGTCGTGCTGGGGCTGGCCGCAGAGCACGTCCCCTCCGTCATGACGGAGTCGTTCACCGTCTCGTTGCTGACGGCAGTGCTGCTCAAGCTCGTGCTCGAGCTCGTCGTGGTGGTCAAGGGCGGCGCCCGGCGCCGGTTCAGCGCGGCGACGACACCGACCGGCAGGCTCGGGTCCGGGCTCCTGCTCTGGCTGGTCCTCGTCGGCAGCAAGTTCCTCGTCCTCGAGGTGGAGGACCTGGTCCTCGGCGACCGCGTCGAGCTGGGCGGCTTCGTGTCGGTGACCCTGCTGATCCTCGCGCTGCTCGTCGCCCGGGCCGGCGTCCGGCGCCTCCTCGGCGTCGGTGACCCCGTCGTGGACGCCCGGGACGAAGCGGACACGCCTGCCTGAGCCGGCGCCCGCTTGTTACTGATCGGTCTACGGACGGGGTCCGGGGCGTTTCTCGGATCGTGGGACGATTGCTCCGTGACTGAGTCGATCCAACGTGCCCGCGCCACCACCGCCTCCTACTCGATCACGATGCGAATCCACACCGGCACCGACCCGGCCGTCATCGGCACGCTCGCGGTCAAGGTCGCCGAGAGCGGTGGCATCACGACGGCGCTCGACATCGTCGACTCGCACCCCGACCGGCTCGTCATCGACCTCACCTGCTCCGCGAGCAACGCCGAGCACTCGACCGAGATCGTCGACGCCGTCGAGACGCTCGAGGGCGTGCGTGTGCACAAGGTCTCCGACCGCGTCTTCCTGCTCCACCTCGGCGGCAAGATCTCCGTCGAGTCCAAGGTCAACCTGCGCAACCGCCAGGACCTCGCGATGGCCTACACGCCCGGCGTCGGCCGCGTGAGCCAGGCCCTCGCCGAGCACCCCGAGGACGTGCCGAAGCTGACGATCAAGGGCAACTCGGTCGCCGTCGTCACCGACGGCACCGCGGTCCTGGGTCTCGGCGACATCGGCCCGATGGCGGCGCTGCCCGTCATGGAGGGCAAGGCCGCGCTCTTCAAGCGGTTCGCCGACATCGACGCGTGGCCGATCTGCATCGACACGACCGACGTCGACGAGATCGTGCGCACCGTCGAGCTCATCGCGCCGGGCTTCGGCGGCATCAACCTCGAGGACATCGCCGCGCCGCGCTGCTTCGAGATCGAGGCGAAGCTGCGCGAGCGGCTCTCGATCCCGGTCTTCCACGACGACCAGCACGGCACCGCCATCGTCGTGCTCGCCGCCCTCAAGAACGCGCTGCGCATCACCGACAAGAAGCTCCCCGACGCCCGCATCATCGTCTCCGGCGGTGGGGCCGCGGGCTCGGCCATCGTCCAGCTGCTCCTCGCCGCGGGCGCCACCGACGTCACGGTGAGCGACCGCCCCGGCCTGCTCAACAAGGGCGACGAGTCGCTGACCCCGGCGTGGCGCGAGCTCGCCGAGAAGACCAACCCGCGCGGCCTCACCGGCACTCTGCGCGACGGCCTCCAGGGCGCCGACGTCTTCATCGGTGTCAGCGCCCCGCGCATCCTCGACCCCGAGTGGATCGACGAGATGGCCGACAAGCGCATCGTCTTCGCCCTCGCCAACCCCGACCCCGAGGTCGACATCCACGAGGCGACGCAGCGCGCGACGGTCGTGGCGTCCGGGCGCAGCGACTACCCGAACCAGATCAACAACGTGCTCGCGTTCCCGGGCGTCTTCCGCGGCCTGCTCGACGCCCGCGCCACCGACGTCACGACCGAGATGCTCATCAAGGCCGCCGACGCCATCGCGTCGGTCGTCACCGACGAGCAGCTCAACCCGAACTACATCATCCCGAGCGTCTTCCAGCCCGACATGAGCAAGACGGTCGCCAAGGCGATCGTCGACTGCGTGCCCAAGGCGCCCGCCAAGAGCATCCCGATGACCGGGGCCAACTGAGCGGCAGCTGAGGACGAAAGACCGGATGACGAGCACCACCCACCCCGGACAGCTCTTCCCCCTCGACGGTCGCCGCGCCTGGGCAGTCTGGGCAGCGGCGATCGCCGTCTACGTGCTCGCCGTCTTCCACCGCACGTCGCTCGGTGTCGCCGGTCTCGACGCCGCGGAGCGCTTCGGCATCAGCAGCTCGCAGCTGTCGACGTTCACGATCGTGCAGGTCTTCGTCTACGCGGCGATGCAGCTGCCCGTCGGTGCGCTGCTCGACCGCTACGGCTCGAAGAAGCTGCTCGGCATCGGCCTGACCCTGCTCACGGTCGCCCAGCTCGGCTTCGCGTTCGTCCACTCGTTCGGCGCAGCGCTCGTGTGCCGAGTGCTGCTCGGCATCGGCGACGCGATGGTCTTCATCTCGGTGCTGCGCCTCGTCGCGCTGTGGTTCTCCCCGCGGCGCACCCCGATGGTCACCCAGCTGACGGGCGTGCTCGGTCAGATCGGCGCCTTCGCGTCGGCGGGCCCCCTCGCCGCCGCGCTCGACCGGTTCGGGTGGACGCCGTCGTATGCCGTCGCCGCCTCCTTCGGTGTCGTCACCGGCATCGCGCTCGTGGTGCTGGTCAAGGACAGCCCGTACGCCGACCGTCACCGTGACGAGCTGCGCCTGCGAGCCGTCGCCCGCACGTTGCGGGCTGCCTGGCTCGTGCCGGGCACGCGCCTCGGGCTGTGGTCGCACTTCACGTCACAGTTCGCGGCCAACATGTTCACGATGCTCTGGGGCTTCCCGTTCCTCGTCGCCGGCCAAGGTCTCTCACCCGCGACGGCGAGCATCCTGCTCATGGTCATGGTCGTCACGACGGTCGTCTCCAGCCCGGTCATCGGCACGTTGACGATGCGCTACCCGTTCTCGCGCAGCACCCTCGTGCTCTGGATCGCATCGGCGGCCATCGTCGCCTGGACCGTCGTGCTGCTCTGGCCCGGACGGGCACCGCTGTGGCTGCTCGTCGCCCTCGTCGTGCTCATCGCCGTCGGCGGTCCCGGCTCGATGATCGGCTTCGACGTGGCCCGCACCTTCAACCCGCCGACCCGCATCGGCAGCGCCTCGGGCATCGTCAACACCGGCGGCTTCGTCGCGACGCTCACCGCCGTCGCGCTCGTCGGTGTGGTGCTCGACCACGTCGCCCCGGGTGGTCCGTCGACGTGGGACGTCGACGCCTTCCGGGTCGCCATGACGGTGCAGTACCCGGTGTGGGCCCTTGGCATCGTGCAGGTCCTGCGCTACCGGCACAAGGCGCGCCGGGCCGCCCTCGAGGCCGACCCCGAGGCGTACGCCGCCATGCAGGCCGGCCGCTCCGTCACGTTCCACTGACACCCCCGCCCCGAACCGTCGAGTGGCCGGCCCGTGGGGTCTAGCCTGCTCGGGAGGAGGCGAGATGGCGACGTGGGCCGACGTGGACGATCTGGCCCGTCGGCTGCCCGGAGCGGAGCTCGGAGTCGCGCACGAGGGGTCGCCCGCCTGGCACGCCGGACGGCATACGTTCGCCCGCCTGCGGTGGGACGACGAGGGACGCGAGCTCGTCCAGGTGTGGACCGGCGAGATGGACACGTCGCTGGCGCTCGCTGGTCGACGTGACACGTTCGTGCGGATCGACACCTTCCGCTTCCGCGTCACGATGTGGGCGCGGCTGGACCGACTCGACCTGCGTGAGCTCGCCGAGCTGCTCGTCGAGTCCTATGACATCCGCGGCGGACGCCGGCGACGCGGCGCAACCGGCCTGGCCGACCTCCTGCGCAACACACCGTGAAAGCCGCAACCCACCGGGATCCGATCCCGGTGGGTTGCGACCTGTTCGGTGTGTTGCGCTCGCGGGGGCTGAGGGACTCAGGGGCGGTCAGGCGTCGCCGACGGTGAGGGCCTCGGCCTCCGTGCGCGAGGTGACCGGCTCGGCCCCGTGACCGGGTGCCTCGTCGAGGGCGCCGATGACGCGGCGTGCCGTCGACAGCACGACGACCGCGAGCACGACCGCGACCGAACCGACCCAGAACGGCAGGTGGATCGACTTCTCGCCGAGGTTGCCGGCCAGCCACGGGGCGACCGCGCCACCGCTGAAGCGGACGAAGCTGTAGGCCGCCGACGCGACGCCGCGCTCGACGGGGGCGACCTTCATGACGGTCTCGGTGATGAGGGTGTTGTTCACGCCCAGGAAGGCGCCGGCGAGGACGACGCCGACGACGAGCACCGTCTTGTTGTCCGTCGCGACGGCCATCACGGCGAGGATGACGGCGAAGCCGAGCAGGGCTCCGACGATGCCGGCCATCGTGCCGAACCGGCGCTGCACCATCGGCGCGACGAAGACCGAGGTGATGGCGAGCAGCAGGCCCCAGCCGAAGAAGATGAAGCCGATCTCGTGGGCGCCCATCGCGAGGGGGAACGGCGTGAACGCGAGCAGCGTGAAGAACCCGAAGTTGTAGAGCAGCGCGGTGAGGCCGACGGTGAGCAGTCCCCGGTGCCCGAGGGCCTTCAGGGGCGCCGCGATCGAGGTCGGGCGGGCGGCGGCCGGGGTGGCCGGAAGGGTGGTCACGGTGGCGATGAAGGCGACGGCCATGAGGACGGCGACGCCGTAGAACGGCCAGCGCCACGAGATGCCGCCGAGCCAGCCGCCGAGGAGCGGGCCGGTCGCGATGCCGACGCCGAGGGCGGCCTCGTAGAGGATGATCGCCTGCTTCACCGAGCCGGACGCCGCGTTGACGATCGTCGCGAGCGCGGTGGCGATGAAGAGGGCGTTGCCGAGGCCCCAGAGGGCGCGGAAGGCGACGATGCCGCCGACGGTGTCCTGGCTGCCGGCGAGGGCCGAGCCGACGATGATGAGGGCGAGGCCGAGCAGCAGGGTGCGCTTGGCGCCGACGCGGCTGCTGACCCAGCCGGTGCCGAGCATCGCCACGCCCATGACGGCGAGGTAGCTCGTGAAGAGCAGGCTCACCTGCGAGGGGCCGGCGCCGAGCTCGTCGGCGATCGGCTTGAGGATGGGGTCGACGAGGCCGATGCCCATGAAGGAGATCACGCAGGCGAAGGCGATCGACCAGACGGTCTTGGGTTGACGCCACATGGGGTGGTCATCCGTCCTTTCGGGTGGGGTGCGGGTCGGTGGTGTCCGCCGCCTTGGCGAGCAGCTCGTTCATGACGTCGATGGCGACCTGGACGCGGGCGAGCGCCGGGCCGTCGAGCTGGTCGAGGGCGGGGGACAGGACGGCCAGCCGGGCGAGGCGCACGCTGTCGAGCGCGGCGTGGCCCTCCTCGCTGAGGCTGACGAGCGTGGCCCGGGCGTCGTCGGGGTCGGGCGCACGGTGCACCCAGCCGGCCGCCTCGAGGCGGTTCAGCTGGGTGGTCGTCGTCGGCTGGCTGCTGTGGTCGGCGGCCGCGAGGGTGCTGACGCGCGAGGGCCCGAGCTCGTCGAGGAGGGCGAGCAGGCGGGCCTGCGCGAACGGCACGTCGAACGACGCGTGCCGGCTCGCCCAGCGCGAGAGTCGCGCGGCCGAGCGCAGCAGGTCGTTGCCCAGGGTCGTCGGCGCGGTCACCTCTCACAATTTACATAGAGAACCTATGGATATCAAGTCGCAGAGGCGCTCAGGCGAGCTGGCGCAGGACACCGTCGGCGATGTCGGCGAGGTGGTCGAGGTCCGACAGGTCGAGCACCTGGAGGTAGACGCGCTCGGCCCCGGCCTCGGCGAACGTCCCCAGCCGGTCGACGACCTCGTCGGGCGAGCCGGTCAGGCCGTTCTCGCGCAGCTCGTCGAGGTCGCGCCCGATCGCGTCCGCGCGGCGTCGCAGGGTCGCGTCGTCCTTGCCGAGACACACGACCTGCGCGGCCGAGTAGGTCAGCGACGACGGGTCGCGACCCGCGTCGCGAGCGGCGTCGCGCACCCGCTCGAAGAGGAGGCCGGCCTCGGAGGCGGACTTGAAGGGCGCGTTGAACTCGGCGGCATACCTGATGGCGAGAGCGGGGGTGCGGCGTGCCCCGCCACCGCCGATGATGATCGGCACGCCGCCCGTCTGGCTCGGCTTCGCGAGGGCCGGCGAGTTGCTGACCGGGTAGTGGGGCCCGTCGTGGCTGAACGTGGCGCCGGGCTCGGTGGCCCAGAGGCCGGTGATGACTGCGAGCTGCTCCTCGAGACGGTCGAACCGCTCGCCGAGCGGCGGGAAGGGGATCCCGTATGCCGTGTGCTCGGCCTCGAACCAGCCGGCGCCGAGTCCCAGCTCGACGCGTCCGCCGCTCATCTGGTCGACGCCGGCGACCTGCACGGCGAGCGGCCCGGGCAGGCGGAAGGTGGCGGAGGTGACGAGCGTGCCCAGACGGATCGTCGAGGTGTCACGCGCGAGGCCGGCGAGAGTCGTCCACGCATCGGTGGGGCCGGGGCCGCCGTCGCCGCCCATGTGGAGGAAGTGGTCGGAGCGGAAGAAGCCGCCGAAGCCGAGGTCCTCGGCGGCTCGCGCGACGGCGAGCAGGTCGTCGTAGGTGGCGCCCTGCTGGGGCTCGGTGAAGATGCGGAGGTCGAGGGTCATGCCCCTGCAACCACGAGTCAGGCGCGGACAATCCCGTCGACGACGACCTCGAGCATCGGGCGGACCTCGATCTCGGCCCGGCTCGTGTCGGCCACGCTCGCGACGCCGCTCACGAGGCGCATGACGTTGGCCGCGTCGACCCCGGGGCGCAGCTCGCCGCGCTCGTCGAGGTGCTCGATGACGCGACGGTTGGCCTCGCCCATGACGCGGCACTTGCGGTACATCGGCGACGCCGGGTCGTCCATGGCCGCGCAGATCTTCGTCGCGGCACCCCGGTGCAGGGTGATGTGGTCGATGAAGTGCTCGAACCAGTCGAGCAGCATCGCGGGGGCGGGGGCGCCGGAGGCGATGGCTGCCTCGGCGTCGGACGCGACCCGGTCGGTCCAGTCCTGCATCAGCGCGTCGACCAGGGCCTCGCGGGTGGGGAAGTGGCGGTAGAGGGTGCCCGGGCCCACGCCGGCGCGCTTGGCGATCTCGTCGAGGGAGGCGTCCGTGCCGCGTTCGGTGAAGACGATCCGGGCTGTCGCGAGGATCTTGTCGTAGTTGCGGCGGGCGTCGGCGCGCATCGGCCGGGCAGATTTCTGGGGAGCTTCGGTGGAGTCTATTGCCAGCGAATTCGCTTCTGTGGCAACGGAACTCGGCGACGATTCCAGCGTCGCCTTGCCGGTGGCGGCAGGCGTCACGAGAAAACTCCCTTGCTAAAACGGAGACTGTCTCCGTATTGTGGGTCAGGCAGAACCGGAGTGGTTCTCCGCTAATCGTAGCGCCGACCGTCGTCAAAGAGGAGTCGAGCACCCATGACAACCACCATCCGCCCCACCCGACAGGCCCTGCGCGTGCACATGTCGCACCTGGCGACCACCTACCGCGCACCGCTCGTCAGCCGCACCCCCGGCGGGACCGGCACCGCCTCCCGCCCGTCGGGCGCTCCCCGCACCCGTGCCACCGCCTTCACCCCGATGGCGCCCGAGGGCGTCGACCAGGAGAAGCCGCGGCACCAGGTCCACACCCAGATCCAGGCCCAGCTCCAGCCCAACACCCCGGAATCCTGAGGTTCCCGATGTCCACCAGCACTTCCCAGGCGCCGACCGGCGCCGCCCAGTCATCGACACGGCGGTCGAGCCCCCGCGAGACCCGCCGGGCCGCGGTCGGCGTCGGCATCGTGCTCGTCGCTCAGCTCATGCTCGTGCTCGACGCCACCGTCGTGAACGTCGCGCTGCCACACATCCAGACCGACCTCGGCTTCTTGCCCGCCGGCCTGTCGTGGGTGCTCAACGCGTACACCCTCGCCTTCGGCGGACTACTGCTCCTCGGCGGTCGTCTCGGTGACGTGCTCGGGCGGCTACGCACCTTCGAGCTCGGCCTCGGCATCTTCACCGTCGCGAGCCTCCTCGGCGGCCTCGCGACGTCTCCCACCTGGCTCATCGCCGCGCGCACCCTGCAGGGCGTCGGTGCGGCACTGGCAGCCCCCGGCGTGCTCGCCCTCGTGACGACCAGCGCCCCGAACGAGGCGGCCCGCAACAGGGGCCTCGCCCTGTTCACGGCCGTCTCGTCCGCGGGCGCGTCCATCGGCCTGCTCCTCGGCGGTGTCCTCACCGACTTCGTCAGCTGGCACTGGACGCTCTTCGTCAACGTGCCGATCGGCGCTGCAGTCCTCCTGCTCGCCCGACGCTTCGTCACCGAGACGCCCCGCATCCGCGGTCGTTTCGACGTCGTCGGCGCGGTCACGGCCACCCTCGGCTCCGTCGCGGTCGTGCACGGCTTCATCAGCGCCGCCGACCGTGGATGGACGGCGCCCCTGACGCTCGCCTCGTTCGTGGTCGGAGTCGCCCTGCTCGGACTCTTCGTCCGCACCGAGAACCGCGTCGCGGCGCCGCTGCTGCCGCTGTCGCTGGTGCGCAACCGCACGCGCGGGGGAGCCCTCGTGCTCATGGCGCTCGTCGTCGGCGCGCAGTTCTCGACGTTCTTCCTCGTGACGCAGTACCTCCAGCTCGTGCTCGGCTTCAGCCCGGTCGCGACCGGTGCCGCGTTCCTGCCGCTCAGCCTCGCGATCTTCGCGACCTCGCGGGTCAGCGCCCGCCTCGTCGCCAAGGTCGGCCCCCGGCCGATGCTGCTCACGGGCACCCTGGGTCTCACGGCGAGCTTCGTGTGGCTCAGCTCGATCTCCACCACGAGCACGTATGCCGCCCACCTCCTGGGTGCGCTGGTGCTGAACGGCGTCTCGGCCGCCCTGGTCTTCATGCCGGTCACCGTCGTCGTGCTCGGCGGCGTCGAGCGGTCCCAGGCCGGCACCGTTTCGGGTCTGCTCCAGACGGCGCAGCAGCTCGGGGGAGCGGTGGGACTGGCGGCGATCGTGAGCGTGTATGCCTCGCAGTCGGTCCCGGGCCAGTTCGTCCCGGGCGTCGAGCCGGCGTTCTACACCTCGGCGAGCTTCACGCTCGTGGCCCTGCTCGTGGCGGCGGTCGTGCTCCGGCCGCGCCGTGAGCCGGTCGCGGTCGCCGCAGCTGCCGAAAGTGCCGAAGCCGGCTGACCCCGCGGCCAGACACGCCGAACGCTGCGTTCGCGCGCAGGGTCTGCGTCAGGTGGCGGCCGTGGCGACGGAGATGCCGACCGTGACGAGGGCCATGGAGCTGACGCCCTCGATGGCGCGCTTCGCGCTCGGTCGTGAGAGCAGCCCGCGGCCGCGGTGGGCGAGCTGGACGCCGACCACGTTCCACAAGCCGGCGACGAGGGTCCACAGCGCGCCGAGAGCGAGCGTCGTCATCGCGGCGGCCGACCCGGGCGCGACGAACTGCGGCAGCACCGAGGCCGCCGTCACCGGGCAGCGCGGGTTGGCGAGCGAGGTGACCGCCGCCGACCGGAAGCTGGCCCGCCCTTCAATCGAGAGAACGCTCCGTCCCCTGCCATCGGAACGATCGGTCGGCCGGAACGGGACGGAGTGTTCTCTCGATTGTTCGTTGCGTGCCGGTTCGGGGCGTCGGAGCACCCGCAGCCCCGACCACAGGCCGTTCGCGATCAGCAGGGACGCGCCGGTGACCTGGAACCACACGAAGGCCTGCGGGTGCTGAGTCGCCAGGCTACCGAGCCCCACGGCCACCGCCGCCGACCAGGCGAGGATGCCGATGCTCGTGCCGGCGATCGCGGCATACCCGCCCTGTCGCCCGTGCGCCACCGTCTCGCGCAGGACGACGAGGTTGTTGACACCGGGCACGAGGACGAGCGACACGGCGACGGGCAGGAAGGCGAGGAGCGCGGCTGCGATGGTCACGCCGTCGAGTCTTCGCTCCACAGGGATGTCAGTGAAGTCACATCGTTGAGTCAGAGCATTAAGATCAGTTAATGCGAATCGAGCCGGAACAGCTGCGCATGCTCGCCCTCGTCGGCGCCCACGGCTCCCTCGCCGGGGCGGCCGCCGAGCTCGGTGTCACCCCTGCGGCCGTCACCGGTCAGGTGGCTCGGGCCGAACGCCAGTGGGGCGTTCCGCTCGTCGTCCGAGGCTCTCGTGGAGCCCGCCTCACGGACGCCGGGGAGGCGCTGGCGGCGCACGGTCGCGAGATCGACGCCGTGTGCGAGCTCGCCGAGTCGCAGATGTCGGGCGCCCTGACCCGGACCTCCCGACGGCTGCGCATCGGGACCTTCATGTCTGCGGCGCTCCGGGTCCTGCCCGAGGCGGTCACGGCCCTGCGACACCGGCACCCGGAGGGCGACCTCTCGATCGTCGAGGGCACGAGCCCCGACCTGCTCGAGCGCGTCGCTGCGGGGGAGCTCGACGTCGCCGTGATCGGCTCCTACGGCGAGGAGCCGACGCTGCCGGCCTGGCTGACGGCGACGCGCCTCTTCCGCGACCCCCTCGTGCTGTGCCTGCCGAGCGACCACCGGCTCGCTGCCACGGCGGCGGGCCGACGGGTCCGGATGAGCCAGCTGCGCGGCGACCGGTGGATCGTGATCCTCGCCGGACAGGCCGCACGCGACCAGTTCGACACCGCGGCGGCGTCGGCCGGTGTCGAGCCGAGCATCCAGTTCGAGACGGAGTCCTACGACGTGGCGCAGGCCCTCGTCGCCACCGGGCTCGGGGTCGCCGTCATCTCGCAGATGGCGGCGCGCACCATGCCCGGCACCACTCATCGTGAGCTCGAGCGTCCGCGCCTGCACCGCGAGCTCTGGGCCGTCCACGCGCGCGACACGCGGCTCACCCCGCTCGTCGTCGAGTTCGTCGACCTCGTCGGCCAGGTCTGCGGCGAGCTCACCGACCGCTGGGCCGGCGCTCCCCTGTGGGAGGTCGTCGCCGCCCAGTCCTGATCGATCGAGGGCCGTCAGACCAGTCGGGCCGCCGAGCGACGCACCAGTGCGGCTGCGCTCGGGACCGTCTTGCCTGACGGCAGGAAGACATCCACGACTGAAACCCGAGCGCCGACACGCACCACGACCACCAGCTCGGTGTGTGTAGCCGTCGGTGGATATGCGCATGGTCCACCACTGGCCCTCGGACTGCCCGTCGAGGCGGACCTGGTGCACCTCGCTCAGCACCGACGTGGCCGGGTGGGCGGGATCCTTCGAAGACGGACACGACCAGCGCCAGTCAGTGACACGGTCGACCATTCGCCGCGCATCCGTCTCGGTGCGGAACTGCATCACGTACTGGTTTCCTGTCCCGTTCCCCTCAGCGTTCGCGACTCCGCTGAAGACCTTGCGTAGCGCCGGCGCCGGTCGCCCACGAGATCGGCGCACCCCGCGACCTCGACGTGCTGCTGCGCGAGGCGCTCGCGCACGACCCGGCCCGCCGCCCACGCACCGCGCTCGACCTCGTGGCCCGGCTCGACGGCATACGGGAGCGGATGGAGGCGGGGGAGGCCAGCACGGACACCGACACCGCAAGGGGTTGGACGCCGCGCGCCCTCGCCGGCCTCGGCGTCGCGACGTTCGCCGTGTTCATGGCCGCGACATGGCTGACCCTCCGCCTCCTCGGGTGAGGTGACGGAGGGCCGGCTCGGAAGTGGACGGGCTCAGTGACGCTCAGTGGCCCTGCGGCATCGCCCAGCGGGCGGTCGAGACGCCCTGCTCCTTGGCGCGGTCGAGCGCCTCGGTGATGATCTTCTCGGCGGCCTCGCGGTTGCCCCAGTCGGACGCCTCGACGTGCTTGCCGGGCTCGAGGTCCTTGTAGCGCTCGAAGAAGTGCTGGATCTCGTCGAGCGTGAACTTGCTGACGTCGGAGATGTCCTGGACGTCGGCGGTGCGCGGGTCGACCGGCACGCAGAGCACCTTGTCGTCGCCGCCGGCCTCGTCGGTCATGTGGAAGACGCCGATCGGGCGGGCCTCGACGACAACGCCGGGGAAGAGCGGCTCGGGCAGCAGCACGAGGGCGTCCAGCGGGTCGCCGTCCTCGCCGAGGGAGTCCTCGATGTAGCCGTAGTCGGCGGGGTAGGCCATCGGGGTGAAGAGGTAACGGTCGAGGCGGACACGCCCGGTCTCGTGGTCGATCTCGTACTTGTTGCGCTGTCCGCGCGGGATCTCGATGGTGACGTCGAACTCCACGTCTTCCCCTTCTTCACGGTCTTCGGTAGGCGGCTCGGGTGCCGAGGCACCCGGCGGCGGCTGACAGAATCGTCCGCGACAGTGTGGCAGCAAGGGCGGTCCTCGCGCGAAACGCGACGGACGGCGGACGGGGGTGAGCAGCGTGGCGCGAACGACGCTGCGGCGTGCCCCCCGCTTCACGTATGCCGTCGCCACCGCCTGGTCGGTCGTCGCCATCCTGCTCGGGTATGCCGTCCTCGACGTCGCCGACGCGGCCCCGGGCCTGCTCACGCTGCGCCCACTGCCGCCACCCCCGCCGACCGAGTACGTCGCCAAGCGCACCCTGCCGCTCGTGCCGCAACCCTCTCTGCCGACGTCGGTGGACGCCCCGTTGCCGTCACTGGTCGGCGATCCGGCCGCGCCGACCCGGGCCGGGGTGGAGCAGGCGCTGGCGCCGGTGCTCGCGCTGTCGGCACTGCGCGACTCCGCCGTCGTCGTCCGTGACGGGCAGACCGGTGCCGTCCTCCTCGACCGGGGCGGCGACCAGCTGCGCATCCCCGCGTCGACGACGAAGCTGCTCTCCGCCGCGGCCATCGGCCGGGCGTTCACCCCCGGCGAGACGCTGCGCACGGTCGTGCGCGAGGGGGACCGCCCCGACCAGATCGTCCTCGTGGCGGGAGGCGACTCCCTGCTCGCACCCGGCAAGGGCGACGCCGACGCGGTTGCCGGCCACGCAGGCCTGCGCGACCTCGCCGAGCAGGTCGCCGCGGCCCTGGCGAAGAGCGGCACGACGGCGGTGACGCTCTACGTCGACGAGACGTATGCCGACGGCCCCACCACCGCCCCCACCTGGAGCCCGACCTTCCGCAGCTCCGGCATCACCGGCGCCGTCGCCATGCTCGGCCTGTCGAGCCAGCGGGCCACCGGCGGCAAGCCCGGCCCGGCCGACCCCGTGGCGGCCGTGCGCAGCCGGTTCGCGCAGCAGCTCGAGGCGCTCGGTGTCGACGTCACGGTCGCGCCGCGCGGCAACGCCCCGGGCACACCGGGCTCGCCCATGCCCACGCCGACAGACTCGAGTGCCACCACCGGCAGTCCCACGACCCCGCCCGACGCGACGCCCACGGACGGCGCCACGGACACGACCACCGCCTCTGCCGCCGGCACCGGCAGCGCCCCGGCCAGCGGCCCCGGCTCGGTGCTCGGCAGCGTCGAGTCGGCGCCGGTTCGCGACCAGCTCGCGCTCGCCCTCACCGACAGCGACAACGCCCTCACCGAGATCCTCGCCCGCCAGGCGGCCTACCGCTCGGGCGCCCGCACCGACTTCGCCGCAGTGGGCGCCTGGGTGGTCACCCAGGTCGCGGCGCTGGGGCTCGCCACCGACGGCGTACGCCTCCTCGACGCGAGCGGGCTCTCCCGCGAGAACCGGGTGCGGGCCGACCTGCTCGCCGACGTGCTCGTGCTCGGCTACGACGGCACCCACCCGGTGCTGAGGCGCGCCCTCGACGGCCTCCCCATCGCCGGGCTCACCGGCACGCTCGCCGAGCGGCTCACCGGCTCCGACCACGCCGCAGCCGGCCGCGCCCGCGCCAAGACCGGCACCCTCACCGGCGCGAACGCCCTGGCCGGAAGCGTCGTCGACGACGACGGTCGGCTGTTGGTCTTCGTGGGTATGGTCGCCGGAGCGGGAACCAACGACGCCCGGGCGGCGTTGGACCGACTGGTAGCGACAGTCGCCTCGTGCGGGTGTCGCTGACAGGCCCACGGGCAGCTCGGGGAGTGCGACCACCACGATGGGCGGGCTCGTGCCCGCAGCCGTCCGCCCCTCCAGACACCACGCGCGAAAGACGACAACGTCCCGGCACGAAAGGGCTGGCATGACCGACACGACCCTCCCAGTGGACGCCGGCCGTCCCGACCCGTCGGGAGGTGCGCCGGCCGCCTACGTCGACTACGAGTTCGCGAAGAAGACCGGCCGCGCCATCGTCAACCCCGGCCCGCAGGTCTCCGGCGACGAGGCCGCAGCCATCGTCGCCGATCTGCGCGAGGCCGCCGCGTCGGCGGTCGCCCCCGTCGCCGAGACGAGCGCGATGACCGCGCCCGACGATGCTCCTGCGCCGCTCGTCGTCGACCGGGTGGGCTGGATCAGCGCCAACGTCGACTCCTTCCGAGCCCTGCTCGAGCCGGTCGTCGACAAGCTCAACGCCTCGAAGAAGGGCCAGACGAGCGCTGCCGCTGCGGCAATCGGTGGCAAGGTCACCGGCGCCGAGATGGGTGGGCTGCTCGCCTTCCTCTCCAGCAAGGTGCTGGGGCAGTACGACCTCGCCCCGGGTGGCACTCCGCGGCTGCTGCTCGTCGCGCCCAACATCGTCGCCACCGAGCGCAAGCTGGCGGTCGACCCGACCGACTTCCGGCGCTGGGTCGCGATGCACGAGGAGACCCACCGCGTGCAGTTCACCGCTGTGCCGTGGCTGCGCGAGCACATGGTCGCCAGCACCCAGGCCCTGGCGGTCGACATGGCGCCGACGCCCGACGACCTCAGCAAGCGCTTCGAGCAGCTGACGAAGAACCTCCCCGAGGTGCTCAGCTCGGGCGAGGGGCTCGGGCAGCTCTTCGCGACTCCCGAGCAGAAGGCGAAGATCGCCGACCTGACCGCCGTCATGTCGCTGCTCGAGGGCCACGCCGACGTCGTCATGGACGCCGTCGGGCCCCGCGTCATCCCGAGCGTCCAGGAGATCCGCCGCAAGTTCGACGAGCGCCGCAACAGCTCGGTCGGCGTCGACCGGCTGCTGCGCAAGCTGCTCGGCCTCGAGGCGAAGATGCGGCAGTACCGAGACGGCGCCGTGTTCGTGCGGGCCGTCACCGACCAGGTGGGCCGTGACGGGTTCAACGCGGTGTGGAGCTCGCCCGACACGCTCCCGCGGGCCTCCGAGATCCTCGAGCCGGACGCCTGGGTGCGTCGGGTCCACGGCTGAGCCGGTGAGGAGCCCGCACGACATGCCCGGTCCCGACCCCGCCGTCGCCGCCACCCGTCTCGCCGTGCGCGAGCACCTCTCCGACGTTCCCGAGGGAGGCGTCGTCCTCGTCGCCTGCTCGGGTGGCCCCGACTCCGTAGCGCTCGCGGCCGCCCTCGCCTTCGAGGCGCCGCGTGCCGGCGTGCGCGGTGGCGCGGTCGTCGTCGACCACGGCCTGCAGGAGGGCTCCGACCAGGTCGCCGCAGACGCTGCGGACCTGTGCCGCGAGCTCGGCCTCGACCCCGTCGAGGTGGTGCGCGCCGACCTGCACACGACGGGCGCCGGCCTCGAGGCCGACGCACGCTCGGCACGCTACGTCGCCATCGAGGGCGTAGCCGACCGCGCCGGCGCGTCCATGGTGCTCATCGGCCACACCCGCGACGACCAGGCCGAGCAGGTGCTGCTGGGTCTGTCACGCGGCTCCGGGGCCCGGTCCCTCAGCGGTATGCCGGTGCGCCGCGACCGTTTCGTGCGCCCCCTCCTCGCCCTGCCGCGCGCGACGACGCTCGCCGCCTGCGCGGCCTACGGCATCGAGCCGTGGACCGACCCCCACAACAGTGACGACTCCTTCCGGCGGGTGCGGGCCCGGCGCCTGCTCGCGACGCTCGAGTCCGACCTCGGACCCGGTTTCGGGGCCGCTCTCGCCCGCAGCGCCGACCTGCTGCGCGAGGACGCCGACTACCTCGAGAGCCTCGCCATCAAGGCCAGGGCCGAGCTGCCCACCGGGCCCGGCGGCAACGGCGTCGACCTCGATGCCCTGTCGGGGCTGCCACGGGCGATCCGCACCCGCGTGTGGCGGCTGCTCGCGGCCGAGGCGGGCGCCCCGCTCGCCGACGTCAACGCCGCCCACGTCGAGTCCCTCGACGCGCTCCTGACGTCGTGGCACGGGCAGGGGCCGCTCCACGTGCCCGGCGGCATCGCGGTGTCACGCACGGCGGGGGCCATCGTCTTCAGCCCCCTCCGCGAGTCGGCCATCGCCTGACCGCCACACGGCCCCGTGGAGGCTTGTCGCCGCCAGGGCGACGTCAACCCTCCACGGCGTTCCCGCCCCGCCGAGCCGGTGCGGTTGAATGGACCCGCCCGGAACTACCCCGCACCACCCGCACAGAGGAGCCTTCGTGGACCACGAGCACATGGGAGATGACCTGGCCAAGGTCCTGCTCACCGAGGAGCAGATCCAGACCCGCCTCTCCGAGCTCGCCGCCGACATCTGGAAGGACTACGAGGGCAAGGAGTTCCTGCTCGTGGGCGTCCTCAAGGGCGCGGTCGTCGTCATGGCCGACCTCATGCGCGCCCTGCCCGGCACCGCCCCGATGGACTGGATGGCGGTCTCGTCCTACGGCTCCGGCACGAAGTCCTCGGGCGTCGTGCGCATCCTCAAGGACCTCGACACCGACATCAGCGGCCGCCACGTGCTCATCGTCGAGGACATCATCGACTCCGGCCTGACGCTCTCGTGGATCAAGTCCAACCTCGAGTCGCGCAGCCCGGCCTCGGTCGAGATCTGCACGCTGCTGCGCAAGCCCGACGTCGTCAAGGTCGACATCCCGGTCAAGTACGTCGGCTTCGACATCCCCAACGAGTTCGTCGTCGGCTACGGCCTCGACTACGCGGAGAAGTACCGCAACCTGCGCTGCGTCGGCACCCTCGCACCCCACGTCTACGAATGACCTTCTCGATCGTCGCCCGCCAGGGCGAGGCCTACGGAGTCGCGGTCGCCTCGAAGTTCCTCGCGGTCGGCGCGGTGGTCCCCGCCGCGCGCAGCGGCGTCGGCGCCGTCGCCACGCAGTCGTACGCGCGCGTGGCCTACCTCGACGAGCTGCTCGGCCGCCTCGCCACGGGTGAGGCCGCCGACGAGGCGCTCGCCGCCGCGACCGCCCTCGACGACGGGCGCGAGACGCGTCAGCTCGGGGTGGTCGGCACGGGTTCGGCGGCCACCCACACCGGATCGGAGTGCAACCCCTGGGCGGGCGGCGTCGCACGCGACGAGGGCGACACGGCATACGCCATCCAGGGCAACATCCTGACCGGTCCCGACGTCGTCGAGGAGATGGAGCGGGCCTGGCACGAGAGCGCCGGCAAGCCGTTCGCCCGGCGCCTGCTGGCGGCCCTCGCCGCCGGTGACGCCGCGGGCGGCGACTCGCGGGGACGCCAGAGCGCGGCCCTGTATGCCGTCGAGCCGGGTTCGGGCTACGACGCGTGCGGGGTGCTCGCCGACCTCCGCGTCGACGACCACGCCGACCCCGTGACCGAGCTGGCGCGCCTGCACGCGGACTGGGAGATGTACTTCGGCAAGCCGGAGGACGTCCAGCCACTCGTCGGCGAGCTCGCCGACGAGGTACGCGAGCGGCTGGCCCGTGCCGGGTTCGTGGCGTCCGGGGCCGACGGCGTCGGGAGCGCCCTCGCCGACTGGGCGGGCAACGCGAACTACGAGGCCCGGCTCAGTCCCGACGGCATCGACCGACGCGTGCTCGAGGCGCTGCGCGCCGCCACGACCTGAGTCGAGTGCTCACTTCCCGACGCGCACCCGCGTCGGAAACTGGGCACTCGACTGACTTGCCGCGTCGGGAAGTGAGCACTCGAGGTTGGGTGGCCGCGGCGTGCACGGTGCGTGCTCCCCGCGGACGGGTAGGAGAAGGGGTGGCCGGGTTGGCCGTGCCACCCCGCGATGCGGAACACTGGTAGTCCGCCGGACGTTGAGCCCGGTGGAAAGACTCACCGGACGAGCAGGAGGACCGGGGCGCCCCAGCCCCGCACGTACATGGACGCCAAACGCATTCTGCGCACCCCACTGCTGTGGATCCTGGTCCTCATCAGCGCGCTCGTCTTCGGCATGATGTTCTCCGAGTCCGGGCCGCCCCGGATCGACACGTCGGCTGCCATGAAGCAGATCACCGACGGCAACGTCGAGTCGGCCAAGCTGCTCAACAACGAGCGCATGGAGCTGACCCTCAAGACGCCCTACACCTCGCCCGACGGCACGGTGAAGGACGCGAAGTCGGTCTACGCCTTCTACGTCGAGGCCCGCGGCAAGGACGTCGTCGACGCGCTCAACGCCAAGCCGCCGACGAAGGGCGTCGACGACCAGATCGACGAGCCGAGCTGGTTCGGCTCGCTGCTCTTCTCGATCCTGCCGATCATCATCATCCTCGGCCTCTTCTGGTTCCTCATGGGCCAGATGCAGGGCGGTGGCAACCGGGTCATGCAGTTCGGCAAGTCGCGGGCCAAGCTCGCGACCAAGGACACCCCCAAGGTCACCTTCGCCGACGTCGCCGGCTGCGACGAGGCCATCGAGGAGCTGCAGGAGATCAAGGAGTTCCTCCAGGAGCCGGCGAAGTTCCTCGCCGTCGGCGCCAAGATCCCCAAGGGCGTGCTGCTCTACGGCCAGCCGGGCACCGGCAAGACGCTGCTGGCCCGCGCCGTCGCAGGTGAGGCCGGCGTGCCGTTCTACTCGATCTCGGGCTCCGACTTCGTCGAGATGTTCGTCGGTGTCGGCGCGAGCCGCGTGCGCGACCTCTTCGAGCAGGCCAAGGCCAACGCGCCGGCCATCGTCTTCGTCGACGAGATCGACGCCGTCGGCCGCCACCGCGGCGCCGGCATGGGCGGCGGTCACGACGAGCGCGAGCAGACCCTCAACCAGCTGCTCGTCGAGATGGACGGCTTCGACGTCAAGACGAACGTCATCCTCATCGCGGCGACCAACCGCCCCGACATCCTCGACCCGGCGCTGCTGCGTCCCGGCCGCTTCGACCGCCAGATCGCCGTCGACGCGCCCGACATGATCGGCCGCCACCGCATCCTCGAGGTGCATGCCCAGGGCAAGCCCGTCACGGCCGATGTCGACCTGCTGGCTGTCGCCCGCCGCACGCCCGGCTTCACCGGTGCCGACCTCGCGAACGTGCTCAACGAGGCCGCCCTGCTGACGGCCCGCAGCGACAAGAAGGTCATCGACAACGTCGCCCTCGACGAGGCGATCGACCGCGTCATCGCCGGACCGCAGAAGCGCACCCGCATCATGTCGGCCAAGGAGCGCAAGATCACCGCGTACCACGAGGGTGGTCACGCGCTCGTCGCCGCGGCGCTCAACCACACCGACCCGGTGACGAAGGTGACGATCCTGCCGCGCGGCCGGGCCCTCGGCTACACGATGGTCATGCCGATCGACGACAAGTACTCCACGACGCGCAACGAGATCCTCGACCAGCTCGCGTACGCCCTCGGTGGCCGCGTCGCCGAGGAGATCGTCTTCCACGAGCCGACCACCGGTGCCAGCAACGACATCGAGAAGGCCACCGGGATGGCGCGCAAGATGGTCACCGAGTTCGGCATGTCCGAGCGGGTGGGCGCGATCAAGCTGGGCCAGAGCACGGGCGAGGTCTTCCTCGGTCGCGACATGGGCCACCAGCGTGACTACTCCGAGGAGGTCGCGCGCATCGTCGACGAAGAGGTCCGCGCCCTCATCGACGCGGCCCACGACGAGGCGTACGCCGCCCTCAACGCCAACCGCGACCTGCTCGACCACCTCGTCCTCGAGCTGCTCGAGAAGGAGACGCTCAACGTCCACGAGCTCGCCGAGCTCTTCAAGCCGGTCGTGAAGCAGCCGCCCCGCCCGACCTGGCTGTCGTCGCAGACGCGCCAGCTGAGCGACCGCCCGCCGGTGCTCACGCCGGCCGAGATCGCGGCGAGCCAGAACGGTGCCGGCGGCCAGAACGGCCACCTGCCCCCGCCGGTCCCGGCCGACAAGGTCATCGAGGAGCAGATCGACGAGGCCGCCTCGGTCGGTGCGCACCCGCTGGCCGAGGAGCACCCGCCGGAGCAGGTCATCGAGGTGCCCGACGACCAGCCGGTGAACCCGGGCGAGAAGGGCTGAGCGTGGCCATCGACCACGCGCGGGCCGAGGCCGCGGTTCGCGAGCTGCTGCTCGCCATCGGCGAGGATCCCGACCGTGAGGGACTGCGCGACACGCCTGCTCGTGTCGCGCGGTCCTATTCCGAGATCTTCGCCGGCCTCGAGATGACGGCCCAGGACGTCCTCAGCACGACCTTCTCGATCGACCACGAAGAGCTCGTCATCGTGCGCGACATCGAGCTCTACAGCACGTGCGAGCACCACCTGGTGCCCTTCCACGGCGTCGCCCACGTCGGCTACATCCCCGACAAGGACGGCCGGGTCACGGGCCTGTCGAAGCTCGCCCGGCTCGTCGAGGTGTTCGCCCGCCGCCCGCAGGTGCAGGAGCGGCTGACCTCGCAGATCGCCGACGCGCTCGTCGAGCACCTGTCGGTGCGCGGCGTCATCGTCGTCATCCAGGCCGAGCATCTCTGCATGTCGATGCGCGGCATCCGCAAGCCGGGAGCGAGCACGATCACCTCGGCGGTGCGCGGCCAGCTGCGCGACGGGGCCACTCGAGCGGAGGCCATGGCACTCATGCTCGAGGGCAACAAGTGAACGCAGCCGAGGTCAGCGCAGCGCTCCTCGGCGAGCGCGAACGCACCCTGGTCATGGGGGTCGTCAACGTCACCCCCGACTCGTTCTCCGACGGCGGGGAGTGGTTCGAGCAGGACGCCGCCGTCGCGCACGGCCGCGAGGTGCTGGCTGCGGGCGCCGACATCGTCGACGTCGGAGGGGAGTCCACGCGACCGGGTGCCGAGCGCCCCTCCGTCGAGGAGGAGCTGCGCCGCGTCGTGCCCGTCGTCACCGCTCTCGCCGCCGAGGGCGCTGTCATCTCGGTCGACACGATGCGCGCCGCGGTGGCACGCGCGGCCGTCGATGCCGGTGCCACGATCGTCAACGACGTCTCCGGTGGGCTGGCCGACCCCGAGATGGTGCCCTGGGTGGCCGCCGACCGGCTGCCCTTCATCGCGATGCACTGGCGGGGCCACAGCACGAGCATGCAGTCGCGGGCCCACTACGACGACGTCGTCGACGACGTGTGCCGCGAGCTCGCCGAGCGGCGAGACGCCCTGCTGCGTGGAGGCATCGAGGCGCACAACCTCGTGCTCGACCCGGGGCTCGGCTTCGCCAAGAACGCCGACCACAACTGGGCCCTCATGGCGGCACTGCCGGCGCTCCACGACCTGGGTCACCCCGTCCTGCTCGGCGCGTCGCGCAAGACGTTCCTCGGACGCCTCGGACGCGGCGCCGACGAGGCTCCCCGCCCGGCTGCCGAGCGCGACGTCGAGACGACGGCCACCTCGGTGATGGCGGCGATGGCGGGTCTGTGGTGCGTACGCGTGCACGACGTCGCCTCGACCGTGCGTGCCCTCTCGGTCGTGCAGGCCGCCCTCGACCACGCCCCGGCCGACCTGCCGGACCACCTGGAGGACACCGACTGATGGTCGACCGCATCGTGCTGCAGGGCGTCTCCGCCCGCGGCCACCACGGCGTGCTCGACGTCGAGAAGCGCGACGGCCAGACGTTCGTCGTCGACGTGACGATGGTCATCGACCTCGAGCCGGCCGGGCGCACCGACGCCCTCGCCGCCACCGTCAACTACGCCGAGGTCGCCGCCGACGTGGTGGCCCGCATCACCGGGCCCTCCTTCGACCTCATCGAACGGCTAGCCGAGGTCATCGCCGACGACGTGCTGCGCCATGACCTCGTCGACCGGGTCGAGGTCGTCGTGCACAAGCCCGAGGCGCCCGTGGGGCAGCCCTTCACCGACGTCCAGGTGCGCATCGAACGCACCAACGCGGCCCACGTCGTCATCGCGCTCGGCACCAACCTCGGCGACCGCGGCCAGACCCTCGTCGATGCCGTCGCCTCGCTCACCGCGCTGCCGGGCCTCACCGTGACGGCCGTCTCCGACATCGTCGCGACCGACCCGGTCGGCGGCCCCGAGCAGCCGGAGTACCTCAACGCGGTCGTCGTGGCACGCTCGCTGCTGCACCCGCACGACCTGCTGGCCGAGCTGCACCGCATCGAGGCCGACCACGGCCGCACCCGCGAGACCCGTTGGGGTGCAAGGACCCTCGACCTCGACCTGGTCCAGTACGGCCAGCCCGGCGGTCACCGCGAGGTCGTCGACGACGACCCAGAGCTCACCCTTCCGCACCCTCGTGCCCACGAGCGCGGCTTCGTGCTCGTGCCGTGGAACGACGCCGACCCGAGGGCCACGCTGCGCATCGCACCCGGCGCGGACGGCATACGTCGGGTGGCGGACCTCCTGGCCGACCTCGACCGATCGGGTGTGCGCCCCGGTCCCCACTGGGAGCAGCAGTGAGACCACACTCCGGCGTGCGCGCCACGACCCTCGTGCTCGCAGCCGTCGCCATGACGGTGCTCGTCTGGCTCGTGCTGCGGCTGATGTCGTCCGGCGGCAGCTCCGTGCCCGAGCCGGGCTGGGTCGGGGCGGTTGCCATGCTCTTCCTCGGCGGCGGCCTGCTGGTCGCCGGGTGGCAGGTGCGCAAGGTGCGTGACGGCGCGCCGAACCCCGCGATCACGCCGCTCAGGGCCGCCCGCACGCTCGTGCTCGGCCAGGCCGGGGCGCTCACCGGCTCGGTGCTGGTCGGCTGGTACCTCGCCAACGTGCTCGTGCTGCTGCCCGACGCCGACGTCGAGTCCCAGCGTGGCCGCATCTGGCCGTTCCTGGTGCACGCCGCCGTCGCGGTGCTGCTGGCCGCCGCGGGGATGCTCGTGCAGGCCTGGTGCCGGCTGCGACCACGCGACGACGAGGACGACGACCTCGACCGCGCCTGAGCGCAACGAACCGCCTCCGTCTGGTGTCATCCATGACATGGGACCTCTGGGGGCACGTGCAGGGACGACCGGGCGCACCCGTCGGTGGGCCGTCACGCTGGCGCTCGGCGCGGGCCTGCTCGCCGGCTGTGGGTCCGCAGTGGCGCCGGGTGGCCCGGGCGGCTCTGGCGGCTCGGGTGGCTCAGACGCCGTGACGAGCGTCCCGGTGCGGGACGGCCTGGGCACGGCCCCGGCGCCCCCGGGCACGGCGTTCGTGCCGGTCCGCCCCCCGTCGGCGGAGTTCGCCGACCGCGCGAGGGTGGTCGCCGTGGCGGTGCGTCGCGCCGGGCTGCCCGTGCCCCCGACCGGACCCTTGCTCCTCTCGAGCTGGGCCCTGGACGAGGGCTTCGAGACGAGCGAGCAGAAGATCGCCTGGATGTACGGCCACGTCACGTTCGCTCCCGGCGTCGACCGGGCTGCGGCGGGCAGCGGGACCGTGCGGCTCCCTGACGGCGGCAGCCGCCCCGTCGACCTCGTCGCCGTGCGCCCTGCCCTCGACCGCGCCCTCGACGGCGCGGTCGCCGGCCCGAAGCCCTGTGACGGCGTCCCGGCCGCCGCGTGCCGGCTCGTCGTGTCCAGGGCGGTGCTCGCCGAGGCGAAGGTGCGCACCACCCAGGGCGACGCGACGGTCCCCGTCTGGCGGTTGACCATCCAGGGCCTCCCGCACACCATCTCGGTCATCGCGGTCGCGGACGGGGTGTTCACCCGCCCGCAGCCGCAGGACCCGCTGCCGGGCCTGCCGAGCCCGCCGGACGGGGTGCGGGGCATGGACTCGCTGAGGCGCGTCGACGGCGCGACGATCGAGGTCGGCATCGCCGGGGGCGGCTGCGACGAGGGCCTCGTCGCGCACGTCGTCGAGCTGGACGACATGGTGGTCGTCGGCGGCACCACACCCCCGCTGCCCAAGGGCACCGCGTGCACGGCCGACTACGCGTCGCTCCCGGCCCGCGTGCAGCTGGCGAAGCCGTTGGGCTCACGGCCCGTCATCGACGTCGTGTCCGGTCGGCCCCGGGTGGCCGGCGTGCCCGCCTTCTGACGACGCCCCTCAGGTGGTGCCGGTGACGATGGCCGTCGACGAGGGCACGGGCTCGGTGGTCGAGGTGGGCGGCTGGGGCGGGCCGTCGGGCGTCGTCGTGCGGGTCGGCCAGGGCGGCGGCACCGTGTCCACGGTGTCCTCGTCCGAGCAGGCCGCGGCGAGCGTGACGGAGGCGGTGATGACCGTGACGGCTGCGGCACGTAGGACGGTCGCGCGGGTGACCCGGCGCGACGGCATACGCGAGGGGGAGGGGTCCGGCACGACGCCCCTCACTTGTCGACGTCGCCGACGACGAAGAACATCGAGCCGAGGATCGCGACCATGTCGGCGATGAGCTGACCGGGCAGCATCTCCGAGAGCACGCTGACGTTGTTGAACGACGCGGAGCGCAGCTTGAGCCGCCACGGCGTCTTCTCGCCGCGCGAGACGAGGTAGTAGCCGTTGAAGCCGAGGGGGTTCTCGGTGGCGCAGTAGATCTGGCCCTCGGGGACCTTGAGCACCTTGGGCAGCTTGACGTTGATCGGTCCCTGCGGCAGCTGGACGAGCCGGTCGAGGCAGGCCTGCGCGAGGTCGAGCGAGACGTGCACCTGCTCGAGCAGCACCTCGAGGCGCGCGAGGCAGTCACCGGCGGAGCGGGTGACGACGCGCCCCGGACCCTTGTCGCCGAAGAGCTCGCCGTAGGCGAGGTAGGGCGCGTCGCGGCGCAGGTCGACGTCGAGGCCGCTCGCCCGCGCGATCGGGCCCGAGACGCCGTACGCCCGGACGGTCTCGAGCGGGAGCACCCCGACGCCGCGGGTGCGAGCCTCGAGGATCTCGTTGCCGACGATGAGGCGCTCGAGCGAGGGAAGCCGCTTGCGCACGTTGGCGATCGCCTTGTCGACCCGGCCCATCCAGCCGGCCGGCAGGTCTTCCTTCAGGCCGCCGACGCGGTTGAACATGTAGTGCATGCGGCCGCCCGAGACCTCCTCCATCACGGCCTGGAGCTCCTCGCGCTCGCGGAACGCGTGGAAGACCGGCGTGATCGCGCCGAGCTCGAGCGGGTAGCTGCCGAGGAACATCAGGTGGTTGAGCACGCGGTTGAGCTCGGCGAGCGCGGTGCGCGCCCAGACGGCTCGCTCGGGCACCTCCATGCCGAGCATCTGCTCGACGCCGAGCACGACGCCGAGCTCGTTGCTGAAGGCGCTGAGCCAATCGTGCCGGTTGGCGAGCACGATGATCTGGCGGTAGTCGCGCACCTCGAAGAGCTTCTCGGCGCCGCGGTGCATGTAGCCGATGACCGGCTCGGCGCTGACGATGCGCTCGCCGTCGACGACGATGCGCAGGCGCAGCACGCCGTGCGTGGCCGGGTGCTGCGGGCCGATGTTGAGCACCATGTCGGCGGTCGCGAGCCCGCCCGCGCCGACACCGACCGTCAGGGCACGCTCGCGCGAGGACGCCGTCGGCGTCGTCGGGGTCGCCGGCGTCGTCGTCTCGCTCACGGAGTCGACCCTACGTGGCTCATGCGCCCGAGTATGCCGTGAGCCCCGTTCCGCACGTCACCCGGCGTAGCGTCGGTGCGGCGACCGCACCCGCTTCGAGGAGACGACATGAGCGAGCTGACCCCGTACATCTGCGTCGCGGACTCGCGCGCCGCGATCGAGTGGTACCGCGAGCACCTCGGCGCCGAGGTGGTGTTCGAGCCGATCGTCATGGAGGACGGGCACATCGGCCACTGCGAGCTCGAGGTCGACGGGGCGCGGTGGATGATGTCCGACGAGTTCGAGTCGGCGGGCGTGGCGGCCCCCGACCCGGCGCGCGGCAACGCGGTGTCGCTGCACCTCACGGTCGCCGACGTCGACGCCGTCTGCGCAGCGGTCCGCGCGGGTGGTGCGACGGTCGATCGTGGCCCGGAGGACAACCCGCCCATCGGCCGGCTCGCCGTCTTCCACGACCCGTTCGGGCACCGCTGGTTCCTCGACCAGCCGCTGCCGGAGGTTCGCTGAGCCGGCTCGAGCGGGCTCGAGCCGGCTCGAGCGGGGTCAGGCCGGTCAGGGGCGGCGGTCCGCTTCGCGGCTGCGGAGCACGAGGTAGCCGGCGAGCCCGAGCAGCAGGACCGTCGACACGACCGTGAGCAGGATCGGCACGAGCAGCGAGCCGCGGGCGGCCGCCTGCTCGTCGGTGTCGACCGGGCGCACGTGCACGGTGGCGGGGGCGGTCGCCGTGGACCCGTCGAGCCCGACCGTCGCGTGGAACGAGAACGTGCCGCTCACCGGGTGCCCGTCCCCCGAGGTGACGCGGTAGGTCACCGTGTAGTCGCCGCCGGGTGCGTCGGGCGCGACGGCCTGTGTGACGTCCCGCCCGCTGACCGCCGGGGCGCCCGACGAGACCGCGCCGGAGGGTCCGGTGACGACCACCTGGGCGCCGATCGCGAGGGGGTCCTCGGAGAACGTGAGCACCACCGAGGCGGGCATCGTCGAGACCGTCGTGCCGTCGGCGGGGTTCGTCCGCTCGAGCACGTCGTGCGCCAGGGCGGTGGTGGGCACCGCGACGAGGAGTCCGAGGGCGAGCAGCGCGGAGGCGAGACGACGCATGCGGTCAGGGTACGTCGGGCCCGTTCACGCGCTTGAGCGCCCACCAGAAGTCCCCGAACCCACCGCGCCGGGCGAGCTCGGCCTCGGCGCCTGCGCGCTCCAGGGCGCGCAGGTAGCCGAGCGGGTCGGTGCCGGCGAGGGCGTGGTCGGGCCGGGCGCCGGTGAGGCCCAGTGACCGCAGCAGGTCGCGCTGCCGGTGCAGCTCGTCGGCGTCGAGCGTGTCCATCGCGACGTGGGCCGTGAGGTCGCACGAGCCGTCGGGCACGGGGTGGGTCAGCCCGCCCCTCGCGTATGCCGTCAGCGTCCCCTCGTGCGGCCGCTCGGTCGCGGTGTAGCCGTAGTCCACGGCCACGAGCGTGCCCGAGGTGACCCGGGCGACGAGGTCGGCCCACGCCCGGTCGCGGGACCGTCCCACCTCGACCCGGTCGCCCGGTGCGGCGTCGGGCCAGTGGTCCCGGGCCCACCGCGCGTCGGCGTCGGTCAGCGGGCCGCCGGGTGACTCGTCGCCGGTCGTGGGGTGGACGAGGACCTCGCGCAGCACGCCGCTCGCGTCCACCTCGGCCACGGTGCACGGCACGACGTCGAGCCACTCGTGGGCGACGACGAGCGCATCGTCCAGCCCGTCGAGCTCGGCAGGCAGGTCGGCGCCTCCGGGGGACCTCAGCCACTCGACGCGGGGGTCGAGGCCGTCCGGGCGGTCCACGACGTCGACGGCGACGACGCGCACGCCGTCGCCCTCCACTCCCGCGCGTCGAGGTGGTTCGTCGCGACTCGGCGCGACGGCATACCCCGCCGGCTGGGCGGCCTCGGCGAAGGCGGCGACGAGGTGCGTCGCCAGCTCGCCCCGGCCGGCGCCGACGTCGACGACGACCGACGGCAGCGGGTCGCCGTGGCGCGCCTGCCAGAGGCGCAGGAGAGCCTCGGCCAGCACGCGCCCGGTCGGTCCGTGCGCTGCCGTCGTGAAGTGCGCCGCCGGCCCACCGCGCGCGACGTAGAAACCGCGCCCGGCGGCATACAGGGCGTCGTGCCACGCGTCGTGCCACGGAACGGGATCCACGCCTCCGGACTGTAGGCGATAGCGTGCCGTGGGTGAGCACCCCGCACGACCGCCCCGCGCGCTTCGACGTCGGCATCGTCGGGGCAGGGCGCGTCGGCGCCGTGCTCGGCGCGGCGCTCGTGCGGGCCGGCCACGTCGTCACGGGCGTCTCGGCAGTCAGCGAGGCCAGTCTCGAGCGGGCCGCCACCCTGTTGCCGGGCGTGCCGGTGAAGCCCATCCCCGAGGTCGTGTCGGGCGCACACCTCGTCGTGCTCGCGGTGCCCGACGACGCCCTCGAGCCGCTCGTCGCCGGACTCAGCTCGACAGGCACCTTCACCCCCGGCCAGCTCGTCATGCACACGTCCGGCGCACACGGCATCTCCGTCTTCGAGGCGGCCGCACCGAGCGACATCATCCCGCTCGCCCTCCACCCGGCCATGACGTTCACCGGCACGGCCCTGGACCTCGAGCGGCTCGGCGGCTGCTGCTTCGGCGTCACCACCGTCGACCTCGCGCGGCCGGTCGGCGAGGCGCTCGTGATCGAGATGGGCGGCGAGCCCGTGTGGATCGCCGAGGACGACCGCGTCACCTACCACGCCGCCCTCGCCCACGGCGCCAACCACCTCGTCACCCTCGTGGCCCAGGCGATGCAGCTGCTCGGCGAGACCGGCATCGAGGACCCGGCCCGCCTGCTCGAGCCGCTCCTCACGGCGGCGCTCGCCAACACCCTGCAGCGGGGTGACGCAGCCCTCACCGGTCCGGTGGCGCGCGGTGATGCCGGTACCGTTGCCGGGCACGTCGCGATGCTGCGCAAGGTCGCACCGGACATCCACCCGACCTACCTCGCGCTGGCCCGGGCGACGGCACAGCGGGCCCTGCTCAGCGGGCGCCTCCGTGCGTCCGCCGCCGGCCCGCTGCTCGAGCTGCTGGCGCACGAGGAGGAGCAACCGTGACACGACCTGCGGCACCCACCGCACCCATCGCACTCTCGACACCCGTGGTGGCCCGGACCCGCGACGAGCTGCGCGAGGCCCGCGCGGCGCTCGACGACGGCGACGTCGCCGTCGTCATGACGATGGGGGCGCTCCACGAGGGGCACGCGACGCTCATCCACACGGCCCGCGAGAAGCACGCGCACGTCGTCGTGACGATCTTCCTCAACCCGCTCCAGTTCGGGCCCAAGGAGGACCTCTCGCGCTACCCGCGCACCTTCGACGCCGACCTCGAGATCTGCACCGCCGCGGGTGTCGACCTCGTCTTCGCCCCGACGCCCGACGTCATCTACCCCGACGGCGACCCCGGCGTGCGCGTCTCGGCCGGCCCGCTCGGCGACGTGCTCGAGGGCCAGGCCCGGCCGGGCCACTTCGACGGGATGCTCACCGTGGTCGGCAAGCTCATGCACCTCACGCGGTGCAACGCGGCCTACTTCGGGCAGAAGGACGCCCAGCAGCTGCTCCTCATCCGGCGCATGTGCCGCGACCTCGACTTCCCGGTGCAGGTCGTGTCGGTGCCGACGGTCCGTGAGCCCGACGGCCTGGCGATGTCGAGCCGCAACACCTACCTCACGCAGTCCGACCGCGAGACGGCGCTGTGCCTGTCGGCGGCCCTGCGGGCGGGTGCCGCGGCCGCGGCCGAGGGGCCGTCTGCCGTGCGCCGGGCGGCCCGGGCGGTGCTGGTGCGCGAGCCGCTCGCCCTCATCGACTACCTCGTGCTCGTGCACCCCGAGACCCTCGAGGACGTGCCCGAGTGGTACCGGGGCGAGGCGCTCCTCGCCGTGGCGGGCCGCGTCGGCACGACCCGCCTCATCGACAACCTGCCCGTGCTCGTCGGCCCCGACGGTGGGGCGCTCGAGACCTTCACGCAGACCTGAGTTCTTCACACCCGCAACGTCTTTCACCCTCCAAGGAAGTCCCAGACCGTGCAGCGCTTCATGCTCCACTCCAAGATCCACCGAGCCAAGGTGACCCAGGCCGACCTGCACTACGTCGGGTCGCTCACCATCGACCGCGACCTGCTCGACGCGGCCGACCTGTGGCCGGGTCAGCAGGTCGACGTCGTCGACGTCGACAACGGCAACCGGCTCACGACGTACGCCATCGAGGGCGAGCGAGGCTCGGGCATCGTCTGCATCAATGGCGCTGCGGCGCGGCTCATCTCGCCCGGTGACACCGTCATCATCATCGCGTACGCCGCCATGGACGACGCCGAGGCGCGTACCTTCGAGCCGCAGGTCGTTTTCGTCGACGACCACAACCGCGTCGTCGAGGTGGGGCACGATGCGGGGGACGTCCCCGACGGCTTCGGCCTCCTGACGTCCGCCGTCACCGAGCGCCACCACGACTACCAGGACTGAGAGGCCACCGTATGCCGCAGAGCGGGCTCCCCGACGTGACCGTGTCGCGGCGGCTGCGTGCGCCCGCGCCCGGCTGGACGACCACCGCCGACGTCATCGTGGTCGGCTCCGGCATCGCCGGCCTCACCACGGCGCTGCGCCTGCGGCGCCGTGTCGACCGCGTGCTGCTCGTCACGAAGACGGTGCTCGACGAGGGTTCGACCGCGTGGGCGCAGGGCGGCATCGCGGCCGTCATGTCACCCGAGGACAGCGCTGCGGAGCACGTGCACGACACCCTCGTCGCCGGCGTCGGGCTCTGTGACGTCGAGGCCGTCGAGGCCCTCGTCACCGAGGGCACCGACGCCGTGTGGGACCTCATCGCCCTCGGCGCCGACTTCGACCGCGGCGACAGCGGCGGGCTCTCGCTGACCCGCGAGGGCGGCCACCACCGCGACCGCATCCTGCACGCGGGCGGCGACGCGACGGGCCGCGAGATCAGCCGGGCCCTCATCGCCGCGCTCGACCGCGTGCGTGACGACCCCGGTATCGAGGTCATCGAGCACGCCCTCGTCGTCGACCTGCTCACCGATGCCGAGGAGCGCGTCTGCGGCGTCACGCTGCACGTCATCGGAGAGGGCCAGGTCGACGGTGTCGGCGCGGCCCACGCGCGGGCCGTCGTGCTCGCGACCGGTGGCCTCGGGCAGATCTACGCCTCGACCACGAACCCGTCCGTCGCGACCGGCGACGGCATGGCCGCGGCCCTGCGCGCCGGCGCCGTGCTCGCCGACCTCGAGTTCGTCCAGTTCCACCCGACGGTGCTCTGGCTCGGCGAGGGCTCGCGCGGCCAGCAGCCGCTCATCTCCGAGGCCGTCCGCGGCGAGGGCGCCTTCCTCGTCGACGAGGCGGGGGAGCGGTTCATGCAGGGGCAGCACCCGCTCGCCGACCTCGCCCCGCGCGACGTCGTGGCCAGGGCGATCATCGCCCGCATGCGCGAGACGGGCACCGACCACGTCTACCTCGACTGCCGCCACCTCGGCGCCGAGTTCCTCGAGCAGCGCTTCCCGTCGATCGTGCAGCGCTGCCGCGAGCTCGGCTTCGACCCGGCCACCCAGCTGCTCCCCGTCGCGCCCGCCCAGCACTACGCGTCCGGCGGCGTGCGCACCGACCTGCGCGGCCGCACCTCCATCGAGGGCCTGTACGCGTGCGGCGAGACGTCGTGCACCGGCGTCCACGGCGCCAACCGCCTCGCCTCCAACTCGCTCCTCGAGGGCCTCGTCTTCGCCCGTCGCATCGCCGACGACCTCACGGCCCGGCTCGGCGCCGGCGAGCTGCCCGAGACCACGCCCGTCGAGCCTGCCGGTGAACCCGAGCTGATCCGCGGCAAGCGCCGCATCGACGTCCAGCGCGCCATGACCGCCGGGTCGGGCACGGTGCGCTCCGCGTCGTCGCTGGCCAGCACGCAGGCGATGCTCGCCGAGCTCGCCGCCCGTGCCGTCACCGACGACGCCGAGAAGCAGGGTGGCCCCAAGAGCTGGGAGACCACCAACCTGCTGCACCTCGGCCGGGCGCTCACGTATGCCGCCGCGCTGCGTGAGGAGACCCGCGGCGGTCACGTGCGCGAGGACTTCCCGGCCCGCGACGACGAGCACTTCCTGCACCACGTGCACCTGCGCCGCGCGGCCTCGGGAACGGTCGAGGCGCGGGTGGTGCCGGTGCCGCAGTCCAACCTCGACGGCCTGGACCTCGACAACACGGCTGCCGCAGAAACCGCTGTGGCACAGGACGACTCACGGATGGAGGGACGCCGGTGACCGCCGACGGCCTGAGTGGCTTCCCGCTCGACTGGGCTCGCGAGCTCGTCACCGTCGCCCTGCGCGAGGACCTCGGTCCCGACGGTCTCGACGTGACGACCCTCGCGACGATCCCCGCCGACCAGGTGCGCACGGCCGAGATCGTGGCGCGCGCGCCCGGCGTCGTGGCTGGGGTGCCGGTGATCGGGCTCGTGCTCGCCGCCGTCGCCGAGAAGGTCGGGGGAGAGGTGCCCTCGGTCGAGGTGGTCAACGACGACGGTGCGCGGCTCGAGCGCGGTGACGTCATCGCGCGCCTCACCGGCCCCACCCAGGTCGTCCTGGTGGCCGAGCGCACCATCCTCAACATCCTCAGCCGGCTCTCGGGCGTCGCGACCCACACACGCCGGTGGGCCGACGCGCTCGAGGGCACGTCGACCATGGTCCTCGACACCCGCAAGACGACGCCCGGCATGCGCTGGCTGGAGAAGTACGCCGTCCGCTGTGGCGGCGGCACCAACAAGCGCATGGGGCTCTTCGACGTCGCCATGATCAAGGACAACCACAAGCTGGCCGCGGGCTCCGTCGCCGCGGCGTACGCCCTGGTGCGCGAGCGCTTCCCGGACGTGGACGTGCAGGTCGAGGTCACGACGCCCGCCGAGGCGCGGGAGGCCTACGACGCCGGCGCGCGCTTCATCATGTGCGACAACATGTCGGTCGACGTGCTCGGCGAGACGGTGCGGCTGCTGCGGGCGGCGGGTGAGCCGGTCGAGATCGAGGCGACGGGCGGCCTCACGCTCGAGGTCGTGAGGGAGTACGCCGGCACCGGCGTCGACTTCGTGTCCGTCGGTGGCTTGACGCACAGCTCACCCATCGTCGACATCGCCCTCGACCTCACCGACTGACCCGTCGAGAGGCCGAAGTTGGCGGTCCCTGCGCCGTCGAGAGGCCACGCGCGGCCTCCTCGACCCGTGGCCTGGCCTCGTCGCAGGCGTACCCTGCGACGAAGGAGGGTGTCGTGGGCGTCGTCGACGAGCTGGTCCGCGCGAGATCCGAGTTCGAGCGCGGGGAGTGGGCTGCGGCTCTCGAGCGCTGGTCGGCGCTCGAACCCGAGGGGCTGACAGCAGCCGATCTCGAGTCGGCGGGGGAGGCGGCCCAGCTGCTCGGCCGTCCGGACGAAGCCCTCGACCGCTACCGTCGCGCCTTCGACAAGCGGGTCGCGGCCAACGAGCCCGAACGGGCGGCTCGCTGCGCCTTCCACCTGTCGATGGTGCCGCGCCTCACGAGCGACCATGCAACCGCCTCCGGCTGGCTCGCTCGCGGTGAGCGCATCGTGGCGGACCTGCCAGACGGCAGCCTCGAGGCCGGCTACCTGAGCTTCTCGCGGATGTTCGTGCACCTCGGCCGGGGTGACTTCGCGGCCGCCCTCGAGTGCGCCGAGCAGGCGACTGACGCGGCACGCCGGCACGGCGACCAGGGTCTCGTCGCGGCGGGCCTCTGCGCCCAGGGCCGGATGGCGATCTACGGCGGACGGATCGCCGACGGACTCTCGCTCCTCGACGAGTCGATGCTCGAGACGGCCGGCCAGACCCTCGAGCCGATCCTGCTCGGCAACGTCTACTGCACCGCCATCGAGGGTTGTCAGGAGGTCTCGGACCTGCGCCGCGTCGAGGAGTGGACGCACGTGCTGGAGCGCTGGTGCGCGCGGCATCCCGGCCTCGTCACCTTCACCGGACAGTGCGCCCTGCACCGCGGCCAGGTCATGGTGGCACGCGGGGCGTGGGACGAAGCGGTCGAGGAGCTCGCGTCGGCCATCGACCGCTACCGCCGTGCCGGCGCCTTCCCCGCCATCGGGATGGCCGCCACCGAGCTCGGCGACCTGCACCGTCTGCGAGGGGACTGGGTGCGCGCCGAGGAGGCGTATGCGACGAGTGCCGAGCAGGGGCATGATCCCCAGCCCGGGTCGGCCCTGCTGTGGCTCGCCCGTGGCTCAGCGGCGGCCGCTGCCGGCGCCGTCCGTCGGCTCCTGGCGGAGACGCGCACCGACGTGGCCCGCGCTCGCATCCTGCCCGGTGTGATCGCGGTGCTGCTCGCGACCGGCGACACGGAGACGGCACGCGCGTGCGCCTCCGAGCTGGACGCGTACGCAAGGTCGTTCGGCTCAGACATCCTTGCTGCGAGGGCTGCGTATGCCGGTGGTCTCGTCGAGCTGTCGGGTGGTGACCCGGCGGGCGCGTTGCCCTACCTGCGCCGGGCGCACCAGGCGTGGGTGCGCCTCGACATGCCCTACGAGGCCGCGTCGGCCCAGGCCGCGACCGGGCGAGCCCTCGTCGCCCTCGGCGACACCGAGACCGGACGGCTCTCGCTCGCCGCGGCCCGCCAGACGTTCCAGACGCTCGGGGCCAAGCCGGACGTCGACGCGGTGGGTCGCGAGCTCGGGCCGGCGCACCGGCCGGCAGGACTGAGCGAGCGCGAGATCGAGGTCCTCCGACTGGTGGCTGCCGGCCGGAGCAACGCGCAGATCGCGGCCGACCTCGTGCTGAGCGACCGCACAGTGGCCCGGCACCTCAGCAACATCTTCGCCAAGCTCGGAGTCGGGAGCCGCACTGCTGCAGCCGCTTTCGCCTTCGAGAACGACCTTCTCTGACGGATGCCGGCTCAGGTCCGCACGGCGGCGTGGGGTGCCGCCGGCGCCGTCGTGCCGGCGCGCTTCATGATCTGGCTCGCGACGTAGGCGGCATCGCGACCCACACCGGGCAGCACCATCGAGGCGAACGCGTACTGGAAGGCGAGGCCGCAGAAGAAGAGGCCCTCGACGTCGCGCGCCACCCCGCGGTACTCGCGCGGCCACCCGTCGTCACCGACGACGGGCAGGTCGATCCAGTCGAACCGGGGCGCGAAGCCGGTCGCCCAGATGACGTTGGCCGCGTCGACGACGGTGCCGTCGTCGAGCGTCGGCAGCCCGCCGGTGACGCCGACGACCCGCCCGAGGTGCCTGTCCACGCCCCGAGCCGCGAGGTCGTCGCGCTTGACGCGGAGCATCGGGCCGCCGTGGTGGCGGATCTCGTTCATCGCCCTGCGGCCCATCGGCGTGCGGCGGGTGAGCACGTGCCGCCAGGCGAAGAGCAGGAAGGGGAAGACGGCGTGGATGGCGGGCGACTCCCATCGCACGGGGATCTGGCCGCAGTCGCGCCCGGCCAGGACGGTCGGCCGGTCCTGGGCCAGCTCGTACGCGATGTCGCACCCGGAGTGCGAGGCGCCGACGACGAGGACGCGGCCGTCTCGCAGCTGGCTCGGCCGGCGGTACTCGCTCGAGTGCAGCTGGAGGATCGACGGGTCGAGGTCGGCGCCGAACGCGGGCACGACCGGTGTGCGGCCGAAGGTGCCGGTGGCGACGACGACGTTGCGACACTGGATGGCGCCGTGGTCGGTGGTCACGGCGAACCCGTCGCCGCCCGGCGCCCTCGTCAGGCGCTCGACGCGTACGCCGAGCCGCACGGGAAGACGGAAGTGGGCGGCATACGACTGGAGGTAGGTGGCGATGTCGTCCTTGCCGGGGAAGGCCTTCGGGTCGCCGGGGAAGGCCAGGCCGGGCAGCGAGTCGTGCCTGGCCGAGGTGTAGAGGCGCAGCGAGTCGTACTGCTGTCGCCAGCCGTCGCCGACGGCCGTGTTGCGCTCGAGCACGACGCACTCGTGCCCGTGGGTGACGAGCTCGTGAGCCGTCGCCAGCCCCGCCTGCCCGGCGCCGATGATGACGGTGTCGATGGTCTCCATGATGTCCCTCCGTGGTGTCCGGACCTGTGGTCGTGGAGCCACGGTAGGAAGGCGGGCCGGTGCGCCGCGTCGGCCGGGATGACCATCTGCGCGCAGTGGTCGATGGGTCGAAATGACCACGCGGGCGCGGCGGCCGCAGGTGGCCTCTCGACTGCGACGGGGCGGCAAAGAGTGGCCACTCGACCGGTGGGGGGCCGCGGACTCGGCCTTTCGACGGTCAGAACCGGCGGTGCCAGAGGTTGACGGCGTAGTCGACGCCCGTCGCGTCGGGGTGCTCGGCGAGGATCAGGTCGGCGTGCTCGGGCGCGAACTCGATGCCGACGACGGCCTCGAAGTCCTTGCGCGAGTCGAAGTCCCACCGGATGTCGAGCCGCTCGCGCTGCCAGCCCTGCCGCTCCCAGAACCGCTCGACGGCACGCGGGTCGTAGGACGGCAGGGCACGCCGGAACCACGTGCCGAACGTCGAGCGGGTCGCGTCGTTGTCGACGACGAACGCCGCCCCGCCCGGCCGCATGACACGGTCGAGCTCGGCGAGGCCCGGCTCCGAACCCGGCCCGAAGAAGTAGGCCCAGCGGGCGTGCGCGACGTCGAACGACGAGTCGGGCACCCCGATCGCGGCGGCGCCCTCCTCGCGCACGGTCACGGACGGCATACCCGAGACACGTTGTGCTGCAAGGGCGGCCAGCGGTGGGTGCGGCTCGACCCCCGTGACGGACCGGGCCGTCGAGGCGAAGTAGGGGAGGTGGAAGCCGGTGCCACAGCCGATGTCGACGACGTCGAGCCCGGCCCAGTCGAGCACCGAGCGCATGGCCGACTCGATGACGTGGTCGCGGTCGACGCCGCGGTTCTCGACCTCGTAGACGTCGGGTGTCTCCCAGATGTTGGGCGACGGGATGATCTCGGGCCGCTCGCCCGTGGAACCGCTCATGCCGACCTCACTTCTCCCGCTGGGCCTCGATGGTGGCCGGGTGCACGAGCAGCGGCAGCAGCTTGCGCACGCCGCGGGCGCGGACCGCCTTGACCTGGGCGAGGTGCGCCTCGGCCCGGATCGCCAGCTCGGCGTACGCGAGTGGCCCCATCAGCTCGGTCAGCTCGGGCGCGTTGGAACGGTAGACGGGCTCGCGCCCGACGTGCGCCTCGGGGTTGCCCGAGCAGTACCAGTCGAGGTCGTGGCCTCCCGGCCCCCACCCGCGGCGGTCGTACTCGGTGATCGTCACCTCGAGGTAGCTCGAGTCGTCGGGCAGCTCGACCGTGCGGAAGGTACGTCGGATCGGCAGCTGCCAGCAGACGTCGGGCTTGAGGGTGTGCGGCTCGACACCGGTGAGGACGGCGTGCTGGTGCAGCGCGCAGCCGGCGCCCGCGGGGAAGCCGGGGCGGTTGAGGAAGATGCAGGCGCCGTCGACGACCTTCGTCTTGCGGGCGCCGTCCTCCTTCTCGGTCCAGTCGTCCTTGCTGCCGGTGGCGGTGCCGACCGAGTGGTACTCCCACTCGTCCTCGCCGAGCTCCTCGACCGCCTTGGCGACGCGCTTCCAGTCGTCCTTCTCGGTGAAGTGCGCGCCGAGCGTGCAGCACCCGTCGTCGGGCCGTCCGGCGTAGATGCCCTGGCAGCCGCTGCCGAAGATGCACGTCCAGCTGCTCGTCAGCCAGGTGAGGTCGCAGCGGTAGCGCTGGTTCGCGTCGGCGGGGTCGGTGAACTCGACCCAGACGCGCGGGAGGTCCAGAGGTGCTTCAGCCACCGGAACACCTTATGTCGCAGAGGTTCGCGACGCGTGAAAGGCGCCCACGTAATGGAAGCCGCGTACGCTGGGGGTGGCGTCCAGGGCGCCACCGGTGCGCGGGAAGGGGCTCAGCCTCCCTGGTGGCACGACGTATGCGGTCCGACCTCCTTTCGGCCCGACCAGCGCACAGCGGGCACGACGAGAGGAGGCCGTCATGGCCCTGTCCCTGCCCGCCAACCCCGACCTCGAGCGGTTCCGCCGTGATGCGAGACGGCTGCAGCGTGCCGTCCGCCTGGCCGAGCCCGAGGCGCTCGCGCATGCCGGCCGCCACCATCCCGAGGGTGTGCCCTCCGACCCCACCACCTTCGCCCTCGCGGACGCGCAGCTCGTCGTGGCGCGGGCGTACGGGCTGCCGAGCTGGCCGAGACTGCGCGCGTACCTTCGGGCGGCCGCACCGCTGACCCGTGACCCGGCGGCCCTCGACCCGTCTGCCACCGACGGCGCAAAGCCTCCCACCGCGCACCCGGAGGAGGGGTCCGCGTCTGCCGTGCTGGCGCTCGCGTGCCTGACGTACACCGAGCGGGACGAGCCCGCGAGGTGGGCGCGGGCGGCACAGCTGCTCGCGAAGGAGCCGCACCTCGTCGACCGGAGCATCTTCGTCGCCGCGGTGGCGGGCGACGCGGAGGCAGTGGCCCGTCACCTCGCCGCGGACCCGTCGGCGGCGAGCCGGGAGGGCGGGCCCTTCCGCTGGGCCCCGTTGCTCCACGTCGTCTACTCCCGGATGCCGCAGCGCGACCGGTCGAGACCGCGCGGCTGCTGCTCGACGCCGGTGCCGACCCGGACGCGGGCTACCTGTGGCAGGGGCTGCCGACCCCTTTCACGGCCCTGACCGGCGTCTTCGGCGAGGGCGAGCAGGGTCCGGCGCGACAGCCCCGGCACCCGCAGTGGCGGCCGCTGGCGCAGCTGTTGCTGGCGCGTGGCGCCCACCCGAACGACCGGCAGGCCCTCTACAACCGCATGTTCAACCGGGACGACAGCCACCTCGAGCTGCTCCTCGCCCACGGGCTCGGGCGGCCGACCTCGGAGGTGTGGGCCCGGCGCACCGGCGAGCCTGCCGAGACCGTCGACGAGATGGTCGCGCGGCAGGTCCACTGGGCACGGCGGCACGGCTTTCACCAGCGGCTCGCCCTCCTGGCCGCGCACGGCCTCCTGCCCGACCAGGTGGTGGACACCGGAGGGCACGTCGAGCGGGCGGCAGGCGACGCGGTCGCCGACGCGGCCGCCGAGGCGGCCGCCGACGTCCGCTTGGCCGCATCGCCCGAAGCCGTGCGCGCTGCCGTGGCTGCCGGTGCCGACCTCGACGCCCGGCGCGACGGGCGCACGGCCCTGCACCAGGCCGCCTACATGGACGACGTCGAGCTCGTGCAGGCGCTCCTCGATGCCGGCGCCGACCCGGAGGCGCGCGACGACAGCCATGGCACCCGGCCGCTCGAGTGGGCACGCTGGGCGCGCGCGGCGTCGGCCGAGGCCCTGCTGCGACGCGTGACGAGAACCGACGCCGGCCTCGATGGCTGAGGACCGCCCGGGCCGGTGCTCTCCCACCGGCCCGGGCGGCGCACGTGGCTCAGTGCGACGTGGCGGTGCCCTCGCGGTGATGCATGCGGGTCACCTGGAGGTCGGCGGCGCCGACGAGGAACGTGACGGCGCCGACGATCCACGCGGTCCACGCCATCGGGCGGGTGTCGCTGAACCCCATGACCCACGGCGCGACGATGAACGCCACGCCGATGAGGGCGGTGAGCCCCTCGAGGGGGAGGATGTCGGGACGCACCAGCTCGGCGACCGCCGCGACCGCCGCGATGGCGCCGAGGATGATCATCGTCGTGGTGGCCCGGGTGGTGGTTGTCGTCCAGATGGGTGACAACGCTGCATAGATGCCGGCAATGAGTGGCAGGGCATCCTGCGGATGCGTCCATCGCTTCATGGTCGCATCGACCCTCTTTCGTGCGGGTCCGTCGATCCTTGTTGGCGGACCGGACACCTCGATTGTCGGACGCCGTGAACGGCGGGTCAACGGGTGCGAGGCGCACGCGCCGACGGGCAGGAGCGGCATACGGTGTCCCCATGACGACGCCCGATGCGGTGAAGGCGCGGGGGAGGCGACCGGGCGGCGAGGACACCCGTTCGGCGATCATCCATGCGGCACGAAAGTCCTTTGCTGCCAAGGGGTATGACAAGACGAGCCTGCGCGGCATCGCCCGTGAGGCCGGTGTCGACCCGGCTCTCGTGCACCACTACTTCGACGGCAAGGCAGCGCTCTTCGCCGAGACCCTCGACGTTCCTGTCAACCCGGCCGAGCTCATCGACCGCATCACGGCGGGCGACGTCGACCGGCTGGGCTGGCGCATCGTCGAGACGTTCCTCGGCGTGTGGGAGCCGCCCGAGCGGCGGGACGCGCTGGTCGCGCTCGTGCGCTCGAGCATGTCGAGCGAGGAGGCAGCCCGGATGCTGCGCGAGTTCCTCGGGCGTGAGGTGTTCGGGCGCATCGCCGCGTCGACCGGGGCGCCCGACCCGATGCTGCGCGGCGCGCTCGCGGCCTCGCAGATGATCGGACTGGTCGTCGCGCGCTACGTCATCAAGGTGCCGGCCCTGGCCGAGGCCACCCGCGAGCAGCTGGTCGAGCGCATAGGTCCCGTCCTGCAGCAGCATCTCGTGGACAGGATCGCCCGACCGGAGTATATTTCATCACATGATGAATAACAGTGGACCGGCAGTGGCCGTGAGCGGTCTGCAGGTCGTCCGCGGCAAGCGGCGCGTCATCCCCAAGCTGGACCTCGTGATCCCGTCCGGCCAGGTCGTCGGGTTGCTGGGCCCCTCCGGTTCGGGCAAGTCCACGCTCATGCGGTGCATCGTCGGCGTCCAGATCATCGAGGCCGGCAGCGTCACCGTGCTCGGCCACCCCGCCGGATCTCCCGTCCTGCGCGACGAGGTCGGCTACGTCACCCAGAGTCCCAGCGTGTACGCCGACCTCACCGTCCGCGACAACGTGGCCTACTTCGGCCGCGCCGTCGGTCTGCGCGGCCAGGACCTGCGCGACGCCGTCGACCGCACGCTCGCCGAGGTCGACCTCGTGTCGCACGCCGACCAGCTCGTGCAGGACCTCTCCGGGGGCCAGGAGTCGCGGGTCTCCCTCGCCGCCGCACTCGTCGGTCGCCCGACGCTCCTCGTCCTCGACGAGCCGACCGTCGGGCTCGACCCCGTGCTGCGCCGCGACCTGTGGGCCCTCTTCCGCCGCCTCGCCGAGCGCGGGCACTCCCTCGTCGTCTCGAGCCACGTCATGGACGAGGCCACCCGCTGCGACCGGCTCGTGCTGCTCCGCGAGGGTGAGGTGCTCGCCGACCTCACCCCGGACGAGCTGCTCGCCCGCACCGGTGCGCCCGACGCCGACGCCGCCTTCCTCGCCCTCATCGACGCCGAGGCCGCCCGCGCCGCTGCCTCCCCGGCCCCCTCCGACAGGAGCGCATCGTGAACGCCGGTCTCGCCACCGCCACCTCGGGACGCGTGCTGCGCCAGGTCCGCACCGACCACCGCACCATCGCGCTCATCATCGTCGTGCCGTGCGTCCTGCTCGGGCTGCTCGCCTGGATCTACGACGGCACGCCGGTCTTCGACGCCATCGGCCCGGCCCTGCTCGGCGTCTTCCCGATGATCGTCATGTTCATCGTCACCTCGGTCGCCACCCTGCGCGAACGCCAGTCGGGCACCCTCGAGCGGCTGCTCACGACCCCCATGGGCAAGGGCGACTTCATGCTCGGGTATGCCGCCGCGTTCGGTGCGCTGGCCGTCGTGCAGGCTCTTGTGGCAACGGGATTCGCCGTCTGGGTGTGCGACCTCGACGTCGCGGGCCCGCTCTGGCTGCTCATCGTCGTGGCCGTCTTCGACGCCGTGCTCGGCACCGCTCTGGGCCTGCTCGCCAGCGGCTTCGCCCGCACCGAGTTCCAGGCCGTGCAGTTCATGCCGGCCTTCGTGCTGCCGCAGTTCCTGCTCTGCGGGCTGCTCATCGCGCGCGACCAGCTGCCCACCGTGCTCGAGTGGGTCTCCGACGTGCTGCCGCTGTCGTACGCCGTGGACGCCATGAAGGAGATCGCCCGCAACCCCGACCCGGTCACCACGGTGCTCACCGACCTCGGCATCATCGCGGCCTTCATCGCGGGAGCCCTCGCGCTCGGCTCGCTCACCCTCAGTCGCCGCTCCGCCTGACGGCATACGCCCCCGCCTTCACCCCACTTCACTCCGCCGAACGCGGCGTTGGAGCCGGGGGAGGCGCGGGCGCGCGGGCGATAGGGTCAGGGCATGCGCCTTGGCGTCATCGACATCGGGTCCAACACGGTCCACCTCCTCGTCGTCGACGCACACCCCGGCGCCCAGCCGCTGCCGGCGTTCTCGCACAAGACCGAGCTGCGCCTCGCCGAGAGCCTCGACCGCGACGGCCGCGTCGGCGAGGCCACGGCCGACCGCCTCGTCGCGTTCGTGCGCGAGTGCCTCGTCGTCGCCGAGGACCAGGGCGTCAGCGACCTGTTCGCCTTCGCGACGTCGGCCCTGCGCGAGTCGCCCAACGGCGACGCCGTCATCGACCGGGTGCGCCGCGAGACCGGGGTCGAGCTCGAGGCGCTCAGCGGCACCGACGAAGCGCGCATGACGTTCCTCGCGGTGCGCCGCTGGTTCGGCTGGTCGAGCGGGCGCCTGCTCGTCGTCGACATCGGGGGCGGCTCGCTCGAGCTCGCCGGCGGTCTCGACGAGGAGCCCGACGTCGCCTTCAGCCTGCCCCTGGGCGCCGGCCGCCTGACCCGTGAGCGGCTGCCCGGAGACCCGCCGACCGAGTCCGACGCGCGTGACCTGCGCGCCCACGTGCGCGCCACTCTCGCCGAGCACGTACGCCCCCTGCTGGCCTCCGGTGCACCTGACCGGGCGGTCGGGACGTCGAAGACCATGCGCTCGCTCGCGCGCATCGCCGGCGCGGCCCCGCGCGACGACGGTCCGTTCGTGCCGCGCACCCTGTCGCGGGGCGACCTTCGCGGGATCGTGCAACGGCTCGCGACGCTCGACTCGTCGGCCCGCGCGCAGCTGCCGGGTGTCTCCGAGGGGCGCGCGCTCCAGCTGTATGCCGGTGCGCTCGTCGCCGAGGCCGCGCTCGACCTGCTCCAGGTCGAGCGTCTCGACATCTGCCCCTGGGCGCTGCGCGAGGGGCTCATCCTCCGGAGGCTCGACCACCTGGTCTCCTGACGCCGGCGGTGACCACCTCGCACCTGCCGATGCGCCGTGCCGGACAATGGCCGCATGACGATCCGGGTCGGCCTGTCGACCGCCTCGCTCTACCCCGACAACGCGGCGACCGCCTTCGCGACCGCCGCGCGGCTGGGCTACGACGCGATCGAGGTCATGGTCTGGACCGACCCGGTCACCCAGGAGGCCGGGGCCCTGCGCTCCCTGTCCGAGCTGCACGGGCTGCCGATCGCGTCGGTCCACGCGCCGACCCTGCTGCTCACCCAGCGCGTCTGGGGCACCGACCCGTGGGGCAAGGTCGACCGGTCGATCGAGCTCGCGCTCGAGGTGGGGGCGAGCACGGTCGTGCTGCACCCGCCGTTCCGCTGGCAGAGGGAGTATGCGGCTGGGTTCGTCGACGGCATCGCGCTGCGCGAGCACGACCACGGCATCCGGCTGGCCGTCGAGAACATGTACCCGTGGCGGACGGCGCGCCGTGAGGTCATGGCCTACCTGCCGCACTGGGACCCCGTCGACCAGGCCTACGACAACGTGACGCTCGACCTGTCGCACACGGCGACCGCGGGCTCCGACGCCCTCGGAATGGCGCAGCAGCTGGGGTCACGGCTCGCCCACCTGCACCTCGCCGACGGCGCCGGGTCGTTCCTCGACGAGCACCTCGTGCCGGGGCGCGGCACGCAGCCGTGCGCGGAGGTGCTCGAGCACCTCGCCGACAGCGACTGGGCGGGCGACGTCGTCGTGGAGGTGTCGACGAGGAAGGGCGACCGGGAGCAGCGCGAGGTCGACCTCGCCGCCTCGCTCGCGTTCGCCCGGTTCGCGCTCATGCCCACGCGCGGCTCCAGCCGCATCTGACCCGCAACACACCCGGTAACGGGCAACCGATTCGGGCTGCAACCACCGTGGGTTGCTCGCTACCGGGTGTGTTGCGGTCAGGGGGTGGTGGGGCGCCAGCCGCGGGGTCGCACCGACACCATGTCGATGCTCGCGTCCTCGCCGGCGTCGACGGCGAGCCGGGCGGCCCGCACGACCGACTGCACGTCGAGGTAGGCCGTAGCGTCGTACTCGCCGCCCTCGAACGCGACGAGCTCGTGCTGCATGTCGGTGTCGACGCGTCCCGGGTGCAGCGACGTGACGCGCACGCCGTGCTCCCGCTCCTCCTGGCGCAGCGTGTCGGTGAGCGCCCGCAGGGCGAACTTCGACGCGCAGTAGGCGCCGGACGACGGCGAGGCGGTGAGCCCGGACCCGGAGTTCACGGTGACCACCAGGCCGTGGGCCCGCCGCAGCGCCGGCAGCAGCGCCTTGGTCACGGCGGCGACGGCGGTGACGTTGACCGTCAGCGACTCGGTCCAGTCGGCGACCGGCGCGTCGGCGACGGTGCCGTTGCGCAGCACCCCGGCCGAGTGGACGAGCACGTCGACCCGCGGCAGCTGCGTCACGAGCGACTCCAGAGCCGCCTCGAGGGAACCGCCCGGGGAGCAGTCGGCGAGGTCGGCGACGAAGCCCTCGGCCGACGGCAGCCGGTCCACCACCGAGGCGACCGACTCCGCACTGCGGCCGCCGACCACGACGTGGTGCGTGTCGGCGAGGTCCTCGACGAGGGCGAGGCCGATGCCTCGCGTGCCACCGGTCACGACGGCCACGGGACGCGAGTCTCGGGAGTGGTGTTCGCTCATGCCGGCCACCCTACGAGCGGCCACGGGACGCGATCGACGCACCCGACGGCATACGCCCGCGGAGAGCCCGGGCGCTCAGGCGAGGCCGAGTCCGGCGGCCTCCTCCCACAGGTCCTCGCGAACCCGCGGGTGCGCGCACTCCTCGATGATGTCGTGGCACTGCTCGCGCTCGCTGCGACCCCAGAGCGGCGCGCAGCCGTGCTCGGTGACGATGGCGCTCTGCTGGAAGCTCGTCACCGGCTCGTCGAGCAGCGGCACGATTGTCGAGACGTCGGCCTTCGGGTGCCACGACCGCAGCGCGATGAACGACTGCCCGCCCGGCGAGTGCAGCGCACCGACGATGAAGTCGGTCTGGCCGCCGAAGCCCGAGTGGATGCGCGCGTTGATGCGCGAGGCGTTGGCCTGTCCGAAGAGGTCGACCTCGAGCGCCGTGTTGACCGACGTCATCTGGCGCTGCTGCGCGATGAGGCCGGGGTCGTTCGTCTTCTCGGTGCGCAGCATGCGCACGCGCTCGTTGCCGTCGAGCCACGCGTAGAGCTCGGGCGACCCGAACGCGAACGAGGTGACGAGCGGGTGGTCGGGGTCGAGCGCGCCCGCCGCGTCGAGGGCGAGCACGCCGTCGGAGAACATCTCGGTCCACACCCGTATGCCGCGGCGCGCGGTCAGGCCGGCCAGCGTCGCGTCGGGCACGGCGCCGATGCCGAGCTGCATCGTCGCCCCGTCGGCCACGCGGGCGGCCACGCGCTCGCCGATGAGCCGGCTCTCGGGGTCGGGCTCGACGGCGGCGTGCGAGGCCAGCTCGGCGTCGACCTCGACGAGCAGGTCGACGTGCTCGAGCGGCACCTGCGCGTCACCGAAGGTGAACGGCATCCGCTGGTTGACGACCGCCACGACGAGACCGCCCCGGGCCCGGCAGGCCTCGATCGCGGCCGGCAGCACGTTGACCTCGAGCCCGAGGCTCACCTGTCCGTCGCGCGGCGGCGAGCAGTGCAGCAGCACCGCGTCGGGCGGCAGTGCCCCGCCGTAGAGCAGGGGCACGAGCGACAGGCGCGACGGCACGTAGCGCAGGCCGTGGTGGCGGCGCATGCCGGGACCGACGAAGCACGTCTCCACCGTCACGCCGTCACGCTCGGGCAGCCCGGCCGGGGCGTTGAGGGCGTGGAGCACGTAGGTCTCCTGTGCGGCGTCGAGGGCTTTCACCGCCTCCCAGGGCACCGCCATGTTGCCGCTGACGACGACCCGAGAGCCGCTGGGCAGGGTCTCGAGCCGTCGGGTGAGCTCGTCGATCGTCGCCGTTCGCACGTTCTCATCCTCGCGCAGCAGCGCGAGGCCGGCTCGCGTATGCCGCCGACGTGACGAGAATCGTTCAGCTGGCCTTCTTCGTAGCCGCCTTCTTCGTCGTCGCCTTCTTTGCCGTCGCCTTCTTCGTCGCCGTCTTCTTGGGCGACGTCTTCTTCGCCGCCGCCTTTTCCGTGGTCTTCTTGGCCGGCTTCTTCGTCTCGTCCGCCGCCGCGTCGTCGGAGGCGTCTGAGGCGCCTGCGGAGGCACCTCCGGACTTCGCCGCCTTGGCCTTGTCGACGCTGCGCTGCAGGGCCGCCAGCAGGTCGACGACCTCGGTCTCCTCGCCCTTCGCCTCGGGCGTCTCGGTGATGTCGCCGCCCTCGATCTTCGTCGCGACGAGCTTCGTCACGGCCTCGGAGTAGTCGTCCTCGAACTCGTCGGGCTCGTAGTCGCCCGACAGCGAGTCGACGAGGGAGGCCGCCATCGCCAGTTCCTTGGCCGTCGCGTGGGTGTCCTCCGACAGCGACTCGAACTCGGGGGTGCGCACCTCGTCGGCCCACAGCAGCGTCTGCAGCACGATGACGCCGTCACGGACGCGGAGCACGGCCAGCGTCATGCGAGTGCGCACCGACACGGTGACGAGCGCCATCCGGTCGGCCTTCTCGAGCGCGTCGCGCAGCAGCACGTACGGCTTGAGGCCGGTCTTGTCGGGCTCGAGGTAGTAGCTCTTGTCGAACAGGAGCGGGTCGATCTGCTCCGACGGCACGAACTTCTCGATCGAGATCTCCTTCGACGAGCGCGAGGGCAGGCTCTTGAGGTCCTCGTCGGTGAGCACGACCATCTGCCCGTCGGCCGCCTCATATCCCTTGGCGATGTCGGAGTAGGGCACCTCCTCGCCGTCGATCGAGCAGACGCGTTGGTACTTGATGCGGCCCCCGTCCTTCTCGTGGACCTGGCGGAACTGCACGTCGTGGTTCTCGGTGGCCGAAAAGAGTCGGACCGGCACATTCACCAGGCCGAACGACACGGCGCCTTTCCAGATGGCTCGCATGAGAACAAGAATGCACCCATGCGCCCCATGCTCGCGACGCCGACGTCGACCATTCCGGCCGGCGACCGCTGGCAGCACGAGGTCAAATGGGACGGGATGCGCGTGCTGGCCGACGTGCGCGACGGCGGGATGCGCCTCTTCTCGCGCACGGAGCGCGACGTCACGGTGGCGTTCCCGGAGCTGCGCGGCCTCGCCGACGAGTACGCCGACATGCTGCTCGACGGCGAGATCGTGTCGATGCGCGACGGCGTGCCGTCCTTCGCCGCGATGGCCGAGCGCTTCCACGTCACCGACGCCCGGCGGGCCGCGCTGCTCGCAGAGCAGGCACCGGTGACGCTCATGACGTTCGACCTGCTGCGCCTCTACGGGGTGGAGCTGCTCGGGCGCACGTGGACCGACCGCCGGTCCACGCTCGAACGACTCGAGCTCGCCGGGCCGCGCTGGCAGACGCCGCCGACCTTCTCCGACGGCGCGACCCTGCACGCCGCGACGAAGGAGCAGGGCCTCGAGGGCATCGTCTCGAAGCGGGTCGACTCCGTCTACGTCCCCGGGCTGCGGTCGCCCTACTGGCTCAAGTCCCCGCACCGGGGCACCGTCTCGGTCGTCATCGGCGGGTGGCGCCCCGAGTCCACCGGCACGGTCTCGCGCCGGCTCGGTGCGGTGCTCGTCGGAGTGCCCGGGCCGGGCGGGCTGCGCTACCTGGGACGCGTCGGATCCGGCCTCGCGGGCAAGGCCGGGCAGGCCCTCATGCGCGACCTCGAGGCGCTCACGTCCGTCGAATCCCCTTTTGCCGCAGATGTTCCCGCGGAGGACTCGAGCGGTGCGACCTGGGTGCACCCCGTTCTCGTCGCCGACGTGCAGTCGCTGGGACTGAGCGGTCAGGGCAGGCTGCGCCAGCCGGCATACAAGGGCCTGCGCAGCGACCTCACCCCCGGTGACGTCGACGACCACGGGGACGGTGAGTGATGCCCTACGAGGCGCCGAAGGTGACCGTCGAGGTCGACGGGCGACGGATGAAGCTCTCGAGCCTGGAGAAGGTCATGTACCCCAGGACAGGCACCACCAAGGCACAGGTCATCGACTACTACGCGCGCATCGCGCCCGTCATCCTGCCGCACCTGCGCGACCGCGCCGTCACGCGAATCCGCTTCCCGCACGGCGTCGGTGACATGCAGTTCTTCGAGAAGAACATCCCGGCAGGCACGCCCGCGTGGATCCGACGCGCGGGTCGCGACCCCGTCTTCCCCTTCATCGACGACCTCGCGGGACTCACCTTCTTCGTCAACCTCAACTCGCTCGAGCTGCACGTGCCGCAGTGGCGCTACGAAGGGGAAGGGCGGGACGCGGTGCAGCTCGACCCCGACCGGCTCGTCATCGACCTCGACCCCGGCCCGGGAACGGGGCTGCACGAGTGCGCTCGCGTCGCCCTCATCGTCCGTGAGCGCCTGGGCGGCATCGGGCTCGACACGGTCCCGGTCACCAGCGGCAGCAAGGGACTCCAGCTGTATGCCGTCCTGCCGGGCACTCACACGAGCGACCAGATCCGCGACACCGTGCAGCAGCTCGCGCAGGAGCTGACGAAGCAGCACCCCGACCTCATCGTCTGGAAGATGGCCAAGGACCTGCGACCCGGCAAGATCTTCCTCGACTGGAGCCAGAACGTCGCGGCGAAGACGACGGTGTGCCCCTACTCGTTGCGCGGTCGCGACCGGCCGACCGTGGCCGCGCCGAGGTCGTGGGACGAGATCGAGGCGGGCGCCTCGGGCGACGAGGAGCTCGTCCAGCTGACGGCCGACGAGGTGCTCGAGCGCGTCGAGCGCGACGGAGACCTTGCCGCCGACATCACGGTGTGAGAGCCGGCGCGGCCGGTCGGGCCGTGCACGACGAGAGGGCCCGGCATCCGAGTGGATGCCGGGCCCTCTGGTTCGGGACCGTCGGTCAGTGCGCCTTGTCGTAGGCGGACTGGATCTCTGCCGAGATGCGGCCGCGGTCGGAGACGGCGTGGCCGTTGGCGCGCGCCCACTCGCGGACCGCGGTCAGGTCGGTGCGCTTCGCGGAACCGGCAGCACGGCGGCGCGAGGGGCCCTTGGCGGCTCCGGCGCGACGGGCGTGACCCGTCCAGTTCGCGAAGTCGTCACGCAGCTTCTTGGCATTCTTGTCGGACAGGTCGATCTCGTAGGTCACACCATCAAGGGCGAAGGTGACGGTCTCTTCGGCGTCTCCGCCGTCGATGTCGTCGATCAACACCACTTCGACACGCTGGGCCATGTTTCTCCATCTGAAGTTGTCGGTCTGGGAGGGGAAAGCCGCGAATTCAGGTTCCGCGGCAGGATCAATTTACAGGCAGACGCGCCGGAATGCATTTCGTCCGAAAACATTCTTTGCGCGACCGTGATTATCGATCTCCGCACGACCGGACTGTGGTGAATTGCCTCGGGGAACAGCTCCCGGTCAATACCTGCGTCTTTCAGCGGCGGTCGGCGGATTTGTCCGCAGGGGTGTCCACACCCTCGGCCGCATTCGCCGCGCTGTCGTTCGCTGCTTCCCACCGGGCCTGCGCCAGCCGCTCGCGTCGGTCGCCCTCGAGGATGCTCTTGATGACGAAGTAGAAGAGCGTGCCCACCCCGATGGTCGGGACGATGGCCAGCACGTAGGGCAGAACCGATTCCATGCGCGCCATTTTCTCACGTCGCGCGGCAGGCCCTCCCGGGCGCTGTCGGGACCGGCCCGTACGGTCATGCCATGGCTACGAGGACGACGACCCGGCGTGCCCCCGGATTCCGCTGCGGTGAGTGCGGCTGGACCACCGTCAAGTGGGTCGGGCGGTGCGGCGAGTGCCAGGCCTGGGGCTCCGTCGCCGAGACCGGCGCGGCCACGGCGACGCGCACCACGGCGGCTCCCGTGGTCACCCCCGCGCAGCGCATCGCCGACGTCGACGTCACGCGCGCCGCTGCCCGCCCGACCGGGGTGGCCGAGTTCGACCGGGTCCTCGGCGGTGGCCTCGTGCCGGGGGGTGTCGTGCTCGTCGCCGGCGAGCCGGGTGTCGGCAAGTCGACGCTGCTGCTCGACGTCGCCGCGCGCACCGCCCGCTCCGGCGCCGACGTCCTCTACGTGAGCGGCGAGGAGTCGGCGGCGCAGGTGCGCACCCGGGCCGAGCGCATCTCGGCGATGGCCGACTCGCTCTACCTCGCCGCCGAGACCGACCTCGCCACGGTGCTCGGCCACATCGAGTCCCGGTCGCCCGCACTGCTCGTCGTCGACTCGGTCCAGACCATCGCCAGCGGCGACGTCGAGGGGCAGGCCGGCAACGTCTCGCAGGTGCGCGAGGTGGCCGGGAGTCTCATCCAGGCCGCGAAGGCCCGCGGGGTGGCGGTGCTGCTCGTCGGTCACGTCACCAAGGACGGCTCGATCGCCGGGCCGCGCGTGCTCGAGCACCTCGTCGACGTCGTCATCCAGTTCGAGGGCGACCGCCACTCTCGGCTGCGGCTCGTGCGCGCCGTGAAGAACCGCTTCGGTCCCACCGACGAGGTGGGCTGCTTCGACCTCTCCGACGTCGGCATCACCGGGCTGCCCGACCCCAGCGGCCTGTTCCTCTCCAGCCGCGACCACGCCGTCCCGGGCACGTGCGTGACCGTCACCCTCGAGGGGCGGCGCCCCCTCGTCGCGGAGGTGCAGGCGCTCGTGGCCCAGTCGACGCTGCCCTCCCCGCGGCGCACCTCGAGCGGTCTCGACTCGTCGCGCCTCGCGATGATCATCGCCGTCCTCGACAAGCGCGCCGGCGCGCCCGTCGGCTCCCGCGACATCTTCGCGGCCACCGTCGGCGGGGTGCGCATCACCGAGCCGGCGGCCGACCTCGCCATCGTCTGCGCGCTCGCGTCGTCGGTCGTCGACCAGCCACTCGCCACCGACGTCGTCGCCTTCGGCGAGGTCGGCCTCGCGGGCGAGGTGCGACGGGTCACCGGCCTCGACCGGCGGCTGGCCGAGGCCGCCCGCCTGGGCTTCCGCCACGCCCTCGTGCCGGTCGGCAGCCTCGCCGACTCGTCGGTGCCCGAGGGCATCCGGGCCGTCGAGGTGTCGGACGTCCCGCGGGCCATCGCGGCCATGGGCCGCCTCGCCGGAGGCCGGCCATCGACCGCGCCGGCCGTCGGCACCGTCTAGACTGCGACCGACCGGGGTGGACGCGCTCGGCGCCCCCATTGCGAACAGGGAAGTGATGGACCGGAACGACGAGCTGCTGCTGCGCGCGGCCCTCGCCGCGGTAGCCCCGGGAACGGAGCTGCGCGACAGTCTCGAACGCATCCTGCGTGGCCGCACCGGTGCACTCATCGTGCTCGGCTTCGACCGCATCGTCGAGTCTCTCTGCACGGGTGGGTTCGCCCTCGACGTCGAGTTCTCGGCGACCCGCCTGCGCGAGCTGTGCAAGATGGACGGCGCCGTCGTGCTCGACCGCGAGGGCACCCGCATCCTCCGCGCCGCGACCCAGCTCGTCCCCGACTCCCGCATCGAGACCACCGAGTCCGGCACCCGGCACCGCACGGCCGAGCGCGTGGCGAAGCAGACCGGTTTCCCGGTGATCTCGGTGAGCCAGTCGATGGGCGTCGTCGCGCTCTACGTCGGCGACCTGCGCCACGTCATCGAGGGCTCCCCGACCACGCTGTCGCGTGCCGACCAGGCGCTGCAGACCCTCGAGCGCTACAAGGCCCGCCTCGACGAGGTCACCGGCACCCTGTCGGCGCTCGAGATCGAGGACCTCGTCACGATCCGCGACGTCACCGCCGTCCTGCAGCGCCTCGAGATGGTGCGCCGCATCTCCGCCGAGATCCAGGACTACGTCGTCGAGCTCGGCACCGACGGCCGACTGCTCAGCCTCCAGCTCGAGGAGCTCGTCGGCGGGCTCGGCAACGACCGCGAGCTCGTCATCCGCGACTACCTCCCAGCCACGAAGTCCGGCCTCGACCTGCCCGAGGCCCTCGACAACCTCCAGACCCTGAATGCGGTCGAGCTGCTCGACCTCGCGGCCGGCGCCCGGGCGGTGGGCTTCTCGGTGGTCGGCGACAGCCTCGACGCCCCGGTGTCGCCGCAGGGCTACCGGCTGCTCACCAAGGTGCCGCGGCTGCCCACCGCCATCGTCGACCGGCTCGTCAACCACTTCGAGTCGCTGCAGCGCCTGCTCGCGGCCGGCATCGAGGACCTCATGCTCGTCGAGGGCGTCGGCGAGGGCCGTGCCCGCGCCGTGCGCGAGGGCCTGTCGCGCCTCGCCGAGTCCAGCATTCTCGAACGCTACGTCTGACCGTCCCACCCTTCTCGCGTATGCCGTCCGGCCAGGTCCCGCTGTCCCCGCTCCCTCTGCTGCACGAGCGGGTCAACGGCTGGTACGCCGAGTCCGGTCGAACGCACCTGCCGTGGCGCGAGCCGGACTGCAGCCCGTGGGGCGTGTTCCTCTCCGAGGTGATGTCGCAGCAGACTCCACTGTCGAGGGTCGAGCCGGCGTGGCGAGAGTGGATGCGGCGGTGGCCGACCCCGTCCGATCTCGCCGCCGCACCTCCCGGTGAGGCAGTGCGGGCTTGGGGCCGGCTCGGCTACCCGCGGCGCGCGCTGCGGCTCCACGAGGCGGCGACCGTGATGGTCGCGCGCCACGGCGGGGAGGTGCCCGGCACGCCCGAGGAGCTGCTCGCGCTCCCGGGCGTCGGCGCCTACACCGCGGCAGCCGTGTCGTGCTTCGCGTTCGGCATCCCGGAGGTGGTCGTCGACACCAATGTGCGGCGCGTGCTGGCACGCACCCTCGAAGGCAAGGCGTTCTCGAACCCGACGCTCAACCGCGCCGAGATGCGGCTCGCGGCCGAGTCGATGCCGTCCGACCTCGACACCGCGAACACGTGGAACGTCGCCGTCATGGAGCTGGGCGCGCTCGTCTGCGTCGCCCGCGGTCCTCGCTGCGACGAGTGTCCGGTCGCCGACCTGTGCGCGTGGAACGTGTCGGGCCGACCGGCGTACGACGGGCCACCCCGCCGCGGCCAGGCCTGGCACGGCACCGACCGCCAGGTCCGCGGCGAGCTGCTGCGCCGGTTGCGTGAGGCGCACGAGGCCGTGCCGCTCTCGGGGCTCGAGGACTCCGCGGACGACCGCCTGCAGGTCATGCGCTGCCTCGACTCCCTCGTCGCCGACGGACTCGTCGAGCCCATGCCACGAAGCCGCTACCGCCTCCCCGCCTGACTCCGGTCACCTGCGCGTCGAGTGCTCGGTCGCCTGACGCGTCAGAGGTTTCCGAGGATGGCCTTCACGTCGACGGCGATCACCACACGCTCGGGGTTGGGGCGCGGCTGGCGGTAGCGGGCGGCATACCGCTGCTCGGCATCGGTGACGGCGGCCGCGTCGTCGAGAACGCGGGCCGTCCCTTCGAGCGAGAGCCAGTACCTGCCGTCGACCTGGCAGAGCACCGCCGGGCCGCCCGCGAGGGCGTTGCGCGCCTTGCGGCTGCCGCGGCTCGTGATGACGCGGGCGGTCGCCGTGGCTGCGTCCCAGGTGAAGCCCACCGGGGTGACGTGCGGGCGGCCGTCGGGGCGCAGCGTCGTCAGGGTCGCGAGGTGCCGGACGGTGAGGAACTCGAGGGCCTCGGGGGAGAGGTCGTCTGGTCGGGTGGCCATGGCGCGAGTCTCTCAGGCGCGGCGGCGTCGGTCGCGGAGGGCGTTGCCCGCCGGCCGTCGCGTGAGTAGTGTCGCCCTTTGTGCCTGCCGCCCCCCGACCGTCGTGAGGACCTTCTGGGTGCTCGTGCGGGCCGGCTTCCGGAGGCACTCGACCTACCGCCTGGCCCTGTTGGCAGGCATGACGACGAACTCCGTCTTCGGATTCATCCGGGCCTCGATCCTGCTCGCGGCGCTGACCTCCGCGAACGCCGCCATCGGTGGCTACGACAAGCCGACGACGATCGCCTTCGTGTGGTGGGGCCAGGCGTTGCTCGGCACGGTCAACCTCTGGGGCTTCTCCGAGGTCAAGGACCGGGTGCGGTCCGGAGACATCGCGGTCGACTTCCTGCGCCCCATCAACCCCCAGTTCGCCTATCTGGCAGGTGATCTCGGTCGTGCCGCCATCAACCTCCTCGGCCGTGGCCTGCCGGCGCTGCTGCTCGGCGCGCTGCTCTTCGACATGGCATGGCCGCCGTCGGCAGCGAGCTGGGTGGTGGGGGCCGTGTCGGTGGGGCTGGCTGTCGTCGTCGCCTTCTCGGGCAACTTCGTCATCAACCTGCTCGCGTTCTGGCTGGTCGAGATCCGCGGCATCACGCTGCTCTGGATGATCACGGGCGGTCTGCTGTGCGGGCTCTACCTCCCCGTGCCCTGGTTTCCCGACTGGCTGCGCACCATCGCGCAGTGGTCGCCGTTCCCGTCGATGCTGCAGAACCCGATCGACATCCTCGCCGGACGCGTGGTCGGCGCGGACATCGCGTCGGCCGTTGCGGTGCAGCTCTTCTGGGCGACCCTGCTCATCGTTCTCGGCCAGGTCGTGCTGCGCGCCGGCCGGCGTCGTCTGGAGGTGCAGGGTGGCTGACGCCAGGGTCTCGCTGTCGCAGCGGCTGCGCCCGTACCGGGTGCTGCTCGCCTCGCGCGCCCGCGCGCAGATGCAGTACCGCGCCTCGTTCGTCACCGACATCCTCGGCACGGTCGGGGTGGGGCTGGCCGAGTTCGCGGAGGTGTGGGTCATCTTCCACAACGTCGAGCTCCTCGGCGGGCTCGACTTCAAGGCGGCGCTGCTCGTCTTCGCCCTGTCGAACCTCGCCTTCTCGCTGGCCGACATGTTCGTCGGCCACCTCGACCAGCTGCCCGTCTACATCCGCGCCGGCCAGGTCGACGCCTTCTACGTGCGGCCGCTGCCACTGCTGGCGCAGCTCATGACGAGCGAGCTGTCGATGCGCCGGATCGGGCGCCTCTCGGTCGCCGTCGTCGCGCTCGTCGTGGCCCTGACGACGGGCGCCGTCGCCTGGTCGCCCGCCACGGTCGTGCTCATCGTGCTGACCGTCGTGAGCGGCACCGCGATCTTCGCGGCCCTGTTCACCGCTGCGGGCGGGCTGCAGTTCTTCCTCGTGGACGGCTCGGAGTTCACCAACTCGTTCACGTACGGCGGGCAGTATGCCGCCCAGCAGAGCCAGCAGGTCTTCCCCGGTCCGCTGCGCATCTTCTGGACGTTCGTCGTGCCGACGGCCTTCGTCGCCTACGTGCCGGCCGTCGCCATCCTCGACCTGCCCGGCGACAGCCTCGCGCCCCCGTGGCTCGCCTGGTGCACCCCCCTCGCGGCCCTGCTCGCCTGGGGCATCGCCGGCCTCTGCTGGAGACTCGGGACCCGCCACTACCAAGGAGCCGGTGGATGAGCATCATCGAGACCCGCGACCTCGTGCGCGACTTCAAGAAGACCCGCGCCGTCGACCGGATGACCTTCTCCGTCGAGCCGGGAGAGTCGGTCGGCTACATCGGTGCGAACGGCGCCGGCAAGTCGACGACGATCAAGATGCTGACCGGCATCCTCAAGCCGACCTCGGGGCACGTGCGCACGTGCGACCTCGACCCGATGCGTGAGCGCATCGGCGTCGCCCGTCGGGTCGGCGTCGTCTTCGGCCAGCGGTCTCAGCTCTGGTGGGACCTGCTCCTGCGCGACTCGTTCGCGATCCTCGCCGCCATCCACAGCCTCGGCGAGAAGGAGGCCCGGTCGCGCACCGACGTGCTCGTCGAGCAGCTCGAGATGGGTCCGCAGCTCGCGACCCCCGTGCGCTCCCTGTCGCTGGGGCAACGCATGCGCGCCGAGATCGCGGCCGCGCTGCTCCACTCGCCAGACCTGCTCATCCTCGACGAGCCGACGATCGGCCTGGACGTGCTGTCGAAGCAGCGCCTGCGTGAGTTCCTCGTCGCCGAGCGGCGCGAGCGCGGCACGACCCTGCTGCTGACGACGCACGACATGGGCGACATCGAGCGACTCTGCGACCGCGTGCTCGTCGTCGACCACGGCCGGCTCGCCTTCGACGGCACGTTGACGGGGCTCGCCGCGACGGTCGGGGCCCAGCGCGTCCTCGTCATCGACCTCGCACAGCCCACGCCGGACCTCGACGACATCCCGCGCACCCGGCTGCTCGGCAGCGAGTCCGACGGGCTGCGGCAGCGGCTCGCGTTCGACTCCGAGGCGACCACCGCGGCAGCGGTGCTGGCGCACGTCTCGGCGCGGCACGAGGTGCGCGACCTCACCATCGAGGAGCCCGACATCGAGGACGTCGTGCGGCGCATCTACGCCGCCTCGGGCCGAGCCTGACCCGCGAATGACCCGCGCCTGACCCGAGCCCTACCCGTCAGCACCTTCAACCGTCGAGAGGCCAGAGGTGGCCGTCTCTGTGGCCGACGGTTCAGAGGGTGCGGAGCATCCGGGTGTTGCCGAGGGTGTTGGGCTTGACCCGCTCGAGGTCGAGGAACTCGGCCACGCCCTCGTCGTAGGACCGCAGCAGCTCGGCATAGACGTCCATCGGCACGGCCTGACCCTCGATGACCTCGAACCCGTGCCGCACGAAGAAGTCCGTCTCGAAGGTGAGGCAGAAGAGCCGCTCGACCCCGATCTCGCGCGCGTCGTCCACGAGGGCCTCGAGCAGCCGACCGCCGAGGCCGGTGCCGAGCATCTCGGGCGCGACCGCGAGGGTGCGGACCTCGGCGAGGTCCTCCCACATGACGTGCAAGGCGCCGCAGCCGACGACGCGACCGTCGAGCTCGGCGACCCGGAACTCCTGGAGGCTCTCGAAGTACGTGACCGCCTCCTTGCTCACGAGCACCCGGCGTTCGGCGAGCGGGGCCACGAGAGCCCGTATGCCGCGAACGTCGGCGGTGCGCGCCCGCCGGATGACGGGCTGCGGGCCCGAACCCGCCTCGTGCGTCACGGTGCTCATGCCAGGTTCCCGTCACGGAACTGCGCGAACAGGCGACGGGCCTCGTTGCCGAGCACCACGATCGACTGCCCTCCGGCCGTGCCGAACGCCCCCTTGGCCACGCCCCTGCCGACCTTGAGCGGGCTCAGCTGGTGGAGCCCGGCCGTGAACGTGAGGATCTGCTCGGCGGTGAGGTTGCTCTTGCCGACCTTGCTGAAGCTCGTGAGCGCCGACGGGATCGCGATCGGACCGGCGAGCTTGGCCTTGACGGCGGACGCGAGGATCACCTCGCCCTGGTGACGAGATCGGCCGAAGTCCCCGTCGGGCAACGTCTTTCGCTCACGCGCGTACGCCAGAGCCTGCTTGCCGGTGAGAGTCTGGGGGCCGGCCTTGATGACCATGTTGCGGGCGTGCGAGGCGACGACGGTCTTCGGCACGACGATGGGGATGCCGCCCTGGTCGTCCACGATCTTCGTGAAGCCGGTGAAGCCGAGCACGACGTAGCCCTGGATCGGCAGGCCAGTCACCTTGCGCACGGTGCTCACCTGCGCCTCGGGGCCACCGAACACCATGGCGGAGTTGATCTTCCCCCGTCCCCCGGTCGACAGCGGGACGTAGAGGTCGCGGGCCATGCCCATCACGCCGCCGCCGCCCTTGCCGTCGATCCCGATGACCTGGAGCACGTCGGCCCGGGTGCGCTCGAGGGGCTGCCCCGGTCGGGCGTCGGACCCGATCGCCAGGACGAAGCGGGGGCCCGCGCCGAGGCTCGGCTTCGAGACGCCCAGTGAGGGCCACCAGCCGCCGACGACCTTCCACGTCGGACCGACGGCGAGCGTGACGTCGTCGCCCGAGGTCACCACTGCAACGGGGGTGCCCATCCACGAGCCGACCTTCGCGGTCGCGTCCAGCGAGCCGGTTGCGGCCCGGCGCGCCTTGAGCGCGGCGGCCGCCGTGGGGGAGGCCGTACGCGTGAGGTCGCCTCCGGCGTACAGGCTGCGCACCAGCGCGGCCAGTGGCGCCGGCGCTCCCTCGACCCGGGCGCCACCTGCCGTGGTCGAGGTGGTGCCGGAGGTCGAGCCGTCGGGGGAGCCGGTGGCTGCCGACGATGCCGGCGACGCGCCGCGCGGTGCGGCCGGGTCGGACGAGCACGCGCCGAGAGCGAGCGCGGCGACCGCCGTGACGCCGGCCACGCGCAGGGCGAGCGGACGACGTGAGCGCGCCGGACGGCATACGGGGTCGGTGCGCCGGCGATCGGTGGGGCGGTGCTCAGAGGTCACCGCCCCACCGTAGACGACCGGTTCACGCGACGCGGGACGCCGTCCGGACCAGCGAGCGGGAGGCCAGCACCGAAGCGAGCACCACTGCGCCGGCGATCGCCGACGTCACGACGAACCGCACCACGAGGCCGCCGTCGAGCCTGCTCAGGAAGGGCAGCATCAGGACGAGGACGAAGCCGGCCGACAACGCGATCGTCATGGCCAGGGGCAGGGCGACCTCCAGTGCCCGCGCCCGGTGCAGCGACCGCTCTCCGGTGCCGGCGAGGGCCAGGGCGCGGTACTGCTCGCGCTGGTCGAGCACCCGGGCGGCCTGCACGACACCGGTCGACGTCGCACCGACGATCGTGATGATGACGAGCGTCACCAGGGCTCCGGTGCCGAGGTCCGCGGAGAGGTAGGCCTCCAGCGGCGTGCCGGGGTCGTCGACCTGGGCCAGGCTCGTGAAACCGACGACGACGACAGCCAGGCCGAGCGCGCCGACGGCCCGCCACGTGCTCTTCGGGTCGTCCGCGATGCGGCGGGCGGCGAGCAGCGTCGCCGCCGTCGGGGCGATGCGGGCGGCGACCCTGCCGGCCACCATGACGACCCACGGACCGACCGCGTTGACCGCCAGGATCACCGCGCCCAGCACGAGCACGATCGTGAGGCGCTCCGGCTCCTTCATCGGGGTGATGGCGAGCACCCAGGCCGCACCGGCGGCCGCGGCCACGAGCACGCGCAGGATGCTGAGCCGCTTCGGGCTCGTGCGGGCCGCGACGCCGAGGGGGCTGATCGCGACCCTCGCGAGGCTCGACGCGCCCGAGACGATCGCGACCACGACGACGGCACCGACGACGGCCGCCGTCTGGCCGAGCGGCAGCACGAGCTCGCTCAGGTCGAACGTGCGGCCCTGGAACGTCAGCCGAGCCACGATCGGCAGAACGGCGAGGTAGAGCACGACCCCGGTCAGCGCCCCGACGAGTGCCTGGGCCGCCGCCTCGGCCAGCGTCATGACGGTCACCTGGGCCGAGGTCGCTCCGGCCAGCCGCAGAGCAGCCAGGCGCTGGTCACGCCGGGCGATGGCGAGGCGGGCCGCGACGCCACCCAGCGTGAGGATGGGGATGACCATGCAGGTGGTCGCGATCCACGCGAGGGTCACGTAGAGGTCGCCGATCATGGCCTCGTCGATGGACAGGCCGGTGCTGTGCCCCGGCGGCACCGGGTTGCGCGCCTCGAAGGCCGACAGTCCGGCCACGCAGACGAGCAGGGCCGCCGTCGCCACCGCGAACGAGACGACGGCGAGCACACCCGGCACCCGGTCGTCGGCCGCAGCGGCGCGACGCAGCCGCCACCAGAGCGAGACCGCGGCGTTCATCGGGCGGCCTGCGCGCTGTGCTCGACGACCCGTCCGTCGCGCACGCGCACCACGCCGTGGCACCACGCGGCGACGTTCTCGTCGTGCGTCACGACGACGAGCGAGGCGCCCGTGTGGGCGGTCAGCTCGGTCAGGTGGCGCATGACCTCGCCGCTCGTGGTCTGGTCGAGCGCACCCGTCGGCTCGTCGGCGAACACCACGCCGGGGCGCGCCACGAGCGCCCTGGCGATCGCGACCCGCTGCGCCTGCCCGCCCGACAGCTCGCCGGGACGCCGCTTCTCGAAGCCGGAGAGGCCGAGCGGTGCGAACAGGGTCGCTGCCCGGGCGGTGGCCTGCGAACGTGACGTGCCGTCGAGCATGAGGGGCAGGGCGACGTTCTCGATCGCGGGGAGCTCGGGCAGGAGCATGCCCTGCTGGAAGACGAAACCGAAGTCCTTGCGGCGCAGCACGGTCCGCTCGCGATCCGACATGCGCGCGATGTCGCGACCGCGCCACAGCACCTGGCCGCCGGTCGGGCGCAGGATGCCGGCCAGCACGTGCAGCAGCGTCGTCTTGCCCGAGCCGGACGGGCCCATCACGGCGAGACTCTGGCCCGCGCGGATGATGAGGTCCACCCCGCCGAGAGCGGGCGGGCCGGACTGCCCGCTCGAGCGGCCCTTGCCGTAGGTCATCACGAGGTCGCGGGCGACGAGGTCCCTGTCGGGGTGGCCCGATGCGTTGTCGAGGTCGTTGTGGCTCATGGGGGCAACCCTCGCCGGGAGGCCTGCCTGCCCACATCGGACCGCGGTCGGCTCTGCCGGCCGAGCGTGTACGACTCCGGTATGACGGCCCACCCGGCGGCCCACGACCCCGGCGACGACGACCCCGGCGACGACGACCCGCGCGACGGCATACGGCCCCGGGACGACGGCCGGCACGGCGAAGGGGCCGGGGACCGTGGTCCCCGACCCCTCCGGTCGGTCAGGGCGGTGCGGGCCGCCCCAGCGCTGGGTTCAGCGCTCGGTGCCGGTGCCGGTCATCCCCGAGTCCGGGTAGACCTGGTCGTCGGGCACCGTCGACGGGCCGGCGGTGACGTTGACACCGAGCGCCTCGTCGAGGGCAGCGCCCTCCGGCAGCTCCGGCAGGTCGTCTGCCGGTCGGTGCGCGTCGGGGTGGGCCATGTTGGAGAAGGTGAACTTCTCCTCCTTGCCCTCGCCCTCGGTGTCGACCTTGATGTACTGGCCCGAGGTGAACTCGGCGAAGAGGATCTTCTCCGACAGGGCGTCCTCGATCTCGCGCTGGATGGTGCGGCGCAGCGGGCGCGCACCGAGCACGGGGTCGTAGCCCTTCTTGGCGAGCAGGTCCTTGGCCGCGGGCGTGAGCTCGATGCCCATGTCCTTGTCCTTGAGCCGCTTGTCGAGCTTGGCGATCTCGAGGTCGACGATCTGCGTGATCTCCGCCTTGTTGAGGTGCGGGAACACGATGGTGTCGTCGACGCGGTTGAGGAACTCGGGCCGGAAGTGCTGCTTGAGCTCGTCGGTGACCTTGGCCTTCATCCGCTCGTAGTCGGTGCGGCTGTCGGGCCCGGACGAGAAGCCCATGTTGGCCTTGGAGATGTCCCTCGTGCCGAGGTTGGTCGTCATGATGATGACGGTGTTCTTGAAGTCGACCATCCGACCCTGCGAGTCGGTGAGGCGGCCGTCCTCGAGAACCTGCAGCAGCGAGTTGAAGATCTCCGGGTGGGCCTTCTCGACCTCGTCGAAGAGCACGACGGAGAACGGCTTGCGGCGCACCTTCTCGGTGAGCTGGCCGCCCTCCTCGTAGCCGACGTAGCCGGGAGGCGAACCGAAGAGCCGGCTCACCGTGTGCTTCTCGGAGTACTCGGACATGTCGAGCTGGATCAGCGCGTCCTCGCTGCCGAAGAGGAACTCGGCGAGCGTCTTGGCCAGCTCGGTCTTACCGACACCGGTGGGGCCGGCGAAGATGAACGAGCCACCGGGGCGGCGCGGGTCCTTCAGGCCGGCACGGGTGCGGCGGATCGCCTGGGACAGCGCCTTGACGGCGTCGTCCATGCCGACGATGCGCTTGTGCAGCTCGTCCTCCATGTGGAGCAGTCGACTGGACTCCTCCTCGGTCAGCTTGAACACCGGGATGCCGGTGCTGGCAGCCAGGACCTCGGCGATGAGCTCCTCGTCGACCTCGGCCACGACGTCCATGTCGCCCGACTTCCACTGGGCCTCACGGGCAGCCTTCTCCTGACGGAGGCGCTTCTCGTCGTCGCGGACGCGCGCCGCGCGCTCGAAGTCCTGGCCGTCGATGGCCGACTCCTTCTCACGCACCAGCGCGGCGATCTTCTCGTCGAACTCGCGCAGGTCCGGCGGAGCCGTCATCCGGCGGATGCGCAGTCGCGCGCCCGCCTCGTCGATGAGGTCGATCGCCTTGTCGGGCAGGAAGCGGTCGTTGACGTAGCGGTCGGCCATGTTGGCCGCCGCGACGAGCGCGCCGTCGGTGATCGTCACGCGGTGGTGTGCCTCGTAGCGGTCACGCAGGCCCTTGAGGATCTCGATGGCGTGCGGCAGCGTCGGCTCCTGCACCTGGATCGGCTGGAAGCGCCGCTCGAGGGCCGAGTCCTTCTCGATGTGCTTGCGGTACTCGTCGAGCGTCGTCGCGCCGATCGTCTGCAGCTCGCCGCGGGCCAGCATCGGCTTGAGGATGCTGGCGGCGTCGATGGCGCCCTCGGCCGCACCGGCACCGACGAGCGTGTGGATCTCGTCGATGAAGATGATGATGTCGCCGCGGGTGCGGATCTCCTTGAGGACCTTCTTCAGCCGCTCCTCGAAGTCACCGCGGTAGCGGCTGCCGGCCACGAGCGAGCCGAGGTCGAGGGTGTAGAGCTGCTTGTCCTTGAGCGTCTCGGGCACCTCGCCCTTGACGATGTCCTGGGCGAGACCCTCGACGACGGCGGTCTTGCCGACGCCGGGCTCGCCGATGAGGACCGGGTTGTTCTTCGTGCGGCGGGACAGCACCTGCATGACCCGCTCGATCTCCTTCTCACGCCCGATGACCGGGTCGAGCTTGCCCTCGCGGGCCGCCTGCGTGAGGTTGCGACCGAACTGGTCGAGCACGAGGGAGCCCGCGGGCGTTCCCTCGGCCTGGCCCTGGCCGACGCCGGCGCCGGCCTTCTCGCCGCTCTGGCCACCCTGGTAGCCGGAGAGCAGCTGGATGACCTGCTGGCGCACCTTGTTGAGCTCCGCGCCGAGCTTGACGAGGACCTGGGCAGCAACGCCCTCACCCTCGCGGATCAGACCGAGCAGGATGTGCTCGGTGCCGATGTAGCTGTGGCCGAGCTGGAGTGCCTCGCGCAGCGAGTACTCGAGAACCTTCTTCGCGCGGGGCGTGAAGGGGATGTGGCCGGTCGGGGCCTGCTGCCCCTGGCCGATGATCTCCTGGACCTGGGCCCGGACCGCTTCGAGCGAGATGTCGAGCGATTCGAGGGCCTTCGCGGCGACGCCTTCGCCTTCGTGGATCAGACCCAGGAGGATGTGCTCGGTCCCGATGTAGTTGTGGTTGAGCAGGCGAGCTTCCTCTTGCGCGAGGACAACCACCCTTCGGGCCCTGTCGGTGAACCGTTCGAACATGTTCTTCTCCTGACTGATCGAGAGACATCTCGATGCTATCCGTGCCCGCTGTCAGCGAGCACAACCCGACCAACGCGAGCCGGCCGCGTCCTGTTCCCATCCTGAGCGTGATCGGCTCAGGTTCCGCATCTGTTCGCCGTGGGCGGACAGATGTGGCCGCACCTACCTCTGTGGACGGCGCACCCCTACCCCGTTCGGGTCGCCGCCGTGCGGTGGGAGACGTAGCTCCCCGGCTCGGGGTCCGATGTCATGCCCAGACGATCCAGCAGACCGGGCCGCCCGCGTCCCGGTCCTCCACAGCCCGACGGTTCGGGGGCCGTGGCGCTGGAACCGGCGGGGCCGTCAGGGGGTGGGGGCGCTGCTCGCGAACTCGGCGTGGAGGGCCTTCACCTCGTCCTCGAGCTCGGGGGCCGGCCCGTCGACCACGGCACCGGGCACCACGTCGCGGATCGACAGAGCCGCCACGGGCGACGCGGGCGAGCCCCACGCCGACCGCCACTCGCCCAGCCGGGCCGAGCTGACGGCATACGCGATGCGCCCCAGCCCCACCCAGGCGTGCGCGGCCGAGCACATCGGGCAGTGCTCTCCCGACGTGTAGACGGTCGCCGCAGCCCGCTCGGCGGGCGTCAGGTGCGCGCCCGCCCACCGCGCGATGGCGAACTCGGGGTGCTGGGTCGCCTCGAGCGCGACGACGTGGTTGTGGTCCTCGAAGAGCACCTCTCCGGAGCCGGAGACGAGCACCGAGCCGAACGGTTCGTCGCCGCGCTCGAGGGCCAGCCGGGCGAGCGCGACGGCCCGCCGCAGGTGCTCGAGGTCCGTGGCCGAGAGGCTCATGCGACCCTCCCCGTCACGAGCGCGAAGGTCACGAAGGCGCCGCCGTCCGCCTCGAGCATCCCCTGGACGGCCGAGGTCACTGTGCCCTTGAGCTCCATGACGGCACGCTCCCACAGGAGCCAGTTCGCGCACGCGTCCTCCTGCGTGCGCGCCGTGACGCGGGTGAACGCGCGGCTGAACTCCCACTGGCTCCGCAGCCAGTCGGCGGTGTGCCAGGCAGCGGTCTCGGCGCCGACGACGCGGTCGATGTGCTCGGGGATCTCGCCGAGCTCGCGCACCTCGGTGGTGAGGGCGGGGGTGGCGACGCCGAGCTGGCCGCCGGGCTTGAGGAACTTCGCGAGGTAGGGCGGGTAGTGGTCCCCGGTGCCGAAGTACTCCCACGCGTCGATGCTGACGATGGCGTCGAACGAGCCGCGACCGAACGGCAGCGCGTGCGCGTCGACGCGCATGGGGAGCACCCGGTCGTCCACGCCCTCCTTCCGGAACACGGCGCCGGCCTCGCTCGGGTCGACCCAGAGGTCGGCCGCGACGACCTGCACGCCGTACTCCTTCGCGAGGAAGACCGACGTCGCTCCGAGGCCCGAGCCGAGGTCGAGCACGCGCATGTCGGGCCGCAGGGCGAGGTCGGCCGCGAGGTCCTCGAGCAGCCACAGCGGGTGCGGCCCCATGTCGAGGTCGACGAGCCACTTCGCGTCGTACTTCGCCGACCTGGGGTAGGCGGCTCGGGTCAGGTGGTCGAGGGCGGGCATGGGTCGATCCTCCGTGACGAGAACGTATGCCGTCGAGCGAGTTCCACGGGTCGAGTTGCCTTGCGTCGCGGGCTGGTCGGGCTGCTAGCCGTCGTCCCGGACGCGAACGAGCACGTCGGGGGTCAGCCCGGCGACCGAGGTCTGGCCCGAGAGGGCGAGCTGCAGGTCGAGCTCCGCGCGCAGGTTGCGCAGCACCTGCGAGACACCGTCGGCGCCTGCGAGGGCGAGCCCGTAGACGTGCGGGCGACCCACTGCGACGGCAGTGGCTCCGAGTGCGAGGGCAATGAAAGCATCTGCACCGCAACGGATCCCGCTGTCGAAGATGACGGGCATCTGTGAGCCGGCACCGCGCACCGCGGTGACCACACGTGGCAGCGCGTCGAGCGCCGCGACCGACCGGTCGACCTGGCGCCCCCCGTGGTTGGAGACGTAGACGCCGTCGACGCCTGCGTCCACGGCCCGCAGCGCGTCGTCCGGGTGCAGGATCCCCTTGAGCACGATCGGCAGCGACGTCAGCGAACGCAGTCGCGGCAGGTCGTCCCACGTCAACGACGGTCGGCTGAAGACGTCGAGGAAGGTCTCGACGGCGGCACGGGGCTCGGGGGCGGTCAGGTTGTGCCGCGTGTCGCCGGGGTGGTTGCGCGACATCGAGAGCAGCGTCGCGACGGCAGCGGGCGTGGGCCGGGGCCGCGGCTGGGGCGTCGCCGCAGCGACCCGCTCGGCGACGAGCCGACGGAACACGGTGTCCGACGTGTACTGCGCGATGCCCTCGCCGCGCGCGAACGGAAGGTGCCCGAGGTCGAGGTCGCGGGGCCGCCAGCCGAGGTATGCCGTGTCGAGCGTGACGACGAGCGCCTCGCTGCCGCAGGCCTCGGCGCGCGACACGAGGCTCTCGACGAGCTCGTCGTCGCTGCTCCAGTAGAGCTGGTACCAGTGGCCGGAGCCGGCGAGCGTCCGCGCGATGTCCTCCATCGGCACCGATGCCTGCGTGCTGATGATCTGGGTGACGCCCTGCTCACGCGCCCCGCGGGCGACGGCGAGGTCGGCCTCGTCGTGGGCCATCGACAGCACCCCGATCGGTGCGACGAGAAACGGGCTCTCGTGGCGCCGACCGAAGAGCTCGACCCCGAGGTCGCGCTCCGTCGTGTCGACGAGCATCCGCGGCGCGACCCGCCAGTGGGCAAAGGCCTGCGCGTTGGCCGAGGCGCTCGCCTCGGACCCTGCAGAACCGGCCACGTAGGCAAAACCCCTGCGGGACATCACCTTTCGAGCGGCTTCCTCGAGTCGCGTGCCATCGGTCGGCACCTCCGGACGGTGGCCGAAGGCGCCCGCGCGGTAGATGGCGGACTGCACGGCCCGGCCGAACCCCTCAGGCGGCATACCTGCTCCTCACGTCGCGGTCCGGCGCCTCGTCACGTCCGGCCCATCCTGCTACGGGCGGCGCCTGCGCGGGCGGGTCACCAGGTGACCGAGATGGTCTCGCGCCACCAGCGCTCCAGGTCGTTGACGGGGTCGGAGGCGCCCCGGCTCCAGAGGCGCAGGTAGAGGTCGACGGGTCCGCCCCGCCACTCGTGGTCGCGCTCCGACACGTCCACCGCGTCGGGTCGCACCCGCCTCGTCTCGATCGGCCGGCCGGCTGCAAGGTCGACGAGCCACGCCACGTCGCAACCGTCGGGGGCCACGAGCAGGCGCGTCGGGTCGGTGGACCTGTCGGGGGAGGCGCCCTTGCGACTGCGGGTGATGAACCCGACCAGCAGCTCGTCGATGCCGTCGACGGCGACCTCCGGCGAGATCCACGTCTCGTCGGCGCGCGCGGGCCGGCGCAGCCGGGCGCCGAGGGCGTCGACCGCGTGGATCGTCGTCTCGTGGCACTGCCGGCGGGTCCAGAACAGGCGGGCGGGAGGCGCGTGCTCGAGGAAGACCAGCGCCTCGAGGTCGTCGGGCGCGTCGACGATCGCCTGCAGCAGGTCGGTGGCGCCCTCGTCGAACCACCCGAGCACGTCGGCCGACGCGCGGCCCTCGGCCTCGAGCGGCTCCGGTGGGTCGATGGGGGCTCCCCGGAGCTGGCTCGCGGCCCAACGGTGCACCATGCCCTGGTGGGCGACGAGGTCGAGCACCGTCCAGTCCGGGCAGGTCGGCACCGGCGCGTCGAGGCCTGCAGCCATCGCGTTGGCCCGCAGCACCGTCGACGCCGAACCGAGCCCGTCGCCCAGGACGTCCAGGGTGAGCCCGAGCGGTCCCGGCGACTGCAGCGCGTCGTCGGCGAGCGAGACCATCACAGACCCTGGACGTGTCGGGCCAGCAGGGCGAGGGCGTTCGAACCCTTCTCGTTGGCGACCTTGCCGTCGGGCGAGGAGTAGGTCAGCCGCAGCAGCACGTTGCCGACCTGCACCACCCCGATGTAGTCGTGCACCGTGCCGGCGGCGGACGTGCGGGTCAGGTCGACCCGGCCCAGCGGCATACCTTCGGCGACGTCACGTCGCTCGTTGGCGACCGCCGTCGTCACGCCGTTGGCCGCCTCGGGTGCCCGACACGACGCGGCGGCGGCCAGCACCGGCTCGACGGCCCTCGCGGCGGCGGCGAGGTCGGGGTACGTGATCGCGGCGACGTCGGCGCGGGTGCCCGTCGCTCCCGTCCAGGAGCGGGCGTACGCGTCCGGCCCGCTCGTCCTCGTCAGCCGCGGCGTCCCGGGGCACGCCGCGACGTCGGCGGTGTCGCCGGAGGGCGCGCGGGTCAGCCCGGACACGTCGTAGCCCTCGAGGTATGCCGCCACGGCGTCGGCCGGGTGCACCCGGGGCGGGGTCAGGCTCGACGGGGGAGCGAGCGGGTCGTCCGTGGTGGCGGTCGCCGCCGGAGTCGTGGCGATGCCCCGCGTGGACGGGGTGACGACCGGCATCGTGGCCGCGGCATCGGAGCACGCGGCCAGCAGCGGCACGACGACGAGCGGCGTCACGGCGGCGAGGAGGGCTCGGGCGGTCGGTCGACGCATGGCAGCGAGTCTGCCCCATGGCGCCCCGACGGCCGGGGAGCGGGCGGGCACGGAGGGCGGGCGGGCACGGCGGCGGTAGATTTGCCGGGCGGGGCGGCCACCGCCGGCCCGCGCACCCCCGACCTGCGGGCCCGGCACCCCGGACCCGACCGCCCGTCACCACCCGAGCACCACCCGGAGGCCCCCGTGGACGCCAGCGACCTGCTGCGCAACTCGCTCCTGCAGCTGTCCAAGCAGGAGAAGATCCGAGACGTCATCGAGAAGGCGCCCGTGTCGCGCTCGGTCGTCAAGCGCTTCGTCCCGGGCGCGGAGCGCGCCGACGTCGTCGGCGCCGCCGCGGAGATCGCGGCCTCCGGCCGGCTGTCGACCATCGACTACCTCGGCGAGGACACCACCGACATCGCGCAGGCGCGCCACACCCGCGACGCCTACCTCTCGCTCCTCACGGCCCTGCGCGACCAGGGACTCACCGAGGGCGGCACGGTCGAGGTGTCGCTCAAGCTGAGCGCGCTCGGCCAGGCGCTGCCGGGCGACGGCAACGCCATCGCCCTCGACCACGCCCGCGAGATCTGCGACCTCGCGCAGCAGTCGGGCACCACGGTCACCCTCGACATGGAGGACCACACGACCACCGACCTCACGCTCGATGCCCTCCGTGAGCTGCGTGCCGACTTCCCGACGGTGGGCGCCGTGCTGCAGGCCTACCTCTACCGCACCGAGGCGGACTGCCGTGACCTCGCGCACGCCGGCTCACGCGTACGCCTGTGCAAGGGCGCCTACAAGGAACCCGAGTCGGTCGCCTTCCAGGCCGGCGCCGAGGTCGACAAGTCCTACGTGCGATGCCTCAAGATCCTCATGCAGGGCGAGGGCTACCCGATGGTCGCCTCGCACGACCCGCGCCTCATCGAGATCGCCGGGGCGCTCGCGGGCCAGGCCGGCCGCGACCCGAAGTCGTTCGAGTACCAGATGCTCTACGGCATCCGGCCCGAGGAGCAGAAGCGCATCGCCGACCGCGGTGACCAGATGCGTGTCTACATCCCGTACGGCCAGGAGTGGTACGGCTACCTCATGCGCCGCATGGCCGAGAAGCCGGCCAACGTCATGTTCTTCCTGCGCGGCGTCGCGACCAAGAGCTGAGTGGGGGCCACGATGACGACGACGGCCATCTTCGGCGCGGGGGTCATGGGCGAGACCCTCGTCTCCGGCCTCATCCGCTCGGGGCGCACGCCCGGCGACCTCGTCGTCACCGGGCGCAGCCCCGACAAGGTCAACGCGCTCGCCGAGCGCCATGGCGTACGCGTCCTGCCGAACTCCGAGGCCGCCGACGTCGCCGACACCCTCGTGCTGTGCGTCAAGCCGCAGGACATGGCCGGGCTGCTCGACGAGATCCGCGACCACGTGGCTCCCGGGAACGTCGTCGTGTCGCTCGCGGCCGGCATCACGACCGAGTACCTGGAGTCGCGCCTGCCCGAGGGCACCTCGGTCGTGCGCGTCATGCCGAACACCCCGGCGCTCGTCGACGAGGGGATGGCGGGCATCGCGCCGGGAAGCCACTGCACCGACGACCACCTCGCCGAGGCCGAGGCGCTGCTCAGCTCGTGCGGTCGCGTCGTGCGACTGGCCGAGAAGCACCTCGACGCGGTCACCGCGATCTCCGGCTCCGGCCCGGCGTACATCTTCTACGTCGTCGAGGCGATGATCGAGGCCGGTGTCGTGCTCGGCCTGCCGCGTGCGACGTCGACCGAGCTCGTGGTCCAGACCCTCTACGGCGCGGCGACGATGCTGCGCGAGACCCACGAGCACCCGACGGTGCTCCGTGAGCAGGTGAGCTCGCCGGGTGGCACGACCGTCGCCGCCCTGCGCCAGCTCGACGACCACAAGGTGCGTGCCGCCTTCGTCACGGCCATGGAGGCCGCGGCGGCTCGCTCCAAGCAGCTGGCGTCCGGGCAGGCCTGAGCGGCCGGCAGCACGCCGACCCCTCGGCTCGTCAGGTCGCGGGTGTGGGCGTGCTGACGGAGCCCCAGACGTAGCGCTGGTCGGGCATGACGACGCGGTAGCTGCGGTGCTGGGCCGTCGTGTACGTGTAGGTGTAGCGCCCGGTGCTCGACGGACAGGTCTACGTGAGCGGTCGCCAGGTCCGACGTCGTCGTGTTGAGCGAGGCTGTCGTCAGGGGTGCCCGCGCGCTCAGCGGGCGCCAGGTCCACACCCCGAGGTGGTCGGTGTAGGACACCTCGGGGGGGTCCACGACCGAGCCGATCGCAGGTGACGTCAGGGGCGCGTGCGGGCACAGTGGAGACGTGAGCGCACCCGACGACGACGTCCCCGCCCCTGCGCCGACCGCAGCCCGTGCTGCCAGCGGGTCGGACCCGGCAGCCGCCCCCGGTCCCCGGATGCACCTGCACGCGGTCACGCCCGACGACTGGGAGTCCCATCGCGACGTGCGGCTCGCGATGCTCGATGACGCCCCCGACGCCTTCTGGTTCACCTACGCCGACGAAGCCGTCTACGACGAGGCCGACTGGCGAGAGCGGATCGAGGGAGCCTGGCTCGTGCAGGCGCGCGACGCCGACGGCGTCATCGGGAGTGCGGGGCTCGGATCCCACTGGGAGCCCGAACGGGCAACGACGGCAACGCTCTTCGGCATGTACGTGGCGCCGCGGGCACGCGGGAGGGGTGTGGGTGAGGCCTTGGTCCACGCGGTGCTCGACGAGGCGAGGCGGCTGGGCAAGTCGGAGGTCGTCCTCGAGGTGACCAGCTCCAACACGGCAGCCGAGGCCCTCTACACCCGCTGCGGGTTCGAGCGGACGGGAGCCGTCCACGACCACCCTCGGCGCCCCGACCTGAGCGAGATCGAGATGACGCACCGGCTCTGAGCGGCACTGGCGGGCAGTGCGGTTCGTCGCCGGGTGCCGCGGTCGCCGAACGTTCACCGACCTGCTGGTGCGCTCGCGTGCTGGGTCGTGCGATGGTGGACCACATGACCGACATCACCGTGCGTCCCCTCGGCGAGGACGACTGGGAGGACTACCGCTCCGTCCGTCTCTCCGCCCTCCGAGAGTCGCCCGAGGCGTTCGTGGCCACCGCCGACGAGGAGGAGGCCTACGACGAGGCCTTCTGGCGTGAACGCATGCAGCGGTCGGCGCGCCTCGTCGCCGAGAGCGACGGCAACGCCGTGGGCGTCGTCAGCGTCGGCACCGCCAAGGCGACGGACGGGGCGGCCGGGGAGCTCTTCGGCCTGTGGGTGCGCCCCGAGGCCCGCGGCCTCGGCGTCGCCACCCGCCTCGTCAAGCACGGGGCGGCGCTCGCCGCCAAGCGCGGCAACTCGCACCTCGTCTACTGGGTCGGCACCGACAACGGGCGCGCCGTCGCCTTCGCGAGCGGCATGGGCTTCCGGCCCACCGACTACCGCCGGCCGATGGGCGTCGTCAGCGAGGAGGACGGCGACGAGGAGGTCGCCATGGTGCTGCCCCTCGGCGACGACCCCGGCCCCCACCCCCGCCTCTGACAGCGGGCCATCCAGCCACCCGCGAACCCACCCTCCCGTATGCCGGGAGGGTGGGTTCATCCGTGCGACAGGCGGTTCCGCTCACGGTCGAGCGGCGAACCGCTCGATCAGCTCGGTGGGTCCGCTCACGATGAGCATGTGGTGCGCCGAGATCTTCGTCTGCGGGACGGCATACGTGAAGTCCTCGCCGGGAGCCTTGACGCCCACGATCGTGACGCCGTACTTGCGGCGCACCTGGCTCTGTTCGAGCGTGAAACCGATGGTCTCGCTCGGCGGCTTGAGCTTGACGATGGCGAAGCCGTCGTCGAACTCGATGTAGTCGAGCATCTTGCCGTTGACGAGGTGGGCCACCCGGCGACCCGAGTCGGCCTCGGGAGAGATGACGTGGTGCACGCCGATGCGGTCGAGGATGCGCTTGTGCTCCGGCGACATCGCCTTGGCCCAGATCGACGGCACCCCGGCGTCGACGAGGTTTGCGGCGGCGAGCACCGACGACTCCACCGACGAGCCGATGCCGACGATCGCGATCTTCGGCTCGGCGTCGCGGATCATGTCGAGGCCCGAGGCGTGCGACAGGTCCGCGTGCACGACCTTCGCCACCTTGTTGACGTAGCTCTCGGCGATCGCGTTGTCGCGCTCGACGGCGATGACCCGGTGCCCGAGACGGGTCAGCTCGAGCGCGACGGCAGAGCCGAAGCGTCCCAGCCCGATGACGATCACGTCGTCGTCGAAGAGCCGGTTGCGGCCCATGGGTTGTACCTCCGTCGTCGGTGGCGCGTTTCCGCGATAGCGTCTCAATCATGCCAACTCAGGCCAGGGTCGTCTGGGACTCCTCCTTCACGAGGTACAACTTCGGCCCCACGCACCCGATGGCACCGGTGCGCCTCGACCTGACGGCACGGCTCTGCGACGCACTCGGTGTCTTCGACGTCGACGGCGTCGAGGTCGTCGGCGCCGACGAGGCCACCGACGATCTGCTGGCCACGATCCACGACCGCGACTACCTCGCCGCGGTCAAGGCCGCGTCCGCCGACCCCCGTTCGGCCGACGAGGCCTATGGTCTCGGCACCGACGACGACCCTGCCTTCGAGGGCATGCACGAGGCGAGCTCACGCGTGGTCCAGGGCACCGTCGACAGCTGTCGCGCCGTCTGGGAAGGCACCGCCGCCCACGCCGTGAACTTCACCGGCGGCCTGCACCACGCCATGCGAGGAGCCGCCAGCGGCTTCTGCGTCTACAACGACATCGCCGTCGGCATCCAGTGGCTGCTCGACCACGGCGCCGAACGCGTCGCCTACGTCGACGTCGACGTCCACCACGGCGACGGCGTCGAACGCATCTTCTGGGACGACCCGCGCGTGCTGACCATCTCCGTCCACGAGACCGGCCGCGCGCTCTTCCCCGGCACCGGGTGGCCCGGCGACGTCGGCGGCAAGGACGCCGAAGGCACCGCAGTGAACGTCGCACTCCCGCCCGGGCTCTCCGACGCTGGGTGGCTCCGCGCCATCCATGCCGTCGCCGTCCCCGTCGTCCGCGCCTTCAAACCCGACGTCCTCGTCACCCAGCACGGCTGCGACACCCACACCGAAGACCCCCTCGCCCACTTCGCCGTCACCGTCGACGCCCAACGAGCCGCCGCCGACGCCATGCACCGCCTCGCCCACGAGGTGTGCGACGGGCGCTGGGTCGCGCTCGGTGGAGGCGGCTACGAGGTCGTCGGCGTCGTGCCCCGCACCTGGACCCACCTCACCGCGATCGCCGCCCACGCCCCCATCAAGACCACCACCCCGATCCCCGAGGACTGGCGCGCCCACGTCGAGCACGTCTTCGGACGCCCCGGACCACGCCGCATGGGCGACCTCACCGCCGAGGACGGCCCCCTCTGGTGGCGCTCCTGGGAGATGGGCTACGACCCCGGCAGCGAGGTCGACCGCGCCGTCATGGCCACCCGCACCGCCGTCTTCCCCCTCCACGGACTCGACATCCACTTCGACTGAATTGTTGGCGCCTGCTTCGCCCGGCGCGTGCCGCTTCGCCCCTGAGCCGTCGTCTTCCTCCGCTCCGCTCGCTCGTTCCTCGCTCGCTCCGCTTCGTCCAGACGACGCCGGCGCCGCGGCGGCCTGCGGGTTGAAACTGCGACTCGCTTCGCTGCGTCCAGGCGACGCCGGCGCCGCGGCGATAACTGTTTGGTCGACAGCAGTGTGAGCGCCTAGCCTTGTCCCACGGCGATGACGGGCCTGACGATCCTGAGCCGAGCACGACCAGAGGCCGCCCGCGATCCGCGGCGGCGAAGGTGTGGTGGCACAGCGACATTCCCCATCGCCCACACCTCCGGGGCATCAACCCTCTGGAGGTGAACGGAATGCAACCAACCCAACCCACGACCCTTGCTCCGCGCGTGCTCGCGCGGGACCTGGGCTCCGTCGAGCCCGGCAGCCATGCCACCCTCGCCGGCTGGGTCCACCGACGGCGCGTGCTCGCGAGCGTCACGTTCCTCGTGCTGCGCGACCGCTCGGGCCTGGCGCAGGTCGTCGTCAAGGACGAGGAGACCATCGCGCAGCTCGCCGGGCTGCCCGAGGAGACGGTCGTCGAGGTGACCGGCAGCGTGTCGGCCAACGCGAGCGCACCCGGCGGCGCCGAGCTCGTCGAACCGACCGTCACGCCCCTCACCGAGCCGGCAGCCGCACCACCGGTCGAGCTGTGGCGTCCGACCTTCGGCGCCGGACTGCCCACCCACCTCGACCACGCCGCCGTCACGCTGCGGCACCCGAGGCACCGCGCCGCCTGGCAGATCGCCAGCGCCTCGATGCGCGGATTCCGTTCTGCGCTGGGCTCGCTCGAGTTCACGGAGATCGCCACGCCGAAGCTCGTCGGCACGGCCACCGAGTCGGGCGCCAACGTCTTCACCGTCGACTACTTCGGCCGCACCGCCTACCTCGCGCAGAGCCCGCAGCTCTACAAGCAGATGCTCGTGGGGGTCTTCGAGCGCGTCTTCGAGGTCGGCCCGGTCTTCCGCGCCGAACCGCACGACACGGTGCGCCACCTCGCGCAGTACACCTCGCTCGACGCCGAGCTCGGGTTCATCCGCGACCACCGTGACGTGCTGGCCGTCCTGCGCGCCGCGGTCGCCGGCATGGTCGAGGGCATCACCACGTATGCCGGTGACGCCGCTGCGCTCCTGGGCGTCGAGCTGCCGCAGGTGCCCGACGAGTTCCCCGTCATCCACTTCAGCGATGCCCTCGCGAGGGTCGGGGCCGACCCCGACGAGCCCGACCTCAGCCCGGCGCACGAGCGCGCCCTCGGGGAGTGGGCCCGGGCGGCATACGGCTCGGACTTCCTTGCGGTGGAGGGCTATCCGATGGGCAAGCGGCCGTTCTACACCCACCCGCAGCCGGGCGACGAGCGGTGGAGCAACAGCTTCGACCTGCTCTTCCGCGGCCTCGAGCTGACGACGGGCGGGCAGCGGCTGCACCGGCCGTCGGACTACGCCGCCGCCATGGCGCGCACCGGCACCGACCCGGCGGTGCTGGCCGGCTACCTCGACGCCTTCGCGCACGGCATGCCTCCGCATGGCGGCTTCGCGATCGGTCTGGAAAGGTGGGTCGCGCGCCTCACGGGCGCCGAGAACGTGCGCGAGGTGACGCTCTTCCCGCGTGACCTGCACCGCCTGGAGCCGTGACGGGTGACCGCACAGCCGGGAGATCCACAGGGGTCCCACCGGCGTGTCGAGTTGCATCGCGACGATTCGTTACACGGTTCGCTTCCCCTCCAGTCACATCTGCCCCTAGTGTTGCTTCTTGCACCTGCGTGAAGTTTCGCCGGAGGGGAAGCCGTCGACGCGCGGGTGCGACCCACCTGAAGATCGGGGTAACACATGTCGAATGAGCGTCAGCTCGCCGAGGTGCGGTTCCTAACCGTCGCCGAGGTCGCCTCGATCATGCGCGTGTCGAAGATGACGGTCTACCGGCTCGTCCACGGCGGAGACCTTCCGGCCGTACGCGTCGGCCGCTCCTTCCGGGTTCCGGAGGACGCGGTGCACAAGTACCTGCAGACGTCCTACATCGACACCGCGTGAGCACAGCGTGACACCCGCGTCACGGCGCACCCGAGGGGGCGGCCCCGACCACCCGGTCGGGCCGCCCCCTCGGCGTTCCCGCAGGTGGGCAGGCTGCGACGTCGACGTTCCTTTTTGGGTCAGAGGCCCCGTACGCGCTACGCTGTGGAGCCTGTTCGGCTCGTGAAGTTCGACCGGCCTCTCGGAGGTGTGTCGACGCAGGTCGGCATCAGCTCAGTCAGAGACAAGTCGCACGACAAGGACAAACATGGGTTCTGTCATCAAGAAGCGCCGCAAGCGGATGGCGAAGAAGAAGCACCGCAAGCTGCTGCGCAAGACGCGCCACCAGCGCCGCAACAAGAAGTGACCTGAGTTCTCAGGTCTCGGCGGATCGCCCCGCACGCTCTCGACCCTCACCGACGGTGGGGGTCGTTCGCGTTTCCGGGACGGTCCCGCGGGCGCGCCCACGCGTCCGGGCCCGGCTTCCGGTGCGAGACGCTCGCCACATCCACGCTCCGAGGCCGTACGCAAGCCGTCTGGGCGACAACCCATCGGTAGGCTGCACCAGACGGTAGGGGCCGACGACAGGAGGACGTGATGGCAAAGGTCGTCCTCGTGACGGGGGTGTCCCGCTACCTCGGCGGGCTCTACGCCCGCCGGTTGTCGGCCGACCCGTCCATCGAGCGGATCCTCGGCGTCGACGTCGTGCCCCCGAAGCACTCGATCGGACGAGCCGAGTTCGTGCGGGCCGACATCCGCAACCCGATGATCGGGCGCATCATGGCCCAGGCCTCGGTCGACACGGTCGTGCACATGAACGTCATCGCGACGCCCAAGGACTCCGGCGGGCGGGTGACGCAGAAGGAGATCAACGTCATCGGCACGATGCAGCTGCTCGCTGCCTGCCAGAAGTCCGAGTCGGTGACGCGCCTCGTCGTGAAGTCGTCCGCCGCCGTCTACGGCTCCTCGCCGCGTGACCCGGCCATGTTCAGCGAGGACATGAACCCCAAGACGCTGCCGCGCACCGGGTTCGGCAAGGACTCCGTCGAGGTCGAGGGCTACGTGCGCGGGTTCTCGCGCCGCCGGCCCGACGTCGAGATCACCATGCTGCGCTTCGCCAATGTCGTCGGCCCGAGCATCCACACCGCCATCACCGACTACTTCTCGCTGCCCGTCGTGCCCGTGCCGCTCGGCTTCGACGCCCGGTTCCAGTTCGTCCACGAGGACGACGCGACCGCGGCCATGATCCTCGCCACCACCGGACCCGCCGTGGGCATCGTCAACGTCGCCGGCGACGGCTTCCTCACGGTGACGCAGTGCACGGCCATCGCCCGTCGCCCGATCCTGCCGCTGCCCCTCCCGGCTGCCGGTCTCATCGGCAACCTCGTGAAGCGCAGCGGCCTCGCCGACTTCTCGTCGGACCAGCTGACCTTCCTCGCCTTCGGCCGGGGCCTCGACACCCACCGGATGCGGTCGGTCTTCGGCTTCGAACCGCACTACACGACCCGGTCCGCCTTCGAGGACTACGCCAGCCACCTGCGCCCCGCCGTGCCCGGCGTCGAGGGCGTCGGTGACGTCGTCAGCGATGCCGCCGGCGGCACCGCGGCCGCCATCGCCCGAGTCTTCGACAGGATCCAGCCGTGACCACCGAGCCCACCGACCAGACGCGGCAGGCGGGGAACGCCGCGCCGGCCACGCCCGAAGGGCAGGCGACGGAGACGGCGACGCCGGCGAACATCGCCGCCAAGCCCACCGCTGCGAAGAAGGCCGCTGTCAAGAAGGCTGCTGTGAAGAAGGCTGCTGTGAAGAAGGCTGCCGTGAAGAAGGCTGCGGCCAAGCAGCCCGCTGCGCGGAAGTCCGCGTCGAAAGCAACGTCGAAGTCCGCGTCCAAGTCTGCGTCCAAGAAGCCCCCGTCGAAGACGTCGACGGCCACGCGTACTGCTGCGGTCAAGGCAGCGGGCAGCACCCCCGCCGAGAAGGTCTCGGCCCCTACGACGGCCGCCACGAAGGCGTCCGCGCGCGAGGCGTCACAGCCGCGCTCGGGCGGCGCGTTCGCAGCGGGCGCAGCGCGGGCCTCGGGCGAGCGCCGACGTCGCAGCGGCACGCCGCTGCTGCCGACGCAGCCCGTCGAGGTGAGCCACGCTCGGCACCGGTCCGTCGGTGCGGCCAGCACGACCCCTCCGGACGAGCCGGTCGAGGTCGCCGACACCCCGGTCTCCGTCGACGCTCCGGGCGAGCAGCCCGACGACTCGTCGCTCGGCGCGACCGCCACCAGCGACGTCCCCGCCGCCGCAGCGGCCAGTCCGCCGACCAGCGGTGCGGGCCGTCGCCCGCGCACGAGCGAGCCGGCCGACACGCCGACCACCCCGACCGCCCCGACCACCCCGACCACCCCGACCACCCCGACCACTCGGGCCAGGCCGAGCCGGGCCTCGATGCGCTCGACGCGGCGCACCGCGAACGGTGAGCCGACGCGGTTGCGGGCCGTGCCACGCGTGCCCGAGCCCGCCGCGACCCCGGGCGACGCGGGCGCCCCCGGAGCCGGGCGGCATACGCAAGCAGGCGGTGACGGCTGGGAGCACGCGCTGACCTCGGGGCTGCAGTCGCGGGCCGAGAAGCTCGTGGGCGCGGTGCTCGAGGGTGCCGAGTTCACGTCCGAGTCCCGCCCCGGACCCGCCGAGCTCGTCGAGCTGGCCATCAACGTGCTGCGCGCCGCGGCGACGTCGGCCGGGGTGCCGGCGGAGGACGTCGAGCGCCAGGTCGCCGAGACGCTGGCCTACCTCAGGCGGCGGCTGTCGGGCGACTACGTCGTCGACGAGTTCGGCTTCGACGAGGACTACACGATCAACGTCCACCTGCCCCTGCTGCGACCGCTCTACAAGAGGTGGTTCCGGGTTGAGGTGCGTGGCATCGAGAACATCCCCGACGAGGGCGGCGCGCTCGTCGTCGGCAACCACTCGGGCACCGTCGCCATGGACTCGCTCATGACGCAGGTCGCCGTCTACGACGAGCACCCGAAGAAGCGACACCTGCGCATGCTGGGGGCCGACCTCGTCTTCCAGATGCCCTTCATCGGCACCATGGCGCGCCGGTCGGGAACCACCCTGGCGGCCAACACCGACGCCGAGCGCCTGCTCGCGGGCGGTTCGCTCGTCGGCGTCTGGCCCGAGGGGTTCAAGGGGGTCGGCAAGCCGTTCAGCGAGCGCTACAAGCTGCAGCGCTTCGGCCGCGGTGGCTTCGTGTCGGCGGCCCTGCGCGCCGGCGTGCCGATCGTGCCGGTGTCGATCGTCGGTGCCGAGGAGATCTACCCGATCCTCGGCAACATGCCGGCCGTCGCGCGGCTGCTGGGGCTGCCGTACGCGCCGATCACGCCGACGTTCCCGCTTCTCGGCCCGCTCGGCATGGTGCCGCTGCCGAGCAAGTGGCTCATCGAGTTCGGGCCGCCGATCGACACGTCGGCCTTCGGGCCGGAGGCCGCCGACGACCCGATGCTCGTCTTCGACCTCACCGACCAGGTGCGCGAGACCATCCAGCAGACGCTCTACAGCCTGCTCATGCAGCGCAAGTCCGTCTTCCTCTGACCCGGCCCACCCGGCCCACCCGACCCCTCGCCCGGGGCGGAGCCGAGATGGCGCTTAGGGCAGCGGCTGGAGGGGGAGCGTCGTCGACGGCAGCAGCGGCAGCGCGGGCGGCGTGACGACGACCGTCGGCACCGGGATCGTCGCCCCGGGCAGCGTGATGCCGCCCCCGCCGACCCTGATGGTCGTGCTCGAGACCCCCACACGGGGGATGCTCACGGTCGCGCCCGGCAGCGTGACGCCGCCACCACCGAGCCCGCCCGACGTGCTGTTGACGCCGGCGCCCGGCAGGTTGATGGTGCCGCCGGGCAGCGTGACGCCGCCGGTGACGCCGGCACCGCCGCCCGGGAGCGGCACGGACGGAAGCGGAGCGCTCGGCAGGCCGCCCCCGGGGAGGGTCGCGGACGGCAGCTGCGGCCGGGGGAGCGAGACCGAGGGCCGCGGCGCGGTGCTCGAGGGTCGCGGCGTCGCCGTGGCGCCCGGACGGGTCGTCACGAGGCCGCTGAGCAGCTGCTTCGCCTGGTCGGCGCGGTCGCTGCACACGGTGCACGAGGCGAGGTCGCGGAGCGTGGCCACCTGGCTGGCACCCAGCAGGTCACGCAGCCGCTGCCAGGCGGGCAGGGAGGCGGCCGGCACGCGCGGTCGCATCGCGTCGACCTGCGGGATCGCCCGGGTGTAGAAGTCGGACAGCTCCGTGAGGGCGTCGGTCCGACCATCGGTGCGGTAGGCCTCGAGCAGGATCGTCTGCGCGCGCCGCGTGGCGTCGGCGGCGGAGTCGTAGGCCGTGTCGAGGTCGTGCGTCGAGGGCTCGCCGCGGTCGATGAGGCTGCGGGCGTCGCCGATGTGCTCCTGCGCCTGGGCGAGGTAGGTGAGCCCCTGCTCGTAGCGCGAGCCGGCCAGCTGGACGGCCGCCCGGTCGAGGAGCTGCTTGACGCCGTAGAGCGCGTCGCCGGGCACCGCGGACCTCGAGGCGAACCCGAGCGCGCCGCCGATGACCAGCACCGCCGCGGCGGCGGCGGCCAGGAACTTCAGCGGCCGTGCCGCGACCCGAAGCACCGAGACGGTGCCGCCGGTTCTTGGACGTGCGGGGTCGGAGGAGCGCTCGGTGGCCCCGGGGACATCAGGGGCACCGGGGGCACCGGGGGCACCGGGGGCATCCGGAGTGCCCTCGGCGGAGGAGGGCTCGGCGTCGGTGTCGGAATCGCCCGGGGCCTCAGGCACGATCGGGACGACCGTCGTCGCGTCGTCGGCGAGGAGCCTGGCGCGCAGGTCGGTCACGAACTCGGCTCGCGGCGCGAGGCCGGCCTGGTCGACGGACTGGACGGCGTGGAGCACGGCGACGAGCTCGAGGATGCCGGGGTCGGAGATCCGCTCGCCGTCGAGGGCGCGCTGCAGCAGCTCGCCGTCGGCATTCGCGCCGAGGTCCATGTCCCCTCCTTCGTCTGTCGTCTGCTGGTCGTTGGTCGGTCAGCCGTTCTGGCTGGTCTGGCTGGTCTGGCTGGGGCGCCGGGTCTCGCCCGTCAGGGCGTCGGGGGTCCCGGCAGGCGCCCAGTGGCCCGACGGGGCGCCACGGGACGGCATACGGCGAGGGGTGGGTGGTGCAGGTTGCTCGTCAGGGACTCCAGCACCGTCGTCGCTGTCATGGAGCCGCCTGCGTTCACGCGATCCGCGGTCGCGCCGGTCGGCGCGCCGAGCGTCGGTCCGGGCCCACACGCACCGTCCCTACGCCGTGAGAACGACGCGGGTGGCAGTGGGGTTACGGGGTTCACAGCTCGACTCCCTCGAGCGCCTTGCGCAGAGCCCGCGTGGCGCGCAGCTGGAGCTGCTTGACGGCACCTTCGGACTTGCCGATGACCTTGGCGGTGTCGGCGAGGCTGAGGCCCTGGAGGAAGCGCAGGGTGATGCACTCGGCCTGGTCGGGGCCGAGTCCCCTGATCGCCTCGACGAGCCGCTCGTCGCGCAGCCGGGTGAGCACCTCGGCGTCGGGGGCATCGACCCGCTCGTCGGCGTCGCGCATGTCGGCCGTCGCGACCTCGAAGCGGAACTTCGCCGACTTCACGTGGTCGGCGATGAGGTTGCGGGCGATGGTGACGAACCACGCCGCGATGTCCTTGCCCTGCCACGTGAAGGAGTCGATGCGCCGCATGGCGCGCAGGAAGGTCTCGGAGGTGAGGTCCTCGGCGAGCGAACGGTTGGCCACGCGTACGAGCACGTAGCGGAAGACGGTGTCGACGTAGCTGTCGTAGAGCTGGGCGAAGGCCTCCTTGTCGCCGCCCTGGGCCAGCTCGACGAGTGCGGCGATCCGGGCCTGCTCGGCCGCGTCGCGCTCGGGGTGCGGGCGTCGGGGACCGAGCGATCCGGAGGGCGTCGGCCCGACGTCGACGTGCGCGGCGCTCTCGTTGGCGAGGGAGGCCCACAGCGCGTCGAGCGCGGAACGCCAGGAGGGCAGCGTCGGCGTGAGGCCAGACGTGAGCGCAGGGGAGAGGGCGGGCGTGAGGGCAGGCGTCACCGACACCATCGCCGGGAGCGTCCGCGGCGCGGTTACAGGGGCAGGTCGGCGGGCCGACGTCCTGTTCGAGCGCATTGGAGACAGTCTGGCGGAAGCGGGCCCCATCTGGGAGATCGATCGGCATTTGTGGCGCATGACCTACTCACCGGTACGCGTTCGCCCCACCAGTCCCAGCAGGTGTCGACGGCACGGCCGTCCGCGCCGCGCGCGCCTAGATTGCGCGCCTAGAGTGGGCGCATGACGATCCAGCAGCCCGATGCCGGGGGTGCGCCACGGGTGGTCCTGCTCGGACGCCCCGGCTGTCACCTGTGCGAGGAGGCCCGTGAGGTCGTGGCTCGCGTCACCTCCGAGCTCGGCGTGGCCTGGTCGGAGCAGTCGATCGACGACGACCCCGACCTGCTGCGCCGCTACGCCGAGCAGATCCCGGTGACCTTCGTCGACGGGCGACGTCACGAGTTCTGGCGGGTCGACGAGGCCCGCCTGCGCGCTGCCCTCCGCTGAGCCGGCCTGGCGGCCGGGCCCGCGGACGGCGACCTGCCTCGAGGGCGCGTCCCATGCCGTGGTAAGTCCCCGAAAGTCAACTTTGTGCATGGCTTCACAAACGTCTAGCCTGAACAGGTCCCCACGTGCTCCGCGTTCGGCTCGGTCCCGACCCGAACGCCTCGCTGAGAGGAGCCGGTGAGCAAGAGTGTCCGCCGACCCTGCACTGCGTCGAGAGATCCCCGACGCGACCGTCGCGCGGCTTCCCGAGTACCTTCGGACGCTCTCGCGCCTCGCTGAGGACGGCGTCCTGTCCGTCTCGTCCGAAGAGCTCGCAGCCGAGGTCGGAGTGCGCTCCGCGCAGCTGCGCAAGGACCTCAGCCACCTCGGCTCCTACGGGGTGCGCGGTGTCGGCTACGACGTCGAGACGCTGGCCCTCGAGATCTCGCGGGCGCTCGGACTCACCGAGGACTGGCCCGTCGCGATCGTCGGCATGGGCAACCTCGGGCACGCACTCGCCTCCTACTCCGGCTTCGTCACCAAGGGATTCCGCATCGTCGGCCTCTACGACGACGACCCGGCGCTCGTGGACGAGCGCGTCGTCGGGGTGCGCATCCGGCCGCTGCGCGAGATCGTCGACCACCACCAGGTCGACCCCATCGCCATCGGTGTCATCGCGACGCCGGCGCCTGCCGCGCAGGCCGTCTGCGACGCGCTCGTCGGCGCCGGCATCAGCTCGATCCTCAACTTCGCCCCCGCCGTGCTCTCGGTGCCCGAGGGCGTCGACGTGCGCCGCGTCGACCTGTCCACCGAGCTGCAGATCCTCGCCTTCCACGCCCAGCGCAAGTCGCTGGCGGCGGGCGACCTCCGGTCGGCGGTGGTCGCCCCGTGAGCCTGCTCGTCATCGGACTGTCCCACCACACCGCGCCGCTGTCGGTGCTCGAGGCGCTCTCCGAGCGTCCCGACCGCGCCGCTGCCATCGCGTCGTCCGTGCTCGGTTCGGCCACCGCCACCGAGGCCGTCGTGCTCTCCACGTGCAACCGGCTCGAGGTCTACGCCTCGGTGCCCGCCTTCCACCCCGCCGTCGCCGCCATCGGAGAGGCCCTCGCCCTCGCCGCCGGCATCGAGGAGCCCGAGGGGGTGCGCGACCCCGTCGAGCTGCCTCCGGGCGACCCGGCCGACGCCCTCGCCGCGCGCGCCGAGGCACTCGCCGACCACCTCTACGTCCGTTACGACGACGCCGCCGTCGCCCACGCGTTCACCGTCGCCTGCGGCCTCGACTCGATGGCCGTGGGTGAGGCGCAGGTGCTCGGCCAGATGCGCGACGCGCTCGCCGGCGCCCAGGAGCGCGGCCAGGTGGGAGAGACCCTCAACGCGCTCTTCCAGCGCGCGCTCCGGGTGGGCAAGCGCGCCCACACCGACACCGACATCGACCAGCACAGCGTCTCGCTCGTGCAGATCGCGCTCGAGGAGGCCGCCGAGGTGCTCGGCCCGCTCGAGGGCGTGTCCGCCGCGGTCATCGGTGCCGGCGGCATGAGCGGGCTCGCGGCGGCAACGACGTCCCGGGCGGGCGTGCGGTCGCTCACCATCGTCAACCGCACCCCCGAGCGCGCGGAGCGTCTCGCCGAGGCCACGTCGGGTACGCCACGCGCGTGGAGCGACCTCAGCGACGTCGTCGCCGAGAGCGACCTCGTCATCACCTGCACCGGCGCGGTGGGCCACGTGATCACGGCTGACCTGCTGGCCGACGGTGCTGCCCGGCGCGACGCACGGCCCCAGGTCGTCGTCGACCTGGCCCTGCCGCGCGACGTCGAGCCGGCAGACACCTGGCAACGGCCCGTGCCCGGCGTGACCCTCATCGACCTGCAGGCTCTGGGGCTGCTCCTCGAGGGCCGCGCCGACACCACGCAGGTGGTGCGCGTGCGCGACCTCGTCACCGGCGAGGTCGCCGACTACCTCACCCGCCGCATGGAGAAGTCCGTGGCGCCCACGGTGGCCGCGCTCCGGGCCCGGGCGGCCGACCTCGTCGCCACCGAGATGGACCGCCTCGACCAGCGCCTGCCCGGTCTCGACGAGACCACCCGGGCGGAGGTCGGTCTCGCAGTGCACCGCATCGTCGAGAAGCTCCTCCACACGCCGACCAAGCGCGTCAAGGAGTTCGCGATGGAGGGCAGCGGCGACGACTACGCCGCCGCGCTGCGCGAGCTCTTCGACCTCGAGCCCAAGGACGTCGCCAACGTGTCGACCCCGCCGAAGCGAGGGCAGTCATGACCGCACTGCGTCTCGGCACCCGCCGCTCCGCCCTCGCCACCACCCAGTCCGCCTGGGTGGCCGACCGGCTGCGCGACGCGGGCCACGACGTCGAGATCGTCGAGATCACGACCGAGGGCGACGTCTCGGGCGAGCTGCTCACGGCCATCGGCGGCACCGGCGTCTTCGCTGCCGCGATCCGCCACGCGCTGCTCGACGGACGCATCGACGTCGCCGTGCACTCGCTCAAGGACCTCCCCACGACGCCCGAGCCGGGGCTCGTCATCGCCGCAGTGCCGGTGCGCGAGGACAGCCGCGACGTGCTCGTGGCGCGTGACGGGCTCACGCTGGGCGAGCTGCCTCCCGGCTCCGTGGTCGGCACCGGGTCCCCCCGGCGCACCGCGCAGCTGGCGGCTCTCGGTCTCGGCCTCGACATCCGCCCCATTCGCGGAAACGTCGACACGAGAATCGGTTTCGTCACGTCGGGCAAGCTCGACGCCGTCGTCCTCGCCCGCGCGGGCCTCTCCAGGCTCGACCGCCTCACCGAGGCGACCGAGGTCATCGACCCGATCCAGGTGCTTCCCGCGCCCGGTCAGGGCGCCCTGGCCGTCGAGTGCCGGTCCGACCGGGCCGACGTCGTCGCAGCGGTCTCCGTGCTCGACGACGCCGACACCCGCGCCTGCGTCCTCGCCGAGCGGTCGCTCCTCGCGACCCTCGAGGCCGGCTGCACCGCGCCGGTGGGTGCGCTCGCCGAGGTCGTCGAGGGCGAGGACGGCCTGGAGCTGTCGCTCCGCGCCTTCGCCGGCAGCGAGGACGGATCCGTCGAGCTGCGCCGCTCGCTCGTCGGCCCGTACGAGGAGCCCGAGGCCCTCGGCGCCCGACTCGCCCACGTCCTTCTGGAGGACGGCGCCGCCGACCTCCAGGTCTCACCGTCAGCTGGACCCGCACCAGACCACGCCCCACACCAACCGGAGCAAGTTTCGTGACTCCTTCCCGCCAGCCGTCAGAGCAGACGGTCTCGACTCCCACCCACGCGACGACCCCTGCTCGCGTCGCCTTCGTCGGGTCCGGACCCGGTGACCCCGGTCTGATGACGCTGCGCGGCCGCGACCTGCTCGCCGCTGCCGACGTCGTCGTCACCGACCGGATCGCCCGCGACGACGTCGTGCTCCAGCACGCCCGGCCCGACGTCGAGATCGTCGACGCCGGACACGGCGAGCAGGGTCAGGAGCTGACCCACGCCGTGCGCGCCAAGCTCGTCGTCAAGGCCGCGAAGTCGGTGGGCCCCAACGGGCTCGTCGTGCGCCTCATGGACGGCGACCCCGCGACCTTCAACGGCCTCGTCGAGGAGGTGCGTGCCTGCCGCAAGGCCGGCATCACCTTCGACGTCGTGCCCGGCGTCTCCGCGCTCACGGCCGGCCCGACGTATGCCGGTGTGCCGCTGACCTCGAAGTCGACCGGCGCCGTCCACGTCGTCGGCGTCGACCGCTCGAGCGTCGACTGGTCGGCCTACACCGCCGACGACGACACGCTCGTGCTGCTCGGCGGCACCGACGGGATCCGGACCGCCCTCGCGGCGCTCCTCGCCGCCGGCCGACCGGCGGAGGCTCTCGTCGCGCTCTCGGCCAACGGCACCACCGTGCGCCAGTCGTCCGTCGCGACGACGCTGGGCGAAGCCGACTCCGTGTTCGCCGGCAAGGAGCCCCTCGAGGTCTCGCTCGCCGTCGTGTCGCCGAACGTCGGCCTGCGCGACGAGTTCGCGTGGTTCGAGAACAAGCCGCTGTTCGGGTGGAAGGTGCTCGTGCCGCGCACCCAGGCCCAGGCCGGCCCGATGGTCGAGCGCCTCGCGGCCTACGGGGCCACCGCCGACGTCGTCCCGACCATCTCGGTCGAGCCGCCGCGCACCCCGCAGCAGATGGAGAAGGCCGTCAAGGGCCTCGTCACCGGTCGCTACGAGTGGATCGGCTTCACCTCGGTCAACGCCGTGCGAGCGGTGCGTGAGCGCTTCGAGGAGCTCGGTCTCGACGCGCGCGCCTTCGCCGGTCTGAAGGTGGCTGCCGTCGGTGGTGTCACCGCCGACGCGCTGCGCGAGTGGGGCATCAACCCCGATCTCGTGCCGAGCGGGGAGCACTCTGCCGCAGGCCTGCTCGAGGTATGGCCCGAGTTCGACGAGGTGCTCGACCCGATCAACCGCGTGCTGCTGCCGCGCGCCGACATCGCCACCGAGACGCTCGTCGCGGGTCTGCGCGAGATGGGCTGGGAGGTCGACGACGTCACCGCCTACCGCACCGTGCGCGCGGCCCCGCCTGCGGCCTCGATCCGAGACGCGATCAAGGGCGGCGACTACGACGCAGTGGTCTTCACGTCGAGCTCGACGGTGCGCAACCTCGTCGGCATCGCCGGAAAGCCCCACGCCGCAACGGTGGTCGCCTGCATCGGTCCGGCCACGGCAAAGACGGCGCAGGAGCACGGTCTCCGGGTCGACGTGCTCGCACCCGAGGCGTCGGCGGTCAGCCTCGTCGACGCGCTGGCCGGGCACGGAGTCGGGCTCGCCGTCGCGGCCGCCGAGGCGGGGCAGCCGGTCCAGCGCCCCAGCGACAAGCGTCCGGCCTCGCGCCGTCGCGCCCGCTGACGGGCCCGCCGTGATCGAGCGTCCTCGTCGGCTCCGCCAGAACGCGGTCCTGCGGTCCCTCGTCGCCGAGACCCGGCTGCACCCGCGCGACCTCGTGCTCCCCGTTTTCGTGGGGGAGGGCCTGACCGAGCCCCGGCCGATCGAGAGCATGCCCGGCGTCCAGCAGCACACGCTCGAGAGCGTCGTCGACGTCGCGCGCCAGTGCGTGGCGAAGGGCCTCGGCGGCATCATGCTCTTCGGCGTGCCGCTGGAGAAGGACGCCACCGGCTCGGGCGCCATCGACCCCGACGGCATCCTCAACGTCGCGCTCCGCGCGGTGCGTGACGCGGTCGGCGACGACCTCATCGTCATGGCCGACACGTGCCTCGACGAGTTCACCGACCACGGCCACTGCGGGGTGCTCGACGAGCAGGGCCGGGTCGACAACGACGCCACCAACGAGCTCTACGCCCGGATGGCCGTCGCCCAGGCTCGCGCCGGCGCCCACGTCGTCGCGCCGAGCGGGATGATGGACGGCCAGGTCGCCGTCATCCGCGAGGCGCTCGACGCGGAGGGCCTCATGGACACGGTGATCCTCGCCTACGCGGCGAAGTACGCGTCTGCGTTCTTCGGGCCGTTCCGCGAGGCCGTCCAGTCGAGCCTGCAGGGCGACCGCCGCACCTACCAGCAGGACCCCGCCAACATCGTCGAGTCGCTGCGCGAGATCGACCTCGACATCGCCGAGGGCGCCGATCTGGTGATGGTCAAGCCGGCGATGTCCTACCTCGACGTCGTCGCGGCGGCCGCCGAGCGGTCGTCGGTGCCGGTCGCCGCCTACCAGGTGTCGGGCGAGTTCTCGATGATCCAGGCCGCTGCCGCCAACGGCTGGATCGACCTGCGCGCCACCGCCGTCGAGTCGCTGACGTCGATCCGCCGGGCCGGCGCACAGGTCATCCTCACGTACTTCGCCCTCGACGTGCCGGACTGGATCGCCTGAGACCACTACCATCTGGTACGTCGCAGGAGGTTGACATGGCAATTACGGGGGATGACGGGGTGCAGTGGCTCAGTGACGCCGAGCAGGCGTCGTGGCGGGCCATCCTGCGCGGCACCCGTCTGCTCGAGCGCGCGCTCGACGACGCGCTGGGCGACGCCGGGCTCCAGCTGAGCGAGTACGAGATCATCTCGATGCTCTCCGAGAGCCAGAACCACCGGCTGCGGATGTCCGAGCTCGCCGCGATGGTGGTGCAGTCGCGCAGCCGGCTGACCCACACCGCGAAGCGCCTCGAGGACCGGGGCTGGGTGACGCGCGAGCAGTGCGCCGACGACCGCCGCGGTGTCGAGCTCGTGCTGACGACGGGAGGACTCACGGCTGTCCGCGAGATCGCGCGCGTGCACGTGCAGAGCGTGCGCGACAACCTCGTCGACATCATGACGCCGGCGCAGTTCAGCGCCATCGGCGACGCGATGGCGATCGTGCGCGACCACCTCGACCCCGAGGGAGTCAGCGGCCGCTGAGCTGACGGCCCGACGGGCCCAGGGCGTACGCGTACGCCGGGGGTTGAGAGGATGGGACCCATGAGCTCGCAGCCCGCCCCCGTCCAGACCAGCCCCGACGCCCCGGCGTCCGCCGCGCTCCTCGCGCGGGCGAGCGAGGTGATCCCGGGCGGCGTCAACTCCCCGGTCCGTGCCTTCCGCGCCGTCGGCGGCACGCCGCGCTTCATGGCGAGCGGGTCGGGTCCGTGGCTCACCGACGCCGACGGCAAGCGCTACGTCGACCTCATCTGCTCCTGGGGTCCGATGATCCTCGGGCACGCGCACCCTGACGTCCTCGCTGCAGTGAACAGCGCTGCTGCACGCGGCTTCTCGTTCGGCACGCCGTCCGAGAACGAGGTCCGCCTCGCCGAGGAGATCGTCGCGAGGGTCGAGCCCGTCGACCAGGTGCGCCTCGTCAACTCGGGCACCGAGGCGACGATGTCGGCGATCCGCCTCGCGCGCGGCTTCACCGGTCGCGACGTCATCGTGAAGTTCGCGGGCTGCTACCACGGGCACGTCGACGCGCTGCTCGCCTCGGCCGGCTCGGGTGTCGCGACCTTCGCCCTTCCCGACTCGGCCGGGGTGCCGCGCTCCAGCGCCGGCGAGACGATCGTGCTGCCCTACAACGACCTCGGCGCGGTCGAGGCCGCCTTCGCGGAGCGTGGCCACGAGATCGCGGCCGTCATCACCGAGGCGGCCCCCGGAAACATGGGGGTCGTGCCACCCGCACCCGGCTTCACCGAGGGCCTGTTGCGCATCACCAAGGCGCACGGCGCACTGCTCGTCTCCGACGAGGTGATGACCGGGTTCCGTTGCAGCGCCTCGGGTTTCTACGGGCTCGAGGGGCCGTATGCCGCCGGGGCCCCCGACCTGTTCACGTTCGGCAAGGTGATGGGTGGCGGGTTCCCGACTGCAGCGTTCGGCGGGCGGGCAGATGTCATGGCCCTGCTCGCTCCGCAGGGGCCTGTCTACCAGGCCGGCACGCTGTCCGGTAACCCCGTCGCGTCCGCGGCCGGTCTCGCCACCCTGCAGGGCTGCACCCCCGCCGTCTACGAGCGGCTCGACACCGTGGCGCACGCCATCGCGGACGCCGTCGCGAGCGAGCTCACGGCGGCCTCGGTGCCCCACACCATCCAGTGGGCGGGCTCGATGTTCTCCGTCTTCTTCCGCGACGGCGCCGTCATGGGCTACGACGAGGCCAAGGACCAGGACACCGCGGCCTTCCGCCGCTTCTTCCACTCGATGCTGAGCCAGGGCGTGCACCTGCCGCCGAGCGCCTTCGAGTCGTGGTTCGTGTCCGCGTCGCACGACGACGAGGCGGTCGACCACGTCATCGGCGCGCTGCCCGCGGCAGCCCGTGCCGCGGCCACGGCCGACTGAGCCACGACGTGGCCGCGCGGCCCCGCGGTGCCGGCCCGACGGCATACGCCCTCGGGAGCGGCAGGGCATTGTCGGGGCGGGCCCGGGAGAGGAGTCTGGACGGTGACGGCGGCGCCGTCCGGGCGCTGCCTCGACCGAGGGAGGTGGGCCGTGCACGCACGTTCCACGACGGTCATGGGCCGTCCCGGCATGATCGAGACCGGAATCGCGCACGTGCAGGACGTGGTGATGCCGCGGGTCAGGGAGATGGACGGGTGCATCGGCCTGTCCATGGTGGCCGACCGCACGAGCGGCCGCTGCATCGTGACGACCGCCTGGCGTGACGAGGATGCGATGCGGGCCACGGCCAGCATGGTCGAGCCGCTGCGCACCCAGGCTGCGGAGATGCTCGGAGGTGAGGCGAGCGTCGACGAGTGGGAGATCGCCTACCTGCACCGCGACCACCGGGCCGCCGACGGTTGCTGCGCCCGCATCACGTGGACCGAGGCCGACCCCGGCTCGATCGACCGCGTCATGGATGCGTTCCGGATGGGGATCATGCCCCGCGTCGAGCAGCTGGAGGGCTTCTGCAGCGCCAGCATGTTCGTCGACCGTGCCTCCGGGCGGGCCTGCGTGACAGCGACATACGACTCGACGGAGGCGATGATGGCGAACCGGAACGCAGCCATGGGGATGCGCGCCGACCTCGCGGCCGAGACGGGGCTGCGCATCATGGAGGTAGGCGAGTTCTCGCTCGCCATCGCGCACCTCGACGTGCCTGAGATGGTCTGACTGGCAGGCTGATTCGTCGATGGCGCCGCCCGATCAGGTGGCGCCATCGGCATGGCTGCCGGTGCGCCGCGGGCTAGTGGACGGCCGCGAGGAGCACTCCCACACCCACGAAGAGTCCGCCGAAGACCCGGTTGAGGGTGCGCTGCCCCGACTCGCGCTCGGTCAGCCGGCCCAGGCCACGCGCGGCCGCGGCGAAGAAGAACCACATGACGACCACGTCGACGGCGACCACCGTCGCGGCAAGCACGGCGTACTGCATCAGCAACGGCTGCTCGGGGCGGATGAACTGCGGCGTGAAGGCGAGGAAGAAGACGACGGCCTTCGGGTTGGTGAGGTTGACGAGCAGCCCGCGGCGGAACATCGACCAGGCGGGCTCGTGCTGCAGCTCGCCGACCCTGGCAGCAGCAGCGCGTGAGCGGAACTGCCGCACGCCGAGGAAGACGAGGTACGCGGCGCCGGCGTAACGGATGACGTTGAAGAGCACGGACGAGCCCGCCACCAGCACCCCGACACCCGCGGCGACGATCGCGATGTGGGCGAGCAGTGCCACCTGCTGCCCGAGGATGCCCCAGATCGAGCGGGTCCAGCCCGACCCGAGGGAGTTGGCCATGGTGTTGACGGCTCCGGCGCCCGGGGTGAACGAGATCAGCGCGCTGGCGGCGACGAGGGTGAACCAGAGTGACCACGACACGATCGCGAGTGTAGGTCGGCCACGGGTCGGAACGGATTCGGCGTCCGTGCGCTGCGTTCGCCGGCGGAGCGCTGTCGGTGGTAGCACATATGTTCGACTCATGGCATCGGAACCGTCGACGCTCGAGCTCCTGAGGAGCCGGCTGGCTGACCTCGAGGAGCGTCAGCGTGCGGCGGGTGGCGTGGCCGAGGCCGGGTTCCGGCAGCTGTTCCCGGGGCGTATGCCGTCTGGTTCGTCCCAGCAGACCGCGGCTTCCCGACGGGGCGCGCCGACACCGGCTACGGCGACCGGGGCATGTGGGTCAGGCGCGCCAGGCGCGCCGCTATCGCGTAGGCGTGGCAGGGCATGGCGGGTAGCGCCTGAGTCGCGGCCCGCCTCGAAGCCGCAGGGGGCGTGGGAGGGGTGGTCGACGCAGGAGCTGGAGTCGGTGGACC
>NZ_JBTJJV010000009.1:0-181084 GCF_054456855.1 Terrabacter sp. AAH1 | reverse complement strand
CAGGACTGGTTGTCCGGGAACCACTCCAGCAGCTGCTGGTACGTCGACGGGTAGTCCACGCCCCGAACCGGATTCGCGGTCATCCACAGATTCTACTTCACCCAAGCAGATATGCAGAACATGTGTTCGAATAGACACAGGAGGGGTCCCATGCCGTTCACGATCGACGCGCCGTCGCAGCTCGAGCCGGAGCTGGTCGTCACCGTGTCCGGCGGCCTCTCCGCCCAAGGTCGGCGGTCGGCTGCGAGGGTCGTCGCCGGCCTGATGCGCGACGTGGGTGAGCGTGGCCCGTCGGCCACATCGGTTCACGGCGCGGTCCCCGAGCAGGCGTCGACCTCGCCCCTCGACGACGGCGACGACGCCGACTCCGCTGCCGCCTTCGAGGCGATGATGGACGCCGAGCTCGAATGGTTCGAGGGTGGCGAGCGCATCCGTGGCCTCGTCGACGACCACCAGCTGACTGCGCTGGCCCGCATGCATGCCGTCGCCGTCGCCGAGCTGTCGGCACGACACTCCCAGTCGTGGGTCGACCGCACTCCACTGTCGGCGGCCGAGGCCGTCGCGATGGAGGTGTCGACCGCGACCGGGCTCGCTCAGGGCACCGTGGCGTTGCGGCTCGAGCTGGCCACGGGTTCGCCCACGCGCACGGCGTTCCTCCGGGCGCAGGTCCGCGCAGGCACGACCCCGCTGTGGCGCGCCTGCGAGATCGTGCGCGAGACGCGGGCCCTCGACGACGATGTCGCCGACGGGATCGCCCGCGCAGTTCTCGCCCCGACCCGCGACGGCGCGGGTCTGCCCAACGCGCTCTTCCGCCGGCGACTTCGCCGCGTCGTCCTCGCCGCCGACGACGACCAGAGAGCTCGGCGCCGGTCGGCCCGCGAGCGCATCGGCGCTCACGCCCAGGTCTTCGACGACGGCACCGGCTGCATCACCGTCATCAACGACGCAGACAAGATCGCGGCAGCCATGGACCGCGCCGACGCAGCCGCCCGTGCAGCCCGCGCCAAGGGCGACCCACGATCGCTCGACGAGCTGCGGGCCGACTTCGTCACCGGCGCGGCCATCCACGGCTGGCCCGACGACGACGGCTTCGCGAGCACCGCTTCCGTCCCGTCAGGTCGAGTCTTCGTCGTCGTGCCGCTCACGACCGCGGTCGGTCTCGACGACGCTCCCTGCGAGCTACCCGGCTACGGCTGGGTCAGCGCTCACCAGGCTCGAGAGCTGATGACCGCCGAGGGCTCGGTCTGGCAGACCCTCCTCGCCGACATCGACACGGGTGCGGCCCTGGCGCTCTCCCGCAACGGCTACCGACCGAGCCGCGAGATGGTCGAACACGTCCGTGCCGTCGACGGCGTGTGCCGCGGGCCCGGCTGCACGGTCCAGGCACGGCAGTGCGACCTCGACCACGACGTGCCGTGGCCCCTGGGCCCCACCGCCGTCACGAACTTGACCGACAAGCACCGGCAGCACCACCGCGTGCGCACGGCCGGCTGGTGGCAGGCAGACCGAGACGACTCGGCCCGCGTCACCTGGCGCACGGCCGCTGGCCGCACGTACGTCACCCACCCCAAGGACTGGCTCGACGGCCTGCGACCCAGCGAGCCACCACGGGCCGAGCCAGCACGGTGCGAGCCAGCACGGGGCGAGCCAGCACTGGGCGAGCCAGCACGGGGCGAGCCGGCCGCACCGCCACCACGCGAAGGACCTCCACCGGATCCACCTGCACCGCAACCACCACCGTTCTAGCCCACGGGTCGCGCGGTCGCGCCGCGCCGTGCGCCCCACCCAGCCGCACTGCATACGATGGCGCCCATGAACTCGGCCAGGCAGGTGCGCGCACGCCTGCTCGGAGACCCGGCCGACGACTTCCGCCTGACCCGCCGCACCGCCGGCCGGCTCGCCTGGCTGGGCTGGGCAGGCCCGCTCTTCTTCATGCTCGTGGGCGGCTTCATGCGCTTCTGGCACCTCGGGGCGCCGCACAAGCTGGTCTTCGACGAGACGTACTACGTCAAGCAGGGCTGGTCGATGGTCCTCTACTGGTTCGAGATGAAGAACGACCAGGTGCTCCAGGACGCGTCGCAGGTCGACCAGCACTTCACCGCCAACGACCCGTTCATCTACGGCACCGAGGGCGACTTCGTCGTCCACCCACCCGTCGGCAAGTGGCTCATCGGCTGGGGCGAGGTGCCGTTCGGCATCCTCAACTCGTTCGGCTGGCGCTTCGCGGTCGCGATGGCCGGCACGATCTCGATCTTCATGCTGGGCCGTATCGCACGTCGGCTCTTCCGCTCCGACCTGCTCGGCACGGTCGCCGCCGCACTGCTCGCCTTCGAGGGCCACCACTTCGTCCACTCCCGCACCGGGCTGCTCGACATCTTCGTCATGTTCTTCGGGCTGGCCGCGTTCGGCGCCCTGCTCATCGACCGCGACAGGGCGCGCGAGGTGCTCGCCGCCAAGGTCGGCGACCGGGCGCGCGCCGCCACGTCGTGGCTCGGGCCGTGGCTCGGCTGGCGGCCGTGGCGCTGGGTCGCCGGCATCATGCTCGGGCTCTCCGCCGGGGTGAAGTGGTCGGGCCTCTACTTCCTCGTCTTCTTCGGGCTGCTCACCGTGCTGTGGGACCTCGGCGCCCGCCGGGCTGCCGGCGTGCGCGGCTGGAGCGTCGGCACCGTCGTCAAGGACGGGCCGTACGCGTTCGTCCAGCTCGTCGTCACCGCCGTCGTCACCTACGTGGCGAGCTGGACGGGCTGGATCCTCAGCAAGGGTGGGTCCTTCCGCACGTGGGCCCAGAACAACCCTGACACCACGCACCCGTGGCTGCCCGACTGGTGGCGGTCGCTGTGGGCGTACCACCAGCAGATGTACGCCTCGACGCAGGCGATCAACAGCCCGCACCCGTACCAGACCAACCCGTGGTCCTGGCTCATCCAGGGCCGGCCCACGTCGTTCTTCTACGAGGGTCCGAAGAAGGGCGCGGAGGGCTGCCTCGTCGACCAGTGCAGCAAGGCGATCACGTCGATCGGCACCCTGTCGATCTGGTGGGGCGCGACCCTCGCGATCTTCGTGCTGCTCTTCATGTGGGCGCTGCGTCGCGACTGGCGGGCGGGCGCGATCCTGTGCGGTCTCTTCGCCGGCTACCTGCCGTGGTTCCTCCTCGGCGACCGCACGATCTACTCGTTCTACGAGGTCGCGTTCGTGCCGTGGGTGGTGCTCGCCTGCGTCTACGTGCTCGGCCTCGTCATCGGCGGCCGGGAGTCGTCGCTGACGCGGCGCCGAGTGGGCTACGGCGTCATGGGGGCCTTCGTCCTGCTGACCATGGGCCTCTTCGCGTTCTTCCACCCGATCTACGTCGCCGACGTCATCCCGCTGTCGGACTGGCAGGCGCGGATGTGGTTCCCCAGCTGGGTCTGAGGGCTACAGCCGATGACGTAGCAACGGGTCGTGCGCCAGGCGGTCGACCGGCCCAACGGCCGACCCTAGCGTCGGGTCATGAACGTGGCTGCGCCGGTGTCCCGTGCTCCAGGCCAGCACCGCGGCTCGATGCGGTGGCCGGCGCGGGTGCTGGCGCCCGTCCTCGTGGCCGCCCTCGCGCTGCTCGTGGGTGCAGCACCCCCCGGCTGGGCCGTGGCCACGGCCGACGAGGTGCACTACACCTTCACCGGTCCGACGTCAGTCGCCATCGACTGGCGCGGCACGGCCAGCGACGTGCGGTGGGGCACGACGACCTCCTACGACCAGACGGCCGCCGGCGTCGCGCCGGCGTGGACCCCGTGGTCCTCACCGGGGCCCTTCTGGCAGCTCGAGCTCGGCGGGCTCGTGCCAGGTGCGGAGTACCACTACTCCGTCGGCGGCGGCCCCGACTACACCTTCCACGCGCCGCCGTCGTCGACCTCGAGCTTCCGGTTCGACGCCATCGGTGACGTCGGCGACACGGCACACTTCTCGCACCTCGGGGCCACGCTCGACAACATCAGCGCCGACGACCCGTCGTTCGTCCTCATGGTCGGCGACCTGACCTATGCCAACGGGACGGCGATCTCGGCGGTCGACCAGCACTTCAACGACGTCATGCGCTGGAGCACCCGTGCGGCATACATGCCCGCGTGGGGCAACCACGAGTACGACGTCCTCGGCTCGGACGACCTGCGCAACTACAAGGGCCGACTGCTCATGCCGCACGCGGCCGCCTCCCCGGGCTCGCCCGCGATCTCCGCCGGCGGCAACGACTGGGGCTGGTTCGACGCGGGTCCCGTCCGCTTCATCGCCTACCCGGAGCCGTGGACGGGCGCCTGGAGCGACTGGCAGTCCAAGGCCGGCCCACTCATGCGCCAGGCCCAGGACGACCCCACCATCCAGTACATCGTCACCTACGGCCACCGGCCCGCGTACTCCACCGGTTTCCACCCCGGCGAGACGGGGATCGCCTCGATCCTCGACGGGTTCGGGCAGACGTACAGCAAGTACGTCCTCAACATCAACGGCCACTCCCACGACTACGAGCGCTTCCAGCCGATCCAGGGCGTCACCCACGTGACCGTCGGGGCGGCGTCGTCGGCGGAGACGCCGTGGACGAGCACCGACGCGCGCACTGCCTTCCGCACCTTCCACCTGTCGCACATGCGGGTCGACGTCGGCAGCACCGGACTCAAGCTGCAGGCGGTGTGCGACGAGGCCGCGTCGCGCGACGACATCACATGCACGGCGGGCAGCGTCATCGACGAGTACGTCATCGGCACGCCGCCGGTGATCCCGGTCGCGACCGACTACTACGTCGACCGGACGAGCCCGGTGTGCAGTGACGCCGGCAACGGAACGGCGAGCGCGCCGTTCTGCACCGTGACCAAGGGCGTCAGCCGTCTCCAGGCCGGCAACGCCCTCTACATCGGCGACGGCACGTACGCCGAGACGATCAAACCGTCCGCGTCGGGCACGGCGAGCGCCCCGATCACCATCACGAGCTGGCCCGGCCGCCACCCCGTCATCGGGAGCGGCGTCACGAACGGCGCCTACATCTCGACGCGCAGCTTCATCAGCCTGTCCAACCTCACGTTCACGGGCACCACCGGCGACGGCATCTACGTCACGAAGAGCGACCACATCACCGTCCGCGGGAACACCGTGACCAACGCGGGTCGTCAGGCCCAGAGCGCCACGGCTCCCGGGATCAGCATCCGCACGACGAACAGCTCGCTCGTCGCCGACAACAACACCAACCACAACAGTGACACCGGCATCTACGTCACGACGACCTCCACCGGCAACACCGTGACCAACAACCAGTCGAGCTTCAACGCCCAGGGCTGGCAGCGCAACGCCAACGGCATCAACGTGACGAGTCCCGGCAACACCATCATCGGCAACGTCACCCACAACAACGAGGACAGCGGGATCCAGCTCTACACGGGCGCCAACAACAACCTCGTCACCCTCAACGTCACCTACAACAACGGCGACCACGGCATCGACAACCTCAACGTCACCGGCGGCACCATCGTCGGCAACACGGTCTTCCGCAACTGCACGAGCGGCATCAACCTCGAGGGGTCCACGTCGGGCACCTACCGGATCGCCAACAACATCGCCGTCGACAACGCCGTCTACCCCGCGTACGCCGGCATCAGCTGTGCGCGCCGTGCCGGCAACATCGGCGTGTGGGACGGCGCGCAGAACAGCACGCTGGTCGACCACAACCTCGTGCACCTCAGCAAGACCGGCGTCATGTACGCGTGGGGCACGACCTTCACGAGCCTCGCCGCCATGCGCACCGCCTCCGGCCAGGAGGCCGCGGGCGTCCAGGCCGACGTGCGGTTCACCGACCCGGGCTCGTGGGACCTCACCCTGCGCGAGGGTTCGCCCGCCATCGACCGTGGCGACAGCGGCGTGCCCGGCGAGCAGGCGGCCGACATCGTCGGCGCCCCACGCGTACGCGACCCGAACGTGGCCAACACGTTCGCGGCCGGCCCGCGCCTCTACGACGACCTGGGGGCCTACGAGTTCCAGCCCGACGTCCCGCCTCCGGCGCAGCCGCCGGTCGCGGCGCTGAGCGTCACGCCGGCGAGCGGCACCGCCCCGTTGCTCGTGAGCGCCGACGCGTCGGCCACGACGGATCCGCAGGGCCAGCCGATGACGTACGCGTTCGACTTCGGTGACGGCACGACCGTGGCCGGGCAGTCCGCCGCCGTCGCGAGCCACACCTACGACACCGCCGGCACCTACACCGTGATCGTGACGGCCCGGAACACCTCCGGCCTCACGGGGACAGCGAGCCGCTCGGTGGCCGTGGCCGCGCCTCCGCCGCCCGTCGAGCCGCCGACGGCGAGCCTCGTCCTGACGCCGAGCAACGGGACCGCTCCGCTCTCCGTCACGGCCGACGCCTCGGCGTCGAGCGACCCGCAGGGCCAGACGCTGACGTACGCGTTCGACTTCGGTGACGGCGCGACCGTGGCCGCGCAGTCCTCGCCGACCGCCTCGCACGTCTACACCGCTGTCGGTACGTTCACGGCGAAGGCCACGGTCCGGAACACGAGCGGGCTGAGCACCACGACCACCGTCACCGAGACGGTCACCGCGCCGCCGGTCGTCCAGCCGCCGAGCGCCTCACTGACGGTGACCCCGGCGAGCGGTGACGCACCACTGGCCCTCACAGCCGACGCGTCGGCATCGAGCGACCCGCAGGGACAAGCACTCTCGTACGCGTTCGACTTCGGTGACGGGACCACCGTGGCGGCATCCGCCACCGCGACGGCGGACCACACCTACACGTCCGCCGGCAGCTACACGGTCACCGTCACCGTCACCAACGCGGCCGGGCTCAGCGACAGTGCCGCGCGAACCGTGTCCGTCACGACGCCCCCGCCACCGGCGCAGCCGCCCGTCGCCGCACTCGCCGTCACTCCCAGGAGCGGCCCCGCGCCGCTCGCGGTGACCGCCGACGCGTCGGGGTCGACGGACCCGCAAGGGCAGACCCTTTCGTACGCCTTCGACTTCGGTGACGGCGTGACGGTCCCCGCATCGACGGCTCCCACCAGCAGCCACACGTACTCGACGCCCGGCGCCTACACGGTCACCGTGACGGTGGCGAACACCTCCGGCGCGAGCTCAACGGCACAACGGTCGGTCGTGGTGTCGGATCCCGTCCCACCCCCCACGGCGTCGCTCTCGGTCAGCCCGTCGACCGGCACCGCGCCGCTGGACGTGACCGCCGACGCGTCGCCCTCGACCGACCCGCAGGGGCAGGCCCTCACCTACGGGTTCGCCTGGGGCGACGGCGCGACCACGACCGCATCGACGACCTCGACGGCCACCCACACCTACGCGGTCGCCGGTAGCTACACGGTGACCGTGACGGTGACGAACGCGTCCGGCCTCACCGGCACCGCGCAGCGCAGCGTGACCGTCACCGCACCTCCACCCGCCTACGTGGGCACGCTGGGGACGGCGGCGTCGGCCTCGTCCGCGACCGGTGCGGCCCTCACCCTAGGACCGGGTGTGAGCGTCCAGAAGAACGACCTCGTCGTCGTCACCGTGCAGGTGGTGAGCAACTCCAACGGCGCCATCACCGTCACCGACACCGCGGGTAACACGTATGCCGTCGCACGCACCGTGTCCGCGTCGTCCGGGCGCCTCGTCGTCCTCACCGCGACGGCGACCAACCCGCTGACAGCCGGCGCGAGGATCACGGCGACCTTCCCGAAGGCGGCGACCTCTCGGATGGTCGGGGACGACCTGCGGGGCGTCAGCCGGCTCGACCGGGTGGCGTCGGCGACGGGGACCGGCTCGTCCTTCTCGTCCGGGCTGACCCAGACGACGAGCGATGCCCGTGAGGTCGTGTTCGGGGCCGTGGCCGCGTTCACCTCGTCGAGCAACCCGACGTGGACGTCGGCCTGGACGGGGCTGACGCCGATGGCCACGGGGAGCACCAACCTCGGCCGCGCCTACCAGCTGCCGACCTCGACCGGGGCCTTCCGTGCTGACGGGACCACCGCGGGCAGGTGGGCGGCCGTCGTGCTCACGTTCCGGCCGTGAGCCAGGACGCCGCGTCGCCCTCTGGCGCGGCGTCCCGCGAGCGGCGGTCCGATTCGGTATGCCGGTCGGCGTGGTGTTATCTTTTCTTCCGCACCTGGGGCTGTGGCGCAGTTGGTAGCGCGTCTCGTTCGCAATGAGAAGGTCAGGGGTTCGAATCCCCTCAGCTCCACCAACGGCAGAGAGACCGGACACGCTTCGTCCGGTCTCTCTGCCGTTTCTGGGACTCGGTGATTCGAGGAGCCGCCGCAGCGAAGCGAGGACGGCGGAGTCCCCTCAGCTCCACCAGACGGAAACCCCGTCCCACCTGCGGAAACACGCAGGAGGGGGCGGGGTTCTCTTTTTGTCATCCGCCCGTCTCCCGCCGATGTGTCCCCCCGGTGTCCCCCGGGGTCACATTGAGCCTCGCCAGACCGGCCAGATCGGCGCCTGTTCCGAGGTGGTGCAGGTAGCGGTTCGTGGTGCCGATGGACTCGTGTCCCATCCACGCCTGGACGGTCCCGGGGTCGACGCTGCGGGCCAGCCAGAGGCACGCACCGGTGTGGCGCAGGTCGTGGATCCGGCGGCCACGGCCCGCAAGAGGCCTACGGCTACGACGCAGTGTCTGAATACGGGACGAAAGACCGCGTGACCGAGAGCCGAGAGCGGGTGGCCCGCTTTGGCCGGTCTTGATCAGGGTTGACGGGTTGCGCTGAGGGAAAGCGCTTCGAACAGGCTCTCCGTGACCTTCGCGACGGGCCCGGACCCGGGCACGGTGGTCAAGAGGCCGCGCTTCTCGTAGGACTCCAGCAGGGGTGCGGTCTGCGCCCGGTAGACCTCCTGACGACGACGGATGACCTCCTCGGTGTCATCGGCGCGGCCCTCGGTCAACGCCCGCTTGGCGAGGCGCTGAACCAGTTCTTCCTCGTCGACGGTGAGCACGAGCACGGCGTTCAGGCGATGGCTGCGGGCCTCGAGGACAGCCTCGAGCGCGGCTACTTGGCCGGCAGTTCGGGGGTAGCCGTCCAGAAGCCACCCGTTGGCGGCTTCCGGCTCGTCGAGGCGTGCCTCGAGCATGGCGTCGGTGACGGAGTCGGGCAGGTATTCACCCGCGTTCATGTACCGCTGGGCTTGCACCCCCAGCGGTGTCCCTGCCGCGACATTTGACCTGAAGATGTCACCCGTGGAGATCGCCGGGACGCTGAGCGCGTCGGCCAACCGGGTCGCCTGCGTGCCCTTGCCGGCGCCAGGAGGACCCATCAGGAGAAGTCTCATCTGTCTCTGATCCCGTCAAGCCGGCCGGCCGGCCGTGAGCTTGTCCCAGATGGACCCGGCGTTGAGCGTCTGGATGTGGTCCATCATGTAGCCCTGACCCACATCGACCGGGTACCGCTCGGCGAAGTTGACCTTCGCCACGGTCTCCTCGCGGCTCCATCCGTTCGCTACGGCGTCGGCGACGGCCTGCACCCAGTCGACGAGGTTGGCCCGCTGCCGCGCCAGGTAGGCAGAAGTCACGACGGGGCCGTGCCCCGGGATGACCCAGTCGACGTCGAGCTGGGAGATGCGATCCAGGGCCGCGAGCCATTGCGTGACGTTGGAGCCCATGAGCCAGGTCTGGCATTCGGAGAAGATCGTGTCGCCGGTGAAGACGACTCGTTCCTGCGGGACATGGACGGCGATCTGCCCGGGCGTGTGGCCGGGGGTGTGGATCAGCTCGAAGTTGTGCGAGCCGAGGCTGATCGTCAGGTCGCCGGTGAAGACGATGTCGGCGCGGCCGGGGTCTGCGAAGTAGGTTTCGCGGTCCGGGAAGATCGCCTCGCCCTCGGGGTCGTCTGACGGGATCGCCTCGTGCGCGTAGTCGAACGAGTCGAGGCTCGGGGTGACCTCCATGAAGTTGTCGGCGACCCCCTGGTGGTGCACGATCGGGCCGGCACCGCGGAAGTAGAAGTTGCCGAAGATGTGGTCCACGTGGTGCTCGGTGTTGATGACGTACCGGATGGGCCCGAGGGCCTCGGCCTCCTGCCGCATGGCGACGGCGCGGGTGGGCAACTGCGGCGTGTCGATGATGACGACGCCGTCGCTGGTGGCGACCATGCTCGGGTTGCAGCCGCGCAGCGTGGTGTCGGTGAAGACGTTCGGGGTGACCTTCTGCATCGTTTCGTTCCTTGGTTTCGTGGGGCCGCGGGTCAGCCGATGACCACGGTGCGGGTGTTGGTGAACTCGAGGGCGCCGGCCACGCCGAGCTCACGCCCATACCCGGACTGCTTGACGCCGCCGAACGGCAGCCGCGGGTCGGAGGCGGTGACCGCGTTGACGAACAGCGCCCCGGACTGGATGCGCCCACCCACCGCCAGGGCCCTGTCCGTGTCGGCCGACCAGACACTGGCCCCGAGCCCGTACGGGGTCGCGTTCGCCAGTTCGATCGCCTCCTCGTCCGAGCCGAAGCCGATGACGGCGGCTGCGGGCCCGAACGTCTCCTCCGCCATGACGGGCATGGTCGGTGTCACCGCGGTCAGGACCGTCGGGGCGTACCACGACGCGCCGTGCTCCAGCCGGACGCCGCCCGTCAGGACTGTGGCTCCGGCCTCGACCGAGCCCGCGATCTGCCGGTCCAAGTTGTCCACCAGGTCGGGTCGGGCCAGCGGGCCGATACGGGTACCTTCCTCGGTCGGGTCACCGATATGCAGCTGCGAGACGGCCTCGGCGAACCGGCGCCCGAATTCCTCGACGAGCGACTCGTGGACGATGAACCGTTTCGCGCACAGGCACGACTGGCCGGTGTTGAGGAACCGGGCCGAGACGGCCTTGGGCACCACCTCGTCGAGGTCGGCGTCGGCCAGCACGACGAACGGGTCCGAGCCGCCCAGCTCGAGAACGCTCTTCTTCGCGGCCTGCCCGGCGGCGGCCGCGACGTGCGCACCGGCGCGGTTGCTACCGGTCAACGTCACCGCGGCCACGCGGTCGTCTGCGATGAGATCGGCAACTGCGGTGGGCACGTCCGGCTCGGCGATGACCAGGGTCCGGAAGACGTCGTTGGGGATGCCGGCCTTGACCAGCAACGCCTCGATGGCCAACGCGGTGCCGGTCACGTTCGGGGAGTGCTTGAGCAGAGCGGTGTTGCCGGCCATCAGGGTCGGGGCCGCGAACCGGAACACCTGCCAGAACGGGAAGTTCCACGGCATGATCGCCAGCACTACCCCGAGCGGCTCGTGCCGGATCAGGCTGCGCGACCCGGCCGCCTGCACCTCCTCGTCGGCGAGCACGAGGGGGGCGGTGTCGGCGTAGTAGTCGCAGACCCAGGCGCACTTCTCGACCTCGGCTCGCGCCTCGGTGATCGGCTTGCCCATCTCGCGGGTGGCCAGCAGGGCGAGCTCGTCGGCTTGGCCGCGCAGCTGCTCGGCGACCGCCCGCAGGAGGCCGGCGCGCGCGTACACCTGCGTGGCTGCCCACGGCTGCTGCGCGTTCGCGACCGCGGCGACGACGGCGTCCAGGTCGGCGGCCGTCATCGGGGTGAACTGCTCCAGCGGTTCCCCGGTGGCCGGGTTGATGGTGATGATCGGGTCAGAGGACACGACGAACGATCCTTTCCAGCGTGCGGTTCTTGCCGTACAGGTAGCCGATGACCACGCCCACCAGGGCGGCTCCGGTCGGGACGAGGACGGCCTTGGCTGCGCTCGATCCGAGAAGCAGGGACATCGCGTCGAGCCCGTCGTCGCCGGCGGGCACGAAGGGCGCTGGGGCGGCGGCAGACTGCCGGGCCCCAACTGCATTGGACGGTCCGGGGGACGATCCGGCGTCCAGGGCCCCGGAGGGCGTGGCGGTCTGTGCCGCCCGGGCGGGCTGTGCACCGTCGGCGACCGCGGCCCCGGAGGCGATGAGCTGCGCGAGGTTGGCGGCGAAGGTCCCCAGCATGCGGTTGCTGACGTCCTTCATGACCCCGCCGCCGAACTGGGCGGCCTTGCCGCTGACCCTCAGGTCGGTGATCACGTGCACCTCCGTGGCGTCCCCGCGCTCGTGCAGCGACGCGGTCACGCTGGCCTGTGCTCCGCCGTTGCCCTTGGCGTCGCGGCCTTGTGCCTGAAGGACGACACGTCGCTCCTGGGGGAACTTCTCCAGGACGCCCTCGCCCCTGAAGGTCATCGACATCGGTCCGAGCTTGATCTTCATGCCACCCTCGAAGGCGTCGCCGTCGACCGATGTGACGGCGGCGCCGGGCAGGCAGGGGGCGATCTTCTGGACGTCGACCAGTAGGGCGAACGCCTGGTCGGCGGGGACGGGGACCGTGAAGTCGTGCACGAGTTCCATGTCGAGGTCCTTGGGTGCGTAAGAGGTAGGTGGGTGGAGGCGGGAGGTGTCAGCGTGTTGCGGCGAGCAGGTCGATGGCGTCGACGTGCAGGGTTCGGTCGCCGCCCACGGTGACGTGGGCGCCCGTGACGTAGCCCGGTTCACCGGGGTCGCGGCCCGTGTGAGCCAGTAGCAGAGATCGCAGCAGGGGCGAGTGTGTGACTCCGACGATCAGGCGCCCGGCCAGCGGGCCTGGGTCGGCGATGCTGAGGACGAACCGGCTGAGGCGGATCGCCAGGTCAGATGAGGTCTCACCCGGCGGATCCGTCTGGGCTATCCACCAGCCGATCCGGTCGCCCGCGGAAAAGAAGTGCGCCCACCACGGGTTGGCGTCGGCCTGCTCGGCCGTCATGTCGGGTACCTGTTCGGCCAGGGTCTCGGCGGAGCTGACCATGTTGACGCGCGAGCCGGCGGCGTACATGTCCGGGTTCCTGAGGGCGAAGTTGTCCACGGGCCCCTGCACGCGGGACCGGTCCCCTATGCCGCGGCCGATCGCCTCAGCGGTCTCGCGGGTGCGGCGGGTCCCGCCGTAGAGCAGGGTGATGGGTTGCTCAAAGCGGTCAGCGAGGGCGCTGCCGACGCGTTCAGCGTGCAGCAGCCCGTCCCGCGTCACGGGGACGTCGCCGCGGTGCGAGGCCACCTCTCCGTGACGCAGGAGCAGGACTGTCGTGTCTGGCATGGGTCAGACGGTCAGGCGTCGATGGTCGTGTAGGTCTTCACCGAGCGCTCCTCGAGGTACTCGATGATGTAGCCGAAGACGTTCTCCTGGAAGTGCGGGGTCGCCTTGTGGGCCTCGTAGGCGGCCTCGTCGACGTACTGCTCGTAGAGGAAGAACGTGCGGGGGTCCTCGGGGTTGACCTGGGCCTGGTAGAAGAGGTTGCCCTCCTCGGCGCGCGAGAGCGGGGTCATCTTGACGATGGTCTCCTCGACCCGCTTCTCCTCGCCTTCCTTGGCCAACCACGTTGCTGCCACGACGAATGCCATGAACTTCTCCTTGCTTTTCTTGGGGTCTGTCCGGTGGTGCGGTTTCTGGGGGCGGGCCTGCTCAGTCCGGCCGTGGGCCCACGGTGTTGATCAGGACGCCGATGCCGCTGGCTTCCATCTCGATGAGGTCGCCGGGTCGCAGCCAGCGGTCCAGCTCGAGTCCCGAGCCACCGGTGGCGGTCCCGGAGCCGAGGAGCTCCCCGGCTCGCAGGGTCAGTCCCTGGGAGGCGTAGGCGATCATCGACTCGAACGAGTGGTGCATGGCCGCGGTGTTGTCCCCGCCCCACCGCTCGCCGTTGACCCGCACCTCCAGGTCGACGTCGTGCGGGTCGATCTCGTCAGCGGTGACGATGCACGGCCCAAGGACGTTGGAGCCGTCCCAGTCCTTGGCCTTGCACGGGCCCATGCCGACCGGCAGCTCGCGGGTCTGGGTGTCCCTGGCGGACATGTCGTTCCAGATCGTGTACCCGAAGACGTGCTCCAGGGCATTGGCCTCGGTGATGTCCTTGCCGCGGCGCCCGATGATCGCGGCGAGCTCGAGCTCGTGGTCGAGCTTGTCGGTGTACGCGGGCCATGGGATCTCATCGCCCGGGCCGATGACGGTGTCGGGCAGGCCTTTGTAGTAGGCCGGCACGGAGTACCACTCGTCCGGGATCGCCTTGCCGAGGCGGGCGAAGGCGCTCTTGAGGTGGCCCTCGAAGGCCAAGAAGTCGCGGATCGTCCGCGGACGCAGCGGGGCGAGCAGTCGCACGGAATCTGCTCGGCCTACCAGCGTGGTCGTGCCATGGGGCGCGCCGGCCTCGATGAAGGCGACCATGTCGCCGTCGAAGCCGACGTCGATGACGTCTTCACCGTCGAGGTAGGCGACTCGGCCGGTCGGTGCCGCGGTGTCGGCGCTGGGGGCGTAGGTCACGTACTTCACTGGGCGGCCTCCTCGATGGCGTCGATGATCTTCAGGTAGCAGCCGCAGCGGCACAGGCTGCCCCCGAGCCCCTCACGGATCTCCTCGCGGTCTGCGGCATGGCCTTCGGCCACCATCGCCCGTCCGGTCAGCACCATCCCGGGGATGCAGAAGCCGCACTGGAAGGCGTGATGGCGGTCGAAGCAGCGGACGACCGCGTCGTCCTCGGGAATGCCCTCGATGGTGGTGATCTCCTTGCCCTGCGCGAGCGGGGCCATGAGGATGCACGCGGACACGGGCTGCTCGTCCATCAGGACGGTGCAGATGCCGCAGAGGCCGACGCCGCAGGTGACGCGCGGGCCGGTCAGGCCGGCGTGCTCGCGAAGGACGTCGACGAGCATGGTCTCGGGCTCGACGTCAGCGTGGATGGTGCGTCCGTTGACGCGTAGGGCGAGGTTCATGCGCCCTCCTCTCCTTGGATGTGGCCGACCGGGAGACTGGCCTGCTCGTGGCTGGGGGCCGCGGCCAGGACGCGTTCGGGTGTCATGGGCAGCCGGGTCACGTGGTACCCGAAGGACGCGACGGCGTTGCCGATGGCCGGGGGAACCGGCGGGACGGCGGTCTCGCCGAGGCCGTGAACTTCGGCGCCGGGGATCTGCATGACCTTGTGACTGATCGACACGACGTCGAGGGCGGAGGCGATGTTGTAGTCCGACAGGTTCGGGTTGGTCATCTGCCCGTCGCTGAACTGGAGCTCCTCGAAGAGCGCTGAGCCGAGTCCGAGGATCATCGACCCCTCGTTCTGCAGGTCTGCGCCGTGTGGGTTGACGACCTTGCCGGCGTAGGAGGAGGCGTACAGGGTCCGGAGGGTGATGACGCCAGTCTCCTCGTCGACGTCCAGGCTGGCGGCGGCAGAGCCTTGGTGCCAGTGAGAGGAGGCGACGCCCTGGCCGGTCTCGGGGTCGAGTCCGCCGTCGTTGGAGACGTACCCGTGGCCGACGGTGCCGTGCTGGAGCAGGTCCTGCGCGGCGTCGGCAAGTGCCCGGCTCATCATGTGGGTCGACCGGCTGGAGGTGGTGCGGGTGTCGTAGGGGACGCGGTCGGTGTCCGGGGTGCACACGACGATCTGGTCGACGTCGCACTTGAGGTACTCGGCGGCCAGGCGGGTCAGCATCTCCGAGGCGCCCTGGCCCATGTCGGCGGTACCGGCCTGGACCTCGTACCGTCCGTCGGGCAGCAGCTGGATGCGTGCCTCCGCCTTCGAGGGCGTCTGCATCCCCTTGAGCATGATGGCCACGCCCTTGCCGGCGCGGTCGCCGTCCTTTTCCCAGCCGACGGCCGAGGCGGCGTCGTCGAGCAGCTCCTCGAAGTGACTGTCGTGCATCACCTCGCCGGTGCAGAAGGTGTCACCCTCGCGCAGCAGGTTCTGCCGGCGCAGCTCGACGGCGTCGATGCCGAGTCGGTCGGCCAGCAGGTCGACGGCACGCTCGGAGGCCCAGACGGACTGCATCGCGCCGTAGCCGCGGAAGGCACCACCGGGTGGCAGGTTGGTGTAGATGCAGTAGGAGTCGACGGCGACGTGCTCGAAGCGGTAGGGCCCGACTCCGGCATAGCCCATCTTCTGCGCGACACCGGGGCCGCAGTCGGCGTAGGCGCCCGTGTTGACATACGCCCAGATGCGTTTGGCAACGAAGGTGCCGTCAGCCTTGGCGCCCAAGCGGATGCGGACCGTCGAGGGGTGACGGGTGACCTCGTTGAACACCTCGTCGCGGTCCAGGACGCAGCGCACCGGGCGGCCGCTGACGCGTGCGGCGAGGGCGGTGATGGCTTCAGTGCGGATGAATGTCTTGGCGCCGAAGGCGCCACCCATCGGGGGAACCACGATCCGCACGTCGTCGGCAGCCAGCCCGAAGATGTGCGCGAGGTCCTGGCGCATGTTGAACGGGGTCTGGGTGCCGGTGACGACTTCCAGGCGGCCCTCGACCCACTGGGCGTTGGTGGCGTGCGGTTCCATCGGCACGTGTGCCGCGGCCGGGGTGTGGAAGACCTCGTCGATGATGACGTCCGCCTGCGCGAACGCGTCGGCCAGGGCCGTATCGGAATCGTCGAGCTCGGTGATGACGTTCGGTTCCTGCCGGCCCTGCAGGGCTGCGGTGCGGATCCGGAACCGGTGGCACACGTTGGTGCCGTCCTGCGGGCGCATGTCGAAGTAAGCGGAGTCCGACTCGGAGGTCGCGTGCGAACGGTGGACGAGCAACGCGTCCGGGGCGATTGCGGCCATCTCGTCGAAGACGGCCGGGGCGCGTTCGTAGCTGACCTCGACGAGCGATGCCGCGATCCGGGCAGCGGCCAGGGTGGGGGCAAGTACGGCGGCAATCGCGTCACCGACGAACTTCGGCTCCCGGGTCAGGACGGTCTGGTCGGCGATCTGGCATCCGAATGCGGGCAGGCCGGCGGCGTCCACGTCGTCGGGGGTCAGGAAGATGATCTCGTCGTCCAGAAGGGCGGTCTGGAAGCCGGTGACCCGGCCCGCGGGCACCGAGGAGCGGATGATGCGCAGGTGCCACTCGCCCGGGATTCCGCCGTCGACGGCGTAGCGGATGCCGGCGGTGATGCGCGGGTTGACGCCTTGCACGGCGGAGGTTTCACCGGGTCGCAGTCGTGCGTTACCCGTGCCCTCGTTGTTGTCCTGGTCGCGGCGGGCGCGCGCGGTCGAGGTGTTCATGAGCTCACCTGCATCAGGGCTCGGCGGACCTCGACGGCCACGACGCGTCGCCGGTAGGCCGCGGAGCCGCGGTTGTCGTCGATGTACTCGATCCGTTCCGCGTACCCGGCGCCGATCTCCCGGGCGGAGTCCTCGTTGCCGGGTCGCCAGGTGGCGCAGAGGTCGGCGAAGTGGTGCGGGCGGTCGCTCACGGCTCCGACCACGACTCGAACCGTGCCCTGGTGGACGACGGCGGCGACCGACGAGGAGGGCCGGTCCTCTTGTGACCGGGTGCGCAGCTTGCGGTAGACGGCGCGCCCTTGTGGGCGGGGGACGATGACTCGGGTGATCAGCTCGTCCTCCTCGAGGCAGGTGCTGTAGTGCCCGGTGATGAGCTCCTCGATGGGCACCCGACGGCTGCCGCGGACGCTCGCGATCTCCGCGACGGCGCGCGAGGCGACGAGCATGGAGGGCGGGTCGGAGGCGTAGTCGGCGTCGGCGAGGACTCCCCCGACGGTGGCGACGTTGCGGACGCGCGGGCTGGCCACGGCGCGGAACGCGGCGGCGATGCCGGGCCAGATCCCGCGGACGTCCTCGTCGAGCTCCAGCCGCCGATGTCGCACCATGGCGCCGATGGACAGGTCCCCAGGGGACTGCAGTCGCGTCAGCTCGCGCACGTCTTGCAGGGAGATCCAGTCGTCGGCCTCGAGCATCCCGGCCCGGACGAGGATGCCGAGGAAGGTGCCGCCCGCGACGATGATGGCCTCGGGGTTCTCGGCGCGTGCACGCACGACAGCGTCCACGCTGGTCGGCTGCATCCATGTCATGGTCGGGCCGCTCCTTCCTCGATGTGGTGCTTGTGCGCAGTGGTTCGACTGACGCCTGGTCCGGCCGGTGTGACGGGGGTGTTCACACCGGACGGACCGGGCGGCGTGGCTACATGGTGGTGACGGGTCGGGACTGCAGCATGTAGAGCCCGGTGTCGTCGTAGGCCCACTCGATGTCCTGGGGGCCGCCGTTGAGCTCGGCGAGGTGCAAGCCGAGCTTCACGAGGTCGGCGAGCTCGCTCTCGGCCATGACCTGCTCGGCGACGACCTTGGCCTTCTTCAGGGCACCCTTGCGGTCCAGCGTGTAGTAGTCGGGGGTGACTTCGCCGGAGACGACGTTCTCGCCGATGCCGAAGGCGGCCTCGATGACGACGCGGTCGCGGCGGTGGTTGACCGGGTCGACGGTGAACATGACGCCGGCCTTGGTCGCGTCGACCATCTGCTGGACGACGACAGCCATCTGGATGTCGTCGAGGTCGCCCTTGTGCTCGCGGTAGAACAGGGCGCGCTCTGAGAAGAACGAGAGCCAGCACTCGACAACCTTGTCGATGACCTCGTCGAAGGACTCGACGAACAGGTAGGTCTCCTGCTGGCCGGCGTAGGAGGCATCGCTGCTGTCCTCGGCGCAGGCCGAGGACCGGACCGCGACGGAGCAGCCGGCTGGGAGCTGCTCGTAGGCCTCGCGGATCTGCTCCCGCGGCGGCTGGGTCGCGGCGACGACGGCGCGGGCGGCCTCGAGGTCGCGGTTCTTCAGGTGAGCCAGGAGTGCCTCGCCGTCGACGGCGTCGGTGAAGGCCGCCGAGGTGATGACGAATCCCGGCGGGACCGGCAGGCCGTTGGCGGTCATCGAGGCGAGGCTGGCGCCCTTGCCGCCGGTGAGGTCGACGTCGCGGCATCGCTCGTCGGTGAACGGCAGGACGAGGGGGGCCTCAGGCATCGGGGTCGCCTCCAAACAGCGTGTTTCCGAAATGTTCGATGTGTGCCCGCATGACCTTTCCGGCGAGGTCGCCGTCACGCTGGCGGAGGGCGTCGAGAATCGGCAGGTGGGTGTTCGCGATCGCGACCAGGTCGAGGTTGGACTTGACCACCGAGACGAGGGTGTACGCCTCGATGCGCAGGCCGGACCAGGAGTCGAGCAGGACGGAGTTGCCGGCCTGTTCGACGATGAGCTCGTGGAAGCGGGCGTCGTGCACCAGCAGTCCGTGCTGGTCCTTACGGCGGGCAGCCTCGAGCATGTTCTGGATTTCGCTCTCCAGCATCCTCAGAACGTTGTTGTCCACCCCGGGTGCGGCCATGTGTCCGGCCAGCTCCTCAAGGGCAGCGCGGACCGGGTAGGTCTCGGTCAGCTCCTTGTGGGTGACTTGGCGGACACGTGCGCCACGGTAGGGCTCGGACTCGATGAACCGCATGGCCTCCAGGTCGCGTAGGGCCTCCCGTACAGGGGCCTGGCTGACGCCGAGTTCCTGCACGAGCGCCAGCTCGACGACGCGGTCGCCCGGGGCATACGTGCCGTCCAGGATGCGCTGGATGATGACTTCCTTGATCTGCTCGCGCAGAACGGATCGCGACAGCGTCACGAGAGCACCTCGACGACGCCGGTGGCGCCGTTGACGCGGACACGGTCGCCGGTCTTGATCTGCCGGGTGGCGTCCGAGGTGCCGACGACGGCCGGGATGCCGAACTCGCGGGAGACGACGGCCGGGTGCGAGGCCATGCCACCGGCGTCCGTGACCAGGCCGGCGATCTTCGTGAAGAGCACCACCCAGGCCGGGCTGGTCATGCGGCACACGACGATCTCGTCGCGCTCGACCTGGGAGAACTGCTCCGGCGACAGGACGAGGCGGGCCTTGCCCTCGACGACACCGGTGGAAGCACCGAGGCCGTGGATCTCTCCCTCGACAGTCGACGGCTCGCGGTACACCTTCTCCGGGAAGGCCCACAGGGACAGGTACGGGAAGGCGAGGTTCTCCTCCGTGGCGGTGCCCACCCAGTCACGCGGTCGCAGCTCGTAGGCGGCCTCGCGCTCGTCGCGGCGGTCACCGATGAGGTCCTCGGCGTCGAAGGAGTTGGACCCGGCCATGAGGGTGCGCAGCTCGTTGTACTTGAGGTACATGACGTCCTCGGGGTCGCCGATCTTGCCGTCCTCGACGAGCTTGCGGCCGATGGCGATGAGCACGAGGCGCACCCGGGCGTTGGTGCCCTGGTCGATGTAGAAGTGGTGGTCCGGGGTGAGTGGGTTCATCCGCAGGCTCAAGTTGAGCGCGGCCTCAAGGCGGTCGCGGATTTCACCGGTGACGCCCTCGAGGCACTCGGTCTTGGCGGCCTCGAGGTCCTTGGCGACGGCGGCGATCTCGGCCGGGTAGTCGTAGTCGGCCTCGAGATAGCCGCGGACCGCCTCGACGACGGGGGTCGGGTCCTCGCGCCAGGTGCGGAAGGAGAACTCGTGGGCCCACATCGACTTGAAGCCGTACTCGGCCTGGTAGCCCTCGATGACGGTGGCGAGGAAGTCCTTGCCCTCCGGGGTGGTCTGCAGCGCCTTGATGACGTCGGCGCCGGTCGTGCCCTGGGTGAAGGCCTCGGCGATGGCGCCGCTGTCCTTCTTCACCTGCTCCTTGATCTTCCACAGCTCCTCGATGGAGTCCCAGTTGCGGTTCTCGGTGGAGGACTGCAGCCGGCCCATCAGCGCAGAGTGGTCGCCCTCGCCCTTGGCCTCGGCGATGACCGTGTTGAGGTTGAGGGTGGAGGAGAACTGGCTGAAGTTGAGGACCCAGTGGATCGACCAGTGGCGGTCGTGGATGTCGATGGCGTCCTCGAGCAGGATCGCGAGGTCGACGAGCTCTGCGGCGTTGTAGTCGTAGGTGTCGAGGCGCTCGAAGTTGCGCTTGATCTCGGGGACGAGGCGGTCGCGCCACCAGCCGAGGAAGTTCTCGGCGTACGTCGGTAGGGTCCAGCCGAGGTAGCCACCGATCTCGGCGGCGTACTTCTCGTCCAGCGGCGTCCGCGGCGTGTACCGGGCGCCGTACTCGGACGCCTCGGCCTTGAGGCCGGTCTCTGCCGGGATGGCTGCGGTGTACACGTAGCCGTTGATGACCTTGGAGATCCAGTCGGATGCGAACGGCGTGCCGAAGCGGCGGAACATGTAGTCGCACTTGAGCCACCAGCCGCCGATGTCCGCGTACATGGGCGACACCGGGTTGGGGATGTGCAAGTCGTCGTGCACCCAGAGCAGCTCGCGCTGCCCGTCCTCGAAGGTGACGGGGAACTCGTCATCCCCGAAGAAGGTGGCGATCGCAGTACTCATGAGGTCCTCCTTGACCCGGGCGCTCCACGTTGGGCGGCCAACTGATTATCGATAATCGAGTATGCGCAGGTGGGTGTCAAGGCTTTCAAGGAGATTGGGGCGCCGGAACCTCCAGGCAGCATGGACGTGCAGGCCACCCAGCTGGGAGCAGAAGAACGATCGCGCGGACCTGTTGCAAACTCTCGTGCGACGCTTCCGCGGCGAAACGTGCGAGTGCGGACCGCCTACCGGCCACAGCCACGTTCATCGCCCCGCAACATCCGGCCTCAAGCTGCGCCTCCGGCGCAGAAAAGCGCGGGGACCCGAGCGCGACTTGCCCACTACCGCCCGCGCGGCTGAGTCAAGCAAGCGCCTTCTGGGCGGCGCCACCCAGCGCGAAGCCTTCCAGTCACTGCGCAAACTCGCGTGCTCGAGTCGTGTCCCCCCGGTGTCCCCCGCGTCCCAAAACGCCCACTCGCCAAGGGCGCCGAGGAAACGCATGCACCGCACCAGGACGAGCACGACAACGGCCCCGCACCTGTTCGCAATGAGAAGGTCCGGGGTTCGAGTCCCCTCAGCTTCACCGACGGCAGAGAGGCCGGACACGCTTTTCGTCCGGTCTCTCTGCCGTTTCTGGGCCTTGACGGCCTCACTTGCATTTTGCAAGCATGCCGACATGAGCCTCTTCATCACCCGCCCGGTCGACAGCGTCGAGCGCGCGACCGACTTCTACACAGCCCTTGGTTGGACCCTCAACACCGAGATGTCCGATCACAACGTGTCGTGCTTCGCGATCGCGCCTGAGCAGTACGTCATGCTCGGCAGCCGCGAGATGTACGCGAACGTCGGAGGCGTCGAGGACCTGGTCGGCGGACCTGACACCCCGTCGAAGGTCACGGTTTCCTTCGACCTCGGCAGCCGCGAGGCAGTCGACGAGCTCCTCGAGCGAGCCGGCGCCGCGGGCGGACGGATCGGCGACACCGACGACTACCCCTTCATGTACCAGCGCCAGTTCGATGACCTCGACGGCTACCACTACTCGCCGTTCTGGATGAAGCCGAACACCGATCCGAGCGAGTGACCGACCTCGCCGCGGCACTCGAGATCGTCGGCAGCCGGTGGGCCCTACTCATCGTGGAACGCCTGCTCGAAGGGCCGCAGCGCTACGGCGACCTGCAGCGCAACCTCGGAGCGCCGACGAACATGCTCGCAACTCGCCTGCGCGAGCTCGAAGCGGCCGGCGTGCTGTCCCGACTTCCTCTTCGGCACAACACACGTGCGTACGCGCTGACCGAGCGCGGGCTCGCACTGCGAGAGGCGATCGTCGCGCTCGGACGCTGGGGTGCCGAAGTGGACCAGCGCGCCCCGTAGTGAGCCGTGGATCAGCGGGTCCGGCCGGGAAAGGCCATCGCCACCACCCGACGCTTCGGCGACGTCACACGCCGAAGCCGCCCATGCTGGTGCCGCCGCCGACCTGCTTCCACCTGTCGTCGGCGGGGTCGCGACCGATCTCCTGCTCGACGATGTCGAACTCACGACACCGTTGACAGGTCCGGCGGACGCTCTTGCTGGACGCGCGCTGGTACATCCACTTGTGGCCGAGGATCACGCAGCGCAGAGTGCGGCGAGCCATGCTCCGAGTGTCTCCCCGACCCGGGCTGCTGTCAGCACAACAGATGAGACGCCCCAGTCGCCTCGGGTGTCGTCGAGCCCCTTCGACCACCTGCGTGACCAGACGCCACGATGGTCAGGTGCGGGCGCCGGCGTCGCGCGCGACGAAGGCTGACAGGGCGATCTCGGTCGCAGCCAGGAGCTGCTCCGGTCCCACCCCGGCCGCCGCGTGGACCGCGTTGCCCTCCGCCACCATCATGACGAACCGAGCCAGCGCGTCGGGGTCGGCGTCGGCCGGCAGGTCCCCGTCGGTGACCGCACGCGCAAACCGCTCCGCGAGCTGCCGCTCACCCGCGAGCCGACTGGCCGCGAGGAACTCGGCGACGGCCTCGTTGTCGGCGCCGCAGGCCGTTCCTCCCTGCACGGTGAGACACCCGGGCGGCCGGCCGGGACGGGTGACGGACTCCACGTTCCGCCGCAGGAGCGAGGCCGCGACCTCGGCCGCAGTCTCCTCAGCAAGCGCCTCTCGCGCGTACGCCATGTCGACCTCGGCGTAGCGCGCCACCGCCGCGCGGAACAGCTGCTCCTTGTTGCCGAACGCGGCATACATGCTCGGCCGGTTGATCCCCATCGCACGAGTGAGGTCGTCGAGCGACGCCCCCTCGTAGCCGTGGCGCCAGAACACCTCGACCGCCGCGTCGAGCGCGCTGTCGGCATCGAACCCTCTGGGCCTGCCTCGTGGACTCAAGGACCTCACCCCTTCCGCGCGCCACCCTACCAGTTTGCAACCGATCGGTACAGATTTGCCAAACGCAACGGACCGGCGTAGGTTCTTTCTGTACCAATCGATACACAAACAGGAGAGACGATCATCATGGGACAGCTCAACGGCAAGAACGCGCTCGTCACAGGGGCCACCTCCGGCATCGGCCTGGCCACGGCCCGCCGGTTCGCCGCCGAGGGCGCGCACGTCTTCATCACGGGTCGACGGCAGGAGGCGCTGGATGCGGCGGCCGCGTCGATGGGCGACAACGTCACCGCAGTGCGCGGCGACGTCAGCAAGCACGAGGACCTCGACCAGCTCGTCGAGGTCATCCGGGAGCACGGTGGGGGCCTGGACGTGATCATGGCGAACGCCGGCGGCGGGGAGTTCGCGCCCCTCGGCGCGATCACGCCGGAGCACTTCGCAAACACCTTCAACGGCAACGTGGGTGGCACCCTCTTCACCGTCCAGAAGGCCCTGCCGGTGCTCAACGACGGCGCCGCCATCGTGCTCGTCGGGTCGACCGCCGCCACCGCCGGCACGCCCGCCTTCGGCGTCTACGCTGCGTCCAAGGCCGCCATCCGCTCGCTCGCAAGGACGTGGGCGGCCGAGCTGGTCGGGCGCAAGATCCGCGTCAACACGGTCATCCCCGGTCCGACGCAGACGCCGGGCGTCGAGGGGCTGGCGCCCACGCCCGACGACGCGCAGGCACTGCTCGACACCCTCGCGTCCACCGTCCCGATGGGCCGGATGGGTCAGCCGGAGGAGATCGCGAACGTCGCCCTCTTCCTGGCCGGAGACCAGAGCAGCTTCATGACCGGCGCAGAGATCTTCGTCGACGGCGGAGCCCAGCAGCTCTGAGGCTCCACTCACGACGGCGGGCCGCCCTTGCTTCCCATCGGAAGCAGGGCGGCCCGAATCTCATGGCGAAGAGAAAACCGGGCGTCCGTCCGTGACCCCGGCGGCCGTTCGTCACCTCCTTCTGGTGTGACGGCGGCCCCGCCGTCCAGCGGGGCCGCCTCCGGTTACGAGAACACGAGGTCACGGCTCCGGAGGGCTGCGCTGCCGGTTGCGGCGTCTGGCCGCGGCGATCGTCGCAGCGGGGTGGACAGCCGGATCGAGGGCGTCGCGGGGTCCCGGTCGCGCCCGCCCGTCTCCGGGGTCGTCGTGCGGGACGCCGCCACGGTCGGTCGGGTCGCCGAACTCGGCACTGACGAGCGCCTCGAACTCCAGGTCGACGAGGTCGTCGTCGGCGAGCACGATGTCGGCGAAGGCCGCGTCGACGTCGAGAGCCAGGTCGTCGACCGTCCCGAGCCCGAACGGGTGCTCCATCGTCGTCACCTCCATCACGTCGTGAGCCGCCATGGATCCACCAACAGATCTGTGGTGTGTGCGATAGATTTGTTGTAGCACCGGCGGCACGCCGATGCAAGGCCCGATTCGAGGATCGATGACCCCGGCAGCCACCAGCGAGAACGACCCCGAGCGCGGCCTCTACGGCATCACCGTCGCCGCCGACCTCGTCGGCATGGGGGTGCAGAACCTCCGGCTCTACGAGGCCCGCGGCCTGCTCCGGCCGTCCCGGACCGCCGGCGGCACCCGCCGCTACAGCGACAGCGACCTCGTGCGGCTGCGTCGCATCGGCCAGCTCCTCGACGAGGGCCTCAACCTCGCGGGCATCGAGAAGGTGCTCGGCCTCGAGAGCCGGGTCCGCAGCCTCGAGTCGGAGGCCCGACGCCGGCGTCGCTGACCGACGGACGGCGTGACGAGGTGTCCGACGGGGTGGGAACGCCCGCCCGGCACCCGCCCGTCGCGGCTAGACTCCCCGGGGCGACGGCATACGGGCACGTCGCGGCGACGGCAGGAGGTGGGTCCCCATGTGCGGAGAGCCTCCCAGTCATACGACCGACGAGGGCTGACCGCTCGAGACCCGCACGACACGACGTGCGGCAGGGCTCGCGGCGGCTCTCACGACGCCGTCCGCCGCCCCTTCGTCCCGTCCACGGGAGGTCGTCATGTCCGAGCGCACCCGCACCACCACCCGCACCACCACCCGCAACCCCATCCGCAGCCTGGCCGGTCGCGTCCGCCGACCCGCCCCGTCTGACCACGCACCGCACACCGGGCACCCGGTGGAGCACGCGTCGACCAGGCGACAGCACCGCGAGGGCGCCAGCGTCGTCGACAGCGCCGTCTACGTCGACGGCCGACGCACCGACTCCCCCGCGACCCTCGCAGAGACGTTCCGCACCCTCCGTGAGCGGGACGGCGCAGTCGGCTGGATCGGGCTCTACCGACCCACGCAGGACGAAGTCGCCGCTCTCGCAAACGAGTTCGACCTGCACGAGCTCGCCGTGGAGGACGCGATCGTGGCGCACCAGCGACCCAAGATCGAGCGCTACGGAGACACGCTCTTCGTCGTGCTGCGGGCCGCGCGCTACGTCGACGCGACGGAGCAGGTCGAGTTCGGCGAGGTGCACGTCTTCGTGGGTCCGGACTTCGCGATCACGGTGCGCCACAGCGAGGCCCCTGACCTCTCGGCCGTACGGCGACGCCTGGAGAGCGACCCCGAGCTGCTCGCCCGCGGCCCCGAGGCCGTGCTCTACGCGATCCTCGACCGGGTCGTCGACGGCTACCTGCCGGTCGTCCGTGGCCTGCACAACGACATCGACGAGATCGAGACCGAGGTGTTCCGCGGCGACCCGGCGGTCTCGCGACGCATCTACGAGCTGAGCCGCGAGGTCATCGAGTTCGAGCGTGCCGTCCGCCCGCTCGCGACGGTCATCCAGTCGCTCTCGGCCGGCTTCGAGAAGTACGGCACCGACGAGGAGCTGCGCCGCTACCTCCGCGACGTCGAGGACCACCTCACCGCGGTGCGCGAGCAGGTCGACGGCTTCCGCCACCTGCTCCGCGATATCCTCACGGTCAACGCCACGCTCGTCGCGCAGAAGCAGAACGAGGAGATGAAGACCCTCACCGAGGCGAGCATGGACCAGAACGAGGAGGTCAAGAAGATCTCGGCGTGGGCCGCCATCCTCTTCGCGCCGACCCTCATCGGAACGGTCTACGGGATGAACTTCGACGCCATGCCCGAGCTGCACTGGCGTTTCGGCTACCCGTTCGCGCTCGGCATGATGGGCGTCGTCAGCGCCGCCCTCTACGGCGTCTTCAAGGGTCGTCGCTGGATCTAGCCCGCTCCGGAGGCGCTGTGGGTAAGGGTGATCCATGCCCCGTGCACTCGTCGGCGTCTCCGGGTGGCGCTACCCCTCCTGGCGCGGCGACTTCTACCCGAAGGGGCTCCCCCAGCGCCTCGAGCTGGCGTATGCCGCCGAGCGGATGACGTCGATCGAGGTGAACGGGTCGTTCTACTCCCTCCAACGCCCGAGCTCGTATGCCGCCTGGCGGGCCGCCGCTCCGCCTGACGTCGTCTTCGCCGTCAAGGGCGGTCGCTTCATCACGCACCTCAAGGCGCTGCGTGACGTCGAGACCCCACTCGCGAACTTCTTCGCCAGCGGGGTGCTCGCCCTCGGTGAGCAGCTCGGTCCGGTCTTGTGGCAGCTGCCGGAGCGGCTGCACTTCGAGCCCGACCGGCTGGCGTCGTTCTTCGAGCTGCTCCCGCGCACCACGGGCGCGGCGGCCCACCTCGCTTCGAAGCACGACGACAAGGTCAAAGAGGGCCGCAGTCTCACCGAGGTCGAGGCGGACGTGCCCCTGCGCCACGCGCTCGAGCCACGCCACGAGAGCTTCGACTCGGACGCCGCCCGTGCCCTGTGCACGGAGCACGGGGTGGCGCTCGTCGTCGCCGACAGCGCCGGGAAGTGGCCTGTGATGCGGGACGCCACGAGCGACTTCCGCTACGTGCGGCTGCACGGCGAGACCGAGCTCTACGCGAGCGGCTACACCGACGCGTCGCTCGACCGGTGGGCACGCACGTGCCGTGGCTGGCTCGACGAGGGGCACGACGTGCACGTCTACTTCGACAACGACGCCAAGGGTCACGCACCCCACGACGCCCTGCGCCTGCTCGATCGCCTCGGCATCGCGCGCGGTCCCGCGGAGCGCGAGGACCGGTGACGCGGCCTCGCACGTCGGGCGCGGACGGCACCTGACGGCATACGTTGTCGGTGACCGCGTCCGACGAGCCCGGAGGCCACGATGACACCCTGCCCCGCCCGGCACGCACCCTTCAGGGCGTGCCGGTGAACCGTGACGAGCTGCGCGCGGCGCAGACACCGCTCAAGCAGCGCTACCACGACGACCCCGACAGCGCGCTGACCTCGGTGTCGGCGAGCGCGAGGTTCGACGAGCCGCCCACCGTCGAGGTGAGCACCTGGGCCGGTCCCGTGCGCGCGGGCCTGCACCGCGCCACCGGCGGCGACGGAGCCGACGCGTGCTCGGGCGACATGCTCATGGAGGCGCTCGCCGCGTGTGCCGGCGTCACGCTCCACGCCGTCGCCACCGCCTTCGGCGTCGACCTGCGCAACGTGACGGTCCGCGCCGAGGCCACCTTCGACGCGCGCGGCACGCTCGGCATCGACCGGGAGGCGCCCGTCGGCGTCATCGGGCCCCGCGTCGTGGCAGAGGTGACGACCGACGCCGACGACGCGACCCTCGAGCGGCTCGCCACCGCGACCGAGCGCTACTGCGTCGTCGGGCAGTCGCTGCGCCGGCCGCCGACCTTCACCGTGTCGCGCCGCGTCGGCGGTCCCGACCCGGCATCGGGAACCGTTCGCTAGGTTCGTGTCGTGAGCCGAAGCGTCTACGTCACCTCCCCGGAGGGTCTGACGGGCAAGTCCGCCGTGGCCCTGGGCCTGCTCGACGCCCTCCTCCGCGAGGTCGGTTCGGTCGGCGTCTTCCGCCCGCTGACCACGCTCGGCGGCAGCGGCCCGGACGACGAGGTCGACCACATCGTCGAGATGCTCGTCAGCCAACCCGGCGTCGACCAGACCTATGAGGAGGCCATCGGCGTCACCTACGCCCAGGCGCACGACGACCCCGACGAGGCGCTGCACGTCATCGTCGAGAAGTTCGGCGCCCTGAGCGCCCGCTTCGCCGTCGTCGTGGTCGTCGGCTCCGACTACACCGACGTCTCCACCGGCACCGAGCTGTCGTTCAACGCCAGGGTCGCTGCGAACCTCGGGTCGGCCGTCGTGCTCGTCGTGCACGGTCGCGGCCGCACGCCCGACCAGATCCGCGTGGCCGCCGACGGAGCGGTCGCCGAGCTGCGCGCCCACCACGCCCAGACGGTGGCCGTCGTCGCCAACCGAGTCGAGCCCGACGATCTCGACGAGGTGCGAAACGTCCTGTCGTCGTTGCCTTTTCCCGTCACCGGCGCCATCCCCGAGAACGCGCTGCTGTCGGCGCCGAGCTTCCGCGCGCTCGCCGAGGCCATCGACGCCCGGCTCGTCCTCGGCAGTGAGTCGTGGATGGACCGCGACAGCCTCGGCCTCGTCGTCGCCGCGATGAGCCTGCCCAACGTGCTGGCACGCATCGGGCCCGACGTCACGATCATCGCCCCGAGCGACCGCAGCGACCTCATCCCGGGCCTCCTCCTGGCGCACCAGTCGGGCACCTTCCCGACCCTGGCCGGCATCATCCTCACGGGCGGCTACCCGATCCCCGAGACGATCGCGCGACTCTCGGCCGGCGTGCAGCAGGACCTGCCCATCGCCCTCACCGACGACGGCACCTTCCGCACGGCCGAGCGCCTCATGCAGGTGCGCGGGCCGATGACCAAGGGGTCGCGCAACAAGATCGAGTCGGCGCGGCGCCTCTTCTCCGAGAGCATCGACGCCACAGCGCTGCTCGCCGCCATCGACGTGTCGGCCTCAGAGGTGCGCACGCCACTGATGTTCGAGTTCCAGCTCATGGAGCGGGCGCGGTCCGACCGTCGGCACATCGTGCTCCCCGAGAGCCAGGACGACCGCATCCTCGAGGCCGCCGACATCCTGCTGCGGCGCGGCGTCGCCGACCTCACGCTCCTCGGCGACGAGACGAAGGTGCGGGCCCGCGGCTCGAGTCTCGGCCTCGACCTCGACGCGGCAGCGGTGGTCTCGCCGCACGACCCCGAGCTGGTCGAGCGCTTCGCCGAGGAGTATGCCGCCGCGCGGGCGCACAAGGGCATGACCGTCGAGCGGGCGCGCGAGGTCGTCACCGACATCTCCTACTTCGGCACGATGATGGTGCACCTCGGCCTCGCCGACGGCATGGTCTCGGGTGCCGTGAACACGACGGCCCACACCATCCGGCCGGCCCTCGAGTTCGTCAAGACGGCCGAGGGCGTCAAGACGGTGTCGAGCGTCTTCCTCATGTGCCTCGCCGACCGCGTGCTCGTCTACGGCGACTGCGCCGTCATTCCCGACCCGAGCGCCGAGCAGCTCGCCGACATCGCGGTCTCGTCGGCGCAGACGGCGCAGCAGTTCGGCATCGAGCCCCGTGTCGCGATGCTGTCGTACTCCACCGGCGTCAGCGGGTCCGGCGCCGACGTCGAGAAGGTCAGGGCCGCGACGGAGCTCGTCACCGAGCGAGCCCCCGACCTCGCGCTCGCCGGACCGATCCAGTACGACGCCGCCATCGACCCCGACGTCGGCCGCGCGAAGATGCCCGACTCCCCGGTGGCCGGCCACGCCACCGTGTTCGTCTTCCCCGACCTCAACACGGGCAACAACACCTACAAGGCGGTGCAGCGCAGCGCTCACGCCGTCGCCATCGGCCCGGTGCTGCAGGGCCTGCGCAAGCCGGTCAACGACCTGTCGCGAGGCGCCCTCGTCGACGACATCGTCAACACCGTCGCCATCACGGCGGTCCAGGCCCAGCAGGGAGCAGCCCGTTGAGCGAGAACCACACTCACCCGTCCGATGCGTCGAGCGGCCCCCAGCCGGTCCTCGTCCTCAACGCCGGCTCGTCGTCGCTGAAGTACCAGCTCGTCGTTCCCGAGAGCGGCGAGAAGCAGGCGGGCGGCACGATCGAGCGCATCGGCGAGTCCGGCAGCGACGTCGCCGACCACTCGGCGGCGCTGGAGCGGATGACCGACGAGCTGCGGGGCGACGGCATCGACCTCGGGAGCGTCCGGCTGCGCGCCGTGGGCCACCGGGTCGTGCACGGCGGGCCCGACTTCTCCGAGCCGGTCGTCATCGACGACGCCGTGCTCGACCGGGTGCGCCAGCTGAGCGCCCTTGCGCCACTGCACAACCCAGCCGCCGTCACAGGCATCGAGGCAGCCCGCGCGCACTTCGACGTGCCGCACGTCGCCGTCTTCGACACCGCCTTCTTCTCCTCGCTCCCGCCGGCAGCGTCGACGTATGCCGTGCCCCGCGACCTCGCGCAGAAGCACGCGATCCGACGCTACGGCTTCCACGGCACCTCGCACCAGTGGGTGTCGCAGGCCGCCGCCGACCTGCTCGACCGGCCGGTCGGCGAGCTGCGGCAGGTCATCCTGCACCTCGGCAACGGCTGCTCGGCCTCTGCGGTGCGCGGCGGCGTCGCGGTCGACACGTCCATGGGCCTGACCCCGCTGCAGGGACTCGTCATGGGCACCCGCTCCGGCGACGTCGACCCCGGCCTGCACGCATACCTCGGCCGTGAAGCGAGCCTCTCGCTCGACGAGATCGACACCCTGCTCAACAAGAAGTCGGGGGTGCTGGGGCTCAGTGGTGTCAACGACTTCCGCGAGCTCGAGCAGCGCCTCGCCGACGGCGACGCAGACGCCCGCCTCGCGTTCGACGTCGTCGTGCACCGGCTCAAGCACTACGTCGGCGCGTACCTCGCGATCCTCGGCGGCATCGACGTGCTCGTCTTCACCGCAGGCATCGGCGAGAACAGCGTCGCCCTGCGCTCGGCCGTGACCGAGGGGCTCGAGGGTCTCGGCATCTCGATCGACCGGGCCCGCAACGGTGCCCGCTCGAAGCAGGCGCGGGTCATCTCGCCCGACGGGTCGCGCGTGGTCGTCGCCGTCGTGCCGACCAACGAGGAGCTGGCCATCGCCCGCCAGACCGCTGCGCTGGTCGGCTAGCGCCGCGACTCGAGGTAGGCGCGCAGCGAGAGCGGCGGCCGGCCGGTGAGGCGCTCGACGTCGTCGGTCACGCCGTCGAGCTCGCCCTTCGCAGCGGCCATGTAGGTCGACACCCACGCGTCGACCTGCCAGTCCGGAACCCCGTAGACCGCGCGCGACGCGTATGCCTCCTCCACCGTCTCGTCGTGGAAGCTCACGTCACGGCCGGTGACCTCGCCGACGACGGCCGCCATCTCGGAGAAGGTCAACGCCTCGGGACCAGTGAGGCTGTAGGTCTCGCCGGCGTGCGCGGACGGGTCGAGGAGCACCGCCGTCGCGACCCGCGCGATGTCCTCGTGCGCCACGACGGCGACCCGCCCGTTGCCCGCCGGCCCACGGATGACGCCGTCCTCACCGACCATCTGGTCGACGAACTCGAGGTAGAGGTTGTCGCGCAGGAAGGTCCACGCCATGCCGGAGTCACCCAGGTGCTGCTCGGTCGCTGCGTGGTCGCGCGCCAGCGTGAAGGTCGCGTCCGGCGCCGCACCGAAGAACGACACGTACACGACGTGCCGCACGCCCGCAGCTGCGGCAGCGTCGACGAACGCGCGGTGCTCGGCGAGACGGTGCTCGTTCTCGGCGGCGGACACCATGAAGAGGGTCTCCACCCCTGCCAGCGCCGCCTCCGAGGCGGCCCGGTCGGCGTACGCGGCCCGGACCGGCAGCGCTCCCGCGAGGTCGGGCGCGCGGCCGACGTCGCGGACGAGCAACCGCTGGGGCACGCCCTTCGCCGCGAGGTCGCGGGCGACGAGGCCACCGAGCCAGCCCGTCGAGCCGGTGACGGCAAGCGTGGGACGGTCGGCCGCAGAGGTGTCACTCATCCCCCGAGCGTACGCAGCCGCAGACGCCACCGGGATCGCGGAGGCGGGCGGTCAGGGGAGCCGAACCAGCGCGGTGAGGTCCGCACAGTCGAGCCCCACCGACCCCATGCGCTCGGTGATCGGCAGAGCCCCGCCGCGGGGGACCACCATCCTCGCCGTCGCCCCGCGGGCGAGCGCCTCGGCGACCTTCTCGCGAGCGTCGACGAGCCGCGTCCAGTCGTCGAGCCACTCGTCGACGGGGACGTCATCCGCGCGCACCCGCGGGTCGAGAGCGCCCCTCACGCCGTCCACGAACGTGCGGATGGCCCTGTCCTGCGCCGCGATCGCGGCGGCCCGCTGCGGCGCCTGCAGCGCACGATCGACAGGGTTCGCCGCCAGGTCCGCCCGCAGCCTGGTGCACCCGGCGTCCACGACCTCCATGACCTCCGGACGGTCGATCAGCTCGATCCGGTCGTGGGTCGCATAGACCCACAGCCCCACCGCAAAGATCGTCACGAGCGCGGCAACGGTCACGCCCGTCAGCCCGATCAGCACCGCAGCCACCCACCAGCCGACGTCACGGTGACGGCGCGGCGGAGGTGGCAGCGGCGGCGCCTTCGGCCACGGGATGGTCACCTGCCGAGTGTCGCCAGTCCCGCGCCCGTCGCGCAGCGAGGCTGCCGCTCGATGCCAGATCGTGATGCCTCGAGTGCCGTTTTGGGCGGGGAGGAGAAGGGGTCGGTCCCCCGGAAGCGGCTCGCGGCGGCATACGGTGGCTCCGTGACCGACAAAGCGGCTGACGCCCCCTCCGTCCGGACGCCCGAGCCCCCGGCCCCCGCAAACCCCCCTGCCGACGAGGTGGCGCCGCCCTTCGCGCCCGAGCTGCCAGGCATCGAGGCGGCCGAGGTGCCGCCCGGCATGCGCATCGCAGCCGACTGGGCCTGGCGCATCCTCCTCATCGGCGCCGCCCTCTACGTGCTGTCCCAGGCGGTGCGAGCCGTCTCCGAGATCATCGTGCCGGTGGCCATCGCCATCCTGCTCACCGCGCTGCTGCGACCGGTCGCCCTGTGGCTGCAGGCCCGTCGGCTCAAGCCCGGCGGCGCCGCAGGACTCACCGTCCTCGGCATGCTCATCCTCGTCAGCGCCATGTTCACCCTCGTCGGGTCGCAGTTCAGCAGCGGCTTCTCCGACCTGACGTCCCAGGTCGCCACCGGGCTCGAGCGCATCCGCGACTGGGTGCGCACGACGTTCAAGATCACCGACGCCCAGTTCGACGAGTACTTCAACACGGTCCGCGACAAGGTCAGCCAGTCGGGCAACCTCGGAGACACCGCTACCTCGGTCGGCCTGACGGCCACGCACTTCATCGCCGGGCTGTTCATCGCGCTCTTCTCGCTCTTCTTCTTCCTCTACGAGGGGCCGCGCATCTGGGGCTGGGTCGTGCGGCTCTTCCCGCGCGCCACCCGCCCGCGCGTCGACTCGTCCGGGATCATCGCCTGGCACCAGCTGTCCGCCTTCGTGCGGGCCACGATGATCGTCGCGTTCGTCGACGCGATCGGCATCGCCGCCGGCGCCGCGATCCTCAAGGTGCCGTTCGCCTTCGCCATCGGCATCCTCGTGTTCCTGCTGGCGTTCATCCCCATCGTCGGCGCCCTGCTGTCCGGAGCCGTCGCGGTGCTGCTCGCGCTCGTCGCGCACGGCCCGGGGGTCGCGCTCATCATGCTGGCCGTCGTCATCGGCGTGCAGCAGCTCGAGTCGCACGTGCTTCAGCCGTTCCTGCTCGGCAAGGCCGTCAGCGTGCACCCGCTCGCCGTCATCCTCGCCATCGCGACCGGGTCGATCATCGCGGGCATCGTGGGGGCGCTCGTGGCCGTCCCGTTCGCGGCGGTGCTCAACGCGGTCGGCAAGCACCTCTTCAGCGACGAGAGCCCCCAGCAGCTCGACCGAGAGCTCTCCGAGTCCGCCGACGACGGCAGCGCCCCAGCCAACGCCTGACCGGCCCGGGGCCCCGGCCCCAGCCCCGGCCCCGGGACCGGCCGGGCCGTCCCCCGGCACAGACCGCGACACGTCCGCCGGGGCGAGGTTGTACGTGGGCGAGGTGTGAGCCGGTCAGCCCTACTGCGAGACGGCGCGACGGGCGAAGAGAGCCCGGTCGTCGAGCTCCTCGGCCTCGTCGGCGAACTCCGGGGTGTCGAAGACGTCGGCGGGGATGCCGCCCTCGGTGAAGCGCGGCTCGGCCTTCGCCTTGAGCGCATAGGTGGGCTTCGGCACGGGCACGGGGCTCCAGCTGCCCTCGGGCGTGGCCTCCGGCTCGGACTCAGCGGCCACCTCGTTCGCGACCGGAGCCTGCACGTCGAAGACGCCCGGCTCGACCGGCGCCGGAGCCTGAGCATGTGCCGCCGGCGCGTCGGCCGACGTGGTCTGCACGGTCACCATCTGCTCGACGCCGACAGCCACGGCGGAGGCCGAGCTGCGGATGACCTGGGTGTCCTCGCTCGACAGGACGGGAACGTGCGTCGCGGTCCAGTCGTAGTCGTCGCGACGGCGCTCGCGGCGGCGACGACGGCCGCGGGCCTCGCGCCCGTCGCGCGCCTCGGGCCGGGCGGTGCGCAGCTTGTCGGCCTGGGCCTCGGCCCGCAGCCACACGAGCACGGCGGCGACGGTGAGCACGGCGAACGGGATCGAGATCCACATCAGCAGCCCGGTGACGGTGAGGACGATCGAGGTCGGAACCCACAACAGCGCCACGAGGAGCAGCACGGCGCGAACTCGCCTCTGCCCCATCGGAACTCGAGCAGGTGCCGGAGCACTGACGGGCCGACGGCGGGGCCCGGGAGTGCTCGACTGGCGCGCTGACTCGTGCATGCGGTCCACCTCGGTGGCGTAGGGAGCGATGTCGTGGTCGGTGTGACTCGACGGCGCCGACGTCACGTCGGCGAGCTCGGTCGCGTGGACCAGCTCGTCGGTGCGGCGTGCCACGAGGGGCGAGTGGCGGCGCGAGGAGCCGGCGGGAACGGCCCGCTTCACGTCGACCGTCGGGCCGCCCACGCGGGCGGGCTTGACGGCATACGAGTGGGGCCGGGGGGTGCTCAGCTCGGTCGTGGGCAGGGCGGGACGCTTCTCGAGGACGCGCATGGCCTCGGAGAACCCGTCGACGGAACGCGTGGCGGCGGCGTCCTCGCGGCGGCGCGCCCAGTGCTGGATCAGATAGGCAGCCCAGATCGCCACGATGACGACGAAGATGAGGCTGCTGACTGGCACGTGACCCACGGTAGGACGCGCCTCGACGCACACCCCGCACATTCGAGGCGTGTCGCGCAAGAGGCTGGTGTTACACCTGTGACAGGCGTGTCATGAGGGTCGCTCCCTCGAGGTCCTCGGTCGTCACGGCGAACGACCGGTGGTCGCGCCACGCTCCGTCGATGTGGAGGAACCGCCGGCGTACGCCCTCGTCGCGCAGGCCGAGCCGCTCCACCACCCGCAGCGACTTCTCGTTGTCGAGCCGGATGTTGACCTCGACTCGGTGCAGGCCACCCGCGCCGAGGGCATGGTCGACGGCCAGGGCCAGCGCGCGGGTGGCGATCCCCCGCCCGGTCACCGACTCGTCGAGCCAGTAGCCGGCAGCGCCGGACTGCTGCGCCGCGCGGACGATCCCGAAGAGGTGCACCTGCCCGACGATGCGGCCGCCGACCTCGATGCACCACGGCATCGCGCGGTCGGCGCGGGCCTCGGCGTCGAGGTCGCGCACGAACTGGCGGAACGACACCGGCGGCCGCGCCGGCGCACCCGGGGGCAGGGTCGGCTCCCAGGGCTGCACGTGAGCGGCGTTGTCGCGGCGCACCCGCTGCCAGTCACGCTCGTCGTCGAGGCGCAGAGGTCGCAGCACCAGCGGCGGGTCGGCCGAGGCGTCACGCAGGACGACGGGCCACTGGGCCCGGCCGTCGCGGTGCGGACGCCACGGCATCCTCATGCCGGCCCCGCCGTCGGCAGGGGGACGAGACCCGTCGTGCAGACCGCGGACGTCGCAAGCGCCATCAGTGGTCGCTGCCCGGGACCTGGTCGAGGGCGTGCCCGAGCACCGGCTCGAGCACGTCGAGCGCGTCGGCCACCCCGCCGCGCGAGCCGGGGAGGTTGGCGACGAACGTGTGGCCGGCCAGGCCGACGAGCCCCCTCGAGAGCATCGCCGTCGGCACGCCCTTGGCCACGCCGGCCGCCCGGATCGCTTCCGCGACACCGGGAACGAGCCGGTCGAGCAGCGGGGCGGTCTGCTCCGGCGTCACGTCGGTGGGCGTCAGACCCGTGCCGCCGCTGGTGAGGACGAGCGCCGGCTCGCCGGCGAGGGCCACGCGAAGCGCGCGACCGAGCTCGTCGCCGTCGGGCACGACCACCGGGTCACCGACCTCGAAGCCCCAGGCCCGCAGACGCTCGACGACGACCGGCCCCGACCTGTCCTCGTAGGCGCCGGCCGCCGCCCGGGTCGACGCCACGACCACGACCGCGCTGCGCCCGGCGCCGAAACCGTCACTCACGCCAGTCCCCCGACCGTCCCCCCGATTTCGCGGTGACGCGCACGTCGGTGATGCGGGCGTGCTTGTCGACCGCCTTGACCATGTCGATGAGGGCGAGCGCCGCGACGGACACCGCCGTCAGCGCCTCCATCTCGATGCCGGTGCGGTCGGCCGTGCGCACCGTCGCCGAGATGTCGGCACCGTCGTCGGCGACCGTGACGTCGACCTCGACGCCGTGGACCGCGATCGGGTGTGCCAGCGGGATCAGCTCGGGGGTGCGCTTGACCGCCTGTATGCCGGCGATGCGGGCCACCGCGAGCGCGTCGCCCTTCGGCACGGTGCCCGACCTCAGCGCCGCGACGGCGTCGGCACTCAGCAGCACGCGCCCGGCGGCGCTCGCCTCACGGGCCGTGACCGCCTTGGCGGAGACGTCGACCATGTGGGCGGTGCCGTCGGCGCGCACGTGGGTGAGCGACGGATCTGTCACGTCTGGCGGGTGAGCCGGTGCGGTGGGGTCGGCAGGCTCGTTGGGGTCCGAAAGGCCGCTCGGGCTCGTCCCCGGCGTGCTCATCAGGCGTCCCGGTCGAGCACGAGCACGTCGACGACCTCACCGGCGACGAGCTCGGTGACGTCCTCGGGCACGACGAAGAGGGCGTTGGCCTTCGCGAGGTCGGCGACGAAGTGCGACCCCTGCCCGGCGACCGGCACGGCCACGAGCGTGCCCTCGGCGGACCGCGAGACGACGGCGCGCCCGAACTGACGCCGCCCGCCGTACGACTCGACCCCCGAGATCAGGGTGGCGGGCCGCAGGCGGCGCTTCTCGGGGTTGAGCCGCATCAGGCGACGCAGCGCCGGACGAACGAACACCTCGAACGAGACGAACGACGACACCGGGTTGCCGGGCAGCGCGAAGAGCGGCACCCGACGCCCGTTCGGGCCGGTGAGCAGTCCGAAGCCCTGCGGCTTGCCGGGCTGCATGGCCACCTTGACGAAGTCGATGCCCTCACCCTGGAGGGCGCTCTTGACGACGTCGTAGGCGCCCATCGAGACGCCGCCGCTCGTGATGACGACATCGGCCTCGCCGACCACCTCGTCGAGCGCCTTGACGAGCTCGTCGTCGGAGTCGCCGACTGCGGCGCGGATCTCGGCGGAGGCCCCCGCACCCACGGCGGCAGCCCACAGCATGGACGAGTTGGAGTCGTGGATCTGACCGGGCTGCAACGGTTTTCCGGGCTCGACGAGCTCCGCACCGGTCGAGAGGACGACGACGTGCGGGCGACGGTGCACCTCGACCTCCGCGTAGCCGCACGCGGCCAGCAGTGCGATCGTGCGCGCCCCGACCACCTCGCCGGCCGAGACGACGACCGACCCCGAGGCGACGTCCTCGCCGCGCGGTCGCACGTAGCGACCGGAATCGACCGCGACGCGGCACTCGACCTCTCCGGTCGCCGCGCCGTCGGTGTCCTCGACCGCGATGACGGCGTCGGCGCCCTCGGGCATCGGTGCACCCGTCATGATGCGCGCCGCCTCGCCCGGGCCCACCGAGAAGGTGGGGGCGTCTCCCGCAGCGACCTCGCCGACGATGCGCAGCCGGACCGGAGCGTCGGACGCACCCGCGAGCGACTCGGCGCGGACGGCATACCCGTCCATCGACGAGTTGTCGAAGTGCGGCAGGTCGACCTTGGCGCGCACGTCGCGAGCCACGACGAGGCCGAGGGCCTCGGTGAGCGGGGTCCACTCGGTCGGGGACGGCTCGAGGGTCGACAGGATCGCCTTGAGGTGCTCGTCGACCGTGCGCACGTCGCCGGGCGTCTCGACGGGCACCGTTGCCGGAGTGGGCAGCTCGCCCAGAACGGCGTCATCGAGCACGCGCCGGTAGCCGTCGATGAGCACCTCGCCGACGCACCTGACGTTGCGGCCGAAGACCGGGTCGCCGATGACGCGCAGGCTCGTGCAGTCGCGCATCGAGGGCACGCCGTTGGGGAAGCGCTTCTCGAAGCCGGGCACGAAGCGGTAGGCGGAGTCGAGGTCGACGAACGGCTCGGGCCCGTCGACGGCCGCCACGACGTGGTACTCGTCGTCGAGCGAGAAGAAGTCGGAGCGGATGACCAGCAGGTCGTTGGTCGTCTTGACGGGACGGAACCGCGTGCGCGGCACCAGCAGCGCCTCCGAGCCCTCGAAGACCTCGATCGCCGTGCCCATCGCCGACTCCATCTGGATGACCTCAGGCGAGGACGGGTCGGCAGGGTCGACGTTCTTGCGGTTGACGATGATGGGCAGCCCGAGCACGCCCTCCTTGGCGGTCATCCGCTCACGCAGCACCCGCAGGTCGATCCACACGTTGTTGGCGTTGAAGGTGTTGTGCCGCTTGATGTCGCGGAAGTGCCGCTCGTCGCCCTCGGCCACCTGGGCGGTGTCGCGCAGCACGATGCGCCCGTCGGCCTTGCGCACCGCCAGGTGACCGCCCTTGCGGTCGCTCTTGGTGCGCTTGCAGACCTCGGCGACATACGGGAGCCCGTGCTCGACCATCCACGCGGCGACGTCGGGGTCGCACGTGGCGCCGAGGTTGTCGGAGTTGGAGAGGAACGCGTAGCGGATCCCCTTCTCCAGCAGGGCGTCGAGCACCCCGGAGGTCACGAGGGAGACGTAGACGTCACCGTGACCCGGCGGGCACCACTCGAGCTCGGGGTCGGCGGGCCACTCGACCGGCATGAGGTCATCGGGGCGCAGCTTCGGCTCGGCGTTCTGGATGAAGTCCAGCGGGAGACCCTCGACGGGCAGGTCGGCGTACTTCGAGAGGATCTTGAGCGACTCCTCCGACGTGCGGAAGGAGTTCATCAGCACGAGCGGCAGCTCGACGTCCCACCGCTTGCGCAGCGCGAGCACCTGCAGGGCGATGATGTCGAGGAAGGTCAGGCCGTCCTTGACCTCGAGGGCCGACTTCGCGCCGGTCATGCCCATCCCGGTGCCGAGGCCGCCGTTGAGCTTGATGACGGCCGTGCGCGACAGCGCCTCGCGCGCCTCCTCGTCGGAGACCTGCACCTCCGTAAGGGTCTGCACCTCGCCGAGGGGCTCGATGGAGTCCTCGGGGATCGTGCCCTGGGCGCCGTCCTGCAGCTGCGTGTAGTAGTGCTCGAACACCTTGATCGCCTCGGGACCGAGGCCCCGCTCGCGCATCAGTGCGACGGACGCCTGGAGCCCCTGGTCACTCATGGCCATCACCTTACGATGGGCGGTATGTGGCGCAGCCGAGTGCGGCAAATGTGGACCCCGTGAGCGCTCCCGACAAGCGTGACCTCCGTCACGCCGCACGTGCCCGCCGGCGTGGGCTCGCCGCCTCGATGGACCGCGAGGCGTCGGCGGCCGCCCTCGCAGAGGCGGTGCTGCGCTTCGTCCCCGACCCGTCCCGGGTGGCCGTCTACGAGTCGCTGCCCGACGAGCCGCCCACCGGACGCCTCGTCGAGGAGCTGCTCGACGCCGGGCACGAGGTCATCGTGCCCGTGGTCCTCGACGACTGGTCGCTCCAGTGGAGGTATGCCGTCCGCGGCGCCTCGGGCGACCGCACGACCGTGAGCCGGCCCAGCCGTCTCGCCGCGGCCGCCGACACCGGTACCGCCACCGACACCGCCACCGACACCGACGAGGACACCGACGCGTATGCCGCGCGGGACGGCTGGCTCGGCACCGACGCCCTCGCGACGTGCGACCTCGTCGTCACTCCCGGCCTGTCCGTCGACGCGCACGGCACCCGCCTCGGCCAGGGCGGTGGCTGCTACGACCGCGCCCTGCTGCACCGCGACTCCGCGGCGCCCGTCATCACGCTGCTGCACGAGGGCGAGCAGAGCGAGGCCGACCTGCCGAGCGATGACCACGACGTGCCGGTCGACGGCTACGTGACGACGACGGGTCGCGTGGTCCGCCTGCGCTAGGGCGTCGTCGCCGGCTTCAGCGGGACGAGGGTGAGCTCGTCGGCGGAGGCGTCGCGTACGGCGTTCTGGTTGAACGGCCACGGGAAGGTCTCGTTGGCCGCCCACGCGTCCACCTGGTCGGCGTAGTGGTCGTCGTACGTGTGCCCGGACTGCCCGGTCGAGTTGACCCAGCGTGACGCGTCGAGGTTGCCGAGGTCGACGACCATGCGCATCGACGGCCCGTTGGTGACGTCGTAGCCCGGCTTCGAGGCGTTCCACGAGTTGGCGTTGACGATAGAGTTGCCGCCGCCGAGCTCGATGTCCTCACGGTTGAAGAGGCTCTGCACCACGGACGGCACGCCCTCGGCGCCCATCACCTGGTGCTTGAGGTCGAGCTGGTGCAGCCGGCCCCAGCGCCACGTCGCCGGCACCTTGCCGAGCTCACGGGCCAGGTCGAGCCGGGCCTCGACGAGGGCGCGCTTGAGGATCTCGCCCGAGCCCTCGGTGACCCCTGGCGTCGTCTTGTCGTCCCACCAGTCGTTCTTGGGGTCCTTGAGCAGCTGCTCCATGACGACCATCCACCGGCTGCCGCCGTCCGGGGCGATGTCGGGCGGCAGCTCGTCGAAGGTCAGCTCGAGGAGGTACTTCCACACCGCGTTGTAGTACGCGGCGGAGGCGGAGTCACGGGACTTGTCGCTGGGCTGGCCGCCGTCCCAGTCACGCAGCAGCCGCTGGGCCTGGGCCGTGAAGTCGTCGACCTGGACGGCGAGCAGCCGCTCGACGAGGCCCGACGCGTACGTGTTGCGGCTGTCGCCCTGGATCTGCGTCATCGTCTCGGGCGAGACCTTCGGCGCCGCCGCCAGCAGGGTGCGGATGCGCTGGGCCCGGAAGCCGTAGTCCCACTCCGAGGTGAGGAACGGGGTCTGGCTCGCCGTGACGGCCTGGTTGGCGGTGACGATGAAACCCTCGGCCGGGTCGAACGTCTGCGGCAGGTCGTCGAAGGGCACGTAGCCCTTCCAGTCCCACTGCGAGTCCCAGCCGGGCGCCGGCCAGAAGCCGGGCGGCGCGCCCGGGGTCGAGGAGCGGCGGACGGGGATCTTGCCCGGCGCCTGGTAGCCGATGTGGCCCGCGGTGTCGGCGTAGACGAGGTTCTGCGACGGCACCGAGAAGAGCGCGGCCGCCTTGCGGAAGTCGGACCAGCTGCCGGCCTTGTTGAGCGCGAAGATCGCGTCGGCCGTCGTGCCCGGGGTCAGCGCCGTCCAGGCCAGCGACACTGCATACCTGTTGGACTGGGCGGCCCCACGCACGACGCTGCGGTCGCCGGCGGTGTCGATGGCCGGCACGACGTCGGACAGGATCGGCCCGTGCACGGTCGAGCGCACGGTGATGGGGACGTCGGCCCCGCCCCCGACCTTGATGACCTCCTTGCGCTGGACGAGCGGCTCGTTGCTGCCGTCGCGCAGGTACGAGTCGCCGGTGACCTGCTCGAGGAAGAAGTCGGTGACGTCGGGGCCGAGGTTCGTCATGCCCCAGGCGACCTTGTCGTTGTGGCCGATGACGACGCCGGGCAGGCCCGAGAAGGTGAAGCCCGAGACCCGGAACGGGCACGCAGCGCTCACCGTGCGGCACTGGAGGTTGACCTGCCCCCAGATGCCGGGGATGGACAGGGCCAGGTGGGGGTCGTTGGCGAGCAGCGGTTTGCCGGTGGTCGTGCGGCTGCCGGAGACGACCCACGAGTTGGAGCCGATGCCGTCGCCGCGCCCGAGCAGGGCCGGCACGGCCTCGATCGACGCGAGCGCCGACGCGACGGCCGTGCTGCCGTCGGCGGAGCGGAACTGCCGGAGCGCGGCAGGCTCGGCGCTGGCTGCCTGGTCGACCTCGGCCGCTGGCTGCCAGTCCTGGGGCGAGAGGATCGGCAGGTTCCGGTCGACCGGGTAGGGCGGGTAGAGCAGGTTGATCTGCTTGAGCGAGCGCGTGGTCCGCGACAGCTGCGCGCGGGCGAGCTCGTCGCGGTAGTCGCCGCGCAGGTCCCAGGCCATCGCCTTGAGCCATGCCAGCGAGTCGACGGGGGTCCACGGCTCGACGCGGTAGTTCGGGTTGCGCCGCGAGAGCACGGTGTACTCGAGCGACATCTTCTCCGGAGAGCCGGCCTGCTTGATGTACGCGTTGACACCGTCGGCGTACGCCTGGAGGTACTGCCGCGTCTCGGGCGCGAGCTTGGGCAGCTCCTGCTCGGCGACGCGACGCCACCCCATCGTGCGGATCACCTTGTCGGTGTCGACGGCCGAGCTGCCGACGAGCTCGGCGAGCCGGCCGGCCGTCACGTGCCGGCGCAGGTCCATCTCGAAGAAGCGGTCCTGGGCGCTGACGAAGCCCTGCGCGCGGAAGAGGTCGTTGGCGTTGTCGGCGTAGATCGACGGGATGCCGCGGTCGTCGCGGCTGACGGAGACCGCGCTGGTCAGGCCCTCGATCTGCAGCTCGCCGGCCGTCTCGGGGAACGACTGCCGCACCACGGAGATCGCCACGATGCTCGTCCCGACCACCGCCATGACGAGGAGGACGACGAGGAGCAGGACGATCTGACGAGCGCGCTTCAACCGTGACACGCGAACGAGCCTAGGCCACCGCCGAGAGGCGCGGCCCACGCCCGGAGGGCGCCGCGCCGCATCGTTGCCGAGCCGTCACGTCAGGCGCCGACTGCCGCGGACACGTGCCCGGGTGCGCGCGTCGGGATGGTTGGATTGCCCCACACCTCAGGAGCTGCCGTTGCCCGCACTCGCGTCCATCACGTCGTCGAGCATGACCCTCGACGACCTGACACGTGTGCTCCTCATCGGCTCGCTCGTGCTTCTCGTGGCCGTCGCCGCCGTCCGCCTCTCGGTGCGTTCGGGCCTGCCCTCGCTCCTCATCTACCTCGGCATCGGTCTCGCGCTGGGCAACGCCGGCGCCGGCATCCAGTTCGACGACGCGTCGACGACGCGCGTGCTCGGCTACGCGGCCCTCGTGCTCATCCTCGCCGAGGGTGGCCTGACGACGTCGTGGAGCAACATCAAGCGGTCGGTGGCCCCCGCTGCCGTGCTCTCGACGGTCGGGGTGGTCGTCTCGGTGCTCGTGGTCGCCGTCGCGGCCCACACCTTCCTGCCCCTGTCGTGGACCATCTCGCTGCTCATCGGGGCCATCGTCTCCTCGACCGACGCCGCCGCCGTCTTCGCCGTGCTGCGCAACGTCGCGCTCCCCCGCCGCATCTCGGGCATGCTCGAGGCCGAGTCCGGCTTCAACGACGCCCCGGTCGTCATCCTCGTCGTCGCGTTCGCCTCGCAGGGCTTGCCGGGAGGGACCAGCGATCCCTGGTGGGTGCTGCTCTTCCACACCGTGGTCGAGCTCGCGGGTGGCGCGCTCGTGGGTGGCGTCGTGGGGTGGGCCGGCGGGCAGCTGCTGCGCCGGGTGGCGGGCGCGTCGTCCGCCCTCTTCTCCATCGGGGTCGTGTCGCTCACCGTCCTCGCGTATGCCGTCGGCGCCGCCGTCCACGTGTCCGGCTTCCTCGCGACGTACCTCGCCGCGCTCGTGCTCGGCAACATGGGCCTGCCGAACCGCGCGGCCTTCCAGAGCTTCGGCAACGCGATGGGCTGGATCGCGCAGATCGGGCTCTTCGTGCTGCTCGGCCTGCTGGCCGACCCGCGGCGCCTCGACGAGATGTTCGTCAAGGCCCTCGTCATCGGGCTCGTGCTGCTGCTGGTCGCCCGGCCGCTCTCGGTCGTCGTGTCGGTGTCGTGGTTCCGGGTGCCCTGGCGCGAGCAGGCATTCCTCTCGTGGGCCGGTCTGCGTGGGGCGGTGCCCGTCGTGCTCGCCACGGTGCCCCTCGTCACCGGGACGCCCGACACCGAGTGGATCTTCGACCTCGTCTTCATGCTCGTCGTCGTCTTCACCGTCGTTCAGGGCCCGACGCTGCCGTGGGTCGCGAAGCGGCTCGGCCTCACCGAGCAGGTGCACTCGGTCGACGTCGACCTGGAGTCGACCTCACTCATGGAGATCGGTGCCGACGTCATCCAGGTGACGGTCGGCGCCGAGTCACGGCTGCACGGCGTCGCCGTCTTCGAGCTCCGCCTCCCCAAGGGCGCCAACGTCACCCTCGTCGTGCGGGGCGGCGAAGGCTTCGTGCCCGAGCCGCACACGACGATCCGGCACGGCGACCGGCTGCTCGTCGTGACGACCTCGAAGGTCAAGCAGCGCACGGAGCGCCGCATCCGCGAGATCAGCCGCGGCGGACGCCTCGCCGGCTGGCCGTAGACTGGCCTGCGGTTCATTCCCCATCCGACGTCCGAGGTTCACCTGTGCCTACCTACTCCTACGCCTGCCAAGAGTGCGGCCACGCGTTCGACATCCGCCAGTCGTTCACCGACGACGCGCTGACCGTGTGCCCGAGCTGCGGCGAGCCCCGGCTGCGCAAGGTGATCCACCCGGTCGGCATCGCGTTCAAGGGCTCCGGCTTCTACAAGACCGACTCGCGGGCGGCGGCGAAGGGCTCGTCCAAGGCCTCGGGAGCGTCGACCCCGTCCGGTGGCGACAAGAAGGACACCGCGAGCGCCTCGTCCTCGAGCTCCTCCGACACCTCGGGCAGCTCCTCGGGCGGCTCGTCGACGTCCTCGACCGGCGGCTCGTCGAACGGCTCCGGCGGCTCCTCCTCGACGTCGGGCAGCGCCAGCACGTCGTCCTCGTCGTCCTCGTCGTCCTCGTCGTCCACAGCCTCCTGACGTCACGGGGCGTTGTCCCCACCCGTTGGCGTGGGTCGCGCCGGCTTGCCGGCGGCACCCCTAGGCTCGCCGCATGATGACTGACCAGGTGCCTCTCCCGACGATGCCCGACCCCGCCGGCCAGCGCGCCGAGATCGGTGTCATCGGCGGCTCGGGTCTCTACGAGTTCCTCGACGACTACGAGACGGTCGACGTCGACACCCCGTTCGGGCGCCCGAGCGACCCGCTCGTCGTCGGCCAGGTCGAGGGCCGCTCGGTCGCGTTCGTCGCCCGGCACGGCAAGGGGCACCGCTTCGCGCCCCACAAGGTCAACTACCGGGCCAACCTCTGGGCCCTGCGCGCCGTGGGGGTGCGCCAGATCCTCTCCCCCTGCGCGGTCGGGTCGCTGCGGCCCGAGCACGGGCCCGGCACGATCGTCGTGCCCGACCAGGTCGTCGACCGCACCTGGGGCCGCCCCCACACCATCTACGAGCAGGAGGGGCCCGTCGTCCACGTCGGTTTCGCCGACCCCTACTGCCCCAACGGGCGCCAGGTCGCCATCGCTGCCGCCCGCCTGTCCGACCTGCAGGTCGTGCCCGACGGCACCCTCGTCGTCATCAACGGTCCCCGCTTCTCCTCGCGTGCCGAGTCGGCGATGCACCAGCAGGCGGCCTTCGGCATCGTCGGCATGACGGCGATGCCCGAGGCGGCCCTGGCCCGTGAGCTGGCGATGTGCTTCACGACCATCGCGATGGTCACCGACCACGACGCCGGCGTCGAGGGTGGCGAGGCGGTCACGCACGAGGAGGTGCTGCGCGTCTTCGCGACCAACGTCGAGCGCCTGGGTGCCATCCTGCGCGACGCCATCGGCCAGATGCCGGCCTACGAGCCGGACGAGTCCGCGACCTGCCCGTGCCGGCGCAGCCTCGACGGGCTGGAGCTGCCGCTCACGCTGCCGTGATGTCCGGTCTGCATCGACCCCGCTCCGGGTCTCGCTCCGTGTCTCGCTCCGGGTCTCGCTCCGTGTCTCGCTCCGTGTCTCGCTCCGTGTCTCGCTCGCAGTGGCCCGACGGGCCGCGCCGTCGCGGTGCTCGTCGGTCGCGGTGGCGCCGGGGGCTCGCGGCCGGCCTGGCCGGAGCCGCGGCCCTGGTCACCATCGGAGCCCTGCGCCCCCCGCCGGCCGACGGTGTCGGGGCCCCGACGCTGGTCGTGCTCCGGGACGTCGCTGCCGGTGAGGTCGTCTCGGCCGACGACGTCGAGGTCGTCAACCGGCCGGGCAGCCAACGGCCGGCGACGGCGCTCACCTCCCCCGAAGCCGTCGTCGGCCGCATGGCCGCCGGGCCTCTCGCCGCGAGGGAGGTGCTGACGCCGGAGCGGCTCCTCGGCGGCGACCTGCTCGCCGGGCAGCCGTCCGACCACGTGGCGCTCAGCGTGCCCGTCGTCGACGCGAGCTCCGTCGGGGTGCGGCCCGGCAACCGCGTCGACCTCTACGCCACCGGCACCGGCACGCAGGTCGCCACCGACGTCGTGGTGCTGGCCGTGCACGACTCCGGAGAGACGACGGGGCTCGGCGTCGCGGTCCCGCCGCGGCTCACCCTGGCCCTCGCGCCGCAGCAGGCCGCCGACGTGGCACGCGGACTCGGCGCCCTCGAGGCCGGCCAGAGCCTGGTGCTCGCCATCCACCGCACCGGCCCTGCGACGCAGTAGGGTTCGAGACGTCCGGCACGACACACGAGCCACAGCCGACCCGTGTGCAACTTCCACCGACACACTGGAACCCCTGGCAACGCCACGCAGACGAGGGTCGAGGTCGCGCCCGGCGACGGCCCGGTGCTCGTCTCGGCGATGGGCGAACTGCCTGATCCTCGGGGGTCACGAGAGACAGGACAAGCGAATGATCAAGGGCTTCAAGGACTTCCTCATGCGAGGAAACGTCATCGACCTCGCGGTCGCGGTCGTCATCGGCACGGCGTTCGGCAAGGTCGTCGACGCCTTCGTGAAGATCATCATGGACCTCATCGGGAAGCTCGGCGGACAGCCGGACTTCTCCTCCTTCAAGCCCGGCGGCGTGTCCGTCGGCAACTTCCTCACCGCGCTGGTGAGCTTCCTCATCGTGGCGGCAGCCGTCTACTTCATGGTCGTCGTTCCCATGAACCACCTGGCCGAGCGTCGCAAGGCGGGCGTCGAGCCCGAGCCCGAGGCACCCTCGGAGGAGGTCATCCTCCTGCAGGAGATCCGCGACGCCCTCCGGGCACGCTGACCCCGGGGTCACACCGTCCCGGGACCGACGCCACGTCGAGGGCCCACTTCCCCACACGCACCAGCCCGGAGGAACTGAGCACGCGACGCGCACGGACAGACGAGTGCCCACTTCCCGACTCGTCGGGAAGTGGGCACTCGATGGTGTGGGGACGGCTGGGGGCAGGTCAGGCAGTCGTCGAAGCCGCGGGGCTCGGGTGGTCAGCCGGCTCAGGAGCGTTCGTCCCGTAGGCCTTCGGGCGCTCGTAGCCACCGAAGATCTCGGCCAGCGCCAGCGGTCGGGCCGCCTCGTCGTGGCGGCCGGCGCGCTGGAGGGTGCGGCCGAGCAGCAGGTGGGCGTACGCGTCGGTCGGGGCCTCCTCGATGACGCGGGCCAGCGTGACCTCCGCGCGCCCGAGCTGGGCGGACTTGAAGTAGGCGCGCGCCAGCAGGAGCCGCAGATCGGTCACCGAGTGCAGCACGCCCTCGGACGAGGAGGCCTGCAGCGCGGAGTCGATCTCGTCGACGAGCTCGGCGAGCGCGGTGGCAGCGGCGAGGAAGTCACCTCGCTCGAACAGACCCTCGGCCCACGAGAGTCGCAGCGAGAAGGGAGTCGTCGTGTTCATGCCGCCCACAACGCCGCGAGATCGTACAACATTCCACGACCGGGAGGGCCCCAGCCCGACCTAGCCGCATTCTGGGGCCCGCCACCTCACTCGTAGTGCGGCGGCCGCTGCTCCTCGAGCCAGCGGTCGCCGACGCCGGAGCCGGACGGACGTTCACCCCAGCCGAGGTCCAGCTCGTCGCTGCTGTGTCGCAGCCCGGCACCGGGCTCGGCACCGTCACCGTCGCCGTCGGTCCCGGTGTCGGCCGTGCCCTTGCGGAACACGCGACGGCGCTTGCGCTTCGGGCGGGCCGGCGCGGCTGCGTCGTCACCGCGAGTGTCGCGGGGAGTGCCGCCGCCGAGAGTGCCGACGCTGATCTCGCCGCCGCCCGGGTTCGCGGTCGCGCCCTGAGCGCCCGTGTCCGGGGTGGGTGCGGCCGGGTCGCCCGAGGCGCTCGCGCCGTTCTGGTGAACGTCCGGCTGCTGCGCCGCTTCCTCAGCCTCCGCCTCCGGTGCAGGAGGCGGTGAGATGGTGCGGGCGACGGTGAGCAGCCGGGCGATCTCGCGGGCGGGGTCTCGGAAGAGGTCGGTGGTCCAGACGCGCTCGTGCACCCAGCCGAGGCGGGCGAGCTGTTCGGGCCGCAGACGGTCACGGTCGCGCGTGCTGCGCAGGGCGGCATACCGGTCGCCGTCCGTCTCGACGGCGACCAGCGCGCGACCCCGGTGGTAGGGGTCCTCGATCGCGATGTCGATGCGGTGGCTCGCCGTGCCGTAGTCCTCGTGCACGGTGAGCCCCTCGCGGCGCAGCCGCCTGGCCAGGTCGCTGCGCAGCGGGTCGGTCGTCACGGGGGCGGTCGCGAAGAGCGTGCCGTCGTCGGAGGCGACACCGCGACTCTCGGCGTACGCGAGGAAGTCGCGCAGCATCGTCGCCCCGCGAGCCTTGAGGCGGCTCGGGTCGAGGTCGCCGGCGCGCAGGGCCGACACCACGGTCATGCGCGAGCGGGCACGCGTGATCGCGACGTTGAGACGTCGCTCGCCGCCCTCGTTGTTGAGCGGCCCGAAGCGGTGCAGCACCCGGCCGTGCGGGGTCTTGCCGTAGCCGATCGAGAGGATGATGGCGTCACGCTCGTCGCCCTGGACCCGCTCGAGGTTCTTGACGAAGAAGCGCTCCTCGCGCGCCTCGTCGAAGAACCGCGCGACGTCGGGCGCACCCCTGAGGGCCTCGGTGACGGCGTCCTCGAGCCGGTCGGCGTGCTTGATCCCGAGGGCGATGACCCCGAGGGACTCCGTGGGCCGGGTGCGGGCGTGCTCGAGGACGAGCTCGACGACGCGGGCGACCTCAGCCTCGGTCGTCTCGATGGCGTCGACGCCCGGTTGCACCTCCGCCTGGCCGTCGACCGGTTCGAAGGTGACCGCCGAGTCGATGGACGTGCCGGGGAACGTCGTGAGCCGCCCGTCGTACATCGACTGGTTGGCGAACGCGATGAGGCGCTCGTCGCGGCTGCGGTAGTGCCAGGTCAGGTTCCGGGTGGGGAGGGCCGCGGCCAGCACGTCGAGGACGGACTCGAAACCCTCGGTCAGGGCCTCGTCCACACCGGCGGGGCTGTCGGCCTCGTCGTCGGAGACGACGGTGAAGAAGTTCGTCGGCGGCAGCTGACGCTCGTCGCCGGCCACGACGACCTGACGCGCACGAGAGATCGCCGAGATGGCCTGGGCCGGCTGCACCTGCGAGGCCTCGTCGAAGATCACGACGTCGAACCAGCGCCCGGGTGGCAGGGTGGACGCGACGACGAGCGGGCTCATCGCCCAGCAGGGCTTGATCGCGGTGAGGATCGTGGCTGCGTGCGGCATGAGGTCGCGCAGCGGCCTGTGACGGCGGGCCTTGCCGGCCTCGGCCCGCACGAGGGCCTCGTGGGCGGGGTGGTCGGCGAGGACCTCCCGCACGTTGCGGGCCACCGCCGAGCGCACCCGTTCGACCGTCGCCTTCTGGTGGTCACGGTCGGCCTCGGCGAACTCGGCGACGTCCCGGCGCAGGCCGGCCCCGTCGTGCGCGCCGTAGGCGGGGTCGCGCACCGTGATCTCCTGGGCGAGCGAGGCCCACCAGACGTGCTCGACCTCCGCCGTCACCTGTTCGGTGGGCGTGCCACGACGCGCGAGGTCGTCGACCAGGGCTCCCAGGCCGGTGGCGCGCACCTCGTCGAGGACCGACGTCACCTGCGGCAGGACGGCGATGCGGTCGGGGCGGGCCGCCAGCGCGACCAGCCGCTCACGCAGCTCGGCGAGCGGCAGCGAGGTCAGGGTCTGCCCGCCGGGTCCGGGCTGGAGCCGCTCGTCGAGCCACTCGAGATCGGTGGTCAGGCTGCCGAGCAGGGCCAGGCCCTCGTCGAGCCGGGGCGAGATCTCGGGGCGGCCGCCGCCGCCCACGAGCGCGAACCAGTGCTCGCGCTGCTCGCTCGCCGACACGAGCTCCTCGTGAAGGTTGGCCGGCGGACGGCCAGGACGCAGCAGCCGCTTGGTCTGCTGGCGGATGCGCCAACGCTCGAGCCAGCCCATCTCGATGTCGCGGTTGTCGCGCCAGTCGCGCGTCGCCGTCGCCGCGATGTGCTCCTTGAGCGGGATGTCGAAGACCTCTGGCCGGAACACCTCGAGGGTCTCGCGGACGTCGGCCATCGTCGCGAACGCAGCCTTCCAGTCCTCGAGCGAGTTCGCCTCCGGCACATGCGATTCCGAAAGAATCGCGTTCAGCTGACGAGCGGCGTCGTCGAGCCCGCTCGTGCTGTGACGGGTCGTGATGTCGAGCGCCTTGGAGGCGTCCTCGGCGGTGAGGATGCGCGCGGCGTACCAGGGGTCGTCGCCGTCGCGCGTCCACGCGCCGAGGCCGGCGGCGTCGCGGAGGCGCCGACCGAGCTCGACGGCCCGGGTGCGGCTGAGGCCCGCGAGCTCGCGACCCCCGATGCGCACGTGGCTCGTCGGCGCCGGCGTGCGGGTGCCGAGCTCCACGAGGGCCTCCTGCGCCTCGTGCGCGGACACGCCCCACGGGTCGCGCACGGCGTGCAGCGCCTGCACGTGCGCCTGGAGGCGGGCGCGCCGCTCGCGCAGCGTCGCGGTGGTGCGGTCGCTGACCGGACCGTCGTTGTCGACCGCGGCGTCGAGGCTCCGCGCGAACTGTTGCGCCGTGGCTCGCTTGTTCGTCGGGCCGTCGTACGCGTCGAGCACCAGGTCTCCGAGGCCGAGCCGGTCGAGACGGCTGAGCACCGCGTCGATGGCCGCACGCTTCTCGGCGACGAAGAGCGTCGACTTGCCCTCGGCAGCGAGCGACGCGATGAGGTTGACGATGGTCTGCGACTTGCCCGTGCCGGGAGGGCCCTTGATGACGAGGTGGGCGCCGGCGCGCACGGCGTCGATGGCCGCATGCTGCGACGAGTCCGCGTCGAGGACGAGGTGCTCGTGCTCGGGGTCCGGGTCGGGCTCGCTCTCGGGCACGCGCAGCCGCACCGCCCCGAGCGCCGACTCGTCACCGGCGAGTGCCGCCACGACGTCGTGGTCGGCGAGGCCGGCGCCCTGCAGGGCGAGGTCGGCGACCATCGGGAGCTTGGCGTAGGAGAAGGTGCCGAGCACGAGCCGCGGTGCGATCGCGAACTCGGGCACGGCCGCGCACTCGTGGCCGAGGGCGGCATACACCGGGTAGGGGTCGAAGCCGTTGCCGACGGTGGCGAGGTCGGCGAGCGCGTCGCCGTCGATCTCGATGCCCTGCTCGGAGCGGAGGTACTCGCGCAGCACCGGGTTCAGCTCGACCTCGGGCCCGAGGTCGAGCTCGAAGTCCTCCTGCGCCGCGCCGGTGGGGCGAAGCACGCACGACCGCAGCAGCACGGGGGCCGCCGGTGGGCGGGCCGCACGGGGCACCGACCACGTCGCCATGCCGATGGCCACGAAGCCGGCCGCGATGCCGCGCTCCTCGCGCAGCTCGAGGGCCTTGGACCGGATGGCGCGAGCCCGGCGGCGCGCCTCGTCGAAGGCGACCGGCTCGCGCACGAGGTCGGACAGGCGGGTGCGACGGCCGGCGAGCAGCATCGAGACGCCGCCCGGGTGGGCGGTCGTGAGGTCGAGCGTTCCCGAGGGCAGGTCGCGATACCAGAGCAGCGTGTTGCGGCCGCCGAGGTCGACGAGCGTGCGCTGCCATGTGCGCACCGCCGCCGCCACACGGTCAGCGCGGGGATCGCCCGACGACTCGGCCTGGAGGGCAGGGTCGGTCCTGGGGGCGTCCGTCATTCCAGCAGGCTAACCAACGAAGCCGTGCGGGCCTGCCATCGACAGACCCGCACGGCGGAATCGCGTCCCGGCCGGACGGCATACGTGCTCGGGGTCCGCGTGGCCCCGCCCCCTACGGTCGGCGGGTGTCGTCGGGAAGAGCGCGGTCAGGCCTCGATCGGGTGGCCGCTGAACGAGCCGGTGCCGCTCTGCACCACGGCGCCCGAGGGGTCGAAGACCGAGAACCGGTAGGTGCCGGAGATCGTGTACCTGCGGGCCTTGCCGCGCACGCGCACGCGGATGGTGATGCCCGGGCTGCCGGGCCCGCCGGGTCCGGGCTGGCCGAACCAGAACGTCGCCTTGAACGCGCCGCCGCCCAAGGACGCCCAGGTCCCCGTCCCGGGAGGACCGGCCGGGGAGATGTCGTGCACGACGATGACCCGGCCGGCCGCGAAGCTGACGACCGTCTTCGCTCGGTCGGTGCTCGGGGCGTCGTCCCTTCGGTTGATCACCCAGCTCCCACTCGGGGCAGCACCGCTGCTCCCGCTCGCCGACGCCGACGACGCACCCGTCACGCTGCCGACGGCCACGGCACCCGCGGCCCCCGCGCCGACCAGAACTCGCCGGCGGTTCATGACCTTCTCGTCCATTAGGACCTCCTCGTCGGGGCCCGGGTGGGCCCCGTGGAACTCCCAGAGTCGAGGCCCGCCCGAGAGCACGTCAAGAGGGCGACTTGCTTATGCGCAGCATGCGTGCTATGTGAGCTGCGGCTGCGAATCGGCTTGCCGGAAAGGGGTGGCCGCGGGCTCCAGCTGCGCCATGACGGAGCCCGCCGCGAGGGTCACTCCGGTGAGGTGCAGCCGCGGCGGCGCCGTGTCGCGTGCCTCGTCCGTCATGGCCGATGCCCACGCTTCCGAGCGCGCCTCGGCAGGGTGGGCGGCCTCGCGGTAGGCCTCGAGGGCGCGGATGGTCACGTGGCTCGCGTCGGTGCGGCCCGTGAGGAAGTGCCCGGGACCGGCGAACGCGCGGGCCTGCGTCATCCACCCCTCCAGCGTCTCGCGCGTGGACCGGGGCGGGATGGCGACGACGGTCACGGGCCAGCGACCGCCGTCCTCGGGCGGTGCGTCCTGGCGATGGGTCCCGGCGAGCACCGCCGCACGGCCGTCCTCGTAGAGCCGGTCGAAGACCTCGTTGCGAGATCGTGCCGGGACGAGCCGGTCCGGTGTCACCGCGGGCCCTCCGACGACGATCGGCCCGGCACCACGTCCCCAGACCGGCGCTTCCGACGCCCCAGCGCCACCATGAGACCGATGGCACCACCCGCCATCGCCAGCCAGATGATCGCGAGCCCGACGAAGGCGCCCCGGCGGTCCGGCTCGGACGTGACGGCCAGCACCGCGAAGGTCGCGGCCGCGGCAAGGAGGCCGGCGCAGAACAGGATGGAGTACAGGCGGAGCGCGCTGTCGTTTTTTGCGAACCTCCTTGCGTACCAGGGGCCCCCGATAGCGAGCAGCGCGAGCGCGCCCCAGAGGTAGCCCCACGCCTTGCCCTGCGCCACCGACACCGCAGCAGCGGCCAGCATCCCGCCCGGCAACGCCCATCGCAGTACTCGCACCGTCGCGTGTCCCTTCTCCCACAACCCGATCGCTCCGCGGGATCTTGCCAGAAGCGCGCCACCTCCCGTGGAGCGCGGCCGGCGCGGGCCGATCCACGCCGCCGCTGGGCAGGCTCTCGCGACCGTGCGCTGGCAGAGTGACCCGCATGACGCAAACCCCTGAGGCGCACGGGACGCGGTCGGAGTCAGGCCTGTCCGACGAGGACTTCGCGCCGGTCTGGGCCGACGACGACCGGCCGCGCATCCCCCGCGTGGCGGACGAGCGCGCGGCGCTCACGGCATACCTCGAGTACTACCGGGCCACCGTGGAGATGAAGTGCCGCGGACTCACTCCCGAGCAGGCACGGACGCGATCCATGCCGCCCTCGACGATGTCGCTGCACGGCCTCGTGCGACATTTGGCCGGTGTCGAGCGCTGGTGGTTCCAGCAGAACTTCGAGCGCCGCGACGTGCCGTTCCTCTTCTTCACCGAGGACAAGCCCGACCTCGACTTCGACCCGCCCGCCGACGCCGACTTCACCGAGGACCTGGAGACCTGGCGCGCCGAGTGCGCGGTGTCGCGCGAGATCGTCGCCGCCCACGACCTCGACGACACGGCACGGCCGCTCGACTGGTACGAAGACGTCGACCTGCGCTGGCTCGTGCTGCGGATGATCACGGAGTACGCGCAGCACTGCGGTCACGCGGACCTGCTCCGCGAGGGGGTCGACGGCCGCACGGGCGCCTGAGGATGCCGAGTACATTGCCGAGGTGCCCCAGCAGCCCCCTCGCCTGACGACCGCTCGGCTGTCGCTGCGGCGGCCGGAGGAGCATGATGCCGCGGAGATCCTCGAGATCCTGTCGAATCCGTCGGTCGTCCGCCACAACCCGTCGGACCGGGTGACGCAACTGGACGACGTCGACTCGCTGGTGCGGCGGTGGCTGCGTCACTGGGAACAGCACGGGTTCGGCAACTGTGGCGTCTTCGAAGAGGAGACGGGACGGCTCGTCGGCAACTGCGGTGTGCGCTGGACGACGATCCACGAGGAACGCTTCCTCAACCTGATGTACCGCTTCCATCCCTCGACCTGGGGGCGGGGTTACGCCACGGAAGCCGCGGCCGCTGTGGTGGGCTGGGCCCAGGAGTCGCTCCCCGGCGAGATCGTCGTCGCCCGCATCCGCCCCTCGAACCGGGCCAGCCAGAGAGTCGCGGCCAAGGTCGGCCTGCGACGAGATCCCGACTTCGACGGCGAGGGCGACGACGGCCTGGACTGGGCCTTCACCGACCGTGCGATGACGTTCTCCAGCCCCTGATCGCCCGGCATACCTCTCCGCCGATCCCGCGACCACAGCTCATCCTCGAGATCCCGTTAGGTTCGGGACATGACCGACCGGACGACCTGGACCACCACCACCCACCGCTGGGCCGCCGACGTGGACCGTGTCCACCTGGAACACGTCCGCCGCCAGCTCGGTCGGGGACAGGCCGCCGGTGGCCGTCGGCATCTGATGCTCGAAGTGCTGGCGTACGCGCAGGACGAGGCCGCCAGTCTGGGCCACATCGGCACCGTGACGGTGACCGTTCGATCCGACGGAACCGTCACCATCGACGACGACGGGCGCGGCACGGACACGCGCGCCGACAGCGACGGCGCCGTCGTGCGCAAGCCGGTCATGGCGACCGCGGACGTGCGCTTCAACGACGTGGTCCAAGCGCCGAGGCTCCCGGACGGCCTCCCCCGACGCGGCATGTCGACCGTCTCGGCCCTGAGTGACGAACTCGTTCACGACAACCATCGCGGCGGCTCCTCCTGGTCGCAGACGTACCGCTTCGGCATCCCCGACGACGAGCTGACCTCGATCCCGTACCGGGGCCGGACAGGGACGCGCATCACCTTCCGCTCCGATGTCGGCGGACCGAGCGACCTCACCGACGCAGACCTTCGAGCCTTCCCGAACCTGGAGGTCACCCGCGACATAGTGCTCGCCGCCGGCGGATCCGGTCATGCCCCCCGCTGACGATGCGCGCCGGGGGCACCATGCGTCCGTGTGTCGCGCGTGCCCGTGGGCTCGGTCGAGCTCTATGGCTCATGGAACGCGGAAGCACTCTTCCTCTCGTGCCGATGACAGCGCATCTGCAGTTCAGCGCCGATTGCTCCGTATCGCGGCCACCAGCGCGGCGCGCACAGGAACGTGCACGGGGGGCGGCATGTCGTCGATGTCGAACCATCGGATGTCGTCGTGTTCCTCGGGAGCGACGTTCGCTGGGCTTCCCTCCCAGCCGGAAACGAGCCAAGCGCTGAGGAGGGCCGGCTCTTCCGCCGGTCCTGCGGTCAGCCGGCACAGATGAGACGCCGAGTCAGTCGCTATGTCCACACCGAGTTCTTCGCGCAGTTCTCGCCGGAGCGCGTTGAGTTCTGACTCGCCGGCCTCAACCACTCCACCGGGCAGCTCCCAAACGGCTGGGTACGCGCGCTTGTTCTGGCTCCGATACGCGAGCAGAACTCGACGTTCACGAACCAGCGCGCCGACGACGACCTCAATCATGTGCACATAAGAGCACGAACGTACGACATGCGAACGTCCGCTCCTGCCGCTCGTCGAACGGGCATCGGGTTGTGCCGCCCGTCGAACGTGCCGATCATCGGACGTAGCAGATCTCCGATCCCGAGAACTGCGCGAGGCCGGTCAGGACGTGAACCAGTCGTTCCTACAGCCCGTGGTCGTCCGCATCTGCATTGCCGGTGACCACACCCAATCGCAGACCGTCATCCTGACGCTCACACCATCGGCGACCCCACCTTCTGCCACGCAGCCGTTGTAAACGATGTTGCCACCCCAGGCCCATCCACCCCCCTGGATCGAGGCGTTCGCCCCGTCGCCGTCCCCGCTGGCCATGTCGCAGATAACGATTCGATTGTTCGAATCGTCGTACCAGCCGTAAGCCTTCCCACTCGCCGAGAACAAGGTGTGGTCTGCTGCATTGGCCGGCGCTGCCATCGTCACCACCGCTACGGACGCCGTGGCCGCGGCCACGGCCACGGCCACGGTGGCGAACTTCGAGACGAACTTCATGTGCTACTCCCCTGTGATTGGCTGTGAAGAGGCGGGCGCGCTCCCTCACTCATATGGACGAACGGATGGTCAACGTGCCACGTTGACCATCAGCGGGGAGCATATCGTCACGAAAAGGCGTAATGCGGACTCGCGCACGGCTCTCTGTTCACGGTCGACACCTCCACGGCTGCAGCGAGCAGGCCGACGTGGCAATGGCGTTGAGCGTCCCGGGAAAGTTGGCCCAGCGGCTCAGCCGATTCAGCCTTGGCGGCCGGGCACAGGGGTGCCCCCACCCTCGAAGCGCCAGAACGCGTGGAGCGCCCGAGCACCCCGTCGGCCGTCCGTAGGCCACCGCATCGCGGCTCGGTCCCCGGCGATCGCGACGCGAACCCGCACGCCGGACCGTCGGCCTCATCCTGGCCGTTGCCCTCCTGGGCAGCGGCTCATTCGCACTCGGACCCGCCACGAGCGATGACGTCACCTGGCACGAGGGCACCGCGACCCTCGGAGGCACTGAGACCTCCCCGCAGTTCACCGCCACCTCTAACGGCGAGGAGGACTGGACCTTCGGCGCACGCGATGGCGTCCCGCGCTGGGTGGACGCTCGAGGAGAGAGCCACGACGGAGGATGGCCCGACTGCTTGCTGCCGCCGACCGAACGGCACCCCTCTCGGTCGCAGGTGGTACCCATCAAGTTCGCCACCGTGCCGGTTGACGAGGGCAGCTTCGGTTCGGGCCACCGCGTGGTCGCCGTGGACTGCCAGTCCTGACAACCGAAGACCAACGTCCCAATCTGCCATCCTTGGGGCTTGACTCGGCAGGGCGGTGGCGGCCCCGGTAGTTTCGCGCCCATGAGGACTGCAGGGGGCCTGCCGCTGGTACTGGCTGTGCTCGCGCTGAGTGCGTGTGCTGACACAACAGGGGACACGCAACGCGCAGTAGCCAAGTGCTCACTGCCAGTCGAATCGCAGCTCGGGCTGACGTCCGGGCAGTCGTGGGACAAGACCCAAGTGTCGGTCGAGGAACTCGCTGACGGAGGGCTACGGGTATCCGCAGTGGCCACCGTCCGCACAGCTGGCAGTGGCGACGTGATCGACCGCCCTTATGTGTGCGTAGTCGCTCCGGACGCTAGCGACGAGCGCGGTTACCGCGTCGTAAGCGTTCAAGTGCAGCCGACATAGCTCCCTCGACGCGGAACGTCCGGATCTGCCGCAGGAGGTCCGGCCTTGACCCGCGCGGTCCTACGAGACGCGGCTTGCTCGTACGAATCGCGCTTGGTCGGTTGCGATTGCCACAAACAGGGAGCACCCCAGCCACAACCACGAATCGCCGACGATGGCGAGCACCACGCAACCAATACCTGCCAGCGCGCAGACCACAACGTCGGTAACTAAATCACTCCTGCCGGTCCGCCGAATCTGTGCCATGTCCAGACGAGCCAACGCCGACGCGTAGACCCCGCGGACCAGAGCCAGCCAGGACGGGCGCGCCGCAGCGACAACCAACAAGTGCACATTCTCTGACAGTGGGACTTCGAAGGCCCGTAGCGAGGTGATGACCACCACGGTGAGTGTTGCGATGACAGCGCCCCATGCCGTCACCCGCTCCTTGGTAAACGGGATTGGGTCTTCGATGGGGGAATTTGCGCGCCATTTGATGGCTACCAACTGTTCCCCTGCACGCGTCGATGGTAACGGCGCTCATCGGCGACTCGTGAAGAAGGGCTCGCGGCCGTGGGGACATCCCATGATGCCGCGCCGAGGACTTCAGTCGTGCGCGTACCTGAACGAGCGAATGTGTCACTCTGACGCGCGTGACCATGGCAGTCCTGCTTGGACGACTTCCATCTCCAGACCGCCTGCGCGAGCTGTCCTTGGCCCTTGCCGTCTTGACGTCGCGATGAGCCCAGAAGACGACCCGGACGATCGCTACTTTCGCTTCGATCCGCACGACCCCTCTGGTGTGGCGTTGGCCAGCATGGACAACGGTTCAGGCGATCGCTACTTCATCGCCTTCACCGACGAGGCAGTCTTCGGCTGGGGATTCGCGCACGAGTCCCCGATGAACCCCTTCACACTCACACCTGTCGCGCCGTGGCCGGGACTCCTTGACGGCATGCCAACTCAGTTCGAACTCCTGACCCGAGACGCTCGCTTCCAGCTCGCTGACGTTTTCATGGCAACCGCAGCCTTCTGGTCCACGGACGGACGGACTTGGCATATCGGGAACGCCGCCCCGCCGGCGTACGATCCGGACCCTGACGGAGCCGAAGAGCTCTTCGATCTGATCCTCGAGGACAGCCCTGGCGCGTACGCGCGCTTCGCCCAGAACCACCTCGAGATGAGCCCCAGCGAAGCAGCCCTCAGGGCCGTGTACCAGTCACACCCGCTCGACCCCTCGACCCTCTCCGCACTCAACCCCGACGCCGACTACGAGAGAGTCCGCGAACAGCTCGACGAGCTGGGTCTTTCCACGTCGTAAGCGACATCCGCGCAAGTGCCGCAACCCGATCGCTTGATGAACCTCGCTGGATCCGAGCCGCTAACCTCCCCTTTGTGCACGAGACCGCGCTGACGCTGGCTGAGTTCTTCGGCGCCAGGCCCGGGCGAGCCGTTGGGGACGAGGGCCAGCTGGTCGACCTTGTCCCCACGCAGATCGGGTCGCTGGCCGTGCCCTCGGGCAGGCTGGGGGCGGTCGACCCGTTTGCTTCGTTGGACAGTCCACTCGAGGTGCAGGTCGAGCCTGGCGTCTACCCAGTCATCCTCACGCAGGCCACCTGTCCTTCGGATGACGACACAGAGTTCAGTGATGCCGACTACCTATCCGTCGTGCTGGCCGACGGGGAGCCCGTCAGCGTCGAGCCGGCGCCCGGAACCTGGGTCGACGCAACGTTGTACGGCGTCACGACCTACGGAGGTGGAGTGGGCCTCGTCGACGCCCTCGCCGCTGCCGGCCGGATCCTGCCGCCCGAGTCCCCGGAATTCGAGGCGTGGACCACCAAGGCCGGTCAGCACCCGCAGGGTGTCCTCGATGCGACGCTCCCGTGGGCCGCGCACGGGGAGAACGTCATCGGGGTCATGAGTCCCAGCGACGACGGTGAGTACCCGCTGTACGTGACGCGTGACGCGAGCGGCAATCCGCTGGCGGTCCATGTCGACTTCCTCGTGGTTGGAGAGGGCCGCTACCAGCTCGACGTCCATGAGTGGCCACCATCGCCAGAGGTTCCCGCAATCCGGCTCAAAGCCGCACCCACCAACCACTGAACGTGACCGACGATCATGCCGCACCAGCCGCACCTGGCCCAGACGTACACGGTGACCGTCCCTGAGGAGGCTTCGGCGCGCGCCGTGGCCGACGAGCTCGCCGCCCGTGGGCACGCCCTGGTCGCCGTCCGGGAGGTCGACTGGGCGCTCCGTGACCCGTCCAGTTTCTGGTTCGGCAAGCCGACGATGCGACCGCGCGAGCAGGGCTATTGGGACGTCACCTCCATCGCGACCGGGCCCCTCCCCGACGACGACGAACGCTGGTGGCAGGCGCAGGAGGACCATGCGGTGCGGATGCTGGCTCAACAGTTCGGGGGCCGCTCCTCTGGCAGCGGCACCGGGCACACCGCAACGCTCATGCGGTCGTTCACGCGGGTCGGCCTCGTCCACGAGCTCGACGACGCCACCGTGCACGAGCGCCGGTTGACAGCCTTGGCGGGGAGGCCGGCCCGGGCCGGCGACCGTGAGCGGCACGAGTCGGACGCCGTGGACGAGGACCTGCTGGACGGGCCCGGGGAGCCGGTGAGGCTGGCCGGCGTCGAGGACGTGAACTGGGCTCGGCTCGAGCACGCCTACGGCAACGCCGCCGACGTCCCCCGGATGCTGAACGGGCTTGCAGCCAACAACGACCAGTGGAGCAAGCACCTGGACGACCTTGTCGGCTCCGTTACTCACCAGGGCAGCAGCTACAGCTCCACCGCGCCCGCATTACGGCTCGTCGCCCATCTGGCCGCGGCACCTCAACTCTCTCCGAAGCGACGCCTGGACCTCCTTTACACCTTGTTCCTCGCAGCCGCCGCGTTGGACAAGGCACGCGCGTACGGGTACCGCCCCGAGCCGCACCACGAGGCGGTGCGCGTGACCGTCACCGACGCCTCCGAGGACCTCCTGGCCCTGTGGCCGACGATCTCGCGCGCCGAACAGCGAGTCCTCCTGCTCCTCGCGGCGTTGCCGCGCCACCCGGTCCCCCCGCATGACCTGACCGACCCGGCCAGCAGACTGGCCATGACCATGATCCGCGAAGAGGACGAGGCAGGCGCCCTGCTCGTGAGGCTCGCCAAGAGCAACGAGGACCTCATCGAACTCGCCCAGGAACAGGCGCCTCTGCGCTCCCGTCTGGTCGCCGCGCTGGAGGTCCTCCTCTGGGACCGTTGAACGCCCAAACCGGGCTACAACGAGCCGGGCGACCCCAGCAGGTCAAGGCGGCCGTCCCCTGTCGCCGCACTGCCGGCGAACGCCCGACCCTGCCAGGCTCAGGAACCTCATGGCCGCCTTGGAGGCAACCCAGGTAAGGCACCTCGGCACAGGCGGCTGACAAAATAGCGAGGTGAGCGCCCACCGCAGCACTGACTACGAGATCGACTCCGACCTCGCCCGCATGGACCTCGATCGTGTTCATCAGTGGCTGTCCACCGATGCTTTCTGGGCACTCGGGCGCACCCGCGAGACCGTCGAGACGGCGGCGCGCAACTCGTTGAACTTCGGGGCGTTCACCCGCGACGGAACTCAAGTGGCGTATGCACGCGTCGCGACCGACCATGCAACCTTCGCCTGGCTTTGCGACGTGTACGTCGACCGCGACCACCGCGGCCAAGGGCTGGGCACCCGATTGTCGGAGGCCGTCGTTGCCAGGCTCCGGCCCCTGGGTCTGAAGCGGGTGCTGCTCTCGACACTCGACGCCCACGACGTCTATGCCCGCGTCGGATTCGTACCCATGCCCAACCCTGAGAAGCTCATGATCCTCGACCAGTCAGGCAGCTAAGCCTTCGCATGCTTATGCCGCCCAGCGGTCATCCCGGGACCAGCAGCGGTGGGCGCGGACGACGTTGGACCAGTGACCGACCGGGACACACGGAGCGTCGGCGAGGGCCTCCGATCGGCTATAAGGCAAACGCCCACCGGGTCAGCAGTTCGTGCGCTTCTCGTAGAGGCTGCGCGGCAGCCACCTCGTGCGTGTCGGCGCTGCCGCGCCGCCGCTCGACCTGGAACGACCCGTCGGAAAGCCGGAGCGCCTGCGCGTACGTCTGACCTGACGCGTCCACGACCTTCTCGACGATGACCCACGACCCGTCACCCGCAGCCAGGTCCTCGAGTAGCAAGAGGAGGACGTCCTCGGAAGGGTCGTCATAGGTGTCGCCGTTCTCCATCACTGCTCTGAACGTGCGTGTGGGCATACCTGAAGCCTCTCGCATGCCAGCGCCGCCACCAACACATCGCAGGAACCCGCCGGAGGTTGCCTCAGCGCGGCCGGCCCGGCAGGGCCTCGCGGCAGCGAGGTTTACGGCAACCCTTCCGGCGAGGTTTCAGCGAAGGTTTCGGCCATGCCCCGCCCGTGGAGTATGGCTGAAACGCGCTGCCGCCGATGGTGCGCTCCGCCGCGCCGTGGGCAGCCACGCACCGGCCGCCAGCCGCGGTCCAGTAGCCTGTCTCCCGTTGGTCGGCCCGGCAGGGCCTGGTTGCATCAAGGGTTACAGCTGCGACGAGGTTTCCATCGAGGTTTCAGCCATGCCCCGCCCTCGTAGCTCAGGGGATAGAGCACCGCTCTCCTAAAGCGGGTGTCGCAGGTTCGAATCCTGCCGGGGGCACCACACGTTTTCGCAGGTCAGAGGCAGTGTCACTCATCCGCCACTCCCCCTTCGATGAGCGCGACAGGCCCGTTGTGGCACATCTGTGGCACATGGGTGTCCAGGGAGAGGGCGACCGCGTCGAGGTCGTCGGGGAACAGCCCGGCGTAGATGTCGAGCGTCATTGCGGCCGACGCGTGGCCGAGCATCTGCTGGACCGCCTTGACGTTCGCGCCACCGCGGACCGCGAGCGAGGCAGCCGTGTGGCGCAGGTCGTGCGGCGTCACACCATCGAGGCCGGCCGCCCTACACGCTGGGTCGAAGACCCGCCGACGCCAGTTGTTGAGGATGATCGGTCCACCCATCGCAGCCGGGAACAGCAGGTCGTCGCGCTCCTTGCCCTGGCACATGCCGAGCAGCGCAGGCATGAGGGCCGGTGGCACCGGGACCGAACGGGTGCGATGCGTCTTCGGCGTCGAGAACACCATGGCCGAGCCGACGCGGGTCACGCTCTCTGAGATCGTCAGCCGCCGCCGTTGGACGTCGAGCCGCGACACCTTGAGGGCTGCGAACTCCCCGAACCGCAGACCGGTCAGCCCGAGCACCGCGATGGCGAGGCCGTGCGATCCCGCGGCGTCGACGAGCCGGGCGAGCTCCTCCGGGGTCAGGAACCGCGGCTCGCGCCTGACCTGCCTCGGTAGCCGCACTCCCTTGGCCGGGTTCCGCGCGATCCGCCCGTCCTGCACCGCCCCGTCGAGCACGAGCGAGGCGACGAGGTAGATCTTGCGGACCGACCCCGCCGACAGTCCCGACGACGCGAGGTCACCGACCCACCCTGCAACGTCGGAGTGGGCGATGCGCCCGATCGGCCAGCCACCCCACTGCGGCAGCACATGCGTCCGCAGGGTGTCGCGGTAGCGGTCTGCGGTCGAGGGCTTGAGGTGCGCCAGTCCCTTGCCCCACGTCTCGGCGTATGCCGCGAACAGCAGCTTGCCGGCCGCAGGGTCGATGTACGTGCCGCGGTAGAGGTCGGCCATGAGCGCCGCCAGGAACCGGTCGGCATCGATCCTGCGGCCGAAGGACTTCTTGCGCTGCCGCCCGGACGGGTCGCGCCAGCGAGCGAGCCACCGCCCATTGCGACTGTCCTTGACGACGTGGGCCACCTCAGGCCACCTGGTCGCCGAACCACGCCCGGACCCGGTCGGGGTCGAAGCGCAGGTGCTTGCCCAGGCGAACACACGGCGGACCCTCTCCACGGGTGCGCCACTGGTACAGCGTGTTCCTCGGCACCCCGAGGAAGGCTGACACGTCGTCGACGGTCCAGAGCTTGTCGCACGTGGGGGCCGGGTTCTTGGGTGCGCTCGGCACCGGGGGTGTTCTCATTGCGATCTCCTTGTCTCTCAGTTGGTTTGCTTGCGGGGTTGGGCGGCTCGCCATTGCGCGTGTTCGCGGGCGCGGGCTGCGGCGGCGCGGGCGAGTTCGGCGTCGCCGTCGGTGTCCCAGCCGGATCCGGCGTACGTCCACTGGCCGACGACGAGGGTGGTCTCGGTGTCGTCGTCTTCGAGGAGGTCCTCGAGGTCGCGGGCCTCGAGGGCGCGTCGCTCACGGCTGGCGGCGGCGAGGCGGCGCTGGAACCGGACACGGGCCCTGCGCAGCCGGCCAAGGGTGACGCTGTAGCGGCGGGACTTTGAGGAGAAGTGGCCGCGGAAGCCGATCATGTGGGCCCACTTCCCGAGGAGCGCGTACGGGTGCTCAGCCATGGGTGTTTCTGTGGCGGCCGCTTCGAAGCGCTGCCGGTCGACCGTCCCGGCGATGGTCGAGCGGAGCCGGTGCAGGTGCGGGCTGGCCGTGTCGGTCGAGTCGGTCGCGGACTTCGTCGCGTACTTCGCGAGGTAGCCGGCGACCTGCTCGGCCTCGAGCTGATTCTCGGGGTCGTCGGTCCGGTGGGCGTCACGGACGGGTCGGGCGTCGACCTCGCTGCCGAACCGGAGCCGCCGCGCCAGGTCACCACCGACCAGGGGCGGGGCGTCGAACCACACACTCGCGGCCGCGGTCTCGATCGCGGTAGCGAGCAGGGCGGCGGTGATCCCGGCCGGGGCCGGCGCGTATGAGCCCTCGTCGGTTGCCTTGCCGTCGACGCGGACGAGGGCGTGGAAGTGGACGATGCCGCGCAGCTGGTACTCGGCGACCTTGGCGAACTGGACGGTGGCGATCTTTGCGAGCCGGTTCGCGCTGATTCCCAGGGCGCGGGCGAGGCTGCGGCGCAGCGCGATGGTGAACCGGCGCCACAGCTCGGGAGCCCACCACTGCCACACGATGTGCGAGGGGTAGTCGTAGCAGTCCCCGCACAAGGGCTGCCCGAGCAGCGGATCGCCGTCGACGTGCGTGGCGTGGCAGACCGTCGACCGGCCGTGGGCGCACCGCTCTGCTTCGTCCTTGGTTCGGTATGGGCGGCAGCGGCGTCCGCTGCGGGTGCCGTGAACCGGGCCGAAGGAGGGCGCGGTGAGAGTCGCGAAGACGAGCGGGTTCTCCGACACCGCGTCGGGGACGCCCTTCCCACCGACGACCCCGGCACGGATCAGCTGGAAGGTGTCGGCGGCGTAGATGCGGGAGCAGGAGGGGCAGTCGGAGGCTCGGCGGTTGCCGCAGCGGACATGCAGGACGCCGAGGGGTTCCTCTTCCGACGAGTACGAGCCGAGGACCTCGCCGGTAGCCGCATCGACGGTCTGCGAGGAGCCACGCAGCCGGATCGGTCTGGTGCAATGACCGACCCGGGCGGCGGTGGTGGCCCAGGCGTTGAAGTCGCGGGAGACAAGCCGGGCGGTGATCTCGCGCTCAAGGCGGGGCGTGAGGTCGGGCAGGTCCAGCCCGGCGTCCGCGCTGTAGCCGGGGAACGATCCAGTTTTGGCGTGGTGCGACGTCGGGCTGGACTGCTGCACCGTCACGGGGTCACGCGGCCTTCGGGATGGGCGGGGCGGCAATGGGAGACCCCATCGCGTCGGCGAGAACGACCGGCAGGGGCTCCCCCGTGGTCAGCCGTCGCTGAAGCGGGAGGCGTTCGGCTGCGTCGAGGCCACCCCACAGCCGGTACTCCTCATCGGAGACGAGCGCCCAAGCGAGGCACTGTGGGCGGACCGGGCAGGAGGCACAGATGGAGGCTGCACGCGCCTTGACGCGTCGACTGGTGTCGGCGAACCAGAGCTCGGGGTCGGTCTGGTTGCAGGTGCCGCGTTCCTTCCAGCCGCCGCGGGCGAGAGCCCGGAGCGTCGAGTCGGGACGGCCGTGAAGGACGCCGAGGGCGGTTCGGTTGGACATCAGGCCGCCTCCCCTCCAGTGCTCGAACCCGCCGCGGATGTGGACGACTGGCCCGCAGGCCGGGGTCGGCGAACACTCCGCGGCTGGCGCGGGGCTCGCGGCTTGCGTGACCGCACCGACGTGACGCCACTTGACTCGACATCCACGACCGATCCGAGGTCGTCCGCGGTGTCATGGACAGGCTCGACGGGTTCCGCAGCCTCGGGGACGTAGGGCGCTGGATGGTGGGTGGCCACGTCGCGGACGAGGTCGTCGGGCCAGTAGTCCGCCCGGACCCGATCGGCAGACCCGTCCTCCTCGATGACCCATGCCGTGCCGGGGGTGGAGGGCGAGATGCGGTGTGCGGGCGCGAGGGCCGCAGCGCCGTCGCCCAGGACCATCCGGGTCTCGTCGGCCGACCGCAGCCGCAGCGCAACGGTCTGGGTGAACAGCCCCCGCAGGCCGATGACCTCCTTTCGCGGGTCCTGCACGCACGCCAGCACGATGACGCCGAGGGCGCGGCCTTGGGTCAGCACCTCGGCGAGCAGCCGCGAGGCCTCCTTGCGGATCTCCGGGTCGGCGTACGCGGTCAGCACTGCGAGCTCGTCGATGGCGAGCACATGCAGCGGATCCGCCGAGGTGGGCTGGTGCAGCCGGGTGACACCGGCCATCCGGTGCCCGCGTTCGTCGACCACCCGCAACAGCCGGTTCAGCACGTCGAGCGCCTGCGCCGGGGTCGTGGCCACCTCGGAGAACAGGTGCCGGCCCATGCCGACCTCGACGCCGCGTTTGAGGTCGACGCCCCAGAGCCGGACCAGCCCAGCGCGGACAGCCGGTGCGAGGCCACCGCACACGCCCCAGAAGATCGACCCCTTCCCGGAGCCGGAGCAGCCGACCACGAGTGTGTGCCGGCCCGTTAGCGGCAGCAGCCAGCGTGACCCGTCCTGACGTCGACCGACCGAGACAGCGTCGACCGTGATGTCGAGCGGGGCTGCAGCGGGCCGGACCGGCGCGAGGCGGTCGGCCATGATCAGGACGTACTCGACGGTTGACGGCGAGAGGGCGCGGCAGCGGAACGAGCGCGCCGAGGCAGCAGCGGCCAGCGCGGGTGCGGCCTTCTCGAGGTCTTCGACCGTCTGCCCGGTCCGGGCACGCGCGGTGATGGTCAGGGCGACGCCGCGTGCCGTTACCGAGCACAGCCGTGGGTGCACCCACACCGTCGAGCCAGCGGCAGGACGTCGGTGGGCGATCGCTCGCATGGCGGAGGCGGACCAGCTCGCGCGCTCGTCACGCTGAACCGACAGGCCACACTCCCGAGCCAGCACGGGCCAACGGCGACGAGCCCAGCGACGCCACGAAGCCCGCTTCAGGGGGCCGGCTGCCCACCGCTCGTACGAAGCCGGCCACCAACGAGCCCACACCACCGCGACGAAGGCAGGGACAACCCAGCCCAAGATCAGCAGACGGATGGCGATCGGTTGGCCGCCCGGGAGCAACCGCACCGCGAACGCTAGGCCCGCGACCGAGACCACCCACCGCAGGTGCCGGTACGTCCAACGCACGAACAACCAGACGAGGACCGCAGCGACGCGCAGGGCGCAGGCAGCCTGGCTCGCAGCAGCAGCCAGACTCGGGACGCCCCGGGAGCGTTGGAGCCCGACTGGGATTGGGGCACCCATTACGCGGCCCCCTTGGCCTGGCCGGACGAGGCACCGGACTGGCTTGACTGGCCGGGAGCGGTCATCGACTCAGCACGGAAGGACCACGAGATCCGGCCGCGACCCATCGACGTCTCCTCGATCCACGGCAACGCAGTCAGACCGGTGAACTCGACCGGCGTCCAAGGGAACGGCGTCTTGTTCTCCGGCGGCACCGGCTGCACCTTCGCGAAGAACTTCACCGTCACTGCTGTCTCCCGCTTGCTGGCCTCTTCGTCCGCATCGAGCACCGTCACCGACCACACGAGCAGGCCCGTCTCCGGGTCGACCTGCTGGGGCCGGGACCCGTCCGCTCGCTTCTCCGCGTTGAAGTCCAGGACCGGCTCCACCGAGCCCTTGAGGAACGCACCGTTCGGGAACACGTTGCTGAACCCGACCTTGAATCGCTTCTGCATTGCCATGACTACTCCTTATCCAGTCGTCTAGAGCAGTTGCTCCGTGACAACAGTAGACCACTCATCTAGACAAGCAGCAAGGGATGGAGTCAGTTGGCCGGGAACCGGTACTCGAGGACGTAGCTCGGAGCCGCCTTAACGGTGTCGGTCAGTTCGACAGGCAATCCGTTGGTGTCAAAGGCGATTCGCCGCACGGTCAGGACTGGCGTTCCGGCTGGCAGACGCAGCCGGCGACGCTCCTCCGGCGAGGGCATCCGAGCAGCAACTTCCTCGGAGAACTCAGCCAGCGCGTGGCCGGCCTCCTCGATGCGCGCGTAAATGCCGCCTGGGCCGGTATCTGCGGCCTCGATTGCGGTTCCCTGCGCGATCGACAGCGGCACATAGGAGGACGCCAGCTCGACCGGCTGCCCATCCATTAGGTAGCGACGTCGACGCGCGACTACCCTCGACCGCGCCGGCAGGGAAAGAGCCTCGCGCACGTCGCCAGACGCCGCCTCACTGCCAACCTCGATCTCGTCGACGGAGGGGACGCCAACACCCTCGGCCTCAGCGATGAAGGCAGCCTGCCCGGCCTCGCGATGCCGCCGAGCGAAGCGATCGGAGGCGACGCGCCGCACCACGGGCCGTTCGCGGACGAACACACCACGCCCATGCTCAGCAACAAGCAGGCCCTCAGCGCTTAACTCCCCCAACGCCTGGCGAACGGTCATGCGGGCGACGCCGAAGTGCTCTCTCAGCTGCGTCTCGGACGGCACCTTGTCACCGGGAACAATACGACCTGACCCGATGGCCTCGCGGAGCGCCGCCGCGATCTGCTTGAAGGCAGGAGTGTCCGAGGTCTTGTCGACCTGGCCCAACTCCAGCATGGTTCACTCCTCCAGACGTCTGTAGTACCTACACTTTGACAGATGGGCACCCACGACGTCACCGAGACACCACGCCACTCGGTCAGCGTTGCCGCCGCGATCTTCGACGAGAGCGGCCAGAACGTCTTGCTCATCAAGCGCCGAGACAACGGCCATTGGGAGCCGCCGGGCGGTGTGCTCGAGCTCGGCGAGACGATCCAAGATGGTTTGCGACGCGAGGTCCGCGAAGAAACCGGCGGCGAGATCGAGATCGGCCCGCTCACCGGCGTCTACAAGAACATGCCCAGAGCAATAATCGCCCTCGTCTTCAGGTGCCGACTTACAGCAGGTCACGACCGCGACACACCCGAGGCGGAATCCATTCAATGGGTAGCATGCGATCTAGCGGGCGACAGGATGGCTCCGGCCTACGCGGTCAGGATTGCAGATGCGATTGGCGGCGCTGAGCCGACGCTGCGCACACACGACGGGAGTCAATTGCTCGAATGACTGCGGCTACAGGGGAATCAAAGCGCTACTTGGTGGCAGAGGACGTCATTCCAGACAAGGAATTGACGGAGACATCTGACGACCTCTTCGATCACGACGGCATAGCCGGTCGTGCCGCAGAGCTGCTCCTGAACAGTCAAGACCCAGTGCACATTGGCGTGTTCGGATCGTGGGGAGCAGGAAAGTCGAGTTTTCTCCAGCTCCTCGCTAACCGACTTAGCCGAATGGACGTCTCAAATACGTCACTGACCGAGAATCCAAAGCGAAGATTCAAGATCGTCTGGTACGACGCTTGGAGATTCTCGGGCACAGCCCTTCGACGCGACTTTATTGCCGTAGCCGCTCGGCAGCTTTCGCTTCATGGCCCCGCATATAGTTCCGGCCTGTTTGAGAGCAAACAGGTCGTAAAGCTCGACTTCGACGAACTCCTGCGCCGCACCATTGAATTCACTAAGGGGGTGCTCGCTCTCTTGGCTGGCTTGAGCATATCCGTCGGCATTCTGAGCCTGTTGGGCTTGGTAGTCGGAAGGTTCGCCGCCGGCATCCCGAGCGCCCAAGAGGTTTGGACCTCCACGGTGGCGCCTAATGCAGGAAAAATCTTCGCTCTAACTGGTGCCGCCATTGCGGCGCTAAACTTGCCTCGGCTCGTTGGAGTAAGCGTGAGTCGATCTTCGCCAAGTCAAGACGACGAATTCACGGACCTGCTCTCTAAGCTCCTGCTCCACGCAGAACTTCCCAAGTGGCTTCGGCCGCTTCGATGGAACCGAAGGTTGGCAGCATGGGTTAGGAAACGGAACGGGCACCGGGTCGTGTTCTTCATCGACGAACTTGACCGTGCGGCCAGCGCCGAATTGGTCGCCACGTTGACATCCCTCCAGACGATGCTGTCTACGGTAGGAGTCCCCGCCGTCTTGGCAGTGGATCGGTCTGTGGTAGAGCACGCGCTTTCAGAAAAGGCACATCAACCGGGACCCGTGCGCGAGCTTGAGCCGTATCTTGCCACTAACGACGCATTTTTGGACAAAGTCTTTCAACACCAGTTCCAGCTACCTCCTCTCCGTCATGAACGAGTACAAACTTTTGCAAAATCACTGGTCGCCGACAGGGGCGGCTTGTGGCAGCACGTAGCGCATCTAGGACGACTGGACGACGTCATCTACGCCCTGGTGCCGGCACACGTGCGCAACCCACGCCGCATCAAGGTGCTACTGAACGCCTTCGCTACTCAATATCGAGTGGCTGAGGCCCGTCAGATTCCGGTCGACGACCACGTCGCAGAGTTGGCTCAATGGGTTGTCCTGCAACTTGAGTTCCCTGACTATGCCAGGGATCTCCTGCATGAACCGCGACTAACGTCACTCCTTCGAACTGGGAAAGCCAGGTCAGAGATCCAGCAGCGCCTAATCTCCAAGCATTCGAAGCGCGCCCAGCCGGAGAGCGACGCTGACGACGTTGCCTGGAGGGACTGGGTAGAGTCCGACCAGTTGCATAGATACTTGGACCGTACGGCACACATCCCGGATGTAAGTCGCAGCCTCCTCTACGTCGAGTTGGCCGGCAACGCTTTGATCGAGGTAACACCGGAAACCTCCACCGTCCTCGACGAGGCGGGCGACCGCGACCCGGCAATGACCATTTCTGCACTGAAGGATCTCTCGGAAGCCGAGAGAGATGGCGCGATGAGGTTCCTCGCAGAACGCCTTCGCAGCGCCATCTCGGAGGGCAGCGACCGAATCGTTTCGGTCCTTGCGCAGCTAGCTGAACGGCAGGACCCGGACCGGCCGTTGCCACTCGCTTCTGCGATCGAGGCTCTCCGCTCCTATCGCTGCGAGCCCGAGAGTCGCACCCTGCCCGTCAACGCCCTCCCCGGTGTACTGAGGATTCTGTCCGAAGCGAAACAAGATGCATGGTTCAAGCGCGCACTGGAACAAGCGGGTGCCCTGACCCACCAAGCCCAAGCGGCTCTGGTCGGCTTGAGGCTTCCGAACACCCCGAAGGATCTGCTCGTTGCCGTCGACATGCTTGAAGCCCATCTGGACTTCGCGACAATCTCGGCCATAGCAGACGCGAGAAACACGCCGATGCTCTGTGCGGTCGCCAAGCACTTGCCTGAAGATGTCTTGGCCCAACTCATGCCTTTGGAGGACGAGGAGGACCTCGACGCAGTCTCGGCGATGTTTGAGGAGTTGGATCGAGATGCCCTACGATGCCTCGCTCTGGCCTTGCCCGCCTCTTTGGAGGATTCAGGAAGTGAGCCGGCATTTCTAGCGTTAATGGCCGACGCACCGGCCAGTGATTTGGACACCAGGTCCCGGATAGCCTTGGCAGCCCTCGCGATGCCTGAGGTGTCAATAGCAGAGTGGGCCCCCTTGATTACGACGGTCCCCACGGCCTGCGACTTCGCCCCAGCGTTTGCCACCATTGCCGCCGGAGTCTGGGAGGACGGCTCTTCGCAAAGGTATTGGGACGAGCTCCACCGACTTGGCGAGATTGGCCTTGGGGACCCTCTGGCTGGGTCCATGGCGACCGAATTTGGCACGAGCACCAACACGAGGGCCACGGATCTCTCACAGCGAGCCTCTTTAAGTACTCGAGTCGGGGAACTCCTTGAGTCTATCTCAGAGCCCAACGTCTCCGACGATTTTGCCAACGCCGAGGCCGAACTATCCGTGAAAGCAATCGTGGCTGGAACTCTACAATTCCAGGAGGTGCGGGATCATTTCGTGCGGGCAATGGCAAACCACGCCACAGATCTCGAAAAGTCCTTTGTCACAGCCAGCGACGGGCAGCCGCCTGCTTCAGTTGCACGCGCGTGCTCAGCACGTCTGCGCCTGAAGCAGCTTCACACCGATCTGCCCGGACCCACTCCTCGCGAAGTCGGCGAGATATACAAGGCCGAGCGGGCAACGACGACAGCCCAGTCAAAGATTGCCGGCGAGTTGGTCGAAGCCTTCTTCGCTACGGATCCGACAGATCGCGGCGTCATCACGTTCCAGGGCGCCTGCGGCTATGCATTCGGCGGGCGCCTCCGGACCTGGGCGGTCGCACATACGGCGACCCAAGTCACTAATGTTTGGATTAGTCTCTTTGATCAGGGGTTTCCCGCTTCATCGGCCGGACTCCTTTCGCGCGATCGGGAATTGAATGTCGCGAAGGCTACTAAGGCCTTGACCTCGCGCATGTCGTCGGGAACTGACGCAAGGGCGAAGGCCGCAGCGTTCGTTCGTGCGATAGGTGCTGGCAGGCCAGACAGTGGCGCTTTGGCGCAAGTTGTGGCGATCGCGCTGGCGGAGGCGGGAGGAGACGAGCGTTATGACGCGGTTCGCCTTGTCTCCGAGATGCGGCCTCGTGCGCTAAAGAAGGAGACGAAGGTGGCCCTTTCGAAGATTCCTCCCTCATTCTGGCGCAGCAGCGCCGCCAAGACCATGGCCCTCCGGGTAGGGGTGAAGTTACCTCGCAAACGCAGCCTGAAGCGATTCATCCAGGGCAACTCGTGAGTACTTTCTTTACTGGCTCAAGCGCGCCTCCGGCGCGAAGAAGCGCGGGACCCCGCGATGGGGACCCCGCGCTCCGGCGCTGGCGCGCCTACGCGCACCCCACCGCACCCCGCGCTATGGGCCGTTGTCGAGCCCAAACCGCCCGGAAACTGCGGCCCTCAAGCCGTCGTTGACCGCGATCACGGCCGGTGACACGATCCGAGGATGCCGAACACCGTGGCTCAGTGGTTGCCGTTCGTGGTGCTCATCCCCGCCCTGGCCTTCTGGGCCTACTCCCTGATCGACGTCTCGCGCACCCCGGACATCGAGATCCGGACCTTCCCACGCGATACCTGGTTGGTGATCCTGACCTTCGGGAGCGTCGTCGGCTGCGTTGCATGGTGGACGAATGGCCGGCCTCAGCACCATCGGCCCTGAGGACGCGTGCTGAGCGATGCCAGCAGGTGTCTGATCAGCCGTGACCGTTGTACGTGGCTGCGGCTCAGGCGCCCGGGAAGAGGGAGGCTCCAGCCGTCGTGTGCCGGGCCGGCTCCCGCGGAGGACCACTGCCCGCCTCGAGCGCATGGCAGTATCAACGACCCGCTCGGTCGACTTCCGCAAGCGCCTTCTGCGCGGCACCACCCGGCCCAGATCGTCCGGTTCACTGCGCAGACCCGCGTGGCGCATTTGTGGCACACGGCGTCCGAATCGGTCGCCCGCGAGACCCCAACAACAACAGACGAGCAGGCACACCCCCGACCACCCGAAACCCCCTGAAAACAGGGCATATTCGGCTCCTAAAGCGGGTGTCGCAGGTTCGAATCCTGCCGGGGGCACCACACGTTGTCTGACTTCGCCTGATGCTTGACCTTCGGGCTTGGCCCGATGCCCGACAGTGTTTCGGGTGATGGTTGACAGCTGCGTCGGCTGATCCTTGACGCTCTCCTGATGAAGGAGATGAGAGTGGCCGGGCAGCGATACAAGGCGGTCGAGTGCCCCAGCAAAGCCGACATCGCCAGACCATCAAGCACGACCCGCAAGCTCCAACCTTCTTGAGGGATGCGCCATCTCGAGTTGGCAGACAGGCGATATTGTGCCCGAGCACCACCACATAGACACCTGATGCACTGACGAGGATCCATGTTCGAGACTTGGCGCGACGAGTGGCGTAAGACGCCCGAGCCTCCCTTGTGGCGAGCGATCGTGTTCGCGGTTTGCGTCGTCCTCTTCCTAACGTGGCCGCTGCTTCGCGGCGAGCCCGTCAACGCTGTCCCGGTGGTAGTTGCCAGCCTCGCGGCCCTCGCGCTAGTCCACGACCTCGGACGACTGGGATGGTCAAAGCTGCGCCGTCGCTGAGCGAACTGACGACGTTCCGTGCCGCGGTACTGCCCCCGTCCTGAGGCTTGCAGTCTGACGGGCCCCAGGACGGGTACCTCAGAGGTCCCGGACGGTTCGAAGCAGCCAGAAACACCCGGCACACAGGTTGTCGGCGAACGGAACGGGTGGATGTCGTCGCGTGTCCGAGGACGTCGGACGTCCGCGCGCGTGCCTCCGTAGCGTGAGGCGCGCCGCAGGGAAGAGGCGGTTCTATGCGCCGCCAGCCGGCGTGCTCCAGACCTTTCATTCGTCGTGTGTGGAGAACGACGGGCAAGAGGTTGAGGAATGCCTGACGCAGAGGCGACCGCACAGTCCCTGCACCATGAAGGGCGGACCAGCGGATCTGGTCGTGCTCCAGACGTATAGCCGAGCCGAGCCGAACGTTGGCCCTGCACGTGGGATCGGCTGTCTGTACGGTGTCAACACCCGTCAGCGGACTGGCCGCGTCCTCCGGCCTTGCCGTTCCCCAAGATCCGAGCAACGCCAAGGAGCCCCAGCGATGAAGCTGCTTCTCACCTCGGGCGGCGTCACGAACACCAGCATTCGCGATGCGCTCGTGGGCATGTTGGGCAAGCCCATCTCGGAAGCTGCCGCGCTGTGCATCCCGACTGCGCAATGGGGGCATCCCAGTTGCGGTCCGCAATCGGTGCGCAGCTTCGTCAGTGGCGGGCGCCCAGGTGACGCCATGACGGCACTGGGGTGGAAGTCCGTGGGCGTGCTCGAGCTCACCGCCCTACCCACCATCGACCCGGAGCGATGGGTCCCATGGATCCGTGAGGCCGACGTGCTGCTCGTCGACGGCGGTGAGGCCACCTACCTCTGTCACTGGCTGCGGCAATCAGGCATGGCGGACCACCTGCCCTCTCTGACCGATACGACCTGGGTCGGCGTGAGCGCCGGCAGCATGGTCATGGCACCCCGAATCGGTTCCGACTTCGTCAAATGGCCGGCCGCCGTGGACGATCGGACTTTGGGGCTCGTGGACTTCGCGATCTTCCCGCACTTGAATGCGTTCCCGACGAACACCCTTGCGGACGCGGAACGCTGGGCCGCTGACATCGACGGACCGGCGTATGTCATCGACGAGCAGACCGCCATCCGAGTCGTCGGTGACTCTGTCGAGGTTGTTTCTGAAGGCGAGTGGCACGGCTTCGGGCTGTAACTCAACGCGTGCCCCGTGTTCGAGGGCATCACCCGCAGATCAGCTGATCATCGAGCATCCCGAGGCCGCTGTTCGCGACGGCGCAAGACCCGGGCGTCTTGCCGCAACCGTCCCCTGGCTAGTCAACGACGAAGGCGTGGATAGCTCGGGACACCGCTGGACGGTCGGGTCCCAGCCAGTAGAAGTGGCATGGCGCGTCGGTGTCGATCAGCTGGGCCCTCGGCACCGTGCGCACGAAGTCCTCCGCGTGTGCGAAAGACACGCCACCGTCATGTCGCGACGCCGTCACGAGGGTTGGGCAGGGAACCGAGCGCAGAACCGTCTGGCGGTAGTCCGCCCTGTCTGCTGCGCCTTGGCGCAAGTCCGTGACAAAGCCCGATCCCGAGCCCATGCCCGCGAAGGTCGCCCGAGCCGATGCGCGGTCCGCAGGCGTCCACTTCTTCCACCACGAGTCGACCGGGAGCTTCGACAGCGTGGACATCATCAGGCGCAGGCCCCTGTCCGAGGACGTCAGGGAGCGGATGGCCCGCCAGGTCAGGCCTTGAGTCAACGGAGAGAAGCCCAGCGGGCCGGCGGCCGCCTCGAGCTTGGTGTCGGGATAGGGCAACGTCGACGGAGCGCAGCTGTGCAGAACCAGACGAGGCGCCAGGTGCGCGAGCGCGACAGCGACGTGCACTGCCTGGAGGCCGCCGAAGCTGATTCCCACGGTTGCGGTGGCTTCGCCGATCCCAAGCCCGTCGCAGACCTCCGCCACGGCCGGGACGAACTCGGCCGCCGTGAGCGCACCTACGCGCGTGCTGCCGTACCCGGGGCGGGAGAAGGTCAACACCCGGAACCCCATGTCGGTGTAGAGGTCTGCACCGAGCGGCGTGGCCGCACAGCAGTGTCCCCCAGGAAAGACGAGGACGACGCCCCCTCCGGCGGGACCGGCCCAGGACACTTCCACAGGACCAAGTGACGTCGAGACCTCCTGCGTCTTCACTCCACGAGCATCGCACCGCCTGGACTGCAGCGCAGGCAGCCACTCGACCGCCCGACGCGGGTGGTGGACGTGGACCCTCCACCTCGAGTCCCTGACCTCGATTCGGTCTCGAGGAGGGCGCCGGGCCACCGACGAACGCTCCGCGGGCCCAACGCGCACGCGAGGGGCTCAGACGCGCAGGACGATGAGTGCGATGTCGTCACGCAGCGACGACATCGGTGGCAGCTCCGACAGCAGCCGGTCGGCGATCGAGTCGACGTCCAGCTCCCGCAACCTGACCAACGCGTCCGAGAGTCGGGCGATCCCGACGTCGAGGGGCTCGCCGCGTCGCTCGACGAGGCCGTCGGTGTAGAGCACGAGGGTGTCGCCGGCGCGGAGCATGGCCGTGCCGAGGGGCCGGCTCACCACCTTCTGGGTCACGGCCAACGGCGGGCCGAGCGCCTGGTTCATCGTGTGGATCGTGCCGTCGACTCGAAGGATGAGCGGCGGCAGGTGGCCGGCGCTGCTGTAGATGGCGAGGTCAAGCGCCGGGTCGACGACGACCTTCACAGCGGTCGACGCCGTCGCGTCGGGGCTGTGCCGCGCCACCCGGTCCAAGGCCGTCATGGCGGCGGCGGGGCCGACATCCGCGACGGTGAGCGCACTCAGGGCGCTGCGCAGCTGACCCATGACGGCAGCGGCGCGCAGTCCGTGGCCGACGACGTCACCCACGGCGACGGCGAGGCGCCCCTGGCCGAGGTCGGCGACGTCGTACCAGTCGCCGCCGACCCGCAGCGCATCCGACGCCGGCTGGTAGCGCACCGCGATCTGGACGGCCTCGCGCACGCTGAGCGGCACCTCGGCGGGGAGCATGACCTCCTGGACCGCGATGCCGAGCTGTCGCTGGGTCTCGAGCGCGAGGTCGAACAGTTGGCTCTGCTCGGCCACGGCCGTCGCGGCCACGACGGCGGCGCGCGCCTGCCGTCCAGCGGGCTCGAGTGGCTCGCTCAACGCGGTGGCGAGGTGCGGCACGAGGGCCGTCACGTCGTGCACGTTGTAGAGCACGTGCCGGGGCGCACCCCACGAGTTCGGCACTGGCACAGCGGTTCCGATCCAGTAGTGCCGCCCCGCGGCGTCCACCTCCGCCTCCACCTGGGCCTCCACCTTGGCCTCCGCCTTGACCTCGAGCTGGGCAGTCGTTCGGCCGGCGTCGACGTCGTAGCGCTGCAGGCCGACCACGACGGAGCGGCCGGTGTCCAGGGCGGTCCGCACGGCTCGCCGAACCGTCTCGACGACCGGCTCCGAACCGGGGATCGTGTCGGGCCCGGCCGGCCGGCTCGGCAGCAGGTCGGCGATGCTCGTGCCGACGAGCTCGCTCCGACGCCGGCTCGCGGCCTTGAGGTACGCGTCGTTGCAGGCCTGGATGATCAGGTCCGCGTCGAGCACGACACAGGGACTCGGCACCGCATGGAACAGCGCCCCGAAGTCGAGCGCCTCGGCCTCAGCGTCGGCGTCCAGGGCAGGCACCAGCCGTGGCTGGAACTCCGGACGTTGGTGCGGCGACGACACGAGGCAACGCTAGGCGCGGTCCGGCACACGTGCGGACCACTTCGGAAAACTCGTACGCCCACTTTCGCACGACCTTCCCCGCCACAGTGGGCGCGACACCCCTGCGCGACACCCTGCGCGACGCCCTGCGCGACAGCCCCGCGCGACACCCCGCCTGACACGTGCGCGACACCCGGGCGGCCCTGCCCCCTGCGTCAGACCGGGCCGCCCGAGCGGGTCAGGAGGGGTGACGCCCACCGCGCGAGCAGCCACCACGGGACGAGCCCGACCGCAGCGAGAACCAGGAAGGGAACCACCAGCGACGTCGACACCACGTCTGAGGCCGGGTCGGCGGTCGCCCCGAACCACTGGTCGACCGCGATGCTGAGGCTCTCGATGACCCACATGCCGAGCAGCGCCGTCACGACGACACCGCCGCGAGCCTCGCGCCGCCACAGCCAGAGCGCAGAGACCGCGGCGAGGGGCAGCCATACGCCGAGGTCCTGGACGAAGATGGCGTTGGTCTGCACACCGGTCCCCTCCAGCATCGGCGTGGGGTACTCCCCCATCGACGGCACGACCCGCGCCAGCCACGCCAGCGCGTTGAGCGCCGCGACCACCCAGACGTATGCCGCGACGCCGCGCACCGGCGCACGCTCGGTGACGCCCTCCCCGGCCACTCGCAGCTCGCGCGCGACGACCAGGTGCCCGACCGCCCAGAGCGCCGAGCCGAGGAGCGCGACGTAGACGAGGAAGGCGGCGTTGAACGGGGTGAGGAAGAGGAAGAGCACGGCGTTGTAGAGCACGTAGAGCAGCGCTCCGAGGGCTGCCAGCAGGGCCGCCCCTGACCCTCGTCCGGCTTTCCACCACGACCCGAGCAGCACCGGCAGGGCCACGACGAGCAGCACCAGCGCCGTGCCGCGCGCCGACCCCTGCATCGCATCGGGCCCGTGGAGCAGGCCCGGGTCTGCCAGCGTCCAGCCCCCGGCAGCGGCCCCCACCGCTGCCGTGACCACGGACAGCCTCCGCGCCGTCACCAGCGACTCACCGGCCATGGCCCCTCCTCTACTACACACGGTAGGAGCCGAGGGTGGGGCACGACGCCGAACGCCTTCGGACGTGACCTATCGCACCCGCCCCACCCCGGTCGGCGAGGAAGCAGACCCCACCGGACCCGGACAGTGTGTGCGAAACCCTCGTCATCCGAGCCGCTGATCCCTAGGCTCGCAGCCATGGGGACGCGCGGGCGCGCGGGAGGCGTCCGACCATGACGGTGCGCGTGGGGACGGTTGGGTCCTCGCGGCCCGTCGGCATGCTCGCCGAGCGGGTGGGCATCCGGCGCGCGGCACTCCTCGCCGCCATCGGAGTCACCTACTACTACGGCGGCAAGCTCGGGCTCGAGCTGTCACTGGTCGGCGACGACGTCACACCGCTGTGGCCCCCGACCGGCATCGCCGTGGCGGCCCTGCTCGTCTTCGGCCGGTCGTACTGGCCCGCCGTCGCGGTGGCCGCCCTCGCGATCAACCTCCCCATCAGCGCCACCTTCCTGGCCGCCCTCGCGACGGCGGTCGGCAACACGCTCGCACCGGTCGTCGCCGTGACGCTCCTGCACAAGGTCGGCTTCCGGCGCGAGCTCGACCGCCAGCACGACGCGCTCGCGTTCGTCTTCGTCGGAGCGCTCGCCAGCATGCTAGTCAGTGCCACCATCGGCTCCCTCGTCCTGGTCGCCTCCGGCTCGATCCAGGCGGGTCAGCTGCCCACCGCGTTCGCCGTCTGGTGGACCGGCGACGCCATGGGCGTGCTGGCCTTCACGCCGTTCCTGCTGTGCCTGCCGCTCTTCTGGGAGCAGCGACGCTGGCCCCTGCGTCAGTGGCTCGAGGGCGCCGTGATCCTCGTCGCCGTCGCGCTGACCCTCACGTGGACCGTCCTGCAGATGCGTGTCCTCTTCATCGCCCTGCCGTTCCTCGGCTGGGCGGCGTGGCGTCTGCAGCTGCGCGGCGCGGCACCCGCCGCCCTCATCGCGACGCTCGCCGCCACCTGGGCGGCCACGAAGCAGATCGGCCCCTTCGAGGGCACGACGCGCCTTGAACAGATGGTCACGCTGCAGGCCTTCAACGCCACGGTCGCCCTCACCTCGTTCTTCCTGGCCGCCCTCGTCAGCGAACGCGCCCAGGCCGCGAGCGACCTCGCCCTCGCGGCCGCCGAGCTGGAGCAGCGTGTCGAGAAGCGCACCGCGCAGCTCTCGGCCGCCAACGTGCGCCTCGTCCAGGAGATCCACGAGCGCTCCGAGGCCCAGGAGCTGCTGAGCCACGAGGAGGCCAGGGCGCAGCGCGAGCACCAGATCGCCGAGACCCTGCAGCGCAGCCTCCTGCCCGACCGGCTCCCCGACGTGCCCGGGGTGGGCCTGGCCGCCCGCTACGTCCCCGCCACGGCGGACGTGCAGGTCGGCGGCGACTGGTACGACGTGGTCCAGCTGCCCAAGGGGCTCCTCGCCCTGGCCATCGGCGATGTGGCCGGCCACGGCCTGCAGGCCGCCGCGACGATGGTGCAGGTGCGGATGGCGCTGCGCGCGTACGCCCTGCAGGACCCCTCGCCGCCAGCCGTGATGCACGGCGTCCACCAGCTCGTCGCCCAGCTGCCCGTCCCCGAGATGGTCACGCTCATCTACCTCGTCTACGACCCCTCCACCCGTGAGCTGCGCTGGACCAACGCCGGCCATCCGCCGGCCCTGGTCGTCACCGACGGCAGCGCCACCTACCTCACGGGCGCTCTCGCCCCACCCGTCGGCGTCACCCTCGACGGGTCCTTCGCCGAGAGCACGCACGTGCTCCAGCCGGGCTCGACGCTGCTGCTCTACACCGACGGCCTCGTCGAGCGGCGCGGAGTCTCGCTCTCCGCCGGGCTCGACCGCCTCAGCCGAGAAGCGACAGCCGCACCGGACGCGACGGCCGCACCGGACGCAACAGCCGCACCGGACGCGACGAACGCGACGGACAGCGCCCCCGCCGACGCGCTCGAGCGGCTGTGCGACCGGCTCCTCGCGACCTTCCTCGACGACGACCACATCCCCGACGACGTGGCCCTGCTCGCGATGCGCCCGGCCGTCTCCGTCGAGGGTGAGCTCACCCTCAGCCTGCCCGCAGAGGCGCGCAACCTCGTCAAGCTGCGGGGCGCCCTGCGGCGGTGGCTGCACGAGTCCGGCGTCCCCGAGAGCGAGGCCAACGAGGTGCTCGTCGCCTGCGGCGAGGCCTGCGCCAACGTCGTCCAGCACGCCTACAGCGGCGCGAACGCCGCGGGGCCCCTCGAGCTCTCCGCGCGCCTCGTCGGCGACGACCTCGAGCTCCGGGTGCGCGACCACGGCCAGTGGCGCCCGGCCGCCGACCGCGGCGGCGGGTGGGGACTGCAGCTCATGCACTCCCTCATGGACGACGTCGATGTCGGGCACACCCCGTCGGGCACCGAGGTGCGGCTCACCCGGCGCGTACGCCTGGGGAGCCTCGCGTGAGCGAGCTCGCCCGGGTGCGCACGCAGCGTGACGGGGCCACCCAGCTCGTGCGCATCTCGGGCGAGGTCGACCTGTCCAACGCACGCGACGTCATCGAAGCCGTCGCCCACGGTGTGCCGGACGACGTCACCCTCATCGTCCTCGACCTCACCGACACGACGTACATCGACAGTGCTGCCATCGCCACGCTCTTCCGCCTCTCCGAGCGTCTGCGCGACCGCCGCCAGGACCTGCGCCTCGTCGTGCCGCAGGCCTCCCCCATCCGCGCCGTCGTCGAGCTGACGCGCCTCAGCCAGGTGATCCCCGTCGACGAGGTCGCCCCAGCGGGTGCGCCGGGGACCCCCAGCTCTCCCCGGCCGTATGCCGCCATCCCCTCCTCCGACGCCGCCGCGCCGTCAGGGGCGGGCGAGGTCGACGGAGCGCGAGGTCCTGAGGACGCCGAGGTGGACGCCGACGAAGACGCCGACGATGAGGACGATGCCCCGCGTCAACGCAACGCGTAGGTGCCCGAACCGGGCAGCACCGAGCCCGACGGGCCCACGAACGACACCGACAGCAGCCCTGCCCCGGCCGAGCCGGCCGCCTTCGTGACCTCGACAATCACCCGACCCGCGTGCATCCGGTCGACGACCTCGGTGGACGGGGTCGCCACGTGCTCGACCGCCTGGGTGCCGCGCACGTCCACCACCGAGGTGAGCAGCCAGCCCTGGCTCACCGCCAGCGTCGCGACGAACGTCCCCTGGTCCGCGGGCACGAAGACCAGGGTGGTGACGGTGCCCTCTGGCGGCACGACCGGCCCGGGAGGCGGCGCCGTCGTGGTCGCTGCGGGTGGGGTGGTCGACGCCGTCGCAGGCGCGGTGGCCGACGCTCCAGGAGCTGAGGCAACCGGTGCCGAGGCCACGGGTGACGCGACAAAGGGCGGCGAGGTGACCGCTGAGGGACGCGTACGCAGCCCGACTGTCGCCCCGCCGCCGACGCCGGACGCCCCACGGCGCTGGGCGAAAGCAGCGCGGAGGCCGGCCGGCCCGTCGGGCCGCGAACCACCTGCGGGAAGGGACACCGTCCCACGGCGACCAGAGACCGACTCCGCCACGGCCACACCGATGACCGGCCGGGGTCCGGACGCCGCGGCGGCCGCGCGGTCCGAGTCGGGCGACGCGTCCACCGAGAGGGTCGCGACGGACGGCGGCCGAGGCGAGGGCGCCTCCGCCGTGAGTCCGCCGCCGGGGGCCCACGCGAGCCGGAGCATCACGGCAGCCAGCACGAGTGCCCCGGCAGCGGTGAGCAACGCGGCCGGTCGGCCCGGCATGGAGAGCACCCGCGCCGCCGGAGGCGTCGACGGCGCCGAGTCGACGGTGGCGGCCGAGGCCGGAGGAGCCCCGTCCTCGACCACGGCCGTGGTGAAGGCGCCGGGCAGCAGCGCCGGTGCAACGCGCGACCTGATCGCACCGTCCACGTCGTCCAGGAGCGCCACGGCGGTGCGACACCGCTCGCACACCTCGAGGTGCTGCTCCGCCTCCGGCGTACCCGGCCCGGACGGCAGGTGACGCAGGTGACCTGCGAGGGCGCGACGGGCGGCGGCGCACTCGGGGCCTTCCGCTCTCGCGACGAGCTCGGAGAGCAACCCGAGCCGCAACCGGTCGCGGGCACGCTCGGCCGGCGCGGCGACGCCCCGGCGCGACGGCCGGCGCGGCGGAGCGGGCCGGCCGAGGCCCTCGTCGTGCACCACGAGCTGCCAGAGCACCAAACGGTGCTCGCTCGGCAGCGACCGCCAGGCGGCGAGCACCGCCTCGTCCACCTCGTCGTGCTCGTCGCCCACGCGCTCCACGCTCTCCCGTCCCGAGCCCGGACTCACCGAGCCGTCGTCACGGCCACGCACCTGTGGGCATCCTCCACCCCGACCACCTGCGCTGTCGCCCGTCAGGGCGCGACATGCCAGCAGGTGGACGAATCGCGTTGCGCTATGGGCGATTCGCGGCTTTTGGCCGCAGCTCAGACTGTCTGGGTCGCCACTCCACGGAGGAGGGCGAGGTAGTCGTCGACGGGACGCGCACCCGACACGGCGGCATACGCGTTGGCGACGACGAAGGGCGTCGACGTCACGCCCATCGAGCGTGCCTTCTCCTCGTCGGCCCGCACCTGGTCGGCGTACGCGTCGGACGCGAGGACGGCCGAGACGCGCCGCTCGTCGAGGCCGCACTCGGCCGACAGCCGCTGGAGCACCTCGTGGTCGTCGATCGGCAGGCCCTCGCTGAAGTGCGCGGACTGGAAGCGCTCGACGGCCGCGGACCGCAGGGCCGGGCCGCCCATCTCGCCGGCCAGCGCGCACAGCCGGTGCGCGTCGAAGCTGTTGGCCCGCACGGCGCGGTCCCAGTCGAAGTAGAGGTCGTCGGCCTCGGCGACCTCGCTGGCCCGGGCGTTCATGAGCCGCCCTGCCTCCGCGTCGCCGCCGTGCCGCAGCGCCACGTGCTCGCTCACGGGAACACCGCCGCCCCGCGGGACGTCCGGGTCGAGCTCGAAGGAGCGCAGCCGCACGGTGACGTCGTGCGGTCGCTCGAAGGCCGCGACGGCCGCCTCGACCCGTCGCTTGGCCACCCACGACCAAGGGCAGACCAGGTCGCTCCAGAGGTCGAGCTCGATGAGGGTCGTGGACTCGGCAGCAGACTGGTCGGTCATCGACTCAGTCAACCACGGAGCCGGTGACGGGCCCGAAACGCGTTGTGCCCCCGCCGGAGTCGGCGAGGGCACAACGGCACGAGAGGTCGTGCGAGGCTCAGAAGCGGCCGTAGCCCGAGGGCCGCGTCCAGATCGAGTGGTTGCCGATGACGGTGCCGGGGCGCTGGGCGTCGATCATGCGGCCCGGGCTGACGTAGATGCCCACGTGGTACGCCGGCGAGCCGAAGAAGACGAGGTCGCCCGGCTGGGGGTCGCTGACGCGGGTCGCGGCGGCCTGCTGCGCGGAGGCCGTGCGCGGGATCGAGATGCCGGCCTGGCGGTAGACGTAGGAGGTCAGGCCCGAGCAGTCGAAGCCCGAGGGCGACGAGCCGCCGTAGACGTAGGGGACGCCGAAGAAGGACTGCGCGATGCCGACGATGCCGGAGGCGCTGGGGATCTTCGCGTCGTTGAGCGCGACGCGGGCGGTGGAGCGCGAGGCGCGCTCGGCCGCGGCGGCACGACGCTCGGCGGCGGCCTTGTCGGCGGCAGCCTCGGCGCGCTCGCGCTTGACCTTGATGTCCTCGATGACGAGGGGCTTGGTCTTGAGCGCCGGCTTGCCGTAGCCGATGGCCGACAGGGCGTTCGCGGCCTTGAGCGAGCCCACCTGGGGCCCGACGACCGCCGGGCCGGCAGCGGCGCTGACACCGTCAGCGGCGTTCGCCGTGCCGGCGAACGAGGCGACGAGGCCACCCGAGGCGGCAACGATCGCGGCGCCCTTGACGGCCGGCTGGGCCGACTCCTTCGCGATCGTCTTGAGCTCCGAGATCGCGTTGAATCGACCGGGGGCGCGGTGGCGCCCGGGAACGTTCTGAGCCACGTTTGACCTCTCGACGCCTACGAGGTGAGCTGTCGGGTTCGGGCTGGAGGTACTCGCCCGGCCTTCACTCGGACCGTTGCGGTCCACGGAGGGCTTCACCCCAAGGACGTCTCTCGACGCCCGGAGAAAGTGGTTCCCCCGCTCCTGCCATGCGGTTCGTCACTGGCCACAGGTCGATGGCAGGACTAGGCGGTCCGACCCGGGGCACCTGCTCGACGGGGAGAGCAAGTGCGGCCAAACTACCCAACCCGCCCCGAGTTGTCACCTCCGGGTCAGCACCAATTTCGGAAGCGTCCCGCGACTCGGACACGACGCGGACAACCCGTGGCAGGGTGTGCCAAAACGCCCCGGCCGATCGGGGCAGACCTTGACGTAGGCCGGTGGTCAGGCCGCGTGGTGACGCCTCGAGGCGAGGCGGGCGAGGCGGGGGGTCAGGCCGTCTGGCAGTAGACGTGGACGGCGACGTCGTCGGGCAGGGAGACGCCCGTCGAGGGCTCGCCGCCGTCGCGGACGACGACGACCCGGGACCCGTCGCGCGTGACGTCGACGCGCGCTCCGGGCACGACGCCGGCGCTCGTCAGCAGGCCGAGGGCCTCGGGGTCGACCTGGACCGGCTCGCCGATGCGGCGGATCGTCACGCTCGCGGCGCTGTCGCGCACGGCTGTCGTGAGCGGGATGAGGCCGGTGAGGAAGTCCTCGTCCTGGTGCATGCCGAGCTCGTCGAGGCCGGGGATGGGGTTGCCGTAGGGCGACTCGAGGCCACCGCCGATGAGGCCGAGGATCTTGCGCTCGACCTTCTCGGACATGACGTGCTCCCAGCGGCACGCCTCGTCGTGTGCGTACTCCCACTCGAGGCCAATGACGTCGACGAGGAGGCGCTCGGCCAGGCGGTGCTTGCGCATGACGCGGGTCGCGAGCAGGCGGCCGTGGTCGGACAGCTCGAGGTGACGGTCACCGGAGACGGCGACGAGCCCGTCACGCTCCATCCGGGCCACGGTCTGCGACACCGTCGGGCCCGAGTGGCCGAGACGCTCGGCGATACGAGCGCGCAGGGGCACGATGCCCTCTTCCTCGAGCTCGTAGATCGTCCGGAGGTACATCTCGGTGGTGTCGATCAGGTCCGTCACGGTCATACCCTCTCAGAGTTCTCGGACGGTCAGTGACCACCCGTCGCGGCGCCCGTCCCCGCCCCTGCCCTGGAGGCCCTGGTGGGGTCGTGCCGGGGCACCCAGATGCGCAGCCATCCCGCGCCGACCACCGCGCCCACGCCGAGCACGACGGCCGAGGCGCCGAGTGACATGACGGCGCTCAGCCCTGACAACGCCAGGGGCCCCGCAGCCCTTCCCAGGTCGGCGCAGAGTCGCCAGCCCCCGAGGAACTGCGCCCGCCCGTCGGCCGGGGACGCGTCCGCGCCCAACGTCATGATGAGGCCCGCCCCGAGCCCGTTGCCGACCCCGAGCACCGTGGCGGCGGCGGTCACCGCGACGAGGCTCGTGGCGAGCGGCAGCAGGGCCATCCCCAGCCCGAGCACGAGCATGCTCGGCACGGCCGCCGCGACCCGGCCGTAGCGGTCCATGAGCCAGCCGGACGGGTAGAAGAGCGCCATGTCGATGGCGCCGGCGACGCCGAAGACGAGCGAGGTCTGCGCCGGTGAGAAGCCGACCGACTCGGCCCACAGCGGCACGAGCGCCTCGCGGATGGCCCGCGCACCGGCCACACACATCGCCCCCGTGCCGAGCGTCAGCAGCACGTGGCGGTGCTGGGCCAGCACCGACATGACGCTCCGCGGGACGCCGGCCGTGGCCACCCGGTGCGCCGACCCGGTGATGTCCGGCGCCACGAGCACGAGCACGAAGGCCGCGAGGCTCGCGACCCCGCCGACGGCGTACGCGGACTCGATGCCCCAGCGCGAGATCACGACGGAGCCGAGGAACGGGCCGACGAAGTAGCCGATGCGGTGGACGCCTCCCAGCGTCGAGAGCGCCCGGGCGCGCATCGCGACCGGCACTGCCTCGGTGAGGTAGGCCTGCCGGGCGAGCCCGAAGAGCGACCCGGCGAGGCCGATGACGACCACCCCTGCGAAGAGCATGACCAGCCCGCCCGCGAGCGCCGAGACCAGCATGCCGACGGCCTCGACGACCGCCGCGGCCAGCAGGGCCCGGCGTTCCCCGATGCGGGCGGCGAGGGCCCCGGACGGCAGGTCGCCGAGCAGCTGCCCGACGCCCAGCATCGCGACGAGCAGGGCCGCGACGCCGATCGAGGCGCCGAGCTCGCGGGCCGACACCGCCACGATCGGCGAGACCGCGCCGGCCCCGGTCGAGCCGAGCAGGGTGGGGCCGTACGCCGACAGCGCGATCGCGCGGAGGCTGACGACCGGCTCGCCCTCGCCCTCGCGCTCCCGCTTCCGCCCGCCGGCACCCTCGCCGCCGCGGCCCCGAATCTCGGTCACGCCACAGGACCCTAACGATCGGGTTACTCGGGTGGCCCGCTCGTCCGGGCGACGGAACGATTGGCGCGTGACCGGGAGTCAGGGGACCAGCAGTCCCGCGGCGGTGGACAGGGCGTTGGCGGCGACGACCGCGAGTGCCAGCGTCGTGACGCCCTCCCGGCCCCGCACCCGCCACCACCACACGAGCACCGCGGCCTCCACGACGACCACGACGACCTCGGCGGCGACGAGCTGCAGCGGCGAGGTGAACCGGGTCGAGACGGCATACAGGAGCGGCTGCGTCAGCACGTTGACCCCGACGGCCGCGGCGACGGCGCGGCGCCAGGACGACCACCCAGCCAGGCGCGCGAACGCGACCAGCACGGGCGTCTCGACCACGACGGTCAGGGCGAACGCCACCCACGCGCGGGCGGTCACGGCGTGACCAGCGTGACCCGCGCGACCGACGCGGCACCGGGGACGCAGGGTTGGCGCACCGTGACGCTCCTCGTGCTCGGGGCCGTCGCCGCAGCGCTGGCGCTGGCGCTCGGGGCACCGGTCGCGACGGCCGTCATCGGCCTGATCCTCTTCGGCATCCTGCACAACCTGCTCGAGATCCGCTACGTGGCCGGCCGCTTCTCGGGCCTGTTCGGGCGCCCGTTCCTCGACCTGCTCGTTGCCCTCGTCACGGCGATCGTCGTCTGCCGCCTGCTCGCCGGCGTCGTGGGTCGGCCGGCGCAGCTGGCCGAGATCCTCCTCGGCTACGCAGTCATCGCCGTGGCCGCGCGCTACGGCCTCGAGGGTCGCCGCCGCCGCGTCGCCTGGGCGGTCGTCGCCGCCGCGGCGGTGGTGTCCTCGACCTTCCCGGCGTACCACTTCGTCGTGCTCACGCACCTGCACAACGTCGTGCCGCTCTTCTTCCTCTGGGAGTGGTCGCGCCGCATCGCCTCGCCGCGCGGCCGTCACGCCTTCCGCGCCGCGCAGCTGCTCTGGGTGGTCGCCATCCCCGCCGTCGTCCTGCTCGGGCTCCTCGACGGCACGCTCACGACCGACCCCGGCATCGTGCGCAGCGTCGTCGGCGACGGCCAGACGGTGCTCGCCGCGAGCGCGCCGCCCGGCGCCGCAGCGACCCTGCTCGGGACGCGCTTCCTCACCGTCTTCGCCTTCATGCAGACGATGCACTACGTCGTGTGGGTCGCCCTCATGCCGCGCGTCGCACCCGACGCCTCGGCGTCCTTCGAGGCGCGGGTCCCATGGGTGACCGGCCCCCGGCTGTGGGCCGTGGGGTTCCTCGCGGCGGCGGTGTTCGCCGTGCTCTTCGGCATCGACTTCGCGCAGGGCAAGGCGCTCTATGCCGCCCTGGCGAGCTACCACGCGTACCTCGAGCTGCCGGTGCTGCTGGCGATGCTCGTCGGGGCACGCAGCCTGTCAGCGCTGCCGACTACCCCACCGGCCGATGCCGAGCCGGGTGCGCCGGGCCCGCGACCGGTTCCCGTCCTGTCGCCGGGTGGCACGGGGTCGCTCGGCCCGACCCCCGAGACGGCCGCGGTCGCCGTGGCGCCCGAGCCCGAGGTCGGCACGTGACGCTGGTCGTCCCGTTCGACGCGGCAGCGCCCCCCGAGGACGCGTGGGGGCCCATGCTCGTGGTCGCGCTGGTCGTCGTGGCCGTCGTCGCCATGGTCGTCGGCTTCGGCCGGATCACCCGGGCAGGGCGCGCCGACCGCACGTCGCCGGGTGAGGGGCACCCCGGACCGGGGGACGGCGGGCGTCGCGACGGCACGTCCGGGGCCGGCACCGGCTCGTCGCCTGAGGCGACGGCGAGTGACGACGAGCTGCCCACCGACCCCGTGTAAAAGGTCTTGCCGCCCGATTCATCCCGACGTAGGTTCGAGGAGTCGAACCGAAGGGAGGTGATCCGAGAAGTGATTTCTTCCGGAACGTGTGAGGTGGCCACGCGATAGCCGCGTCCCCACCCACACCCAGGGATGAAGCAGGGCAGTCCGACTCGTCGGGCTGCCCTGTTCCGTGTCCGTTCCACCCCCGCTTCTTCCGGTACGTGAGGTGGGGGTCAGGGCTGCAGGCGCACGCGCGTCCACGCCGCCGGGTCCGCGAGGTCCCCGGCGCCGGTGCGTCGGAAGACGATGCGGTCGTGCAGGCGGTTGCTCCGGCCCGCCCAGAACTCCACCTCGTCGCAGACGATGCGCCAGCCGCCCCAGAAGTCGGGCACCGGCACGTCGTCGTCGCTGCCGGTGTCGGGGAACCGCTCCAGCACCTCCTGCCAACGGCGCTCGAGCTCGGCCCGGTCGGCGGCGGGGCGGGACTGGTCCGAGGCCCACGCCGAGAGCCGCGAGCCGTAGGGGCGCGACTCGAAGTACCGCTCGACCTCGTCGCGGTCGAGCGGCTCGGCCGTGCCACGGAACCGGATCGCCCGGTAGAGGGAGGGCCACGTCAGGCTGGCAGCGACCCGCGGGTCGCCTTGCAGCTGCTGGCTCTTCGTCGAGCCGAGGTTGGTGACGAAGCCGGGTCCGCGCTCGTCGAAGAAGCGCATGAGCACGGTACGCACGTCGGGGGCCCCGGACGCGTCGACCGTCGCCACCGACAGCGCCGACGGCTCCGGCACGTCCGCGCGCTCCTCGGCGGCAGCCAGGGCCGCGTCGACCCACGCGCGGGCCTGGAGGTAGGGCGACTCGGCCACGTCGGTCTCGACGAGCCCGTCACCGGTGTAGTCGAGGCGGCGCACGGCGTGGGCGACGCTCGTGGGCTTGCGATCCGGCTCGTCGGCCGACGCCACGGGGTGGGTGTCCATGAGCCCAGACTAGGGTTGGCGGCACGAAGGCCCGCACGAGCGTCAGGCCCACGGCGCGTGCGGTCCCAGCGAAAGCCCCGGCGCGGCCGGGGCGGGTGAGGAGTCACACGATGGCAGGCAAGGGAAAGCTCGTCACGCAGACCGTGAAGCTCGGGATCAAGTACGGCCCGCAGATCTGGGTGGCCAGCCAGGCGCTTCGCGAGCCTGCGAAGGAGGCCGCCAACAAGGCCATCTCGAGCGAGCGGGCCCGCCGCCAGGCGATGGACCACGCGCGGTCGCTCACCGACGGCAGCATCCTGAAGGTCTACAAGGGCGACGCCGCGCACTGGGTCGTCTTCAGCGGCGACGAGCCCGTCGCGGTCCACCCCGCGACCGACCTGCTGCTCGCGACCCTCGTCGAGCGCGCCGACCTCACCAAGCGCATCCGGCCCCAGGACAAGGTCAGGCCCACCGCGCGCGCGAAGGACGCCGCCGCCACCGCCCTGCGTCGCGGCAAGCCCAACCAGATCAACTGACCTTCTCCCGTTCGGGCAGTGCGGGCCTCAGTCGGTGACGACGATCCCGAGCTCGGCAGCGAGGGCGTCGGCGAGATCGATGACCTGCGGCCGGCTCAACGTCGCCCCCTTGAGACCGGCCAGCCCCACCGGCGACCTCAGCGTCGCCCCCGAGAGGTCGAGTCCGGCATACGTGCCGCGGCCGAACGACGGCTGCTGGAGGGTGCAGCCCTCGAACGTCAGCCCGTCGACCACGGCCTCCTGCAGGTCGAGCTCGACGACGACGCAGTCGACGAAGGCGACGTCCTTGAGCCGCGCGCCGCGCAGGTTGAGGAAGTCGACCTTGCCGCCGACCACCGTGACGTCGCGCCACGTCGAGCCCCATGCCGAGACGGCCGCGAGCCGACAGCCCTCGATCGTCGTCTCCACCAGGCTCGCCTCGACGAGCGTCACCCCGACCCCCTGGACGCGCCGCCACTCGCACTCCGACCAGCGCGAACCGGCGAGGTGGGCCCCGTCGAGGGTCGCGCCCACGAGCGAGCACTCGAGGAACGACGCGCCCTCGGCGTGCGCGCCCGTGAAGTCGGTGCCCTCGAAGCGGACGGCGTCCTGGTGGGGGTCTCGCGTGGCGAACACGGCGTCACGAAACACGGTCTGGTCGGCGGCTGACGGCATACGGTGAGTCTCGCAGCCACGACCCACTCCCAGCCCGATGGTCGACAGCTGCTGGCCTCCACACCGCGGTGGTACCGCCTGCACAGCAAGGACGCACATGGCAGACAGCACGCCCGACCCCGACTTCAAGCCAGGACTCGAGGGCGTCATCGCCTTCGAGTCGACGATCGCCGAGCCGGACAAGGAGGGTGGGGCGCTGCGCTACCGCGGCGTCGACATCAACGACCTCGTCGGCCACGTCGACTTCGGCCACGTCTGGGGGCTGCTCGTCGACAACGAGTTCGACCCCGGCCTCCCTCCCGCCGAGCCCTACCCGCTCCCCCTGCACACCGGCGACGTACGCGTCGACGTCCAGTCGGCCCTCGCGATGCTCGCGCCGGTGTGGGGTTTCAAGCCGACCCTCGACATCGACGCCGAGGAGGTGCGCGACAACCTCGCCCGGGCCGCCGTCATGGCCCTGTCGTTCGTCGGTCAGTCGGCCCGCGGCCTCGACAAGCCGATGGTGCCGCAGCGCGAGGTCGACAAGGCCTCCACCATCACCGAGCGCTTCATGATCCGGTGGCGCGGCGAGCCCGACCCCAAGCACGTCGAGGCCGTCGACGCGTACTGGGTCTCCGCCGCCGAGCACGGCATGAACGCCTCGACGTTCACTGCCCGCGTCATCACCTCGACCGGTGCCGACGTCGCGGCCGCGCTCTCGGGCGCCGTCGGCGCGATGAGCGGACCCCTCCACGGCGGGGCGCCCTCTCGCGTGCTGCACATGCTCGACGGCGTCGAGCAGCAGGGCGATGCCACCGCCTACGTCAAGGGAGTCCTCGACAAGGGCGAGCGCCTGATGGGCTTCGGCCACCGCGTCTACCGCGCCGAGGACCCTCGCGCGCGTGTGCTCCGGGCCGCCTGCGAGCGCCTCGGCGCCCCGCGCTACGAGGCCGCCGCCGCCCTCGAGAAGGCCGCGCTCGACGAGCTGCACGCCCGCCGACCCGACCGGGTGCTCGCCACCAACGTCGAGTTCTGGGCCGCCGTCATTCTCGACTTCGCACAGGTGCCGGCGTCGATGTTCACGCCGATGTTCACCTGCGCGCGCACCGCCGGGTGGTCGGCGCACATCCTCGAGCAGAAGCAGACGGGGCGCCTCATCCGGCCGTCGTCGCGCTACATCGGCGAGGGTCCGCGCAAGCCCGAGGACGTCGCGGGGTGGACGGCCGACATCGCCCACTGAGCGCGAGCCCCCTCGTCCCAGCGCAGGTGCGCTTTCCCGGCAGGGATGCGCTCTTCCGCCAGGAGTGGTTGGTGCACCGCCCACACCTGGAGTGAGCGTCCACCTCTGGAGCGAGCGGCCAGTCGTGAGGGTCCGGCTCAGGCGGCCCACCGTTGCGAGTCGCGGATCGCCTGGTCGACGCGTGCGCGGATCAGCTGGAGGTCGTCGAGCTCGCTCCACACGAAGCGGGCGAAGAACCAGCCCTTGCGGCGCATCGCGTCCTCGCGCCGCTTCTCGAGGAACGAAGCGCTGCTCCTCCCGGTCGGCGACCTGCCGTCGTCGTACTTCCGGGCGCCGTCGAACTCCACGAGGACACGGGCGCCCCTGACACGGAAGTCGGCGTACCTCGTGCCGACGTCGGTGTCGACCTCGAACTGAGGCTCGAGGGAGTGGCCGAGCGCTCGCAGGCGGTGCCCGATGACGCTCTCGCCCGGCGACTCGATGCGGGCATCGGCCTCGCGCAGGATCGAGCGCACCGGGCCGATGCCCCGACAGCGGGCGTGCAGGAGGCACGCTGCCTCCAGCTCGGCAGGTGTCACCAGCTCGCGGTGGAGCGCCGCGTCGGCAGCGACGAGCGCACTGAACGGCACTCCTTCGAGTCCGGCCTGGACGACCCCGATCGCCGTCGGCACCCGACCGGGGGAGGTCAGGACGAGCTCGGGCGGCAGGTCGCGAAACGGCCGGTGGACCTTCACGCCAGGGCTGTTGCGGGTCTGGCCCGGACCCCGGCGGGTGAGGTGCACCGTCGCGAGGTCGAGGCGGTAGTCGGGAAGGCCCTGCGCGACGAGCAGCGACTGGTGGCTGATGAGGGCGCGGCCCCCGAAGCGTCGCCGAGCCGCGACCGTGCGCAGCCAGTGGAGGTCACGGGCGTCGCGTGCCGGCCGGACGGCATACCAACCTCGGAGTAGCGGGACGAGCGCGCCCGCACGCACGGCGGCAGCGATCGCCTTGTCGGGATGGCCAGCGGCGCCCAGCTGGGCGGTGCTGACGACGTCGCCACGGGCGAGCTGCTCGAGATCCACCGGCCCATCGTGGCCCGTCGACGCCCGCGCCCGCAGACACCCTGTGGACAACGGTGCGTGCCCACGTCAGCGGTGGACGCCTGCGCCAGAGGTGGCTGGTGCACCGACCACCTGTGGCGCGAGCCCGCACCGTCGGCGCGCGGGTGCACTCGAACGACACCGTACGCGCGTCCACGCAGCGAGAGACGGTGTCCACGAAGTGGGCAGGTGGGGTTGAATAGGGACTCGTGACCGAAGCACCAGCCGTGACCCAGCCCATCACCATCCCGGCCGAGCTGCTGCCGGCAGACGGACGGTTCGGCTCCGGACCCAGCAAGGTCCGCCCCGAGCAGGTCGACTACCTCACCTCCCTCGGACGCACGGTCCTCGGCACCTCGCACCGCCAGGCACCGGTCAAGAACCTGGTAGGCGAGGTGCGCCAGGGTCTGCGCGACCTCTTCTCGCTGCCCGACGGCTACGAGATCGTGCTCGGCAACGGCGGCTCCACGGCGTTCTGGGACATCGCCGCCTTCGGCCTCGTCCGCGACCGCGCCCAGCACCTCGCGTTCGGTGAGTTCTCCAGCAAGTTCGGGGCCGTGACGACGGCCGCGCCCTTCCTCGGCGAGCCGACGATCGTCAAGGCCGACCCCGGCACCCTCGCCGCCCCGCACGCCGAGGCCGGCGTCGACGTCTACGCGTGGCCCCACAACGAGACCTCCACCGGCGTCATGGCCCCGGTCGAGCGGGTCGAGGGCGCCGACGAGGACGCGATCGTGCTCATCGACGCGACGTCGGGCGCCGGCGGCCTGCCCGTCGACATCACGCAGGCCGACGTCTACTACTTCGCCCCGCAGAAGTGCTTCGCCTCCGACGGCGGCCTGTGGTTCGCCGCCTTCTCCCCGGCGGCGCTCGCCCGGGTGGACGAGATCGCCGCGAGCGGCCGCTGGGTGCCCGACTTCTTCAGCCTGCCGACGGCGATCGACAACTCGCTGAAGAACCAGACGTACAACACCCCGGCCCTCTCGACGCTCGCGCTGATGAAGAGCCAGCTCGACTGGATGAACGGCAACGGCGGGCTCGCCTTCACGACCGGCCGCACCAAGGACTCGTCCACACGCCTCTACACGTGGGCCGAGGAGACCGACTACACGACGCCGTACGTCGCCGATCCCGCCGCCCGCTCGCACGTCGTCGGCACGGTCGACCTGGACGACGCGATCGACGCAGCGACAGTGGCCAGCACGCTGCGGGCCAACGGCATCGTCGACGTCGAGCCCTACCGCAAGCTCGGCCGCAACCAGCTGCGCGTCGCGATGTTCCCGGCCGTCGACCCCGAGGACGTCACGCAGCTGACGAGAGCCATCGACCACGTGGTGGCCCGCCTCGGCTGACCAAGGAGCCCCACCCGATCGACACAGCGATCCGTCCCCCCTCGCGCGAAGCCCGTCTTCGAGCCCCGGGGGACGGATCGCTTTCTCGACGGTCGCCGGCGACAGGCGGCTTGCTCACCTCGCGTGACTTTCGCGGGTATGGCTCGTTGACCAGCCCAGACCGCCAATGGGGGCGGCAGTCAACGAGGAGTCACCATGGTCCGCATCGTCCGCGCCGGCACCACCGCGCGCAGGGTCGCTGCCGCCGTGCCGGTCATCGCCCTGGCCACGGCCGGCATCGCCTTCGCCGCCACCCGCGGCTCCGACCAGACCACTGCGCCCACGTCGATCACCGTGCCCGACACGGCCATCACCCAGGGCAGCCCGACGTACCCGCAGGCGGGCCCCGCCCCCGCGCCGATGCAGCTGCCCCCGATCTACCAGACCTTCACCCAGGACTACGCCCGCGTCGACGTGCCCTCCGAGGCCCGCGCCGCGATCACCGCGATCGGCTCCTTCGCCCCCGTGCGGCTCGACGCGAACGGCATCCCGTCCGTGGCCGTCGCCGCCTACCAGCGCGCCGCCGGCGTGCTCAGCGGCATCAAGCCCGGCTGTGGCATCGACTGGGCGCTGCTCGGCGCCATCGGCCGCGTCGAGAGCAACCACGCCCGCTTCGGCGGCAACGTGCTCGACGCGAGCGGCATCGCCCGCCCCGGCATCATCGGCATCCCGCTCGACGGCTCGCGCGGCACCGCCCGCATCACCGACACCGACGGCGGCGCCCTCGACCGCGACACGACCTTCGACCGCGCCGTCGGCCCCATGCAGTTCATCCCCACGTCGTGGCAGATGGCCGGCCGCGACGGTGACGGCGACGGGGTCGCCAACCCGCAGAGCCTCACCGATGCCGTCACCGGCGCCGGGGTGCTGCTGTGCTCCGGCGGCACCGACCTGCGCACGCCCGGCGCCGCCTACCAGGCCGTGATGCGCTACAACCACTCCGACTCGTACGTCCGCACGGTGCTGTCGATCGCCGACGCCTACCGCCGCGGCGTCACCGTCGTGCCCATGAACGCCCTGCCCGCCGCCCGCCCCGCCTCCGGCACCGGGTCGGCCACCCCCGAGGGCTCGGGCTTCGCGTATGCCGGTTCGCCGGCTCCCCGTTCGACGGCTTCGCCGAGCGCCCGCCCCACACCGAGCGCCTCGGCGAAGCCGTCACCGTCGGGCAAGCCGTCGTCGACGAAGCCGGCGCCCAAGCCGGCCCCGACGCCGGCGCCCAAGCCGGCACCCGCGCCCAACAAGCCGGCGCCCGGTGTGCCGCTCCCCCTGCCGACGGTGCCCGGTGTGCCGCTGCCCTCGGTGACCGTGCCCAAGCCGACGGTGAAGCTGCCCAGCGCGACGCTGCCCGCCGAGATCGTGCGGCTGCTGGCGCTGCCCCACCTGCCACTGCTGCCCGGCGATCCCAAGGACCTCGTCCGGGTGCTCGACCCGCTCAAGGGCACCAACGGCACGCTCGTGTGCGTGCTCGACAACAAGGTCGTCACCTGCCCCTCCGGTGGCCTGCTCGGCTGACTCCCCCACCCCCGGCCGGGTTCGCGCCACGAGGCAGGAGCGGTCGCCCATGACGGGCGGCCGCTCCTGTGGCGTCGGCGTGGAGACGCGCGGGGACGTACGCGGTCGATGCGTCCGGCCGCGGTGGTCAGCGCTTGACGAAGGCGGCGACGACCGCGATCGCGATGAAGAGGACGAGCGCCGCGAGCGTGGCGCGGTGGCGGAACTTGAAGTTCACTTCGTCACCTCGGGGGACGTCGGCACCGCCGAGGCGAGCTGGATGCGCAGGCGGGGGTGCCGCTGGGTCTGGATGGTCACCGCGACATTCTGCCGACGCGCGAACCACAGGGCCACCGCCACCAGGCTGAGGCCGACGGCGATGGTGCCGATCGCGATGGTCCAGCGCGGGCCCCAGGCGTCGCCGATCCAGCCGATCATCGGCGCACCGAAGGGCGTGCCACCCATGAAGATCGCCATGTAGAGCGCCATGACGCGACCGCGCATCACCGGGTCGACGCTCACCTGCACCATGGCGTTGGCCGTGGTCAGGGCGGTGAGGGCCGACAGGCCGGTCGGCACGAGGAAGACCGCGAACAGGACGTAGTTGGCGGCCGTCGACAGCAGCGCGGTCGAGATGGTGAAGCCGACCAGAGCGGCGAGCAGGACACGCAGGCGGGGGCGGGCCCGACGGGCGGAGAGCAGCGCGGCGGTGAGCGAGCCGACCGCCATGATCGACCCGAGCAGGCCGTACTCCCCCGGCCCCTTGTCGAAGACCTTGGTGGCCATCAGCGCCATGGTGACCTGGAAGTTCATCCCGAAGGTGCCCAGCACGAAGACCAGCGCCATGATGAGCACGAGGTCGGGGCGCCCCTTGACGTAGCGCAGCCCCGCACGGATCTGGCCCTTGCCCCGTGCCCTCGGCGACGGGGTGAGCAGCTTCGTGTCGAGCCGCAGCAGCGCGACGAGCACGAAGACGAAGGTCGCGGCGTTGGCGTAGAGCGCCGGCGCGATGCCGAACCCTGCGATGACCAGGCCCGCAGCGGCCGGACCGATGAGCCGGCCCAGGTTGAACGAGGCGCTGTTGAGGGCCACCGCGTTGGGCAGGTGCTCGGTGTCGACCATCTCGGACACGAACGTCTGGCGCGCCGGGTTGTCGACCGCCGTCGCGACGCCCTGCAGGAACGCGAGGGCGTAGACGTGCCAGAGCTCGACGACTCCGGTCGCCGTCAGCACCGCGAGGAGCAGCGCCGTGACGAGCAGCGCGGTCTGGGTCAGGAAAAGGACGCGCCGCTTCGGGAAGCGGTCGACGATCATCCCGGCGAAGGGCGCGAGGAGCAGGAACGGCAGGAACTGCAGGCCGGTGACGACACCCAGCGCCGTGGCCGAGTGGTCGGTGAGGACCGTGAGCACGAGCCAGTCCTGGGCGACCCGGCCCATCCAGGTGCCGACGTTGGAGACGATCGCGCCCGAGGCGTACACCCGGTAGTTGGGGATGGACAGCGAGTGGAAGGTGGGGCTCACTTCGTGGCCACCTTCGCGAGGACGGCCGCGGCTTGCTGGAGCAGCTCCCTCTCTTCGTCGGTGAGCGTCTCGAAGCGCGCGAGCAGCCACTCGTCGCGGTGGCGGCGGATGCGGCGCAGCGCCTTGCGGCCCTCGCCGGTCAGCGACAGGATCACCTGCCGCCCGTCGGTGGGGTCGTCGGCGCGCGCGACGTAGCCGGCCTCGACGAGCGCGCTCGTGGTGCGCTTCATGCTCGGGGCCGACACCTGCTCGATCTCGGCGAGCTCGCTGTTGGTGCGAGGGGTGTCCTCGAGGCGCGCGAGCACCGAGAACTGGTGCGGCGGCAGCTCGCGGTCGGACTCGAACCGGACCCGGCGCGAGATGCGCATGCAGGCCAGTCGGATGTCGTTGGAGAGCGAGACGAGCTCGGCCCTGGAGAGGTGGGTGATCGGAGTCTTGGTACGCAAGGGGCGGGTCCTCGGAAGTGCTGTCTGGTGGTGCTTAGCCTAACTCATTACCTCGGCTAACCATTCCCGCGTGTCCAGGGTTGTGGGGGCGTGAGACGCACGAAGGCCCCCTCCCGAGCGGGAGGGGGCCTTCACGGCATACGTGCTCGGGTCGAGCAGTGGCAGGACGACTCAGGTGAAGAGCGCCTCGAGCGGGGTCTTCGCGAAGTAGAGCACGAAGAGACCCGAGACCACCCACAGCAGCGTGTGGATGCGGCGGGCGTGCCCCTTCGCGATCTTGACCAGCACCCACGCGATGAAGCCGGCGCCGATGCCCACCGTGATGTTGTAGGTGAACGGCATGAGCACGATCGTGAGGAACGCCGGCAGGGCGACCTCCATGTCGTGCCAGTCGATGTTCGTCACCTGGGTCATCATCAGGAAGCCGACGATGACGAGCGCCGGGGCCGCGGCCTCCGACGGCACGACGGCGAAGAGCGGCGCGAGGAACGTCGCGAGCAGGAAGAGCACCCCGGTGACGATCGACGCGAGGCCGGTGCGCGCACCCTCCTCGACGCCGGACGCCGACTCGATGTACGAGGTGTTGCTGCTGACGCCACCCGCGCCACCCGCGATCGCCGCGACCGAGTCGACGACGAGGATCCGGTCGGTGTGCGGCGGGTTGCCCTCGTCGTCGAGCAGCTCTGCCTCGGTGCCGATGGCCACGACCGTGCCCATCGTGTCGAAGAAGTCGGCGAGCAGCAGCGAGAAGACGAAGAGCGAGGCCGTGATGATGCCGAGCTTCTCGAACGAGCCGAGCAGGCTGAACTGCCCGAGGATGCCGAGGTCGGGCGTGTTCGTGATCGAGCTCGGCAGCGCGGGCACCGTGAGCACCCACGTGTCGGGGTTGGTGAGCGCACCCTTGTCGTCGTAGACGCGCGGACCGAGCTTGAAGATCGCCTCGAGCACCATGGCCAGCGCCGTCGCCGAGACGATGCCGATGAGGATCGCGCCCTTGACCTTGCGGATGAGCAGGATCGCGATGAGGAAGACGCCCACGACGAAGACGAGCGTCGGCCAGCCGGTGAGGCTGCCGCCGATACCGAGCTCGCTCGGCACCGACCCGGGGGTCGTGGGCCGGCGCGCGAAGCCCGCGTCGATGACGCCGATGAACGCGATGAACAGGCCGATGCCGACCGAGATGGCGACCTTGAGCGGCGGCGGGATCGCCTTGAAGACGGCCTTGCGGAAGCCGGTCAGCACGAGCACGAGGATGATGACGCCCTCGATGACCACGAGGCCCATGAGGTCGGCGTACGTGATCTTCTGCGACGCGTGGGTGATCACCATTCCGGTGATGAGGCCGTTTATGCCGAGGCCGGCCGCGAGCGCGATCGGGAAGTTCGCGAAGAGCCCCATAGCGATCGACATGACGCCGGCCACGACCGCGGTGCCCACCGCGACGAGCAGCTTGCTCTCGACGAGGTTGTCGACGCCGCCGATCATGTGCCCGGAGCCGTCGACGACACCCGAGAGGATGATCGGGTTGAGCACGACGATGTAGACCATCGTGAAGAAGGTGACGATGCCGCCCCGCACCTCGCGCGCCACGGTGGAGCCGCGCTCGGTGATCTTGAAGAAGCGGTCGAGCCCGGATGCCGTGTCCGGACGAGTGGTGGTATCGGCTGACATGCCGCACACCTTAGTGGTGCCGTGTTTCGGCTGCGTTGCCAGACCGTAGGCTGGCGGGCGTGACCGACCCGTCCCCGGCCCCCTCGGCAGCACCCGAGCAGATCGAGCCCCTGCACGTGCCGATGCTGCGCATCATCGAGGTCGGACTGGCCGCGTGGGTCGTCGCCCTCGTCGTGACGCTCGTCGTGCCCGCCCTGCACGAGGGAGACCGCGACTGGTGGCCGTGGGCGTGCGTCGCCGGCTTCGCGCTCGGCGGCATCGGCTGGGCCTACGTACGCCGGGGGCGCGGCAACGCGCGCGACGCCGCCTGAGCTGCCGCGACCGGTTCCGCTGGGCCCGCCCGGTCAGTCGGTGACCGGGTCGTCGGAGCCGTGCTGGCCCGGCTCGTCGACCTGGACCGCCTCGGCGGCCGGCTCGGCGTCGCTCTGGGCCTCGTCGCTCTGTGCCTTGTCGGCGGGCTGCTCGTCCGAGGTCTGGGCCGGCTCGGCCGCCTCGGCAGGCTCGAGGTCGACGGCGAACTCGTCGACGATCGGGTCGCCGACCGACGTCGGCTCCGGGTGCTCGACGTCGGTCTCGGAGTGCGCGCCGCAGCCGTGGTCGAGCGAGACGACCCGGCCGTCGGACGGGCTCCACTCGTTGGCGCACACGCCGAACGTGGCGCGCAGCGCACCGGCCATCGGCAGGAAGTAGCCGCAGGTCGTGCAGCGCTCGGTGGCCTTGGCCGCGACCTCGGACGTCGGGCCGTTGTCGCCGGCGTACCACCGCGTGGCCGCGGCCTCGCGGCCCTCGGCGGACAGCACGCGGGGCCGGCCGAGACCGAGCTCGAAGAAGGCCATCTGGTCGACGTCCTCGTCGCCGGTCGCCTCGAAGCCGGCCTCGAGGTTCGGGTCGTCGGGCCGGAAGGGCAGCACGTCGCCCGCGCCGAGGTCGCCGGGAGCCAGCCGGTCGGCATACGGGAGCCACTCGGGGGCGAGCACCGCCTCGGGACCGGGCAGCAGGTTCGTCTCGCAGACCGTCGCGACCTTGCCGCGCGGCACGCGCGCGACGCTGACGCCCCACCGCCACCCGCGGTAGCCCGGCGACGTGCACTCGAACCAGTGCATGCCGAGGCGCTCCTCGAGCAGGTCCATGCCGAGGTGGGCGCCGACGGTGCCCGGTTCGGCGACCTCCTCGAGGGCGGCACGGGCCAGGTCGGCCGCCGCGAGCAGCACGGCGTCCTTCTTCGTCGAGGCGGTGGCGGTCACGGTCATGGGGTCACTTCTCCAGCTCGTCCGCGAGCCCGCGGAGGGCGCGCGCGAGGTTCGAGGCCAGCTTGCGCTCGGGGCGACGGCCGGCGCGGTAGCCGGCGCTCGCGCCGTCGAGCAGCTGGACGACGTCCTCGATGATGACGACGAGCTCCTCGGGCGTCTTGCGGGTCTGCGCCGTCTTGTTGGCGACGACGGACTGCACCGGGTCGAGCACCTTCACGGAGAGCGCCTGCGGACCCTTGCGGCCGTCGACGACGCCGAACTCGACCCGGACGCCAGGCTTGACCGTGACGCCCGCCGGTAGGGCGTTCGCGTGCAGGAAGACGTCGGCACCGGACTCGTCGGTGATGAACCCGAAGCCCTTGTCGGCGTTGTAGAACCTGACCTTGCCAGTCGGCACAGTCCACCTCGTTGCATGTCGTCGGTCGCGCGGATGACGGCACGACTCGATGGCGCTCCTTGCGCTCGCTTCAAGCCTAACGGCTCCGGGCAAGCCGGACTTCCGTCTGCCGTCAGGCGGGGCTGATGCCCCACGTGCCGGTCCACTCCTCGCCGGGCTCGAGCACGACGAGCCCGGCGCCGGAGTTGAAGGCGTCGGCGGGGCAGCTCATCGGCTCGACGGCGATGCCGACCTCGCCCTTGCGGTCCTCGGCGATGGCCGTGAAGACCTGCAGCCAGGGGAAGGCCGCGTCGGCCCACAGGGTGGCGGCGCGGTCGGCGGCGGCCACCGTGCACCGCCACATGCCGTCGTCGTCGCGCACCACGTCGGTGTAGGCGGTGTCGAGGCGCACGTCACCGACCGCGTGCGGGCGGAGGAAGTCGAGCGGCTGCCCCTCGACCGGGAGGGTCGCGCTCGGCAGCAGCCGGTCGTCGACCTGCACCCAGCTGCGGGCCGGGATCGTCAGCTCGACCTCGGGCAGGAGGGTCTCGCCGATCGCCAGGTAGGGGTGGGCGCCGTAGCCGAAGGGCGCGGGCGACGGGCCGACGTTGCGCGCCGCCGTCGTGACGACGAGGCCGGAGTCGTCGAGCAGGTACGTGGTGCGCAGGTCGAGGAAGTGGTCCCAGCCCGGCTGCGGGTGCAGCCGGTAGCCGACGGTGACCATGTCGTCCTCGATCTCGACGAGCTCCCAGAGCGCCCAGCGCACGAGGCCGTGGCTCGCGTTGCCGCGCGGCACCTCGGTGATGGAGAGCTGGTGCTCGGTGCCCCCGAAGGTGTACTTGCCGTCGCGGATCCGGTTCGGCCAGGGCATCAGCTGCTGGCCGCGGCCCGACGCGCAGGCCTCGTCGGCGGCGTACCCGGCCACGACGTCGACACCGTCACGGGTCATCGTGCGCAGCCCGCCCCCGACCTCGACGACGGTCGCCTCGAACGGACCGTGCCCGATGGTCCACTGCTGCCCGGTGGGCTGGGCCGATGCGGCACCGGCGGCGGACGCGGGCGAGAGCGCGCTCATGCGCCCAACGCTAGCGGCCGACCCGGGTCGGTGCCGCGGAGGCCCGACGAAACGGGCACTAGGTTGGGAGGATGGCCACCCCGAGCCGCAGCCTCGCCGACGACATCCGCGGTCGCAGCGACGCCCAGCTCATCGACCTCGTGCTCGCGCGCCCCGATCTCGCGCGCCCCGCACCGGCCGACCTCACCTCGCTCGCGGCGCGGGCCGGCACGCGCGCGAGCATCCAGCGAGCCGTCGAGGCCCTCGACCGAGGGCACCTGCAGGTGCTCGAGGCCCTGGTCGTGGCAGGTGACGCCGCCGACCGCGCCGACCTGCTGCGCCTGCTGGGCTCCGACGACGAGTCGACGGTCGACTCGCTCGTGGAGGACCTCTGGAGGTCGGCGCTCGTCTGGCGCGGCGCCGACGGCCACCACGTGGTGCGCACGGTGCCCGAGGTGCTCGGCACGTCCGTCGCCGGCCTGGGGGCGCCGATGCGCGAGCTGCGCCCGTCGGCGCCGGCCGAGCACTCGTCCCCGGAGCACGTCGCGGCCGTCATCGCCGAGGCACCCGACGACGCCCGGGCGATGCTCGAGCGCATGACGTGGGGCCCGGCGTTCGGGGTGCTGCCCACCGCGACCCCCGGCCGCACCACCGCCCGCTGGCTGCTTGAGCACCACCTGCTCGTGCCCGTCTCCGCCGACCGGGTCGCCCTGCCGCGCGAGGTCGGTCTCGTGCTGCGCGACGGCCGGCTGCACCGCGCCCCGGAGCTCACCCCACCGGTGGTCGAGGCGCGCACGGTCTCGCTCGTCGACGCGGCGGCCGGCGGGGCTGCGAGCGAGTGCCTCACCCACCTCGACGAGCTCACGGCCGCGTGGGGTGCCGAGCCCCCACGGGTGCTGCGGGCTGGCGGGCTGTCGGTCCGCGACCTCCGCCTGGCCCAGACGGCGCTCGACCTCGACCCCGAGCACACGGCCTTCGTCGTCGAGCTCGCGTATGCCGCCGGGCTCGTCGCCGACGACGGCGAGGTCGTGCCGGTGTGGGCTCCCACGTCGGAGATCGACGACTGGAGCTCGAGCGAGGCCGGCCACCGGTGGGCCACGCTCGCCCTGGCGTGGCTCGCGTCGACGCGCGCGCCGCACCTCGTGGGGCGGCGCAGCACGGGCACCGGACCGGTCAACGCGCTCGGCCCCGACGTGCAGTGGCCCGCCATCCGCGGCATCCGCCGCGAGGTGCTGCGCGAGCTCGCCTCGCTCGAGCTCGGCCGTGCACCAGCACCGGACTCGCTTCGCGAGCGCCTCGCCTGGCGGCGCCCGAACCGGTCCGCCGGGGTGCTCGACGAGGCCGTCGACGCCGTGCTCCGCGAGGCCGAGTGGCTGGGGGTCACGGGTCGCGGTGCGCTCTCGCAGGCCGGACGCGTCCTCGTCCCGGCACCCGTCCCGGGCACGGGGGCGGCGCCGGCCGGGGCCGACACCGAGCCCGACGCCCCGTCCCTGCTCGACCGCGCGGCGGCCGCGATGTCACCGCACCTGCCGTCGCCCGTCGACCACATCCTCGTCCAGGCCGACCTCACCGCCGTCGCACCCGGTCCGCTCGTGGGTGGCCTCGGGTCGTTCATGCGGCTCGCCGCCGACGTCGAGTCGCGCGGCGGCGCGACCGTCTACCGCTTCACCCCAGAGTCCGTGCGGCGCGCACTCGACGCGGGCTGGACGGCCGCCGACTTCATCGAGACCGTGCGCCGCTCGAGCCGCACGCCGCTGCCCCAGCCCCTCGAGTACCTCGTGTCGGACGTCGCACGACGGCACGGGCAGACCCGCATCGGCGGCGCGGCGGCATACGTCCGCTCGGACGACGAGTCGGTGCTCGACACGATGCTGGCCTCGCGCGAGCTCGCGCCCTTGCGGCTGCGGCGCCTCGCGCCGACGGTGCTCGTGTCGTCGGCCGACCCGCGGGTGCTCGTCGACCTGCTCCGCGACAGCGGTTTCGCGCCGGTGCACGAGGGCCAGGACGGCACGGTCGTGCACGCCGAGGCACCGCGGCGCCGCGCCGGCGCACGCCGCCGGGGCCCGGGCCCCGCGGTCTCTCCCGTCGATCGCGCCTACACGCAGACCCTCGTCGACGGGCTGCGGGCCGCCGAGGCCACCGCGGACCAGAGACGGGCCGAGGACGAGTCGCGGCCCGGTCCCCGCATCCAGGCGATGGACCCGGTCGTCACGCTCTCGCTGCTGCGCGACGCGGTCGCCGACCGGCACGGCGTGTGGATCGGCTACTCCGACGGGCACGGCGCGACGAGCCGCCACCTGATCCACCCGCAGCGGGTGGAGGGCGGCCGGGTGCGCGCCACGGACGAGTCCGGCCACGAGAAGTCCTTCTCGGTGCACCGCATCGTCGGCGCGACGCTCGAGAGCTGAGCCGCCTTGGCAGGCAAGGGAACAGGCGGAGGTCACCGGCCGGCATACGTGCTCCACGACCACCGGAAGCCGCGGCCGCACTTCGACCTGCGGCTCGAGGAGGGCGGCGTGCTGCGCTCGTGGGCGGTGCCCAAGGGCCTGCCCACGTCGAGCCGGCACGACCGGCTGGCCGTTGCGGTCGACGACCACGACCTCGACCACCTCACCTACGCCGACGAGCACAAGACGGTCGCCGAGACGGGCTGGTGGGAGGAGGAGTCACGCGACGACCACCGCATCGTCTTCGTGCTCCACGGCGGCTCGGGGGCGCGTCGCTACGCCCTGATCCGCACCGACCGTGACTGGCTGCTCCACCTCGTGAAGGACCAGCCACCCCGCTGAGCGGGTGACTCGCTCGGGCTCAGGCGCCGGCGAGCGCCCGCACGACGTTGCTCGGTGACGGCCGACCGAGCTGACCGGCCATCCACACCGATGTCTCGACGAGGGCGTCGAGGTCGACGCCGGTCTCGACGCCGGCGCCGTGCAGCGCCCAGACGAGGTCCTCGGTGGCGAGGTTGCCGGTGGCCGACTTCGCGTACGGGCAGCCGCCCAGGCCCCCGGCTGCCGCGTCGACGACCGAGACGCCGTCGCGCAGCGCGGCCATGGTGTTGGCGAGGGCCTGGCCGTAGGTGTCGTGGAAGTGCACCGCGACCCGGTCGGTGCCGATGCCCCGGGCGTCGAGCGCCTCGAGCAGCCGGTGCACGTGACCGGTGGTGCCGACGCCGATGGTGTCGCCGAGGCTCAGCTCGTGGCAGCCGAGGTCCATGAGCCGCTCTGCGGTGTCGACGACCTGCTCGACCGGCACCGGTCCCTCCCACGGGTCCCCGAAGCACATCGAGACGTAGGCGCGCACCCACATGTCGTCGGCGAGTGCGCGCTTGACGACCGGCTCGAACATCGCGTACTGCTCGGCGACGGACCGGTTGAGGTTCTTCTGCGCGAAGGTCTCGGTGGCGGAGCCGAAGATCGCGATGGCCGTGAGGCCGAGCTCCTCGGCGCGGTCGAGGCCGCGCTCGTTCGGCACGAGAGCGGGCCGGCGGCGGCCGCGGCCGTCTTCGCCGAGCGCCCCGAGCACCTCCTCGGCGTCGCCCATCTGCGGCACCCACTTCGCCGGCACGAACGAGGTCGTCTCGATGGTGCCGAGCCCGGCCGCCTCGAGCCGCCGGATGAACTCGACCTTCGTCGCGGCCGGCACGACGGTCTTCTCGTTCTGGAGGCCGTCGCGCGGACCGACCTCGTAGATCGTCACCTTCGTCGGCAGCCCCGTCGCCGCCTCGACCTGGGGGGATCGCATTCGCCCATACTGTCACCACGGCATCCGGCGCCCCTCGACCCCCGTTCGATGTGTTCGGGGGTCACCGGTCACCGCGGAATACATCGAACCGAGAGCTGGGTTGAGCCTGACGATGAATGACGGACCCCTGATCGTCCAGAGCGACAAGACCCTCCTCCTCGAGGTCGAGCACCCGCGCGCCGAGGAGGCCCGTCGCGCCATCGCGCCGTTCGCCGAGCTCGAGCGCGCTCCTGAGCACGTGCACACCTACCGCATCACCCCGCTCGGCCTGTGGAACGCCCGCGCCGCCGGGCACGACGCCGAGCAGGTCGTCGACGCCCTCATGACCTTCAGCAGGTATGCCGTCCCGCACGCCCTGCTCGTCGACGTGGCCGACACGATGGACCGATACGGGCGCCTCACCCTCGAGAAGGAGGGCTTCGCGGACTCCGAGGAGGGCACGCGGCTCGTGCTGCGCACGACCGACCGCCCGGTGCTCGAGGAGGTGCTGCGGCACAAGAAGATCAAGCCGCTCACCGGCGAGCGCATCGACGACCTCGCCGTCACCGTGCACCCGAGCGAGCGCGGCACTCTCAAGCAGGAGCTGCTCAAGGTGGGCTGGCCGGCCGAGGACCTCGCCGGCTACGTCGACGGCGAGGCGCACCCCATCGACCTCCAGCAGGACGGGTGGCACCTGCGGCCCTACCAGCAGCATGCCGTCGACGGCTTCTGGCACGGCGGCTCGGGCGTCGTCGTGCTCCCCTGCGGCGCCGGCAAGACGCTCGTGGGTGCGGGCGCGATGGCCGCCGCGAAGGCGACGACCCTCATCCTCGTCACCAACACGGTCAGCGCCCGGCAGTGGAAGGACGAGCTGCTGCGCCGCACCACCCTGACGGAGGACGAGATCGGCGAGTACTCCGGAGCCCGCAAGGAGATCCGCCCCGTCACCATCGCGACCTACCAGGTGCTGACGACGAAGCGGAAGGGCGCGTACGCCCACCTCGACCTGCTCGACGCGCGCGACTGGGGCCTGGTGGTCTACGACGAGGTGCACCTGCTGCCCGCGCCGATCTTCCGCATGACGGCCGACCTGCAGGCGCGCCGCCGGCTCGGGCTCACGGCCACGCTCGTGCGCGAGGACGGGCGCGAGGCCGACGTCTTCAGCCTCATCGGCCCGAAGCGCTTCGACGCGCCGTGGAAGGACATCGAGGCGCAGGGCTACATCGCTCCCGCGGACTGCGTCGAGGTGCGGGTGACCCTCCCCGAGGGCCAGCGGATGGCGTACGCCGTCAGCGAGCCCGACGAGCGCTACCGCCTCGCGTCGTGCACCGACGCGAAGCTCGGGGTCATCGAGAAGCTCGCCGCCAAGCACGTCGGCGAGCCGACGCTGGTGATCGGGCAGTACCTCGACCAGCTGCACGAGGTGGCCGAGCGGCTCGGCGCCGACGTCATCACCGGCGAGACCTCCGTCAAGGAGCGCCAGCGGCTCTACGACGCGTTCCGCACCGGCGAGATCAGCACGCTCGTCGTCAGCAAGGTCGCGAACTTCTCGATCGACCTGCCCGAGGCGAGCGTCGCGATCCAGATCAGCGGCACCTTCGGCTCGCGGCAGGAGGAGGCGCAGCGTCTCGGACGGGTGCTGCGCCCCAAGGGCGACGGACGCACCGCGCACTTCTACACGATCGTGAGCCGCGACACCGTCGACGCCGACTTCGCCGCGCATCGCCAGCGCTTCCTCGCGGAGCAGGGGTACGCGTACCGGATCGTCGACGCGGACGACCTCTGAGCCCGCCGGGACCCGGGAGGCTGTCAGGCGCGTAGCGCCTCGGCGCCGACGACGACGGCGAGCACGGCGAGGAAGACCGCGAAGGCACGCAGCAGCACCGGCCCGGCGGCACGCCCGGACACCCGGCTGCCGAGCCAGGTGCCGAGGCCGGTGCCGAGCGCGAACGTGACGACGAGGTCCCACGGCACGTCGCCGACGCCGCCGCCGAGGACCCGGGTCGCCAGCGCGGCCGTCGCGTTGACCGCGATGACGACGAGGCTCGTCGACGTGGCGACGACGACGGGCAGCCGCATGACGAGGGTGAGAGCGGGCACGGCGACGAAACCGCCGCCCACGCCGAAGAACCCGGTCAGGGCGCCCACGCCGAAGGCCGTCGGCACGAGCTGGGTCAGTGAGACCTCACCGGCGCCCTCCGCGGACGCCTCCGGTCGCCGCGCGTGCAGCCAGGTGAGCACCCCGACGACGGCGAGCAGCACGGCGAAGCCGGCCAGGAGCACGCGCGGGTCGACCAGCACCGACGCCCGCGACCCGAGCACCGATCCGCCCAGGCCGAGGCCGCCGAAGACGAGGCCGGTCCTCCAGTCGACCCGGCCGCTGCCGCGCAGGCCGACCAGCCCGACCACGGCGCCGAAGAGGACGACGACGAGCGAGATCGTCGTCGCCTCACGCACCGGCTGGTGGAGCAGGTAGACGAGCACCGGCACCGCGACGACGGCGCCGCCCCCGCCGAGTGCGCCCATCACGAGCCCGACGAGGAGGCCGAGCAGCGGTGCCAGCAGCAGGACTGTCATCGGCGCCCACGCTAGGCCACCGCGATCTCCCACCCCGCGGACGGGTGATCGGCCTGCGCAACTCTCCCAGCGAACTCCCAGCAAACACCCTGACACTGGGACCGTGGACACCCAGACCGCACCCGCGCCCGAGGCGCGCCTGCTCGTCGTCGAGGACGAGCCGAACATCCGTGAGCTGCTCGCGACCTCGCTGCGCTTCGCCGGCTTCGAGGTCGAGACCGCCGGCGACGGCACCACCGCCCTCGCCATCGCCGCGGAGTCCGAGCCCGACCTCGTCGTCCTCGACGTCATGCTCCCCGACGTCGACGGCTTCGAGGTGACCCGCCGGCTGCGCGACCGCGGCCGCCAGCAGCCCATCGTCTTCGTCACGGCACGCGACGCCACCGGCGACAAGATCCAGGGCCTCACCGTGGGCGGCGACGACTACGTCACCAAGCCGTTCAGCCTCGAGGAGGTCATCGCCCGCATCCGCGCGGTGCTGCGCCGCACGCGCGGCCAGGTCGACGACGGCGCGACCCTCAAGTTCCACGACCTCGAGCTCAACGAGGACTCCCACGAGGTGCGGCGCGCCGGCCGGGTCATCGACCTGTCCCCCACCGAGTTCAAGCTGCTGCGCTACCTGCTGCTCAACCCGAACCGGGTGCTGTCGAAGCTGCAGATCCTCGACCACGTGTGGGACTACGACTTCCGCGGCGAGTCCGGCATCGTCGAGTCGTACATCTCCTACCTGCGCCGCAAGATCGACGCCGACGGGCCGTCACTCATCCACACCAAGCGCGGCGTGGGTTACGTTCTGCGAGTGCCCCCAGAGCCCACCACCGCCTGACCCGGGCCCGACGTGACGTCACGGACGGCCTCCTCGCCCGCGACCGGCCGGCGGTCCCTGTCGCGTCGGCTCGGCGCAGTGTCGCTGCGCTGGCGCCTGCTCGGCGTCACCCTCGGGCTCATCGCCGTGGCGCTCGCCGTCACCTCGATCGTCGTCAGCGCCCTGCTCCGTGCCTACCTCGTCAACCAGACCGAGCAGGAGCTGGACGTCTACGCGACGAGCCTGGCGTCCGTCGACCTCGCCGAGCTGCAGCGCACCAGCTCGGGGCTGCCCTCGAACTTCACGGCCATCGCGTCGGTCATCTCGACGAAAGAGCAGATCGAGCTGGGCCAGGCCACCCTCGAGCCCGCACCGCCCGCCATCCCGGCCGTCACGCCTGACGACCAGAACGTCATCAGCAAGCTGCCGTTCCGCGTCGGCTCGCGAGACGGTGAGGGCACTTGGATCGCGGTCGCGAGGTTGAACGACGAGGGCACCGCCGTCGTCGTCGTCGCGCTCCCGGTGCGCCCGCTCGACGCCACAGTCACCCAGTTCCTCCTGTATGCCGCGGGCATCGGGGCGATCGCGCTGCTGCTCACGGCCCTGCTCGGCTGGTACCTCGTGCGCCGCACCTTCCGGCCGCTCACCCGCATCGAGGACACCGCCGCCAAGATCGCTGTGGGCGACCTCACCCAGCGCATCGACGTGCCCGACACCGACGACGAGGTCGCCTCGCTCTCCCGGTCGCTCAACGCCATGCTCGCCCGCATCGAGCAGAGCTTCGCCGTGCGCGAGGCGAACGAGGCCAAGATGCGCCGCTTCATCGCCGACGCCTCGCACGAGCTGCGCACCCCTCTGGCAGCCGTCGGCGGCTACGCCGAGCTCTACCGCCAGGGCGCCCTGCCCACCGCCGACGCCGTCACCGGTGCGATGGGCCGCATCGAGTCCGAGGCGACCCGGATGAGCGGCCTCGTCGAGGACCTGCTGACCCTGGCCCGCCTCGACGGCGAGCGCCCGCTCGAGCTGCAGCCGGTCGACCTCGCGGTGCTCGCGGCAGACGCCGCGCAGGACGCCCGCACCATCGCACCCGGACGCCACATCGTCGCGACCGGCATCAACGGCCCGATCGAGCCGACCGAGCTGCGGGCCGACGAGCAGCAGCTGCGCCAGGTCGTGACGAACCTCGTGACCAACGCCCGGGTGCACACGCCCGACGGCACACCGATCGAGATCCTCGTCGGCCGGGTCGACGTCGACCACGTCGCGCTCCACGTCCGCGACCACGGTGCCGGCATACCGGTGCAGGACCGCCAGAACGTCTTCGAGCGCTTCTACCGCGCCGACTGGTCGCGCAGCCGCGGCAAGGGCGGCGGCAACGGGCTGGGGCTCGCCATCGTGCAGGCCATCGTCGCGGCGCACGGCGGGCGCGTGCGCGTCCAGGAGACCCCCGGCGGGGGCGCGACCATCGTCGTGGAGCTGCCACGCCGGGCCGCCGCAGAGCAGGGCGCGACCGTGTCGTCGGGCACCCGGCGCCAAGGCACAGCGGATTCTTAGGAACGGCACAACGCGGACCCAAGCTGGGTGGATGTCATGGGAGGCAACAGCCCAGATCGAGGAGGAGCCATGACCCTGGCACCCGAGGACCGCACGCAGCAGATTCCGCAGGCCGACTACTACAGCCAGGCCGCACCCACGTCTCCGCCGGCGCCGCCCTCACCGCCCACGCCGCCTCTCGGCGAGGGCAGCCGCCCCGCCCCGAAGCGGGACCGGCGGCTCGGCCAGACGGTCAGCGTCGCCCTCCTGGCGGCCGTGCTCGCGAGCGGCGGCACCTACGCCGTCACCCAGCTCGACGGCCAGGGGACGTCGACCACCACGACCCCGTCCGCCACGGCGACGGCCAGCACGAACCAGAACTCCTCGCCCACCGTGGTGCAGGGCAACGCGACGGCACCCGACTGGGGGGCCGTGGCGGCAGCCGTCGCGCCGAGCGTCGTCAGCATCGACGTGACGACGCAGCAGAGCTCCGGCGCCGGCTCGGGCGTCGTCTTCGACAAGAGCGGCCACATCCTCACCAACAACCACGTCGTGGAGGGCGCGGGCGGCAACGGGTCGATCACCGTGACGCTCAGCGACGGCCGCACCTACGACGCCACGGTCGTCGGCACCGACCCGTCGACCGACCTCGCCGTCATCAAGCTGACGAGCGCGCCGAGCGACCTGACGCCGATCACCCTCGGAGACTCCGAGTCGCTCAAGGTCGGCGACCCGACCATGGCCGTCGGCAACCCGCTCGGCCTGTCGGGCACCGTGACGACCGGCATCGTCTCGGCGCTCAACCGTCCTGTGAGCACCGGCAGCTCGAACGAGTCGCCGTTCGGGCAGCAGTCGTCGGGCAACGAGGTCGTCACGAACGCCATCCAGACCTCGGCGGCGATCAACCCCGGCAACTCCGGCGGCGCCCTCGTCAACGCCAAGGGCGAGCTCATCGGGATCAACTCCTCGATCGCCTCGCTGGGCCAGAGCCAGGGCAGCCAGAGCGGCAACATCGGCATCGGCTTCGCGATCCCCGTCAAGGAGGCCAAGTCGATCGCCGACCAGCTGATCAAGAGCGGCAAGGCGCAGCACGCGTTCCTCGGCGTCAGCACCCGCGACACGACCGTGACCGACGGGGCTGCCAAGCGCGCCGGCGCCCAGGTGGTGGCGGTCACCGGCGGCACCCCGGCCGCCAACGCCGGCATCAAGACCGGCGACGTCATCATCGCCGTCGACGGTCAGCACGTCGACTCCGCGACGGCCCTCGTCGCGCAGATACGCGAGATGACGGCGGGCGAGAAGACGAAGCTGACGATCATCCGCGGCGGCTCCCGCCAGGACGTCGAGGTCACCCTGGCCGTCCGGCCCGACAGCACCAGCTGACGCCCCCCGATCCCCGCGCCGGGGACGCGAGAGGGTGTGCACCGCCCCCACGCGACCCCGGGCGAGGCCAACCACCCCGACGCCCCTGGGCACGTATGCCGTCGGGTCGCCTCCGTCGCCGGCCACCACGCTCCCGGTGGCTGGCGACGACGCTGCCCAGCGGCATACGCAGGCGGGGGGCGCGACGATTCGGGGCGCACCCGGCCACACGCGTACCCTTGCGCGGTGAGTGAGACCGAGACCGAGCCCAGCGGGCTCGACGAGCTGGACCCCGCCGCCGTCGTGCGCCTCGACCCCGAGGACGTCGCGACCGCTGTGCGGGTGCTCGCCCTCGCCCCGTCGCTGGAGCTCGACGACCCCGACTTCGAGACCCTGAAGCGCGCGGCGTCGCTGATGTACAAGCGGCTGAAGAAGGACCGGCGCAACGCCAAGACGTGGGCCGAGCGCAAGGCCGACCGGCAGGTCATCGAGTCGACGGCCACCGGGTCGCCGATGCGCATCGACGACGAGACCAAGGGAATTCCCCTGGTGTCCAACGCTTCCGGCGCCTTCGCGGGTGAACTGGTCAACCCGCGCGGGTGCTACATCTGCAAGAAGGACTACACGCTCGTCGACGCCTTCTACCACTGGCTCTGCCCCGACTGCGCGGCCGCGAGCCACGCCAAGCGCGACCAGCGCACCGACCTCACGGGCAAGCGCGCCCTGCTCACCGGCGGCCGGGCAAAGATCGGCATGTACATCGCGCTGCGGCTGCTGCGCGACGGCGCCCACACGACGATCACGACGCGCTTCCCCAAGGACGCGATGCGCCGGTTCGCCTCGATGGACGACTCGGCCGACTGGATCCACCGGCTCAAGATCGTCGGCATCGACCTGCGCGACCCCACGCAGGTCGTCGCCCTGGCCGACGAGGTGTCCGCCGCCGGACCGCTCGACATCCTCATCAACAACGCCGCCCAGACGGTGCGCCGCTCCCCCGGCGCCTACAGCAACCTCGTCGAGCTCGAGTCGGCGCCGCTGCCCGACGGCGTGGTGCTTCCCGAGATGGTGACGTTCGACCGCATCAGCGAGGCCCACCCTGCCTCGATCGCCGGCGCACTGGAGAACCACGCGGTCGCCCACCACGACGGCGAGAGCGTCGAGCACGCCGTCGCGGCGCAGACCGCGGCGTCGATGACGGCGCTGGCCCTCCAGGCCGGTCACGCGAGTCTCGAGGCGCACCTCGCCGGCACCGCGGTCGACGCCGGCGGCCTGCTGCCCGACCTGCAGCGCAACAACTCGTGGACGCAGAAGGTCGAGGAGGTCGACCCGCTCGAGCTGCTCGAGGTCCAGCTGTGCAACTCCACAGCGCCGTTCATCCTCGTGTCACGGCTGCGCCCGGCGATGCGCGCCGCGATCGCGGGAGGCGCACGACGCGCGTACGTCGTCAACGTCTCGGCGATGGAGGGGCAGTTCTCGCGCCGCTACAAGGGTCCCGGGCACCCGCACACCAACATGGCCAAGGCCGCCCTCAACATGCTGACCCGCACGAGCGCCGGTGAGATGTTCGAGTCCGACCGCATCCTCATGACCGCGGTCGACACCGGCTGGATCACCGACGAGCGGCCCCACGACGAGAAGCTGCGCATCGCGGCGGAGGGCTGGCACGCGCCGCTCGACCTCGTCGACGGTGCCGCGCGCGTGTACGACCCGATCGTGCGCGGCGAGGCCGGCGAGGACCTCTACGGCTGCTTCGTCAAGGACTACGCGCCCAGCCCGTGGTGACCCTGTCGGGCTCGTGGCCGGCCGACCGTCACTGACCGCGGCCGCAGCGGCTCGCTGCGCTCGACGTTCCCTCCTCGCCCCGAAGAAGTGGCACGCCTTTCCTCGGCTCGTTCCGGGACAGAGTGGGACCCGCTGGGTACAGGCATCGCAGGGCGTCGGGTCAAAAAGCGGCTCGGCGCCCGTCCTCGTGGATCACCGACTGCCCAGGTCGTGGGGGTTCTGCGGCGCCAGGTGCCGCAGAACCTCCACGACCGTCAGGCGTCGTCCTGCCGGGCCAGCTCCTTGGCGTACCAGACCTCGGCGTAGGGGCCGTCGTTGAAGGGCGGCACCTCAGCCCACCCGTGGCGCACATAGAGGGCCCGGGCCTCGACGAGGTCGCGGCGGGTGTCGAGCCGCACCGCCTCCACGCCCCACACCCGGGCGATCTCCTCGGCGCACAGCACCAACGCCGAGCCGAGCCCTGTCCCGCGGTGCTCGGGCCGCACGTACAAGCGGCGCAGGTCGGCCACGCGGCGCCCACGGTCGTCCCGGAGTCGGCGCAGGCCCACGCAGCCCGCGAGCAGCGACGGGTCGTCCGCCGACCGCGCCACGACGAACTCGCCCGTCGGTGGCGCGAGGTCATCGCTGCGCATCCGTGGGAAGCCCGACTCGATCTCGTCCGGGGTGGAGTCGCGGCCGTGGTGCAGCCGGTGCCACCGGTCGCTCACCTCGACGTAGTAGTCGCGGAGCAGCTGCTCGCACTCCGCCGAGCCGACGTCGGCCAGCTCGACGACCCACGGCCCGGCCGCTGCACCGGTCATGGCGTCGGCACTCGCCCGAGCGGCGGCCACGGGAGGGCGACGCCGTCGGCGATCCTCGCGCATCAGCGCGACGAGGTCACGGCGCCTGCGGTCGGGCTCTGCGGCATACGTCGAGGGGCCCTCGGGGCGCTCCCTCACCCGCAGCGCCTCCTCGAGGATCTCGCGGTGGTGGGGGTAGGCGTCGAGAGCCCAGCGACCCGCGCCCGACTTGGAGGTCGGCACACCCGTGGCGAGCAGGTGCACGAGACGCGGAGCGCCCAGCCCTCCCCACTCCGCAGCCTGCGGGAGGGACGCCTCACGGGGGTGGTGCTCCATCGCCTCGAGCTGCGCACGCCAGTAGGTGTCGAGGTTGTCGCGCGTCGACCGGTGCAGTGCCTCGTCGTCGCTCCAGACCGTCGTCTCACCGAGACCGTCACCGAGACCCTCGCCGAGACCCTCGCCGAGACCGTCGCCGTGCACCGTGATCCCGTGGTCGCGCAGCTCGCGCCACGTGATGTGGGTGACGTCGGCGTGGGTGCCGACGTGGAACCAGCCGTGCAGCACGCCCGGCACGTCGGGCACGGCGTCGGGGCTGCCGGCCAGGTCCTCGGCCAGGCAGTAGAACCCGTCGTATGCCGGCTGCGGCCACTGCTTGTCGACGTCGGCGTGCACCCTGCGGAGCACCTCACAGTCCGCCTCGGTGGGGCGCCTGCCCACCACCGCGACGAAGTCGACGTCGCTGCCACCGTGGAACTCGCCACCGAAGCCGAGCGACCCGTGGAGGTGGAGGGCGTCGAGCAGGCCCGGCAGCCGTTCGTCGAGCAGCCGCACGTGGGCGTCGCACACCGCGAGCACGGCCTCGGGCAGGTCGGCGCGCGTGGGCACCGCCACGACGGTCAGACCGCCGCGCCGAACGTGGCCCTCGAGGCCAGGGCCTCGCGCAGCTCGGCATCGGCGTCGACGAGCGAGCGGCGCACCGCCGGCGTCAGGTCGTCGCGCGACATGGCCTCGGCGCTCAGCTGCGCCGTCTCCTCGGTGAAGACCCTCGGGAACGCGACGAGCACGACCCGCGAGAGGGCGTCCTCGCCGACCCACCCCGACATGGCCGGGACGTCGGTGAAGAACCGCGGCACGTAGTCGGCGACCAGGTCGTCGTCGGGCGCGGTCCAGAAGCCCCGCGCGAGGTGGATCATCTCGTAGTTCGAGCGGCCCTCGCGGCCCGTGAGCTGCTGCCAGGCCCAGGCCTTGGCGTCGGGCTCGGGCAGGCTCGCCCGGCACATGAGCGCGTTGAGGCCGCCCTGGAGGGTGTCGTCCTTCGCGCGGAAGGCCTCGATGTCGCGGGCCTCGACCAGGCCGCGCGAGGCGAGGTTGCGCACGACGATCCAGCGGAAGTCGCCGTCCTCCTCGAGGCCGGCGGGCAGACCGTGTCCGTCGGCCCAGGCCCGCAGCAGCACCTCGTCGTCGCTGGTGCCGGCGACGAGACGTGCTGCCGCCAGGGACTCGGTGGTGCCCGGCCCGGAGCGCTCGAGCAGTCCGGTGCCGTCGCGGTTGAGCCGGTCGAGGGCGTCGTCCTGTGAGGCCCGGGGAACGAACCACGGCACGATGCGGTGCTCGGCGTACGCCGCGACCCGGGTCAGGATGGAGGAGTTCGACTCGTGCGGCCACGCCGCGTCGAAGACGTCGAGGAACGCGTCGGGAGAGACGGTCGCGCCGTGCACGCCGTCGATGAGCGCCGACCACACGACGGCCCGTGCCTGGGCGTCGGGCACCTGCGCCAGCTGCACCGGCAGCGCCGCCACCGTCTGGTCGGAGAGGCGCACCCGCGCCCACGTCAGGTCGGAGGCGTTGGGCACCACGATGGCCGGCTCGGGTGTGCCCTCCAGCTCGGCGAGGGTCGTCTCGGGTCCGGTGACCGTCACCGAGGCCCGGGCGAGCTCGCGCCCGTCGGTCCAGCCCGCCACGTCGAAGGCGTGCGGCCGGTCGGCCGGGCGCTCGGCGGGCGACTCGCGCCGCACGACGGCGGACTCGACGACGCCGCCCTGCTCCTCGAGGTCGACCGAGATCGTGTCGCGGTCGGCGGTGAGCAGCCAGGCGCGCGACCAGGCGTCGAGGTCCTTGCCGCTCGCCGTCTCGATGGCGCCGAGGAAGTCGGCGAGCGTGCCGTTGCCGTAGGACTTGTCGGTCAGGTAGGCGCGCACCCCGGCGATGAACTGCTCGTCACCGACGTACGCGATGAGCTGGCGCAGCGTGGCCGCGCCCTTGGCGTACGAGATGCCGTCGAAGTTCTGCAGCGCGCTCTGCGCGTCGAGCGCCTCGACACCGGCGACGGGGTGGGTCGACGGCGAGCGCTCGGCGCCGTAGCCCCACACTTTGCGCACGATCGAGGAGTCGACCCACGCGTCGGTGTACTCGGTCGCGTCGACGAGCGCGCGGTGCGACATGTACTCGGCGAACGACTCGTTGAGCCACAGGTCGTCCCACCAGCGCATCGTGACGATGTCGCCGAACCACATGTGCGACATCTCGTGGCTCACCGTGTTGGCGCGCGTCAGCAGCTCGTCGCGGGTAGCGGCGCCCCGGTAGAGGTACTGGTCTCGGAAGGTGACGCAGCCCGGGTTCTCCATCGCGCCGGCGTTGAACTCGGGGACGAACACCTGGTGGTACTCCCCGAACGGGTAGCGGATGCCGAAGAGCCCGTGGAAGTAGTCGAACGACCGCTTCGTCACGTCGAAGAGCTCGGCCGCGTGACGCTCGAGGGGCTCGCGCAGCGAGGCGCGGGAGTGGATGCCGAGCGGTATGCCGTCGTGCTCGTCGCGCACGGAGACGTACGGTCCTGCGCAGACGGTCACGAAGTACGTCGCGAGCGGCTTGGTCTTCGCGAGGGTCCACGTGCCCGGGGCCGTACGCGTGGCGGCGCCGTTGCCCAGGACGGTCCAGTCGAGGGGCGCACGCACCGTGACGTCGTAGGGGGCCTTGAGGTCGGGCTGGTCGAAGCACGCGAAGACGCTCGGCGCCGCGTCGAGGAAGAGGTGGCCGTAGACGTAGTCGAGGTCGTCGGCGGGGTCGGTGGCCCGGTGCAGCCCCTGTCCGTCGTGGCTGTAGGCCATCGTCGCGGCGACGACGAGCTCGTTCTCGCTCGCGAGGTGAGCCAGGGGCAGGCGCCCGTCGGACAGCTGGTCGGGCTCGATCGGCTCGCCGTTGAGCGTGACCGTCTCGACCGAGTGCGCCTTGAGGTCGACCCACGTCGCGGCGCCGGGCTGCTCGCACGTGAACCGCACCGTCGTGTGCGAGCCGAAGACCTCGGCACCCTGGTCGAGGTCGAGCTCGACGGCATACGACGTGACGGTGATCAGCGAGGATCGCTCGCGGGCTTCGGCCAGGGTGAGACTGCGCATAGGGGCGAGCCTGCCAGATCGGCGGGCCCGCCGTCGCACAGGTTGCGCAGCGCCCTCTCGGACGCGCCGCACCAGGTCGGGTCAGCGCTGGAAGGGGCCGCCCGCCATGTTCTCGAGGCGCGCGATCCGCTGCTCCATCGGCGGGTGCGTCGACAGGAAGCGCGTGACGTCCTGGGCACGGAAGGGGCTGGCGATCATCATGTGGCTGGCGTTGACGATGTCCTGCTGGGGTGCCAGCGGGGCCCGCGCCACCCCGGACTCGAGCTTGCGCAGGGCGGACGCGAGGGCCAGCGGGTCGCCGGTGAGCTTGGCACCGTCCTCGTCGGCGTCGTACTCGCGGGTGCGGCTGATCGCCATCTGGATCATCATCGCGGCCATCGGCGCGAGCAGGCTCATCGCGAGCAGGGCGATGGGGTTGGGACGGTCGTCGTCGGAGCTGCCGCCGCCGAACATGCTCGTGAACATGAGCATCTGGCCGATCGAGGTGATGACACCGGCGATGGCGGCCGCGACCGAGCTGGTGAGGATGTCGCGGTTGTAGACGTGCATCAGCTCGTGCCCGAGCACGCCTCGCAGCTCACGCTCGTCGAGCAGGCCGAGGATGCCCTCGGTGCAGCAGACGGCGGCGTTCTGCGGGTTGCGGCCGGTCGCGAAGGCGTTCGGGGCCTGGGTGGGGCTGATGTAGAGCCGCGGCATGGGCTTGCCTGCGGCAGTGGAGAGCTCGCGCACGATGCGGTACATCACCGGCGCCTGCGCCTCGCTCACGGGGTAGGCGTGCATGGCCCGGATGGCGAGCTTGTCGCTGTTCCAGTAGCCGTAGAAGGTCGTCGCGACGCCGATCAGCGCGAAGAGCCAGATGAACCGCCCGCCGCCGACCAGCGCGCCGATGCCGAGCAGGAGGGCCCAGATGCCGCCGAAGAGCGCGGCGGTCTTGAGCCCGTTGAAGTGGTTGTGCATGCCGGTTGAACGAGCGGTCCGGGGCAACTGTTCCCAGCCGACACCCAGACAGGAGCCGGCCGTGGGCCGCCTGAGAGCCGGCTGTGACACGGATCTCTCTCATTACGTTTTTCAACTACTACGTGTAGTAGTAGTTTTGAGCCAACGGGGAGGCCGACACTCCCCACCGAAGAAAGAAGAGAGCGATGCGTAAGACCCTCGACAAGCTGATCTCCTGGACCGGCCTCATCCTCGCCGCCGTCCTCGTCGTGGCGGGTGGTCTGCTGACGTACGCCAGCAGCTTCGTCGCCGACAACGTCAAGCAGCAGCTGAGCCAGCAGAACATCACGATGCCCGCCGCGGCGGCTCTCGAGACGCAGGAGCAGAAGGACGCGCTCCTCCAGTTCGCGGGTCAGAAGATGGAGAACGGCGCGCAGGCCAAGGCCTTCGCGGACCACTACATCCTCGTGCACATGAACACCCAGTCGAACAACCGGACCTACTCCGAGGTCTCGGGCGAGTTCATCAAGCTCTCCAAGGACCCGAACGCCGACCAGGCGCAGGTCAAGGCCCTCGGTGAGCTCCGCCAGAGCCTGTTCATGGGCAACACCCTCCGTGGCCTGCTCCTCAACGCCTACGCCTTCGGCACCATGGGCACGATCGCCCTCTACGCCGGCATCGGCGCCTTCATCGCAGCAGCGATCTTCCTGGTGCTGGGCCTGCTCGGCCTGCGGCACGCGAGGACGGCGTCCGACTTCCCGGCCGTGGCGCAGCGGGCTCCCGCGACCGTCTGAGTCTCCTGGGGGAGAACGAAGGGGCCGTCCAGAAGCGGGCGGCCCCTTCGCCGTGCCCGCACCCGGTCAGCCTGCCCGAGCGCTCAGCCGAGCGCTCAGCCGAGCCGCTCAACCCAGCAGGCGCAGGAGCAGGTCGGGCTGGACGCTGACGACGACGAGGACCGCTGCGGACAGGGCGAGTCCGGCCACGACGACCGGACGGCGCGCGGCTGCGACCGTGCGTCCGGCCCGCTGACTCGCGCCGTCGGCCTCCCCTGCCGCGGACGCCTCACGCTCGGTGATCACGGCCCGCAGCCAGCGCAGGTAGACGGCGACCCCGATGACGGCGTTGACGGCCGCGATGACGGCGAGCCACACCCAGCCCTCGGCGAGCACCGGCCGCAGCGCGGTGACCTTGCCGACGAGGCCGATGACGCCCGGCGGCAGGCCGGCGAGCGAGGTCAGCGCGAGCACGAGCGCACCGCCCCGCCACGGGCTGCGCTGCCAGAGCCCCTCGTAGGCGGCGAGCGTGCGACCGTCGGTGCCCCGGTCGCGCAGCGTCACCGCGACGACCGCGAAGGCGACGAGGGTGGCGACGACGTAGGTGAGCAGGTAGGTCGCGCTGGCCCCGACTCCCAGCGCCGAGATGCTCACGAGCGGGAGCACGACCCAGCCGGCCTGCGCGACGGTGGACCAGGCGAGCAGGCGCACGACGTCGTCCTGCCGCAGCGCCATGACGTTGCCGAGCGTCATGCTCAGGGCGGCGAGGACGGCGATCGCGAGCAGCGCCGGTGTGCCGAGGACCGCGACGGCGCGGAGCACGACGAGGAGCGCCGCGAGCGCGGCCACCTTCGAGACCGTCGCGAGGAACGTCGCGACCGGCACCGACGAGCCGGCGTATGCCGTCGGCGTCCACGCGTGGAACGGCACCAGCGAGAGCTTGAAGCCGACGCCGGCCATGACGAGCACCGTCGCGAGGGCCACGAGACCCGAGGACACCGACGGGAGGACGACGTTCGTCGGCGCACCGGCTGCGGAGAAGGCCCCCGCGGACGACAGGGCGGCGTCGGGGGTGAGGAACGGGCTTCCGGTGGCGGCGAACCACAGCGCGACACCGAGCACGAGCAGCGCGAAGGAGACGAGCGAGGTCACGAGCAGCTGGGTCGCCCCGGCGGCGGCCGACCTCCGTCCGGACAGGGCGACGAGGGCGATGACCGGCAGGGTGGCCAGCTCGAGCGCGACGAGCCAGGTACCGACGTCGCGGCTGGCCGCGACGACGACCGTGCCGGCGAGGGCCGCGAGGAGCAGCACCGCCTCGACCGGCTCGCGCGTGCCACCGTCGGGGCGCCGGCGCCGGGCACGCGGCCAGGCGAGGGCGATGCACACGAGCGCCGAGACCGCGGCCGCGAGCTGCAGGGTCGAGCCGAGGGCGTCGGCCTGCCAGAGGCACACCTGCGGCAGTCCCTCGACGGGCGGCAGCGTGCCCCTGCCGCCGGCCGCTGCGACGGGCGTCAGGCAGAACGTCTGGCGGGTCGACCCGCCACCCAGAGCCAGCCCGGGCACCGTGGCGACGGCCGAGCCGGCCGTCGCGAGCGCCGCGATGCCCCAAGGCAGCCGGCGTCCTCGCGGGGAGAACAGGTCGGCCACGAGCACCAGCACCAGACCCGCGACGGGGAGCAGCGCGGGCAACAGGGTGGCGTAGTCGATGGTCAGGCCCTTCACGGCGCCACCCCCAGCCCGGCGAGCAGACCCGAGGTGGCACTGTCGGAGAGGCCCAGCAGCAGGTGCGGCAGCACCCCGAGCCCGACGATGACGACGACGAGCGTCAGCACGACGGCCCACCGGGCGCCGTGCGCGTCACCGACCGGCTCGCCGGCAGCCCCGTCGGCACGGTCGCTCCCCTCGCCGGCCCAGACGATGCGCGCCACGCGCAGGGAGTAGGCCGCCGCGAGCGCGAGCCCGACGGCGCCCAGCACGACACAGACCCGCATCAGCGCCACGGGACGCCCGGGCGCGGGCGACCAGGCGGCATACAGGGCGAGGAACTCACCCCAGAAGCTGACCAGCCCCGGCAGGCCGAGGGCCGCTGCCAGTCCGACGACGAGCGCCAGCCCGAAGCGAGGCGCCTTGTCGCGCAGGGCCGCCCGCGCCACCCGGAGGTCGGCGGAGCCCCACTGCTCCTTGAGGTCACCGACGACGAAGAAGAGCAGTGCCGCGACGACGCCGTGGGCGATGTTGCCGAAGAGGGCGGCCTGCAGGCCGGTCTCGCTGCCCGAGGCGATGGCCAGCGCGACGAACCCCATGTGTGCGACCGAGCTGTAGGCGATGAGGCGCTTGAGGTCGCGCTCGACGAGGCACGCGAGCCCTCCCCAGAGGATGCCGACGACGCCGAGCAGCGCCAGCAGGGGGCTCAGCTCGGCGACGCCGACGGGCACGGTCGCGACCGCGAGCCGCACGATGCCGTAGGTGCCCATCTTGAGCAGCACGGCGGCGAGCAGCACCGAGCCCGCCGTCGGGGCGATGGTGTGCGCGGACGGCAGCCAGGTGTGCAGCGGCCAGAGCGGCACCTTGATGCCGAGGCCGAGCAGCAGCACGCTCGCGATGGCGACCTGCAGCGACCGCGACAGCCCGGCGCCGTGCCGGTCGGCGAGCACGGTGAGGTCGCTCGTGCCCTGGTGGTGCACGAGCAGCAGGATGCCGACGAGCATGAGCGTCGAGCCGAGCACGGTGAAGAGCACGAAGCGGCCGGCCGCGTCGGCGCGCGTCTCGTCGCGCACGTGGTCGTCGCCGAACCGTCGCACGAGCACCCACATCGGCACGAGGACGACCTCGAAGGCGACGAAGAAGAGGATCGCGTCGCGGGCCAGGAACGTTGCGAGAGCGCCGGTCTCGACGAGCAGGATGCAACCGAGGAACGTCGAGCCGGTGCCGCCCTTCGGGATCGGTCCCGACAGTGCGTGCGCGACGACCGCCACGGTGAGCAGCGCGGTCATCAGCACGAGCGCTGCGGAGATGCCGTCGACGCCGAAGTGCCAGCGCACGCCGAGGGCGCGGATCCACGGCACGTCGACCTCGTGGCGTCCCCACACGACGACGACGGCGAGGACGGCGGTCACGACCGTGGCGCCGAGCGCGATGGCGCGCTCGACCCGCGTCTCACCGGGGATGGCGATGAGGGCGATCGCCCCGAGCAGCGGCAGCAGGAGCATGAGCGTCAGCGCCATGCGGTCACCCCCAGGATCGCGATGACGACGACGCCACCGAGAAGCCCCAGCAGCGAGAGCGACGGAACGGCCCGGTGGCTGCGCTCCCCCACGCGGCCGGCGGCACGCGCGACGACGGCGGTGGCTCGCGGGTAGGCGTCGACGACGTCGCGGTCGAGCGTCACGACGAGCCGGGCGAGCGCGGTCACGGCCCGCCCGATGCCGACGTATGCCGTGTCGGCACCGAAGCCGCGCACGGCCCGGTCGCGCAGGGGCCCGGGCACGCGGTCGGCGACGTCGGAGCGGCCGCGGTCGCCGGCGACCCACACCGCTGCGGCGGCTCCCGCGACGAGCAGCAGCGAGACCAGGGCCGTGAGCACGCCGACGTGCACGCCGCCGCGCAGGCTCGCGAGGAACAGGGTCGCTACGACCGTGAGGACGGCCAGCACCGAGACGACGAGGGCGGCCGAGAGGGTGATCGGCGCGTGGCCGTGCGCGTGGACGCGCTCGACCTCGGCGTCATCGGCGCTGTCGGCGACCGTGACGACCGCGACCTGCTCCGCGGGGACGACGGGGTCGGGCTGCGCGACGGGCGAAACGGCGGGCGAAACGGCGGGCGAAGCGGCGGCCGAGCCGGGTGCCGGGTCGGCTGCACCGGCTGCCGGGCCGGCTGCCGTGCCGGTCGGCGGGACGACCGCGAGCGGGGTGTCGAGGAGCAGCCAGGCCCGCGTGCAGTACGCCGCGGTGAGGGCCACCGTGAGGAGGAGGGCGATCGTCACGACCACCGACCCCGCGCCAGTGCCTTCGAGTGCGGCGTCGATGACGGTGTCCTTGGAGAAGAACCCGACGAGCGGAGGGACGCCTGCCAGCGACGCCAGACCGATGCCGGTCGCCCACCGGAGCGCACCCGTCGGCCGCAGCCGGCCACGCAGTGCCGCGAGCGCCGTGGCGCCACCGAGCACCGACAACCACCCGGCGGCGAGGAAGAGGAGGGCCTTGAAGAAGGCGTGGCCGAGGAGGTGCGAGAGCCCGGCGCCGGGACCGAGCTCGGCCGGGGCAGCAGCCAGCGCCGACAGCATGATCGCGATCTGGCTCAGCGTCGAGTAGGCCAGCATCCGCTTGAGGTCGGTCTGCACGAGGGCGAGCACGGCGGCATACACCATCGTCAGGGCCGCGAGCACCGCCAGCAGCAGGCGAGCGCCGTCGTGCTCGGCGTAGAGGGTGAAGAGCCTGGCGACGAGGTAGGTGCCGGCCGCGACCATCGTGGCGGCGTGGATCAGCGCCGACGCGGGGGTGGGGCCCTCCATGGCGTCGGGCAGCCAGTCGTGGAACGGGACGAGACCCGACTTGCCGGCCACCCCGACCAGCACGCCGACGAGGCCGACGGTCAGCGCCGTGTCGTGCCCGGACGCGGTGAGCACCGCCATGAGGTCGGTGCTGCCCGCCCGAACTGCGAGCGCGACGAGCCCGACCACCATGCCGATGTCGGCGACACGCGTGACGAGGAAGGCCTTGTAGGCGGCACGTCGTGCCGCGGGCCGCTCGCTGTCGTGGCCGATGAGCAGCCACGAGCACCAGCCCATGATCTCCCAGCCGACGAGCATGAGCACGAGGTCGCCCGCCTGGACGAGGAGCAGCATGCCGGCGGCGAAGAGCGAGACGGTCGCGGCGAACCGGCCGTAGCGCGGGTCGTCGCGCAGGTACCAGACGGTGAAGACCTGGATCGCGAGCACGACGAGGGCCACGACGAAGGAGACCAGGCCCGAGACCCGGTCGGACAGCAGGTGCAGCGGCACCGCGAGGCCACCGCCGAGGGGCAGGCTGCCGAGGCTGTCGATGTCGGCGGCACGCGCCGGCGCGACCCACTGGATCAGCCCGAGCACCATGACGTACGCCGAGACCGAGACCGCGACCGCGGCCGCCACCAGGCGCCGACGGTGCATGACCAGCCCGAGCAGGCCGGCGAGCGCCGGCAGCACGACGATCATCCGCACGATCCAGCTCACGCGGCCCCCTCCCCCGACCGGGCGGCCGTCGGCTCCGCCGTGCCGTCTGCGTCGTCGGCCTCGTCGGTGCCGTCGTCAGTGCCGTCGTCGGCGCCGTCCGGGGTCCCCCAGCTCTCGACCTCGTCGTCGAGGTCTCCGGGGTCGTCGGGGTCGTCGGGGTCGTCGGGGTCGTCGGTGAGGTCCGGCACGGCCGTCAGGTCGATGTGACCCGCCCGGCGGAACAGCACGAGGATGATCGCCAGAGCGACGGTGATCTCGGCGGCCGCGATGGTGATGACGAAGAGCGTCAGGACCGGCCCGGCGGAGAACGGCGCCCCCGGCCGTGAACCGGCCGTCACCAGAAGCAGGTTCGCGGCGTTGAGGATCAGCTCGACGCCGATGAGCACGAGCACGGCATTGCGGCGGGCGAGCACGCCGTAGACGCCGATGCCCGCGAGCAGGGCCACGAGGGCACCCGGGAGCGCGAGGTGGATCACCGGCGCACACCATCGACCGGGCGCACACCTTCGGCCCGGCGGACGGCACCGTCGGCGGCCGGGTCCTCCCGGTGCAGGACGAGCCGCGACACGGCGAAGGCGCCGACCAGCGCGACGAGCAGCAGCACCGACAGCAGCTCAAACGGCCAGACCCACGTGCCGAAGACCGCCTGGGCGATGCGCGGCGTCGTCGCCGCCGGGGCGTCGAGGTCGACGGTGGCACCCGAGAGCAGCGGCAGCAGCAAGGAGGCGAGCAGCGCCGTGGTCGCCGCACCGAGCACGGCACCCGCCGCTCGCTGCCACCACGGCGTGTCGATCTCTGCGTGCGGTCCGATGGGCGCCCGGGTGAGCATCAGCGCGAAGAGCACGAGCACGACGATCGCGCCGACGTAGACGAGCAGCTGGACGAGGCCGACGAGCTCCTGGCCGAGAACCAGGTAGGCACCCGCCAGCGACCCGAGGGAGACGAGCAGCCACAGCGCCGCGTGCACCACGTGCTTCGTCGTCACCGAGAGCAGGGCCGAGAGAGCGGTCACGACGCCGACGGCGACGAAGACGATGTCGCGGGTCGTCACTCGCGGCCCTCCTCGTCGGGCGTCACCGCGGGGAGCACCTGCGTCGAGTCGCCCTCTGCTGCAGGGCTTCCCGTGTCGCCGAGCGCGGGCATGGGCTTCGTCGCGTCGACGGCCCTGTCTGCGGCCGGACGTTCGGGTGCGGCAGCGGAGGCGCCTTGGCCCGACCCGGCAGCCTGGTCGGAGCCGGCGGCCTGGTCGGAGCCGGCGGGACTCTCGGGGCGCACCCGGGTCGGGCGGGCAGCGGGACCGTCGCCACGCGTACGGCCGGGGGCACCCGCTCCCGCACGCAGGGCGCTGCCGGCACGCGGACCCGCACCGGCGGCTCCGCGAGGTGGCTTGGCTGCGGCGGTCACCTCGGCCGGGTCGACGCTGCCGGGGTCGAGGGCCGGCGGCGGGGGCACGGTGGCCATCCACGCGCCGAGCCGGTCCTTCTCGTGCAGCAGGTCGCGGATGTCGGTCTCGGCGTACTCGAACTCGGGGCTCCAGTGCAGGGCGTCGAACGGGCAGGCCTCGATGCAGATGCCGCAGTACATGCAGAGCGAGAAGTCGATGGCGAAGCGGTCGAGCACGTTGCGCTGGCGGGCGCGGCCACCCGGGGTCGTCGGTGGCAGCTCCTCCTTGTGCGAGTCGATGTAGATGCACCAGTCGGGGCACTCACGGGCGCAGAGCATGCACGAGGTGCAGTTCTCCTCGGTGAGCGCGATGACGCCACGCGACCGAGGCGGCAGTGCGGGCGCGACGTCGGGGTACTCCGCAGTGTGCGTGCGCCGGGTCAGCGACCGAGCCGTCGTGCCCAGTCCCTTGACCAGTCCGGGCAGGATGCCGTCACCCACGTCGGTTCACCGTCCTCGTGCTCATCGGGGGAACACCACCACGCCGACGGCGGTGATGGCGAGCTGGAACAGCGCCACCGGGACGAGCCACACCCAGGCGAGACGCTGGAGCTGGTCCTCGCGCATGCGCGGCCACGAGACGCGCAGCCAGATGACGACGACCGCGACGAGGAAGCCCTTGAGCAGGGTCCACACCCAGCCGACCCACGGCTCGAACGGGCCGTGCCACCCACCGAGGAAGAGCACGGCGAAGAGCAGCGACATGACGACGATGCCGGCGTACTCGGCGAGCAGGAAGAAGGCGAACCGCAGCCCGGTGTACTCGGTGAAGGCGCCGAAGACGATCTCGGAGTCGGCGAGCGGCATGTCGAACGGCGGTCGCTGCAGCTCGGCGAGCGCCGAGACGAGGAAGACCACGGCCCCCGGGAGCTGCCACAGCAGCCACCACGGGTTCCACGCGTTGCCGATGCCGACGAGCGAGAGGGTGCCGGCCGCGAGCGCCACCGACGCTACGGCCAGGACCATCGGCAGCTCGTACGACACGAGCTGGGCGGCCGCGCGCATCGCGCCGAGGAGGGAGTACTTGTTGGCCGAGGCCCACCCCGCCATGAGCGTGCCGATGATGCCGACACCGATGACCGCCAGCACGAGCACGACGCTCGCGTCGACCGTGGCCCCGACGACCTTCGGCGACAGCGGGATGACGGCGAGGGCGACGAGGTACGGGATGAGGGCCACGAAGGGCGCGAGCCGGAAGACCTGGCGGTCGGCTCGGGCCGGGGTGATGTCCTCCTTCTGGACGAACTTCACCCCGTCGGCGACGAGCTGGGCCCAGCCGTGGAAGCCGCCGGCATACATCGGCCCGAGGCGGCCCTGCATGTGCGCCATCACCTTGTGCTCGGTCTGGCCGACGAGCAGGGGCAGCACGAGGAAGGCGACGAGCACGGCGAGCGCCCGCAGCACCACCTCGAGCCACGGGGCGAGGACGAGGTTCATCGCGGACCCCACTCGGGGCCGGGCACGCCCGGGGCCTGCACGCGGCGCCGGCCCGGAGCCCGCGCGGAGTCGTGGCCCTCGCCCGGCTCCTTCGCGCCGGGCCAGGCCTTGGATGCGCGGGCGGCGAGCACGAACGACTTGCGCAGCGGCGTGCCCTCGAAACCCTCGGGCAGCAGGAGCGGTCGCAGGCCGAGGCCGGTGCCGTCGTCGAAGCCGTCGAAGTCGATGCCGAACATCTCGTGGGTCTCGCGCTCGTGCCACGCAGCGCCGCGGAAGATCGGCGTCAGCGACGGCACCGGTACGCCCTCGGGCGCGCGGGTGCGCACGAGCACCGACGGGACCCGGCCCGGCTCGCGCGTGTCGACCAGGTGGCAGACGACGTCGAAGCCCGCCGCGTCGCGCTCGTCGGCCGAGTCGCGGCCCCCACCCTCGCGGTCGGTCTCGTCGACGGCGGTCAGCCAGTCGAAGTACGCGTAGCCCTCCTCGCGGAGCGCGAGCACCGTGCTCGACCACTCCCCGAACGGCACGTCACGCACGTCGGTCACCCTCATCGGTCACCGCCGCCGGCCACGGCACCGCGCTGCAGCAGGGGCCGGCGCACGTCGCCGGCGCTCCCGACCCGCGTGCCGGCATACCTGCCCTTGAGCTTCTGCGCCGACAGGCGCTCGTTCGCGATCTGCTCCTGGAGGCGGATGATGCCGTGCAGCAGCGCCTCGGGGCGCGGCGGGCAGCCGGGCACGTAGACGTCGACGGGAACGATCTGGTCGACGCCCTTCGTCACCGAGTAGGAGTCCCAGTAGGGGCCGCCGGAGTTGGAGCAGGCGCCGAACGAGATGACGTACTTCGGCTCGGGCATCTGGTCGTAGAGGCGCCGGATCGCGGGCGCCATCTTGTCGGTGACGGTGCCCGACACGACCATCAGGTCGGCCTGCCGCGGACCGGGCGCGAAGGGGATGACGCCGAGGCGGATGAAGTCGTGGCGCCCCATCGAGGCGGCGATGAACTCGATGGCGCAGCAGGCGAGCCCGAAGTTGAAGACCCAGAGGGAGTAGCGCCGGCCCCAGTTGAGCACGACCTTGACCGGCTTCGGGGTGTGGCCGCCGAGCACGCCCATCGACGCCGGACCGACGGTCGGCATCGGCAGGTCGACCGGACGGCCGGGCTGGCCGGACTCGTTCGCGTTGGGCTCGCTGGCCATCACACCCACCTCAGCAGTCCGCGGCGGGCGGCGTGGGCCAGCCCGAGCACGATGACCCCGATGAAGATCGCCATCTCGACGAGGCTGGCGCGGCCGAGGTCGGCGTCGCGGATCACCGTCGCCCACGGGAAGAGGTAGACGGCGTCGACGGCGAAGACGACGTAGAGGAAGGAGAAGACGAAGTAGCGGACCTTCGTCTGGGCCCAGCCCTCGCCGACCGGGTCGACGCCCGACTCGTAGGTCGTCAGCTTGGCCGCGTGCGGCGCGCGCGGTGCCAGCAGGCGCCGGGCGACCATCGCGGCCGTGACGAGCAGCACGCCTGCGCCCAGCACCGCTGCGACGGCAAGGTACCCGGACATGTCGGCCAGCCTATCCATGCGCGGTCCCGGTATGCCGTGTGGTCGCGGCACGCTCCCCCGGCCGGTGAGGAGCCGGCCGCGTGTCGAGACTCCGTGATGTCCACGTGATGTCCACGTGATGGCAACTGCGCAAAGTTGAACAAGGCACGAACTAGCATGGAAATTGCCCGCCGCAAAGGGCAACGGGCCCGCAAATCGTACGGAAGTTCGAGGACGTCTCAGAGCATGAGCACCAAACTGGTCCAGAAGCTCGATCGCGTGGTCATCCGATTCGCCGGCGACTCCGGCGACGGCATGCAGCTGACCGGCGACCGCTTCACGTCGCAGACCGCCCTGCTGGGCAACGACCTGTCGACGCTGCCGAACTTCCCCGCCGAGATCCGGGCGCCCCAGGGCACCCTGCCGGGCGTGTCGAGCTTCCAGCTGCACTTCGCCGACCACAACGTCCTGACACCGGGCGATGCCCCCGACGTGCTCGTCGCGATGAACCCGGCCGCTCTCAAGGCGAACCTGCGCGACCTGCCGCGCGGCGCGACGATCATCGTCAACACCGACGAGTTCACCAAGCGCAACCTCTCCAAGGTCGGCTACGCCGAGAGCCCCGTCGACGACGGCTCGCTCGAGAGCTACCACGTGCACCCGGTGGCGCTGACGTCGATCGCCGTCGAGGCGCTCGCGTCGTTCACCGACCTGACCCGCAAGGAGAAGGAGCGCGCGAAGAACATGTTCGCGCTGGGCCTGCTGTCGTGGCTCTACACGCGGCCCATGGACGGCACGGAGGCCTTCCTCAAGGCGAAGTTCGCCGACAAGCCCGTCATCCTCGAGGCCAACCTCGCGGCGCTGCGGGCCGGCTTCAACTACGGCGAGACCACCGAGGACTTCGCCGTCTCCTACGAGGTGGCACCCGCCTCGATGGCGGCGGGCACCTACCGCAACGTCACGGGCAACGTCGCGCTGTCGCTCGGCCTCGTGGCCGCGGCGCACCGCGCGCACCTGCCGCTCTTCCTCGGCAGCTACCCGATCACGCCCGCCTCCGACATCCTGCACACACTCGCGGGGCTCAAGCGCTACGGCGTGGCGACGATGCAGGCCGAGGACGAGATCGCCGGTGTCGGCGCGGCCCTCGGCGCGAGCTTCGGCGGCGCGCTCGGCGTCACGACGACGTCCGGCCCCGGCCTGGCCCTCAAGGCGGAGACGATCGGCCTCGCCGTCTCGCTCGAGCTGCCGCTCATCGTGTGCGACATCCAGCGGGGCGGACCCTCGACGGGCCTGCCGACGAAGACCGAGCAGGCCGACCTGCTCCAGGCGCTCTTCGGCCGCAACGGCGAGTCGCCGGTCGCCGTCGTCGCACCGTCGACGCCGGCCGACTGCTTCGACATCGCCGTCGAGGCGGTCCGCATCGCGACGACCTACCGCACGCCCGTCATCGTGCTCTCCGACGGCTACCTCGCCAACGGCTCCGAGCCGTGGCGGCTGCCGCGCACGGCCGAGCTGCCTGACATCTCGGTCGAGTTCGCGACCGAGCCGAACGCGACCGACGACAAGGGTGAGCCCGTCTTCCACCCCTACCTGCGCGACCCCGAGACGCTGGCGAGGCCCTGGGCCATCCCCGGCACGCCCGGCCTCGAACACCGCGTCGGGGGCATCGAGAAGGCCGACATCACCGGCAACATCTCCTACGACCCCGACAACCACGACCACATGACGCGGCTGCGGCAGGCCAAGATCGACGGCATCGCCGACACGATCGCGCCACTCGAGGTCGACGACCCCGCCGGCGACGCCGACGTGCTCGTGCTCGGGTGGGGCTCGACCTTCGGGCCGATCTCGGCCGCGGTGCGACTCGCCCGCAACGCCGGCGCCCGGGTCGCCCAGGCGCACCTGCGCCACCTCAACCCGTTCCCCGCCAACACCGGCGAGGTGCTGCGCCGCTACGAGCGCGTCATCGTGCCCGAGATGAACCTCGGCCAGCTCGCCCTGCTGCTCCGCGCGAGGTACCTCGTCGACATCGAGTCGCACACGTCGGTCCGCGGCCTGCCCTTCCAGGCGGGCGAGCTCGCCGACGTCATCGCGACCGCCGTCGCCTCGCTCGGCGACGCGCACCTGAAGGAGACCGCCCAGTGACCACCGACCTGCCCGTCGACCTCGGTATGCCGCTCAGCTCGCCCGGTGCCACCGGCACGACCGGTGTCCCGCGCCTTGCCGACGGCACCGCCCTGACGAAGAAGGACTTCACGTCCGACCAGGAGGTGCGCTGGTGCCCGGGCTGCGGCGACTACGCGATCCTCGCCGCCGTGCAGGGCTTCCTGCCCGAGCTCGGCCTCAAGCGCGAGAACATCGTCTTCGTCTCGGGCATCGGGTGCAGCTCGCGCTTCCCGTACTACCTCGACACGTACGGCATGCACTCGATCCACGGTCGGGCCCCGGCCATCGCGACCGGCCTCGCCGCGACGCGTGAGGACCTCTCCGTGTGGGTCGTCACCGGTGACGGCGACGCGCTGTCGATCGGCGGCAACCACCTCATCCACGCGCTGCGCCGCAACGTCAACCTCAAGATCCTGCTCTTCAACAACGAGATCTATGGTCTGACCAAGGGCCAGTACTCCCCCACCTCGCACGTCGGCCAGGTGACGAAGTCGACCCCGCTCGGCTCGCTCGACACGCCGTTCAACCCGGTGTCGCTCGCGCTCGGGGCCGAGGCCAGCTTCGTCGCCCGCACCATGGACTCCGACCGGCAGCACCTCACGTCGGTGCTGCGCGCCGCGGCCGAGCACCGTGGTTCGGCGCTGGTGGAGATCTACCAGAACTGCCCGATCTTCAACGACGGCGTCTTCGACGTCCTCAAGGACCGCACCGAGGCAGCCGCCCGCATCCTGCACCTCACCGACGGCGAGGAGGTCTCGGCGGGCGACAACGTCGTGGTGCGTGACGACAGCGGGTCACTGGCCGTCGTGCCACGTGCCGACGCCGACCCTGCTCGCATCGTGCGGCACGACGCGTCGGCGCAGGACCCGTCGGCGGCGTTCGCGCTCTCCCGTCTCGACAGCCCAGACCTCGGCCACGTGCCGATGGGCATCTTCCGCAACGTCCAGCGCCCGACCTACGACGACGCGCTGCGCGAGCAGATCTCCTCCGCCCGCACCAACGAGATCACCGACGCCGACATCGACGCCCTGCTCGCCGGACGCGACACCTGGACGGTCGGCACGCCGGCGGGTTCGTGACCTCCGCCGGACGCGACACGACTCGCGGCACCGGGCTCGCCTCCGCGCGCACCGACACGGTCGGCGACACGGTCGGCGACACGGTCAGCGACACGGGGGCGGTCTCGTCCGCGCCCCACGCCGAGGTGAGGCGCGGCACCCTGCTCGGCTTCGCGGCATACGGCATGTGGGGGCTCTTCCCGCTCTACTTCGACGCGCTCAAGCCTGCGGGCGCCTGGGAGATCCTCGCCCATCGGATCCTCTGGACGCTGCTCTTCTGCGTCGCCGTGCTGCTCGTCGGGCGCGACCTCGGCTGGGTGCGACCGCTGCTGCGCCGACCGCGGCTGCTCGCGGGCACCGCGGTCGCGGCCGTCCTCATCGCCGTGAACTGGGTGGTCTACGTCGGGGCGGTGACGTCGGGCAACACGTCGGAGGCGGCGCTCGGCTACTTCCTCAACCCGCTCGTCACCGTCGCGCTCGGGGTGGTCGTCCTCGGCGAGCGGCTTCGGTGGCTGCAGTGGGTCGCCGTAGGCATCGGCTGCGTCGCGGCCGCCTTCCTCGGCATCGTCGGCGGACGCGTGCCGTGGGTCGCGCTCACGCTGGCCTGCTCCTTCGCGCTCTACAGCCTCACGAAGAAGAAGGTGGGCGTGAGCCTCGACGCCGTGCACGGGCTCACCGTCGAGACGGTCGTGCTGGCACCGGTGGCCGTCGTGCTGCTCTTCGTGGTGTCGGCGCAGCGCGGCCTCGAGGTCGGTCACCACGGCGCGACCCACACCGCCCTGCTCGTGCTCTCGGGTGTCGTCACCGCCGTGCCGCTGCTGTGCTTCGCCGCGGCCGCCCGACGCATCCCGCTCGTCACCATCGGCCTCATCCAGTTCTTCACCCCCGTCATGCAGCTGCTGTGCGCGGTGCTGCTGCTCGACGAGCACATGCCGCGGGAGCGCTGGATCGGCTTCGGCATCGTCTGGCTCGCCCTCCTGGTGCTCACGGTCGACTCGATGGTGAGCCTGCGGGGAGCCCGGGCCGCCCGTCGCGACCTGCCGGTCGACGACTGCCCGCGCTGAGCGGAGCCGCAGCGGGCGCGGCGCCCCGCGCTGGTGACACACTGCTGGGGTGAGCGACCTCGCCCTCGACTCTCGCGCCGGACGGTCCGTCATCGCGGCCGCGGTGCTCGGGTCGGGGATGGCCCTGCTCGACGGCACGGTCGTCAACGTGGCACTCGTGCGCATCGGCGAGGAGCTCCGCGCCGGCATGAGCGACCTCCAGTGGATCACGAACGGCTACCTGCTCGCCCTCGCGTCGCTCATCCTGCTCGGGGGCTCGCTCGGCGACCGCTTCGGCCGCCGGCGCGTCTTCGTCGTCGGCGTCGCCTGGTTCACCCTCGCCTCGGCGGCGTGCGGCCTGGCGCAGTCACCCGGGCAGCTCGTCGTGGCGCGCGTGCTCCAGGGCGTGGGCGGTGCCCTGCTCACGCCGGGCAGCCTCTCGCTGATCCAGTCGTCGTTCCGGCCCGGCGACCGCGGCAAGGCGATCGGCGCATGGTCCGGCCTCGGCGGGATCGCCTCAGCCGCAGGGCCGTTCGTCGGCGGCTGGCTGGTGCAGTACGCGAGCTGGCGGTGGGCGTTCCTCGTCAACGTGCCCCTCGGCGTGGCGACGATCTGGATCGCCCAGCTGCACGTGCCAGAGAGCCGCGACGAGCGGGCCGACCACCACTTCGACGTGCCCGGCGCGACCCTCGCCACCCTCGCGCTCGGTGTCACGACCTTCGCGCTCATCCAGCACGAGGCCCTCGGGGCCGGGCCGACCGTGGGGGTGCTCGCGCTCGGGCTCGCGATCGGGGTCGCCTTCGTCGTCGTCGAGCGGCGCACGCCCCACCCGATGGTGCAGCCCGCGCTCTTCGCCTCGCGCCAGTTCAGCGCCGCCAACGCGATGACCCTGCTGGTGTATGCCGCCCTGGGAGCAGTCGTCTTCTTCCTCACCCTCCAGCTCCAGACGGTGCTCGGCTACGGGCCGATGCTGGCCGGGATGGCGTCGCTTCCCGTCACCGTGCTCATGCTCTTCCTCGCCTCGAAGGGCGGCGAGCTCGCCTCTCGCATCGGGCCGCGGCTGCCGATGACCCTCGGACCGGTCGTGTGCGGCGTCGGCACGGTCCTGCTGGCCGGCGTCGGTCCCGGGTCGACGTACTGGCTGGGCGTGCTCCCCGGCATCACCGTCTTCGGCCTGGGCCTGGTGCTCCTCGTCGCGCCCCTCACGGCCACCGTGCTCGCTGCCGCCCCCGACCGGTATGCCGGGGTCGCCAGTGGCGTCAACAACGCCGTCGCGCGAGCCGGGAGCCTGCTGGCCGTGGCCGCGCTGCCCGCGGCGGTCGGGCTGAGTGGCACCGACTACGCCGACCCGGAGGCCTTCTCGTCGGCCTATCGCGCGGCCATGCTGCTCTGTGCGGTGCTGCTCGTCGCGGGCGGCGCCGTCTCGTGGCTGCTCATCCGCAACCCGGAGGCTGAGCCGTCCGAGCCCGTGCCCGCTGAGCCCGTGCCCGCGGAGGAGGCGGCTGTCGGGGTTCACGAGGGCGGCCTCGAGGGCGCCCTCGACCGGACTCATGACGGCATTCCGGCACTGGCACCGGAGGTGGCTCGGGGCGCCGTGCCCGCCCGACGGCATACGCGATCGGTGCAGGCGGGGTGGTCCTGCGCGGGATCCGAGGGCTGCCCCGGCACGAGCCACCGCGAGGACGACGACCTCGCCTCGACGTCCGGAGCGCGCTGACCCGAGGCTCGCCCCACTCGCCGGGGAACACTGCGTCACTGTTGCATCCCGGGCAACAGTGACGCGCATGATGGGGGCATGAGCGACGCCGCAGCGACAGGCTTCCGGACCGAGCACGACTCGATGGGCGAGGTGCAGGTGCCCGCCCAGGCGCTCTGGGGCGCCCAGACGGCACGGGCCGTCGAGAACTTCCCGATCAGCGGACAACCGGTGCCGCCCGGCGTCGTCCACGCCCTCGCCCAGCTCAAGGCGGCGGCAGCGGAGGTGAACGCCGAGCTCGGCGTGCTCGACCGCGACCGCGCCGACGCCATCGCCTTCGCCGCGGGCGAGGTCGCGGAGGGCCTCCACGACGACGAGTTCCCGGTCGACGTCTTCCAGACCGGTTCGGGAACGTCGACGAACATGAACGTCAACGAGGTCGTCGCCCGCCTCGCCCACCTCTCGAGCGGCCTCGAGATCCATCCGAACGACCACGTCAACGCCGGTCAGTCGAGCAACGACACCTTCCCGAGCGCCCTGCGCATCGCGGCCACGACCGCGGCGGTCTCCGACCTCGTGCCTGCCCTCGAGCACCTCGCCACGGCGCTCGGGCGCAAGGCCGGCGAGTTCGCCGACGTGGTCAAGGCGGGGCGCACCCACCTGATGGACGCGGTGCCGGTGACGCTCGGCCAGGAGTTCGGCGGCTACGTGCGGCAGGTCGAGCTCGGCGCGAGCCGGGTGCGTACAGCGGCCGACGCCACGAGCGAGCTGCCGCTCGGGGGCACGGCCGCCGGCACCGGGCTCAACGCGGCACCGGGCTTCGCCCGCAAGGTGATCGAGCGCGTCGCCGGGGTCACCGGCTTACCCTTCCGGGAGGCCGTGGACCACTTCGAGGCGCAGTCTGCCCAGGACGCCGTCGTCGAGCTGTCCGGGGCGCTGAAGGTCGTCGCCGTCAGTCTCACGAAGATCTGCAACGACCTGCGCTGGATGAGCTCCGGCCCGCGCACCGGTCTCGGCGAGATCCACCTGCCCGACCTTCAGCCCGGCTCGAGCATCATGCCGGGCAAGGTCAACCCGGTCGTGCCCGAGGCAACCCTCATGGCATGCGCGCAGGTCATCGGCAACGACGTCACCATCACGACCGCCGGGGCCGCCGGCAACTTCGAGCTCAACGTCATGCTGCCGGTCATGGCCAAGAACGTGCTCGAGTCGATCGGGCTGCTCGCTGCGACGTCACGGCTGCTCGCCGACCGCTGCATCGACGGCATCACCGCCGAGGTCGACCACGCGCGCGCCCTGGCCGAGGGATCCCCGTCGATCGTCACCCCCCTCAACCGCTACATCGGCTACGAGGCGGCCGCCGCCGTGGTGAAGCAGGCTGTCAGGGAGCGCCGCACCATCCGTGAGGTCGTCATCGACCAGGGCCACGTCGCGGCGGGCCGGCTCACCGAGCAGCAGCTCGACGAAGCCCTCGACGTGCTCTCGATGACGCGCCCCGAGCAGGGCCCCTGACCCAGGGTCCGATCACGTATGCCGTGCGGCCGGCCCGGTGACGGCCGCTCAGCCCAAGAACTGGCTCGCCGTGAAAAGGGCGCCCTGCGGATCGCGGACGAGCGCCGTCCGGGTCCAGTCGTTCTCGTCGGTGCGCACCAGCGTCGCACCGAGCTCGACCGCGCGCGCTGCGGTGGCGTCGCGGTCGGCGACGGTGAAGGTCACCTTCCAGCCGGGGTCATCGCCCGGCGCGACCGGCACCAGCCAACCGATCGCGTCGGCGAAGCCCGGCGGCACGCCCACGCCTGACTGTCGCGCGTGGATGCCGGGATCGACGGTCGCGGCCAGGTGGTCGCCGTAGCCCGGAACACGGATCATCGTCGCGAAGCCGCTGTCGGCGAACTCCCAACCGAAGACGCCGGCATAGAACGCCTGCGCGGCGGCGGGCTCCTCCGTGTGCAGGTCGCTGAAGTTCCAGGCGCCGGGCCCATTGGTGACCTGCGCCCCCAAGCGACGCTTCGCCTCCCAGAGCCGGATCTCCAGGCCTTGGGGTCCCGGGCTACGCTCGGGCGATGACCTTGGACGACGTCGACGCGTACCTCGGTGCCCTCGACGGCTGCCGGGCGCGGAGGGTCGAGGGGCGACGGGCCTGGTACGTCGACGGTCTGCTCGTGGCACGCGAGGATGCCCCGGGCACCCTGCTCGTCCGCCTCGGCGGCGCCGAGCGCGAACGCGTCGTGACGGCGCACCCCGAGACGTTCGGGGTCCCGCCCCGTTGGGAGGCGCACACCAAGGTGCAGGCCGACCTCTCAGGCGACCCCGACGCCGTCCGTGCGGCACTCCACCGGGCCTTGGGAGGGACAGCGCTCGGCGCGCGCGTGACCCGGCCGGCGACCCGAGCCAAGGGCCGAGCCGGCGACTCAACGGCGTTCCGGCGAGCGGGTCAGGAGCCGAGCGCGCGCTCCAGGTAGGGGTTGCCGAAGAGCCGGTCGGGGTCGACGCGGTCGCGCACGGCGACGAAGTCGTCGAAGCGCGGGTAGACGGAGCGCAGGTAGTCGGCGTCGCGGGTGTGCAGCTTGCCCCAGTGCGGCCGACCGCCGTGCTCGGTCGCGATCGCCTCGAACGCGTCGAAGTAGGCCCCCTTGGCCTGCCGGTGGTACTTGTGGATCGCGATGTAGCAGCTCTGCCGCTCGTGCGCCGTCGAGAGCCACACGTCGTCGGCGGCGGCGAACCGGCACTCGACGGGGAACGAGATCTGCTCGTCGTGCGCGTCCACCCACCGTCGCAGCTCGAGCAGCACGTCACGCAGCGCCTCGCGCGGGAACGCCCACTCGGACTCCATGAAGCGGACCTCGCGGGCCGTCACGAACACCTTGTGCGAGCTGTCGGTGAACTGGCGCTCACTGAGCACCCGGGACGCGATCCCGTTGATGCCGCGCGTCGAGCGCGGCAGGCGAGTCGCGACGCGGTTGGTCATCTCGAAGAACCGGTTGCTGAGCAGGTCGTCGTCGAGCTTCTCGCGCCAGGCCGGCAGCGGCCGCTTCTGCGTGCCCTCGGGCACGCGGTTGTTGCGCTTCGTCAGGGTGCGGTCGGTGTGCGGGAACCAGTAGAACTCGAAGTGGTCGTTGGCCTCCGCCGAGACGTCGGCGTGCTCGAGGACATCGAGGAGAGGCTCGGGTCGCTCGACTGCATGCAGCAGGAACGCCGGCACGACGGCCAGGGTGATCTCGGTGACGATGCCGAGGGCACCCAGCCCGAGCCGCGCCGCCTGGAACAGCTCGGGCTCACGGGTCGGCGAGCAGTCGACGACCGAACCGTCGGCGAGCACGAGCCTCAGCGCGCGGATGCCGGCCGACAGCCCCGTGAGGCGCAGGCCGGTGCCGTGCGTGCCGGTGGCGGTCGCACCGGCGAGGCTCTGCCGGTCGATGTCACCCAGGTTGGGCAGGGCATACCCGAAGGCCGCGAGCTCCTCGTTGAGCACGTGCAGGGGCGTGCCGGCCCGGACCGTGGCCTCGCCGCGGGTCGAGTCGATGGACGTGACACCCGTGAGGGCACCGAGGCGCAGCTGCACACCATCGGTGACGCCGACGCCGGTGAAGGAGTGCCCGGCGCCGATCGCCTTGACCCGCAGGCCGTTCGCACGGGCCCGCGACACCTCGTCGACGACCTCTGCCTCGCTGCGCGGCGTCGCGACCCGCGCGAGTCTCGACGTCTCGGTGCCGGCCCAGTTGGTCCACTCGATGCTGCGGACGACGCTGCTCTTCACCACGCTCATGCTCTCAGCCAAAACACTGCCCTTCACCACGGTAGGTCGCCGCTCGCCCGACGACCCGGTCGCCTCCGTCGCTGCTGACGAGCGCGAACTCCGTGAACCGCTCGGCCAGCTCCCCTGCCTTGGCGTGCCGGAACCATATCCGATCTCCCAGTGAGAGCCGGTCTGCACCCGGCCCGGTCAGCGGCGTCTGCACCTCTCCGGCGCCCTCCCGGCGCACCAGGGAGAGGTCCTGGTCGGCCAACGGGCTCGGCACGCGGGACCCGCCGGGCTGGCCCGAGGCGATGTAGCCGCCGCCGTATGCCGTCACGATCCCTTCGCCGGGACGCCTCACCACCGGTGCCGCGAAGTAGGCCGCCGGGCGCAGGTCGAGGTCGTCGTAGCCGTCGAAGAGGGTCGGCGCGAACAGGCCCGAGCCGGCGGCCAGCTCGGTCAGCGACGGGTCGTGGTGGGTGACGTGCAGGCTGCCGGTGCCGCCGCCGTTGACGACCTCGAGGTCGGCCAGGGCCTTCGCTGCGGCCACGACCTCGCTGCGCCGCGCCAGGAGCTCCTTGGCCGAGACCTTCTTCATCCGCCGGACGACCGTCGAGGAGTCGGGCAGCCCGGCGATCTGCGCGTCGTAGAACATCAAGCCGGCGACCTCGAGACCGCGTTCCTGCGCTCGGCGGATCACGGCTTCGACCTCGTCGGCGTTTCGTGTCGGCGAGCGACGCACACCCATGTGCGCCGGGCCGACCCGCAGCGACGCGTCGACGTCGACGGCCACGCGCAGACTCTCGTGGCCGACCACCTCCCGAGCCAGGAAGTCCACGTGCTCCACGCTGTCGATCATGAGGAGAACGGCGCGCTTCAGAGCCGGATCGGCGGCCAGCTCGGTCAGGGCCGGGACGTCGACGCTGGGATAGGCGACGAGCAGGCCGGTGTGGCCGTCACGAGCCCACCACAGGGCCTCGCGCACGGCGTAGCACATGAGTCCGGCGAAGCCGTCGTGACCGAGGGCTCGCTCGATGAGCGGACGTGAGCGCAGCGACTTGGTCGCGATGCGAATGGGCAGGCCCCCTGCCAGCGACACGAGCGTGCGCGCGTTGGCGTCGAACGCATCGAGGTCGACGACGGCGAGGGGGGCCGAGAGCTCCGCGGTCGCCGCGGACAGGCTGGCGGCCGTCCGCGTCGGAGGGGTGCGACGTGGCATTCCCGCACCCTACCGAGCGTCACCTCCCGACCGGCCCCTTGGCATGCCCCGTCTCAGGAAGCCCCGGGTCGAGAACTGGCCACTCGACGCGAGGACGGCGTCAAGAAACTGAGCACTCGACGGGACGGGCGCGTCGGGAACTGAGCACTCGACGCACGTCTCTAGTCGAGTGCCCACTTTCCGACACCGGCACCCGCGCGCAGGTCCGATCGAGAGAACGCTCCGTCACCTCGGGCGTGACGGAGCGTTCTCTCGATCAAAGAGGGAGGGTGGGTGCGCTCAGCCGACGCGGTCGACGACGCTGAGGGCGAGGGCCTGCAGGGCCGCCTTGGCGTCGCTGTCGGGCAGCGGGTCGAGCAGGGCCTGCGCCTCGCGGGCGACGGCATACGTCTCCTCGCGGGCACGCTCGAGCGCCGGGTGCGCCCGCAGCAGCTCGAGCGCCTCGGCCACGGCGGCGTCGTCGGCAGCCAGGTCGCTGTCGAGCAGCGCCAGCAGCCGCGCGTCGGTGGCGTCGGCGGGGTCGGCCATGGCGCGGAAGCGCAGCACCGCGAGGGTGTCGACGCCTTCACGCAGGTCGGTGCCGGGCACCTTGCCGCTCGCGTCGGAGTCGGACGCGATGTCGATGAGGTCGTCGGCGAGCTGGAAGGCGATGCCGACCTTCTCGCCGTACGAGCGCATGATCTCGACCGACTCGGGCGAGCCGCCGCTGAACATGACGCCGTAGCGCCCGGCGGTCGCGATGAGCACGCCGGTCTTGTCGGCCAGCACGCCGAGGTAGTAGTCGACGGGGTCCACGCCCTTTGGGCACGCGCGGTCGTCGCGGATCTGGCCGGAGCAGAGCCGCACGAACGTCTGTGCCTGGATGAGCACCGCCTCGGCGCCGAGCCCGGCGACGAGCTCGGACGCCTTGCCGAAGAGCAGGTCGCCCACGAGGATCGCGGTCGAGTTGTCGTAGGCGGCGTTGACCGATGGCACCCCGCGGCGCACGGTCGCCTCGTCCATGACGTCGTCGTGGTAGAGCGAGGCGAGGTGCGTGAGCTCGACACCGGCAGCGGCCGCCACGACCTCGTCGGTGATGCCGTCGCCGAGCTCCGCGGCGAGCAGCGTCAGCAGCGGCCGGAACCGCTTGCCGCCCGCCTCGACGAGGTGCGCCGAGGCACGAGCGATGAACGGGTCGTCGTGGTCGACGACCTCGGTCAACAGCGCGTCGACCCGGGCGAGCCCGTCCCGCAGGCGCGCCGAGAGCTCCGCGGTGGCCCCGGGGATCCCCAGGACCGGCGGGGTGGCGTGCGTCGTCATCGGCTCCCGATCACCGCACGAACTGCGAGGCCCGGTCGGCCAGGTCGAGCAGGGCGGACGGCAGCACGCCGAGGGCGAGCGTGACGAGCGTGCCGATGGCGATGGAGAACGTCGTCGACACCGACGGCGTCACCACCTCGACCGCGTCGTCGGGGGCGTCGCTGAAGAACATCAGGACGATGACCCGGGCGTAGACGAACACCGTGATCGCGCTGCAGACGACACCGACGACGGCCAGGACCGTGCCGGTGGCGCCGCCCGTGCCGACGGCCGCCGAGAACACCGCGAACTTCGACACGAAGCCCGAGGTCAGCGGGATGCCGGCGAAGGCGAGCATGAGGAAGGCGAACGCGCCGGCCACGACCGGGTAGCGCTTGCCGAGCCCGGCCCACTGCGACAGGTGCGTCGCCTCGGCGCCGTTCTGGCGCACCAGCGAGACGATGGCGAACGCGGCGATCGTCGCGAAGCCGTAGGCGACGAGGTAGAAGAGCACGGCGCCGATCGCCTTGCGGTCGAAGGCGAGCACGCCGACGAGGATGAAGCCCGCGTGGGCGATCGAGGAGTAGGCCAGCAGGCGCTTCATGTCGGTCTGGGTGACCGAGAGCACCGCGCCGACGACCATCGTCAGCAGGGCGACGAGCACGAGCGCGTTGGTCCACTCCCAGCGGCCGGTGTCGAGGCCCACGTACGCGAGTCGCAGGATCGCGCCGAACGCCGCGGCCTTCGTGCAAGCCGCCATGAAGCCGGTGACCGGGGTGGGAGCGCCCTGGTAGACGTCGGGCGTCCACGCGTGGAACGGCACCGCACCGACCTTGAAGAGCAGGCCGACGAAGACGAGGAACGCGCCCGGCAGCAGCAGGCCGTTCATCGCGAGCGGGCCGCTCGCGATGGCACGGCTGAGATCACCGAAGTAGACCGAGCCGGCGTAGCCGTAGAGCAGGGCCGTGCCGAAGAGGAAGAAGGCCGAGCTGAACGCGCCGAGCAGGAAGTACTTGAGCGATGCCTCCTGCGAGAGCAGGCGACGACGGCGGGCGAGTCCGGAGAGGATGTAGAGCGGCAGCGAGAGCACCTCGAGCGCGACGAACATGCCGATGAGGTCGTTCGTCGTCGGGAAGAGCATCATGCCGAAGATCGCGAACATCGTCAGCGGGAAGACCTCGGAGGTCAGCGCGCCCGCGCGGGCGGCCGCCGTCTCGTTCGCCGAGCCGGGGGTCGAGGCGCCGCTGGGCGTGAACGCGTCAGGCCCGGTGCCGCCGAAGCGCTCGGCCATCGTCAGGATGCCGAGCACGCCCATGAGCACGATCGTGCCCTGCATGAACAGGGCCGGTCCGTCGACGGCGAGGGCGAACATCTGGCGGTTGGTCGAGCCGTCGGCGAGCCCCATGGTGACGCCCTGGTGCCCGGCCGCGGGGATGATCGCCACGGCGGCACCGAGCAGCCCGACGACCGCGAGGCCGACCTGGATCACGTGGCGTCGCTCGCGCGGGGCGAACGCCTCGACGAGGACGCCGACGAGCGCGGCACCGAAGACGATGAGCAGCGGCAGGATCGCGAGGTAGTCGACGTTCGACGGCTGGAACGCTGCGGGCAGCGCCAGCGGAGCGACGGCGGTCACTTCGAGCTCCCTTCGGCCAGGGTGCCGGCCGGGTTGAGGTTCGGGATGGCTTTCTGGACGTGCGACAGGGTCTGGTCGACGGCCGGGTTGATCACGTCGAGCGCGAGGTTCGGCAGGAAGCCGAGCACCAGGAACGCGGCGATCAGGGGCGCGGCGACGATCTTCTCGCGCGTCGTGAGGTCACGCACCGCGGTGAGGCCACGGCGGCCGGACTCGTCGAGGCGGTCGTGCTCGCGGACGCCCACGAGACCCTCGGGCTTCGGACCCGTCATGACCTTCTTGTACATGAGCAGGATGTAGAGCGCCGCGAGGATGATGCCGGACGTCGCGATGACGGCCGCCACCGGCTGGGTCGGGAAGCTGCCCACGAGCACCAGGAACTCCGAGACGAAGCTCGAGAGGCCCGGCAGGGCGAGGCCCGAGAGGCCGGCCACGAGGAAGATGCCCGCGAGAGCGGGCGTGACCCGCTGCCAGCCGCCGAAGTCGGGGATGCGCTTGCTCCCCCGACGGCGCACGAGCATCGCGGCGAAGAGGAACAGCGCCGCCGTCGAGAAGCCGTGGTTGACCATGTAGAGGTTGGCGCCCGCGTGGCCGACGTTCGTGAAGGCGAAGATGCCGAGGACGATGAAGCCGAAGTGGCTCACCGACGTGTAGGACACCAGGCGCATCATGTCGGTCTGGCCGATGGCGAGCAGCGCGCCGTAGATGACCGAGAGGACGGCCAGCGCGACGACGACCGGGGTGGCCCACTCGCTCGCCTGCGGGAAGAGCTGCAGGCAGAAGCGGATCATCCCGAACGTGCCGACCTTGTCGAGCACGCCGACGAGCAGGGTCGCCGTCGCCGGCGAGGACTCGGTGGCGGCGTCGGGCAGCCACGTGTGGAACGGCACCATCGGCGCCTTCACCGCGAAGGCGAAGAAGAAGCCGACGAAGAGCAGACGCTCGGTGGTCGGGTCGAGCGAGAGACCGGTGAGGCGCTCGATGAGGAAGCCGTCGCTGCCGCCGGGGCCCTGCAGGTAGAGGGCGATGACGGCGACGAGCATGATGAGGCCGCCGGCCAGCGAGAAGAGCAGGAACTTCATCGCGGCGTACTGCCTGCGCGCACCGCCGAAGCGGCCGATGAGGAAGTAGACCGGGATGAGCATGGCCTCGAAGAAGACGTAGAAGAGGAACACGTCGGTGGCCGCGAAGACCCCCACCATGAACGTCTCCAGCACGAGGAGCAGCGCGAAGTACGTCTTGGTGCGCCGGGCACCACCGGGGCCGGCCTCCTCGGGCACGTCGCGCCAGGCCGCCAGCAGGCAGATCGGCGTGAGGACGAGCGCCATGAGGATGAGCACGAGGGCGATGCCGTCGACGCCGAGCGAGTAGCTGACGCCGAACTGCGGGATCCACGAGTGCTGCTCACCGAGCTGGAACTGGGTGCTCGCACCGCGGTCGAACTGCGTCGCGGCCACGATGCCCACGACGAGCGTGACGAGGGAGAACCCGAGCGCCATCCGCTTGGCGTTCTCGGCGCTGCCCGGCACGAAGGCGACGAGGAGCGCGCCGACGAGCGGGACCAGGCCCACGATCGTCAGCCACGGGACGCTGGACATGGTCGTCATCAGGAGATCACCCACAGTGCACCGAGGATGGCGACGACACCGGCGAGCATCGTCAGGGCATAGGAACGCGCGAAGCCGTTCTGCAGCTTGCGCAGGCGTGAGCTCGTGCCGCCCACGAGGGCAGCGAGCCCGCCGGCCGCACCGTCGACGCCCTTGCCGTCGGCGAAGACGAGCGAGCGCGTGAGGTGGATGCCGGGTCGCATGAGGAGGGCCTCGTTGACCTGGTCCTGGTAGAGGTCCTTGCGGGCGGCCTGCGTGAGCAGGTTGCCGGCGGGGGCCGTGACCGCGACCTCGTCGCGCCAGTAGCGCAGCCACGCGAACGCGGCACCGCCGGCGACGAGGACCAGCGTCAGCGCCATGAGCACCGGCACCGGGATGACCGGGTGCGCGCCCTCGGGCTCGGCGCCGGTGACCGGCTCGAGCCACGAGGTGAACAGGCCGGTCGGGCCGATGATGAGGCCGAGGAAGGCGGATCCGAGGGCGAGCACCATCATCGGGACGGTCATGAGCTTGCCCGACTCGTGCGGGTGGACGTCGTCGGTCCAGCGCTTCTTGCCGTGGAAGGTCATGAAGAAGAGGCGCGACATGTAGAAGGCCGTGATGCCGGCGCCGATGAGGGTGGCGAGGCCGAAGACCCACGGACGCCAGCCCTCGCCGATGAACGCGGCCTCGATGATCTTGTCCTTGGACCAGAAGCCCGAGAACGGGGGCACGCCGAGGATGGCGAGCCAGCCGAGGGCGAAGGTGGCCCACGTGATCTTCATGGCGCCCGAGAGGCCACCGAAGCGGCGCATGTCGACCTGGTCGTTCATGCCGTGCATGACCGAGCCGGCGCCGAGGAACATGCCGGCCTTGAAGAAGCCGTGCGTCAGCAGGTGGAAGATCGCGAAGGCGTAGCCGACGGGGCCGAGGCCCGCGGCCAGCATCATGTAGCCGATCTGGCTCATCGTCGAGGCGGCGAGGGCCTTCTTGATGTCGTCCTTGGCGCAGCCGACGATCGCCCCGAAGAGCAGCGTGATGGCGCCGACGATGACGACGACGAGCTGCGCGGTGGGGGCGGCCTCGAAGATCGGCGCCGAGCGCACGACGAGGTAGACACCGGCGGTGACCATGGTCGCCGCGTGGATGAGCGCCGAGACCGGGGTCGGGCCGGCCATGGCGTCGCCGAGCCAGCTCTGCAGCGGGAACTGCGCCGACTTGCCGCAGGCACCGAGCAGGAGCATGAGGCCGATGGCGGTCATGAAGCCCTGGTTGGCGTTCGTGCCCGCCTCCCCCAGCACCGTCGCGAAGTCGACGGCGCCGAAGTGGAAGAACATCACCATGATGGCGATGGACAGGCCGAAGTCACCGACACGGTTGGCGACGAAGGCCTTGTTGGCGGCCGTCGCGTACGCCGGGTTCCAGTTCCAGAAGCCGATGAGCAGGTACGACGCGAGACCGACGCCCTCCCAGCCGACGTAGAGGAGCAGGTAGGAGTTGGCGAGGACGAGCAGCAGCATCGCCGCGACGAAGAGGTTGAGGTAGGCGAAGAACCGCCGCTTGTCGGGGTCGTGCTCCATGTACCCGAGGGAGTACACGTGGATGAGCGAGCCGACGAAGGTGATGAGCAGCACGAAGGTCATCGACAGCTGGTCGACGAGCAGGCCCGCGCTCACCTTGAAGGCGCCGGCGGCGACCCAGTCGAACAGGTCGATGCCGACGGCGCGGTCCTCGGGGCCACGCCCCAGCATCGCGAGGAAGACGAGCGCGCCGACGACGAACGCACCCCAGGAGAGGGCGGTCGCGAGCACGGGCCCGAACTTGTCGGTGCGACGGCCGCCGACGAGGAGCACGGCGGCACCGAGCAGCGGCAGCGCGACGAGCAGCCACGCGTATGCCGTCACCCCGGTCGCGGCGTGCGCCTCGCCTTCGTGCGTGGCGAAGCCCGCGGCATACGTGCTCAGCGCGCTCGGTGAGCTCGCAAGCGTCTGGACGAGAGTTCCCATTCTGGCCGGCGCTCCTTACAGCTTCAGCAGGTTGGCGTCGTCGACCGAGGCCGACCGGCGGGCGCGGAAGATCGCCATGATGATGGCGAGGCCCACGACGACCTCCGCGGCGGCGACGACCATGACGAACAGGGCCATGACCTGCCCGTCGAGGGCGCCGTGCATCCGGGAGAAGGTGACGAGGGCGAGGTTCGTCGCGTTGAGCATGAGCTCGACGCCCATGAAGACGATGATCGCGTTGCGACGCGTCAGCACCGCGGCCGCGCCGATCGCGAAGAGCAGCACCGCCAGGTAGACGTAGTGCATGGGGCTCACTTGGACCCACCCTCCTCGATCTCGCGCGCCATGTGGCGCTCGACGTCCCGCAGGGCGTCGGTGGTCGCGACCTGGTCGCGCGCGACGAGGACGCGCGAGACGGACAGGTCGCTCGGCGTGCCGTCGGGCAGCAGCGCGGGGGTGTCGACCGCGTTGTGGCGGGCGTAGACGCCCGGGGCGGGCAGGCCGGCGACGTTCTTGTTGTCGCGCACGCGCTTGGCGGCCCACTCGGCCTGCGTGATGCGCGGGCTGAGCCGCTCGCGGTGGGCGAGCACCATCGCGCCGAGGGCTGCGGTGATGAGCAGCGCGGAGGTGACCTCGAAGATCCAGACGTACTGGCCGAAGATCAGCTCGGCGAGGCCGGTGACGTTGCCGGTCTCCTTATTGGTGGCCACGAGCTTGTCCATGCCGGACTGCACGGTCGTCTCGTCGATGACCGCGGCGCCGATGGCGAAGAACAGCACGGCGGCGAGGCCGATCACGAGCAGGAACGACGCCCAGCGCTGTCCCTTGATCGTCTCGACGACCGAGTCGGACGAGTCGACGCCGACGAGCATCAGCACGAAGAGGAAGAGCATCATCACGGCGCCGGTGTAGACGAACACCTGGATGACGCCGAGGAAGTCGGCCTTCTGCATGATGTAGAAGATGCCGAGGATGCACATGACGAGCGCCATGCCGAGGGCGGCGTGGACCGCCTTCTTGGCGAAGAGCAGGCCCAGCGCGGCGATGACCGCGATCGGCGCGAGCACCCAGAAGCCGACGGCTTCGGCGGTGGAGGTCACGGGTTGGCCCCTTCCCGGGTCTGCGGCGCGGTCGGGTTCGACGAGTGCACGAGGTCGTGGGCGCCGGGCACCGCGGCAGCGGCGTTGCCCGGACGGCCGGCGGCGCCCGTGATCGACGGCGCGGTGCTGCCGTCGTCGTCGAGGCCGTCACCGTCGGAGGCGGCGGCGTCACGGTCGTGGACGTACGCCTTCTGCGCGTCCGTGGGACCACTGACCTTGCCCTGGTAGTAGTCGCGCTCCTCGAGGCCGTCGGCCATCGGGAACGGCGGCGTGAGCATGCCGGTCTGCAGCGGAGCGAGCAGCTGGTCCTTGGTGAAGATCAGCTTGCCGCGGTCGTTGTCGGCGAGCTCGTAGAAGTTCGTCATCGTCAGCGCACGGGTGGGGCACGCCTCGATGCACAGGCCGCAGAAGATGCAGCGCAGGTAGTTGATCTGGTAGACGCGGCCGTAGCGCTCACCGGGGCTGAACCGACCGGCGCCACCGGGGGTGTCGTCGTTGTCGGCGCCCTCGACGAGGATCGCGTCGGCCGGGCAGGCCCACGCGCACAGCTCGCAGCCGACGCACTTCTCGAGGCCGTCCGGGTGACGGTTCAGCTGGTGGCGGCCGTGGAAGCGCGGCGCGGTCGGGCGCGGCTTCTCGGGGTACTCCTCGGTCGCGACCTTGCGGAACATCGTGCCGAAGGACACGCCGAAGCCGGCGACGGGGGCGAAGAGCTCGGAGAGGAAGCCCTTCTCACGGTCGTCGGAGCCGGATCGCTGCGCGCGCGGCGCACCGACCTCGGAGCCCTTGGGCCCCGCTGGGGTGACGTCCTTGCCGACGGTGTCGTCAGCCATGGTCCTCCTCCTTGGCGAAAGTCGAGGTGGCGGAAGTCGTGCTGGCGGTCGAGAGGACCGGCTCGCGCGTCGCGCTGATGCGCGGCCCTGGCTCGGCAAGGCGCTGGCCGGGCAGCGGCGGCACCGGGTAGCCACCCTCGAAGGGGTCGATCTCCTCCGGCGGGGCCTCGTCCTCGGCGGCGGCCTTGGCGGCGCGCTTGTCGTCCCAGATCCAGGCCGCGGCGAGCGCGATGACGGCCACGATGCTCACGATGACGACGGTGGCCACGGACAGCTCCCGCCCGGCGAACGTCAGCTTGCTGTCACCGAGGAAGCCGAGCTGCGCGCCGCGGATGAAGGCGACGGCGACGACCCACGCGAGCGTGATCGGGATGAGGAACTTCCAGCCGAAGCGCATGAACTGGTCGTAGCGCACGCGCGGCAGCGAGCCGCGCAGCCAGACGAAGATGAACATGAAGACCCAGAGCTTGAGGGTGAACCACAGCAGGCCCCACCAGCCGCCGCCGAACATGTTGTCGTTGATCGCCGAGATGAGCGGCGGGGCCTGCGGGCCACCGAGGAACAGCGTGGTGGCCAGGGCCGAGACGGTGAACATGTTGACGTACTCGCCGAGGAAGAACATGGCGAAGCGCATCGAGGAGTACTCGGTGTGGAAGCCACCGGTGAGCTCGCCCTCGCCCTCGGCGAGGTCGAACGGGAGACGGTTGGTCTCGCCGACCATCGTGATGACGTAGACGGCGAAGGAGAAGAACGCCGGCAGGATGTACCAGAGCGAGCTCTGCGCCGAGACGATCGCCGAGGTCGACATCGAGCCGCTGTAGAGGAAGATCGCGACGAGCGAGAGGCCCATGGCGATCTCGTAGCTGATGACCTGGGCGGTCGAGCGCAGGCCACCGAGCAGCGGGTAGGTGGAGCCGGAGCTCCAGCCGGCGAGGATGATGCCGTAGACGCCGACGGAGGCGACCGCGAGCACGAGCAGCACGGCGATCGGCACGTCGGTGACCTGCAGCGGGGTCTCGTGGCCGAACATCGACACGGTGCCGCCGAGCGGGATGATCGCGAACGACACGAAGGCCATCGTCGCGGCGATGAGCGGCGCCAGCGTGTAGATGAACTTCTCGGCGTTGGCCGGGGTGATGTCTTCCTTGAGCATCGACTTCATGCCGTCGGCGAGCGTCTGCAGCAGGCCGAAGGGCCCGTTGCGGTTGGGGCCGGGGCGCTGCTGCATGCGACCGATGACGCGGCGCTCGAACCAGATGACGAGCAGCGTCGAGATCAGCAGGTAGACGAAGACGCCGACGGCCTTGATCAGGGCCACCCACCAGGGGGTGTCGCTGAAGTCGGCCGTGGGGTTCTCCATGGGCAGCGCGGCGGCCACCCCGTATGCCGTCACGAAGCTCATGCGGCACCACCCTTCGTGACGGTGACGCGTCCACCGGCATCGCTGCCGAGGCCCGCGCGCACGGAACAGATCTGGTCGGCCCCACGGGAGTTGGTCGGCAGCCACACGACGCCGTCGACCATGCCGACGGTGACGGCGGCGGGCAGCGTGACGCTACCGGCCGGACCGGTGACCGTGACGAGGTCGCCGTCGGCGACGCCGAGCCCGGCCGCGGAGGCCTCGGACAGGCGGGCGACGGCCAGCGGCGCGGTGCCGGCGAGGAACGGCTCGCCGTCCTGCATGCGGCCGGCATCGAGGAGCGTCGCCCACGTCGACAGGACGAAATCGCCCTCGCCGTAGGGCGCCCCGGCGGCGCGCTGGCCGGCGGGTGCCGTCGTGGCTCGCGCACCGGTCCACGGCCCGAGGGCCACGAACTGGTCGCGGATCTCGCGCTGGGTGCGGGTCTCGAGGAAGAAGCCCATCTCGCTCGCGAGCATGTCGAGGGCGCGGTGGTCGCTCACGGCGCCACTCTCGAGCGCCTCCTCGAAGGCGCGGACGCGGCCCTCCCAGTCGACGTAGCTGCCGGCCTTCTCCGCCTGGGCGGCGACCGGGAGCACGACGTCGGCGACGGCGGTGACGGCCGACTCGCGCAGCTCGAGCGAGACGACGAACGCCTTCTCGAGGGCGGCAGCGGCAGCCGGCTCGCCGATGTCGGCGGGGTCGACGCCACCGACGACGAGCGCGTCGAGGTCACCCGTTGCGGCCGCGGCGAGGATGCCGGCCGTGTCGCGGGCCGCGGCCTGCGGCAGGTGGTCGACGTCCCAGACGCGGGCGACGTCGGCCACGGCAGTGGCGTCGGAGACCGGACGCCCGCCGGGCAGCAGGGCACCGAGCGCACCGGCCTCGAGCGCGCCGCGCTCCCCCGCCCGTCGCGGCACCCACGCGAGGCGGGACCCGGTGGCGGCGGCGAGGTCGGCCGCGGCACGGAGCGCGCCGGGCGACGTCGCGAGACGCTCACCGACGAGCACGATGCCGCCGGTGCCGAGCGCTTCACGTGCCTTGGCGCCGGCCTCGGTCGAGCCGAGGTCGCCGAGCACGGCGGCCTCGTTGCCCGGCACCGTCGGGATGAGCGTGCCGCCCAGCTTGGTCAGTCCGCGCGTCGGGTGCGACGAGACGGCATACACCTGCGTCTTGCGACGACGGAACGCCTTGCGCAGCCGCAGGAAGACGATCGGGCTCTCGTCCTCGGGCTCGAAGCCGACGAGCAGGACGGCGCCCGCCGCCTCGAGGTCGGCGTACGTGACGGCGCCGCCCTCGGGACCCGTCGCGGCGACGTGCTCGGCGAGGAAGGCGACCTCCTCGGCCGAGTGCGGCCGGGAGCGGAAGTCGACGTCGTTCGTGCCCAGCACGACACGGGCGAACTTGCCGTACGCGTACGCGTCCTCCGTGGTCACGCGACCGCCGACGAGCACGCCCGCCTTCTTGCCGGCGAGACCCGCCGCGGCGGCGGCGAGGGCCTCGGGCCAGCCGACGACCTTGAGCCGGCCGTCGGTGTCGCGCACCATCGGCAGCTCGATGCGGTCGGGCAGCGTGGCGTACGTGAACGCCCAGCGGCCCTTGTCGCAGTTCCACTCCTCGTTGACCAGCTGGTCCTCGGCGGCCATGCGGCGCAGCACGACACCGCGGCGGTGGTCGGTGCGCATGGCGCAGCCGCTCGCGCAGTGCTCGCAGACCGACGGCGTCGACACGAGGTCGAAGGGGCGGCTGCGGAAGCGGTAGGCCGCACCGGTGAGGGCACCGACCGGGCAGATCTGCACGGTGTTGCCGGAGAAGTAGCTCTCGAAGGGCTTCTCCTCGTAGATGCCGATCTGCTGGAGCGCGCCGCGCTCGACGAGGGCGATGAACGGGTCACCGGCGACCTGGTCGGAGAAGCGGGTGCACCGCGCGCAGAGCACGCAGCGCTCGCGGTCGAGCAGGACCTGCGAGGAGATGTTGACCGGCTTCGGGTAGGTGCGCTTGACGTCCTCGAAGCGCGACACCGGACGACCGGCGCTCATCGCCTGGTTCTGCAGGGGGCACTCGCCGCCCTTGTCGCAGACCGGGCAGTCGAGCGGGTGGTTGATGAGCAGCAGCTCCATGACACCCTGCTGCGCCTTGTCGGCCACCGGCGAGGTGTTCTGCGTGTTGACGACCATGCCCTCGGACACCGTCATCGTGCACGAGGCCTGCGGCTTCGGCATCGGGCGGACGTTGCCCTCGCGGTCGGGCATCGCGACGTCGACGAGGCACTGGCGGCACGCCCCGACGGGGTCGAGCAGCGGGTGGTCGCAGAAGCGCGGGATCTCGATGCCGACCTGCTCGGCGGCCCGGATGACGAGCGTGCCCTTGGGGACGCTGACGGGCACGCCGTCGATCGTCAGGCTCACCTGGTCGGGCTTGGTCTCCGTGGGGGTGGAGGCGGTCGTCGTCATGCGGACACCATCCCGCTGGACTCCTTGGTCTGGACGGGGAAGAGGACCGAGTTCTCCGGCGGGAACAGCTCGTGGGCCGGCGTGTGCATGCCGGCCTCGAACTCCTCGCGGAAGTACTTGACGGCCGAGGTGATCGGGCTCGTGGCCGCGTCGCCGAGGGCGCAGAAGCTGCGGCCGAGGATGTTGTCGCAGATGTCGACGAGCTTGTCGATGTCGTCCTGCGTGCCCTGGCCGTTCTCGATGCGGTCCATGATCTGGCGCAGCCACCACGTGCCCTCACGGCACGGGGTGCACTTGCCGCAGGACTCGTGGGCGTAGAAGTCGGTCCAGCGGGCGACGGCGCGCACGACCGAGACGGTCTCGTCGAAGACCTGCAGGGCACGCGTGCCGAGCATCGACCCGGCCGCGGCGACCGAGTCGAAGTCGAGCGGCACGTCGAGGTGCTCGTCGGTGAAGATCGGCGTGGAGGAGCCACCCGGCGTCCAGAACTTCAGCTTCTTGCCGCCGCGCATGCCGCCCGCGAGCTCGATGAGCTCGCGCATCGTGATGCCGAGCGGCGCCTCGAACTGGCCGGGGTTGGTGACGTGGCCCGAGAGGCTGAAGATGCCGAAGCCCGTGGACTTCTCGGTGCCCATGCCCTTGAACCAGTCGGCGCCCTCGAGGATGATCCCGGGCACCGAGGCGATGGACTCGACGTTGTTGACCGACGTGGGCCGGGCGTAGAGACCGGCCGCGCCGGGGAACGGGGGCTTGAGGCGCGGCTGGCCGCGACGGCCCTCGAGCGAGTCGAGCAGCGCGGTCTCCTCGCCGCAGATGTACGCGCCGGCGCCGGCGTGCACCGTGATGTCGACCTTGACGCCCTTGCCGCCGACGTTGTCGCCGAGGTAGCCCGCGGCACGGGCCTCCTCGACGGCGCGCAGCAGGCGGCGGTAGACGTGGACGACCTCACCGCGGAGGTAGATGAAGGCGTGCTCGCAGCCGATGGCGTACGAGGAGATGGCCACCCCCTCGATGAGCGAGTGCGGGTTGGCCATCATGAGCGGCACGTCCTTGCACGTGCCCGGCTCGGACTCGTCGGCGTTGACGACGAGGTAGCGCGGGCCGCCGTCGGGGGGGCTCATGAACGACCACTTCATGCCGGTCGGGAAGCCCGCACCGCCGCGGCCGCGGATGCTCGAGTCCTTGACGGCATCGATGATCGCCTGCGGCTCCATGTCCAGCGCCTTCTTGAGGGCCTTGTAGCCGTCGTGGCGCTCGTAGGTCGCGAGGGTCCAGGACTGGGGGTCGTCCCAGAACTTGGTGAGGATCGGGGTCAGCGTGTCGGTCACTTCGAGCCCTTCCCGTCTGAGGTGGCGCCGGAGCCGTCGGAACGGCCGGAACCGTTGGAGCTCGGGGCGACCCAGCCGTTCTCGTTGGCGATCTTGAGGCCGAGCAGCGAGGCCGGCCCGGCGCCCACGCCCTCGTCGCCGCGTCCGTCGTGGAAGCCCGCGAGCACCCGCGAGACCTCCTTGAACGTGCAGACCTTCGCGGCGCCGCGCGTCGGGGCGACGTCGTTGCCGGCACGCAGGTCCTCGACGAGGCCGATCGTGCTCTCGGGCGTCTGGTTGTCGAAGAACTCCCAGTTGGCCATGACGACCGGCGCGTAGTCGCACGCGGCGTTGCACTCGACGCGCTCGAGGGTGATCTTGCCGTCCTCGGTCGTCTCGTCGTGACCGATGCCGAGGTGCTCGGAGACCCGGTCGAAGATCAGGTCGCCGCCCATGATCGCGCAGAGCGTGTTGGTGCAGACCCCGACGGTGTACTCACCGTTGGGGTGGCGCTTGTACTGGGTGTAGAACGTCGCGACGCCGCTGACCTCGGCCTCGGTGAGGTCGAGCACCTCGGCGCAGAAGCTCACGCCGCGGCCGGTGACGTAGCCGTCGACCGACTGCACGAGGTGCAGCAGCGGCAGCAGCGCCGAGCGCTTCTGCGGGTAGCGCGCGACCACCTCGGCGGCGTCGGCGTAGAGGTTCTCGAGGACGTCGGCGGCATACGGCGCCTTGGACTCGGGGCTGACGTGCAGGTGGCCTGAAGCGTCGTGACCGCTCATACGTGCTTGTCCTTTCGCGCGCCGACGTGCGTTCCGGTCCTCGCTCGCTGGCGCTCGCTGCGATCCTCGCGCACTACCGCGCTCATCGGTCCACACCTCCCATGACGGGGTCGATCGAGGCCACGGCGACGATGACGTCGGCGATCTGGCTGCCCTCGCACATGGCGGCCACGGCCTGCAGGTTGTTGAAGCTGGGGTCGCGGAAGTGCGCGCGGTAGGGGCGCGTGCCGCCGTCGGAGACGAGGTGGCAGCCGAGCTCGCCCTTGGGCGACTCCACCGCGACGTACGCCTGGCCCGGCGGGACCCGGAAACCCTCGGTGACGAGCTTGAAGTGGTGGATCAGCGACTCCATCGAGGTGCCCATGATCTCGCGGATGTGGTCGAGGCTGTTGCCGAGGCCGTCGCTGCCGAGCGCGAGCTGCGCCGGCCAGGCGATCTTCTTGTCCTCGACCATGACCGCGTTGTTGCCGCCCTCGTTCGCCTGGAGACGGTCGGTGGCCTGCTCGATGATGCGCAGCGACTGGTACATCTCGTCGATGCGGATGCGCAGACGGCCGTAGGCGTCCTGGCTCGTGCGGGTGACGACGTCGAAGTCGTACGTCTCGTAGCCGCAGTACGGGTCGAGCTTGCGCAGGTCGTGCGGCAGGCCGGTCGAGCGGAGCACCGGACCGGTGATGCCGAGCGCCATGCAGCCGGCGAGGCTGAGGACGCCGACATCGACGGTGCGGCCCTTGAGGATCGGGTTCTCGTTGAGCAGCGCCTCGAGCTCGCCCAGGCCGCGACGGACCTCGGGCACCATCTCGCGCAGCGCGTCGATCGAGCCCGGGGGCAGGTCGACGGCCACGCCACCGGGGCGGATGTAGGCGTTGTTCATGCGCAGGCCGGTCACCATCTCGATGACCCGCAGCAGTCGCTCGCGCTCGCGGAACGCGACGGTCATGACGGTCGTCGCGCCCATCTCCATGCCACCCGTGCCGAGGCAGATGAGGTGGCTGCTGATGCGCGTCATCTCCATCATGAGGACGCGGATGTCGTTGGCGCGCTGCGGGATCTGGTCGGTGATGCCGAGCAGCTTCTCGATGGCGAGGCAGTAGGCCGCCTCCTGGAACATCGGGGTCAGGTAGTCCATGCGCGTGCAGAACGTGACGCCCTGCACCCAGCTGCGGTACTCCATGTTCTTCTCGATGCCGGTGTGGAGGTAGCCGATGCCCGCGCGGGCCTCGGTCACCGTCTCGCCGTCGATCTCGAGGATGAGGCGGAGCACGCCGTGCGTCGACGGGTGCTGCGGCCCCATGTTGACGACGATGCGCTCCTCGTTGAGCGAGGTGGCCTCGTCGACGAGGTCGTTCCAGTCGCCGCCGGCGGCGTTGAAGACGTGCGCGCCCTCGCTGGCGGACTCGTCGGCCGCCGACGTGGCGTAGACGTCGTTGGCGCCCGGCTCGGGCACCTCGGTCTGGGTGAACTCGGTGTGCGTGCTCATCAGTTGTACGACCTCCGCTGGTCGGGCGGCGGGACGGTGGCGCCCTTGTACTCGACGGGGACGCCGCCGAGGGGGTAGTCCTTGCGCTGCGGGTGGCCCGGCCAGTCGTCGGGCATGAGGATGCGGGTCAGGGCCGGGTGGCCGTCGAACTCGATGCCGAACATGTCCCACGTCTCGCGCTCGTGCCAGTCGTTGGCCGGGTAGATCGAGACGATCGAGGGGATGTGGCGGTCGTCGTCGGGGCAGCTGACCTCGACGCGGACCCGCCGCCCCCCGTGGGTGATCGACAGGAAGTGGTAGACCGCGTGGAGCTCCTCGCCGGCGCGGTCGGGGTAGTGCACGCCGGAGACCCCGGTGCAGATCTCGAAGCGGAGCGACGCGTCGTCGCGCAGCACGCGGGCGACGGCCGGCAGGTGCTCGCGGCGCACGTGCAGCGTCATCTCGCCGCGGTCGACGACGACGCTCGCGATGGCCTCGGCGTACGAGGCGGTGCCACCGACGAGGCCGCGCTCGAGGTTGTCGGCGATCTCGTCGAAGTAGCCGCCGTAGGGACGCTCCGCGGCGCCGGCGACGATGATCGGCCGCAGCAGCCCGGAGTAGCCGGTGGTGTCGGCGCCGCGGGTGGCCCCGAACATGCCGCGACGCATGCCGACGACGCGCGCCTCGCTGCCGGTGCCGGACTGGGCCAGCTCGACCTCACCGGGCGTGATGCCGGACGTCTGGTCCTTCGTCGTGTCGGCGTTGACCGCCGGCGTCGTGTCCTTCTTCTCGCCGTCGCTCATGCGAGCAGGCCCTTCATCTGGTGGGTCGGGGTCGCGGAGAGCGCCGCGGCCTCGGCGGCGCGGGCCGCCTCCTCGCGGTTGACACCGAGCGGCGAGGTCTCGATCTGGTGGTGCAGCTCGATGATCGCGTTGAGCAGCATCTGCGGCCGCGGCGGACAGCCGGGCAGGTAGATGTCGACCGGGATGATGTGGTCGACGCCCTGGACGATCGCGTAGTTGTTGAACATGCCGCCCGAGCTGGCGCAGACACCCATCGAGATGACCCACTTGGGGTTGGGCATCTGGTCGTAGACCTGGCGCACGACGGGGGCCATCTTCTGGCTGACGCGGCCGGCGACGATCATCAGGTCGGCCTGGCGCGGCGTCGCCGAGAAGCGCTCCATGCCGAAGCGGGCGATGTCGTAGTCGGGGGTGCCGACGGCCATCATCTCGATGGCGCAGCACGCGAGGCCGAACGTGGCCGGCCAGATCGAGGCCTTGCGCATGTAGCCGGCGAGGCCCTCGACGGTCGAGAGCAGGAACCCGGCTGGGAGCTTCTCTTCGAGACCCATTGCTTACTCCTTACCTTTCCTGACGGACCCGGTGGACGCGTGCCCGTTGGTGCGGGCGCTCACGTGCGGCAACGGGCGTCAGTCCCACTCGAGGCCGCCGCGGCGCCAGACGTAGGCGTACGCGATGAAGACCGTGAGGATGAACAGGACCATCTCCACCAGCGCGAAGAGGCCCAGCTTGTTGAAGGCCACCGCGAACGGATAGAGGAAGATCGACTCGATGTCGAAGATGATGAAGAGCATCGCCGTCAGGTAGTACTTGATCGGCACGCGCCCACCGCCCGCCGCGTGGGGCGTCGGCTGGATGCCGCACTCGTAGGCCTCGAGCTTGGCGCGGTTGTAGCGCTTCGGGCCGACGACGAGCGAGGTGAAGACCGACAGCGCGGCGAACGCGAAGCCGAGCCCCAGCATGAACAGGATCGGGACGTAGGAGTTCATCCGAGGTCACGTGCCTTTCGGTCGTGCGAGACGTGCAGAGCAGGGGCGAACATGCGCGGCGCACCCATCCTAGGGGCGTCTATGACGATTGTGCTCGGCGTCACAATGGGGGTGGCCGCGGGGGTGCCGGTGGTGTCGGTGGCGAGGTGGTTCATGCGCTCGGCGCCAGCCTCGAGAGCGTGTGGATGATGCGGTCGCTCGCACCCTTGCCTGCCGGGTCGGCGAGGTTGGCCATGATCTTGAGCAGGAACGGCATGAGCCTGGTGCGCGGCAGGCCGTACTTCGTCGCGAGGCGCATGACCTCGGGGTTGCCGATCGCGTGGGCGAACCAGCGGCCGAGGGTGAAGTAGCCGCCGAGCTCGTCCTTCATGACCTTCGGGTATGCCGCGAGCACCCGCTCGCGCTCGGCGTCGCTGGGCCGCGCCATGGCCTGGGCGACGAGCTCGGCACCGACGCGGGCCGCCTCGAGGGCGTAGTCGATGCCCTCGCCGTTGAAGGGGTTGACCATGCCGCCGGAGTCGCCGACGAGCAGCAGGCCGTCGGCGTAGAGCGGCGTGCGGTTGAAGCCCATCGGCAGGGCCGCACCGCGGATCGGGCCGGCGGACTCGTCGTGCTCGAGCTGCCACTCGGGGTTGATGTCCTCGACCCAGCGGCGCATGACGTCCTTGTAGTCCGTCTTCTGGAAGGCGGCCGTGGTGTCGAGCGTGCCGAGGCCGACGTTGGTGCGGCCGTCCTCGAGCGGGAAGAGCCAGCCGTAGCCGGGCATGAGGATGCGGTTGCCGTTGTCGTCGCGGGTCCACAGCTCGAGGTGGCTCTCGAGGTAGTCGTCGCGCTTCGGCGTCGTGTAGTAGGCGCGCACGGCAACGCCCATGACGCGGTCCTCGCGCTTGGGTCGGCCGACGGCGGTGGCGAGGCGGCTGGAGACGCCGTCGCTGGCGACGACGACGGGCGCCCGGTAGGTGACGGTCTCACCGGTGGCTCGCCCGGAGTCGTCGAGGCGCTTGGCGATGACACCGGTGACGCGGCCGGCGGCGTCGCGCACCGGGGCGGTGACGCTCGTGCGCTCGTGCAGGCGGGCACCGCGCTTCTCGGCGTGCCGCGCCAGGGCCTCGTCGAGCTGGGCGCGGGTGCGCACCATGCCGTAGCCGGGGAAGGCGTCGGACTCGGGCCAGTCGAGCTGCAGCGTGTGGCCGCCGCCCTTGATGCGCAGGCCCTTGGTGCGCTGCCAGCCGGTGGTGTCGACGCCGAGGGAGATGAGCTCCTTGGTGGCGCGCGGGGTCAGGCCGTCGCCGCAGATCTTGTCGCGGGGGAATGCGGACTTCTCGAGGAGGACGACGTCGAGACCGTGGTCGGCGAGGTAGGCGGCGGTGGCGCTGCCACCCGGGCCGGCACCGACGACGACGACGTCGGCCCGCTCGACGGGTGCACCGCCGCCCTCACCGGGGCTGGGCGCCTCGCTCGAACTGGTCATGTCTCCTGCACGCTTCCGAACCGCTTGTGAAGATCTTCACGAACTCTCGAGGGAGTCTATTCCCGCAATTTCGCCCTTGTCAGATAAGGCATGCCTAACAAGCCCCTCCGCTCCCCCTCGGGAGGCCACCTCCGGCAGCCGACGGAGAGGACGGCATACGCCCTCGGCCCGGTCGGGAGACGCCGTCAGCGCTTCGTGCCGTGGTGCAGCGCGACGATGCCGCCCGTGAGGTTGGTCCAGCCGACCTGCTGCCAGCCGGCGCCCTCGATGATGCCGGCGAGCTCGCCCTGCGGGGGCCACGCGCGGATCGACTCGGCGAGGTAGACGTACGAGTCGGGGTTGCTCGACGTGCGGCGGGCGACCGGCGGCAGCGCGCGCATGAGGTAGTTCGTGTAGACGGTGCGGAAGACCTTGTTGACCGGCTGGCTGAACTCGCAGACGAGCAGGCGCCCACCAGGCTTGGTCACCCGGAGGAACTCGCGCAGGGCCACCTCGGGGTCGGCGACGTTGCGCAGCCCGAAGCTCATCGTGACGACGTCGAAGCTCTCGTCGGCGAACGGCAGGCTCATCGCGTCGGCGGCGGTGAAAGCCATGTCGGGACGACGGCGGCGGCCCACCCGCAGCATGCCGAGCGAGAAGTCCGCCGGCACGACCTCGATCTCCTCGTCGGCCCACGGCTCGCTCGAGGTGCCCGTGCCGGCGGCGATGTCGAGGATCCGCTCGCCCCGGCGCGCGGCGACGGCCTTGACGACGGCGCGGCGCCACAGCCGGTCCTGCCCGAGGGAGAGCACGTCGTTGGTCACGTCGTACTTCTCGGCGACGGTGTCGAACATCGACGCGACGTCGACCGGCTTCTTGTCCAGCTGCGCACGACTCATGCGCTCATCCTCGCACCGGCGCGTGTGCGTTCGGTCGCAAGGGGCTGCCACGCGGCGGGGGCAGGGGTCGTTCGGCCGTAGAGTTGCAACCGATGTCCACGCTTCCCGCTCCCGAAGCGCCGTCCCCCACCGCGGGGCCGACGGTCGTCGTCCGCACCGTCCCGATCGAGGCCGCGGACCCCCTGCTCGCCTACCTGCCGGCCGACCACGCGCACGACGACCTCGTCTCGTGGGTGCGCCGTGGCGACGGGCTCGTCGGCTGGGGCACCGCGCTGACGTTCGAGGCCCACGGCGAGGGCCGCTTCCGCGAGGCCGAGGCGTGGTGGCGCGACGTCAGCCACCACGCCGTGGTGCGCGACGAGGTCGGGCGCCCGGGCACGGGCCTCGTCTGCTTCGGGTCGTTCCCCTTCGCCGACGACTCGGCCGAAGCGGCCCGGCTCGTCGTGCCCTCGACCATCGTCGGGCGCCGTGACGGGCAGACCTGGCTCACCACCGTGTCCCTCGACCCGCAGCTGACCCTCCTCGAGAAACCCTCTCTCGCAGACGATCCCGAGCCGCCCCGTGGGGTCGCCTTCGCCGACGGCTCGGTCTCCCCCGCCGACTACGCGCACGCCGTGGCCGAGGCCGTGGAGCGCATCGGGGCGGGCGAGGTCGACAAGGTGGTCCTCGCCCGTGACCTCGTCGCCACGGCGTCGGGACCCATCGACCCGCGATGGCTGCTGCGCCGCCTCGCCGAGCGCTACGAGAACACCTGGGTCTTCGCCGTCGCCGGGCTCGTCGGCGCGACGCCGGAGCTGCTCGTCCGCCGCGACCAGGGGCTCATCACCTCACGCGTGCTGGCCGGGACGATCCGCCGCACCGGCGACGACGACAAGGACACCGCCCTCGCCGGCTCGCTCGCCCGCTCGTCCAAGGACCTCGAGGAGCACGAGTACGCCGTCCGCTCCGTCGCCGAGGCCCTGGCCCCGCACTGCTCGTCGATGAACGTGCCCGAGGCCCCCTTCGTGCTGCACCTTCCCAACGTCATGCACCTCGCGACCGACGTCGCCGCGGTCAGCGCCGACGACGCCTCGTCGCTCACGCTCGCCGCGTCGCTGCACCCGTCGGCCGCCGTCGGCGGCACCCCGACCGTGCGGGCGGTCGAGCTCATCGCAGAGCTCGAGCACATGGACCGCGGCCGCTACGCCGGTCCGGTCGGCTGGATGGACGCCCACGGCGACGGAGCCTGGGGAATCGCCCTGCGCAGCGGCGCCTTCGCCCCGGGCGACCCGTCGCAGATCACCCTGTATGCCGGCTGCGGCATCGTCGCGGGGTCCGACCCCGAGTCCGAGGTGGCCGAGTCCAACGCCAAGCTCATCCCCATGCGCGACGCGCTCGCGAGCGACTGAACGGCCGCCGTGTCCGCCGCCCGCACGGCCTCGGAGCTCGCCCTCCGAATCGTCCAGTCCCTGTGGCTCTGCGGGGTCCGTGACGTCGTGCTCGCGCCGGGCTCGCGGTCCGCTCCCCTGGCCCTGACGCTCGACGCGGCCGACCGTGCCGGTGACGTGCGCCTGCACGTACGCGTGGACGAGCGTTCAGCTGCCTTCCTCGCCCTCGGCCTGACCACCGGTTCGCGCCGACCCGTCGCCGTCGTCACGACGTCGGGCACGGCCGTCGGCAACCTGCTGCCGGCCGTCATGGAGGCGCACCACACCGGCCGGCGGCTCGTGGTCGTCAGCGCAGACCGTCCCGACCGGCTGCGCGGGACGGGGGCCAACCAGACCACCCAGCAGGCGGGCCTCTTCGGGGTCTTCGCCGAGTGCGACGACCTGACGCCCGAGGTGTCGGACGCCGAGCTGGATGCCGCTGTCGCACGGGCCTGCTCGCGCCGCGGTCCGACGCAGCTGAACGTCCAGCTCGACGGCGACCTCCTGCCCCCGGACCCCGACCCGACCACCTGGTGGCACCGCCCTGACGACCTCGAGCACCGCAACGACTCCGCCGGGGCGGAGTTGCGGGCCGAAGCGGAGTCAGATCCGCGCAGCACGTCAACGGGGGCGGACCCTGCTTCGGCGTCGGGGGTCGACGTCGAGCCGTCGGTGTCGATCTCGACGGACGGCGAGGTGCTGCCCCTGGGGCCGCGCACCGTCGTCGTGGCGGGTGACGACGCAGGGCCCGCAGCCCGGATGCTCGCCGAGGCGGCCGGCTGGCCGATGCTCGCCGAGCCGACGTCGGGAGCACGCATCGGGCGGCAGGCGCTGCGAACCGGCCGGCTGCTCCTCACGACCGACCTCCGGGGCACGATCGAGCGCGTCGTCGTCATCGGCCATCCGACCCTCTCCCGACCGGTCACGAGCCTCATCAGCGACCCATCCCTCGAGGTGCTGGCCGTGCGAGGCCGCGACGGCGTGGCCACCGACCCGGGCAGGGTCGCCCGCGTGCTCGACGTGGTGCCGCGAGTCGAGGCCGCCGACGACACCACCTGGTTCGACTCCTGGCACGACGCCGACGTCCGGCTCTCGGCGCTCATCGACGCCGGTCTGGCTGCCGCGCAAGGAGATCCGCAGCGTGCACCGGGCCTCGACGTCGGCCTGTCGCCCCTCTCCGTCGCCGCAGTCGTCGCCTCCGCCGTCGAGGCCGACACCTCGCTCGTCGTCGGCTCGTCCAACGCCGTACGCGACCTCGACGTCATGGGGTCGCCCTGGCCACCGCTGCAGCACCGCTTCGTCGTGGGCAACCGCGGCCTGGCCGGCATCGACGGCACGGTGTCGACGGCGATCGGCATCGCGCTCGGCCGCCCGCGGGCCGCCCGCACCATCGCCTACCTCGGCGACCTGACCTTCCTGCACGACAGCAACGGCCTGCTCGTCGGCAGTGGTCAGCCGCGGCCCGACCTCACCTTCGTCGTCCTGAACGACGACGGCGGCGCCATCTTCAGCACGCTCGAGCAGGGCGACCCGCGCTACTCGAGCGCGTTCGAACGCGTCTTCGCAACGCCTCATGGCACCGACCTGGCAGCGCTCTGCGCGGCCCACCACGCGGCACACGAACGTGTCGAAGACCTCGATCGGCTGGCCCGAGCGCTCGCCGAGTCACCGACCGGCATCAGGGTTCTCGAGGTGCCGGTGTCCCGGGCCGATCGCCGGGCAGAGGCGGCGTGGCTGCGGTCGCTCGCCCAGCAGGCCCTGTCGCGCGCGACGGGCGACGCCGAGCGATCCTGAGCGACGCCGAGCGACGCTGGCGACACTGGGCGACACTGGGCGACACTGGGCGAACCGTCGGTCTCGACTCAGCCGGGCGGGTCGGGCACCGGCCACTGGGACGGGGTGCTGGGCTCGGACGTCGCGGCGGCTCGCACGAGCTCGGCGTTGTCCCGGGCCTCCCGCCCGCTCGCCAGGTGCAGCGTGTCCTCGAGCCCGACGCGCACGTCGTAGCCGGCGGCCTGGGCCCAACGCAGCACCGGCCAGGTCCACCGCTCCTCGCCGTGGACGACGACCGGCACCGGCGACATCCCCAGCGCGGCGAGGATGCGCTCCGCGGCCCAGGGGCCGTCGGAGCCCGGGGTGACGCCGGGGATGAGCTCGACGAGCACCCGCTCGACCTGCCACGGCCAGTTCGTGGCGACGAAGAGGCTCGCAGCCTTCGGCGTCCAGATGCCGGCCTCGACGCCGGAACCGTTGTCGCGCAGGGCTTCTGCCACCTCGACGGCGGCTTCCTCGTGCCAGTTGACGCTCGCGCAGTCGGGACCTCCGAGGTCGGGCGTCGGCCACTCCGCGATGTGCGCGAGCTTGCGGCGGGCACTGTCGACGATGCCGTCCCGCGTCGACACGCTGACCCGCAGGCCGGGCGTCCGCGAACGGATGGCGACCACCGCGTCGACGACGTGCCGCGTCTCGAGGGTCTCCCGACCGGACTCGTCACGCGGGTGGACGTGGACCATGAAGGCGCCGGCGGCAGCCGCGTCGGCAGCCGCCAGCGCCAGCTCCTGGGGTGTCAGCGGCACCCCACGGTGCTGACGGCGGGTGCGGGAGCCGTTGAGGCAGGCCTTGATCACCGTGCGCTCCCCGCGGCGAGCAGCGCGGCGCACCGGGTGAGCCGGTCGCGCCACCACTGCCGGCGTGCCGGAGGCGCCGCCAGCTCCTCCAGCGCCACCGGGTCCGGCACCGGCCTGGTCACCACGAGGCGGCCGGCTGTGGGTCGCAACGCGTCCCGTGCGACGTCACGCTCGAAGAGGCTGACGGTGCCGAGGCCGCACGCGTGGTCGAGCTGCGGCAGGGCGGCCGCGAGCGCGACGCCGGCCGCGATGCCGATGCTCGTGTCGAGGGCCGACGACACGACCGCGGGCAGGCCGCACGCCTCGACGACCTCGAGGGCGGCCTCGACGCCGCCCAACGGGGCCACCTTGACGACGACGAGGTCTGCCGCGCCGAGACGGGCGACCCGAACCGGGTCCTCGGCCTTGCGGATCGACTCGTCCGCAGCAATCGGGACGTCGATGCCGTTGCGCGCCAGCGTCTTTCGCAGACGAGCCAGCTCTTCGACGGTTGCGCAGGGCTGCTCGGCGTACTCGAGGTCGTAGGCCGCCAGCCTGGCGAGTGCGTCCGCGGCGCTGCTCTCGTCCCAGCCGCCGTTCGCGTCGACGCGGATGCGGGCGTCCGCGCCCATGACGTCCCGGACGGCCGCCACCCGGTCGACGTCGTCGTCGATGCCCTGACCACGCTCGGCGACCTTCACCTTGGCCGTCGTGCAGCCGTCGAAGCGGGCGAGCACCTCGGCCACTCGGTCCGCCGGCACGGCAGGGACCGTCGCGTTGACGGGCACGACGTCGCGGACGGCCGCAGGCCACCCGGCATACGCGGCCTCGATGCCCGCAGCGAGCCAGCGAGCCGCCTCGTCGTCGGGGTACTCCGGGAAGGGTGCGAACTCGCCCCAGCCGCAGGGTCCCTCGAAGACGACCGCCTCGCGCACGTCGACACCGCGGAAGCGCACCCGCATCGGCAGGGCGACGACGTGGGCTGACGCGAGCAGGTCGGCGGCGCTGTGCGGGGGCGTCATGCCCCCATCATCACCGACGGGCCTTCCGGCACCGGTCAGCGCACGGGGAACGCCTCGTGGCGGTCGTGGGTGGGGTCGGGCTGCGCCACCGGCCCGCGAGCCGTCGGGCTCGAGACGGGCTGGTCGTCGGGCCGGTCGTCGAGCCGGCCGTCGAGCCGGTCGTCGAGCCGGGGCTCGGCGCGATGGCGACGCCTGCCGACGTGGCAGGACCGCCGACCGTCGTGCATCCAGCCGAACGCCCAGACGAGACCGATGAGCCACCAGAGGCCGTGGCCCGAGGCGCCGAGCGAGATCGCGATGAGGGCGATGCCGGCGACGATGAACGTGCGTGGGACGAACACGATGACCTCCGTTGCTCCGCCGGACCACCCGGCGTGCCTCCACGCTAGGCACGGAGCGCACCCACTCCCTGCGTCCCCTGTCACGACCTGCCCCTGACAGATGTCACCCCGACGCGGCCCGACGGGTGTGCCGGCCCGACCGACAGCCCGTCCGGCGCCACGCCAACTGCGTCCGAAAGTCAGCGGCCCAGCCGCACGTCCGCCGGGTTGTCGGCTGCCACCGTGATGCGCTCCCGGTGCAGGTCGGCCATGGGTGGGAGCGCGTCGAGCGCGAACCAGGCGGCATCAGTGGACTCGTCGTCGCCGGGGCGTGGCTCGCCCTCGACCCAGCGGCACCGGAACGTGTGGTCGAGGTACTGCCCGAGGTCACCGTTGACGTGCGTGACGACGCCGGTGGCAGCGACCCAGACGAGCCGCTCCACCTCGGCGACGACGCACGCCTCCTCCTCGACCTCTCGCACGGCGGTGACGTGGGGGTCCTCGCCGGGGTCGACGATGCCGGTCACGGGGGTCCACTGGCCGTTGTCGGAGCGCTTCACGAGCAGGACCTCGTCCACGCCGCGAGCGCCCTCGCGCAGCACGACCGCGGTGATGCCCGGCATCCACAGCAGCTCGGTGCCGACCATGGATCGCAGGTGCAGGACGTAGGGAGGGATCGGCATGCCGCCACGCTAGCCGCACGATCCGGACCCTTCCGGCCCGGCCGACCGCCGCGCGGTCGTAGCGTGATCCCGAGAGGCGGTGACATCGACCGCACAGGAGGAAGCGATGGACGCCCGGTCCGCAGCCCTCGGCACGACCGTCTTCGCCGCCGTCCCAACCACCATGGGCCTCGGCACCCCCTCGCCCACCGCCCCGACCGAGCACCTCGTCGTCACCGGCCCGTACCGCTTCGTGCGCAACCCGATGTACGTCGCCGTGCTGGCGGTCATCGTGGGCCAGGCGCTGCTGTGGCGCAGCGTCGCCGTCCTCGCGTATGCCGGCCTCTTCGTCGTCGCGGTCACCGCTTTTGTCGCGCTGTACGAGGAGCCGACGCTGCGCGAGGCGCACGGCGAGGAGTACGCCCGCTATGTCACCACCGTGCCGCGGTGGCTGCCCCGCCCCGGCCGCGTGTGGCCGCGCGGGACCGGAACCTCACCCCACCCACGGCACTGAGCCGGACGGCATACGTGCTCGGGGCCACGCTGTCGCGGGCCAGCCCCAGGCCCGCGGGCCCGCGGACCAGCCGCCCACCTCGCGGTCACCTCCGCACCGGCCACGAGGTGCAGGCGACCCCGAGGTGTGTGTCCGGCCACACGCGGCGCGCGCGTAGGCTGCCCGCCGTGAGCACCGAACGCGCGACCGTCTCCGAGACCTTCGACCCCTCCGAGTGGGACGAGGTGCCGGGCTTCGACCTCACCGACATCACCTACCACCGGCGCCGCCCCGTCGAGGGCCGCCCGCACGCCGAGTCGGGCGTCGTCCGCATCGCCTTCGACCGACCCGAGGTGCTCAACGCGTTCCGCCCCCACACCGTCGACGAGCTCTACCGCGCGCTCGACCACGCCCGCATGACCCCCGACGTCGGGGTCGTGCTCATCACCGGCAACGGCCCCAGCCCCAAGGACGGCAAGTGGGCCTTCTGCTCGGGTGGCGACCAGCGCATCCGCGGCCGCTCCGGCTACCAGTACGCGACGTCGCCCGACGCCGACGCCACGTCCGCCGGGATCGACGAGGCGCGGGTCAAGGCCCAGGGCGGTCGCCTGCACATCCTCGAGGTGCAGCGCCTCATCCGGACCATGCCGAAGGTCGTCATCGCCGTCGTGGGCGGCTGGGCGGCCGGGGGCGGCCACTCGCTCCACGTCGTGTGCGACCTCACGATCGCGAGCCGCGAGCACGCCCGGTTCAAGCAGACCGACGCCGACGTGGGCAGCTTCGACGCCGGCTACGGCAGCGCCTACCTCGCCAAGATGGTCGGCCAGAAGTTCGCCCGCGAGATCTTCTTCCTCGGCCGCACCTACTCCGCCGAGGACATGCACCGGATGGGCGCGGTCAACATCGTCGCCGACCACGCCGACCTCGAGGCCGAGGCGCTGCAGGTCGCGAGCGAGATCATGGGCAAGAGCCCGCAGGCGCAGCGCATGCTGAAGTTCGCGTTCAACCTCACCGACGACGGGCTCATGGGCCAGCAGGTCTTCGCCGGTGAGGCCACCCGCCTCGCGTACATGACCGACGAGGCCGTCGAGGGCCGTGACCAGTTCCTCGAGAAGCGCGACCCCGACTGGTCCCCGTTCCCCTGGTACTTCTGAGCCGCACGGCTCAGAGGGACAGCATCAGGTGCACCGTCGCGTCGACGACCTGCCGCTGCGCCTGGGTCCGTGACACCGTCGGCGACCCGTCGCCCGGCTGCTGGCCGTAGTCGCCGAAGAACGAGTGCACGGCCCCCTCGACGCGGGTGTATGCCGTCGCGCGGGGCAGCAGGGCCCGGCTGGCCGCGACGTCGGCCGGGGTCGTGAACGCGTCGCGCGTTCCGCTCACCGAGGCGACCTGCAGCTCGGTGCGGCCGGCGAGGGACTGGTCGGGGTAGGAGGCCCAGAGCACGAGGCCCTTGACGAGCCGCGGGTTGTCGAGCGCGAACCGCGCCGCCGCGACCCCGCCGAGGCTGTGGCCACCGACGGCCCAGAACTTCACCTCGGGGTGCTCGTCGACGAAGGACTGCGGTGCCGTTGTGGCGAGCAGGCCGATGTCGAAGGGCTGCTTGACGACGACGACCAGCACCCCTTGCCTCGACACCTGCGAGAGCATCGGGACGTACGCGCGTGGGTCGACGCGAGCGCCGGGCTGGAACACCAGCCCACGATCCGGGGTGCCCGCCCTCGGCGCGATCGTGATGCTTGCGGCAGCGTCGATGACACGCACGTCGGAGCCACCCACGAGGGACGAGACGGCGGAGGGGGTCGCGGCGAAGGGGCGCAGCCAGACCAGGGCGCCGAGCACGACCACGGTGGCGACGACCCCCAGGACCTGTCCGACCACTCGCACCGAGCGCGACCGGCGACGGTGGCGCCTCCGGTCGTCCGGTTTGTCGTTGACGAGCAGGACGACGCCGACGAGACCGCTCGCGGCGAGCGCGATGACGTGGGCCGGGTTGCCGGACAGCAAGATCGGCCGGTCCAGGAGGAAGAGCACGAGCGGCACGACGAGCCAGACGACGCCCAGCACGAGACCGAGGCGCGTGCGAGACCGTCGGCGGGCGACGGCAGCCGAGCCCTCGGCCCCCTCGTTGCCACCGACTCCCTCGTCGGCCCCTCCGACCCCCTCGAAACCCGCGTCCCCCACGGTTCTCACCCGTCGAGCGTAGCGAGGGCGCGGAGGACGATTCGGTCATCGTCACGGGCGATTTCAGGAGTCCGTCCACGCGTGCCCGGGGCGGCGCGGCCGTTGCCCGGCCCGAGCGGAGCCTCGGCCCCTGGACCGGCCCACGGCCTGCCACCGGGTCAGGTGTCGCTCCACCCCCGGGCCCGCCGAGGGGGCAGGATGAAGGGGTGGGACCTCGCGACGACAGCAGCGCCGGCAGCGGACGCCGCGCGCCCGCGAGCGACGACCCGGTGCTGCGCGCGGCGGAGAGCGGTGCGGATCCCGATGTGCCCGAGGGGGGCCGACCCGCGAGCTTCCGCCAGCCACCGCGCACCACCGCCCTGAACGCGACCCGCGCCATCGGACGGGGGCTGGGGCGTGCGGCGACCGGGACCGCACGCGCCACGGCCCGAACCGGCCGCTTCGCCGCGACGAAGGCGCACGCGTTCACGCACTCGGGTGGCGCTGGGGAGACGGGCCTTGCCCGCGTCACCGAGCTGCACGCGAGCCACACCGCCGGCGACACGATCATGACGCTGGCCCTCGCCGGCACGCTGTTCTTCAACCCCCAGACGGCGCAGGCACGCGGCGACGTCGCGACGTTCCTGCTCCTGACGATGGTCCCGTTCGTCCTCGTCGCCCCGCTCATCGGGCCGCTGCTCGACCGCTTCTCGCACGGCCGCCGCTGGGCCATCGGCACGACCCTCGCGTCACGCGCCTTCCTCTGCTGGGTGCTGGCCGAGGCGGTGAACAACGACAGCAGCTGGCTCTTCCCCGCCGCCTTGGGCTGCCTCGTCGCGTCCCGCGCCTACAACATCACCCGCGCCGCCGCCGTGCCCCGTCTGCTGCCCGCCGGCACGACGCTCGTCCGGGCCAACTCCCGCGTCTCGATGGCCGGGGTCGTGGGGGCGGTCGTCGGCGGCGCGCTCGGTGGGCTCGGCATGCTCGCCGGTCCGGCCTGGGCACTGCGCATCGGGTTCGTCGTGTTCGTCGTCGGCACCGTGCAGGCCATCCGCCTGCCGGCCCAGGTGGACTCATCGGCCGGTGAGGTGCCCATCGAGGACACCGCCCCGATCGCGGTCCGGTCCCCGCACGCGCCCCGACGGCTCGATCCGGGCGGGCCCGACTCGCTCAGGGGCACCCGGCGTGGGTGGACCTCGGACGGCGCCGGACGGCATACGCCCGCGGAGCACGAGGCCCTCACCGTCGACTCGCTCGGCCCCGTCGGCCGCTTCCGCCGGCGCAAGCAGGCGATCCCGTGGCCGGTCATGCACGCCATGTGGTCGACGGGCGGCACGCGGGTGCTCACCGGCTTCCTCATCATGTTCATGGCCTTCCTCGCCAAGGAGCACCCGATCGACGGGTTCCGCGGCGAGCTCGTGCTCGCCTTCATCGCCGTGGGGATCGGGGTCGGCAACGGCCTCGGCAGCGTCGTCGGCAACGTCGTGCGCGACCAGCGGCCCGAGCGCATCGCGATGGTGTCGGTGCTCGCGGCCACGCTCAGCTGCCTCGCCACCGGGATCTGGTACGGCGTCTGGACGCTCGTGGTGCTCGGGCTCGTGCAGGGGCTCTCCGCGCAGCTGGCCAAGCTCTGCTTCGACGCCCTCGTGCAGCGCGAGGTCCCCGAGAACGTGCGGACGTCGGTCTTCGCGTGGTCCGAGACGATGCTGCAGGTGCTCTGGGTCGTCGGCGGCGCGCTCGGCATCGTGCTCCCGCTCAACCCCTACGTGGGCTTCCCGGTGTGCGCGGCGGCGCTCGTGTGGACCGTCTTCATGGCCGCCCGGCAGCGGCACCGGGCACGACCTGCTCGCTCCGCTCGCCGTCCTGCCCACTGACCCGGGAGGCCGTCGAGAGTTCCGGCCGGAGGGGCGGCAACCCGCAGGTTTCCGACCCGTCACGCAGGGCCGCGGTCGATGGGTCGTGTCCGAGGCGAGCCGAGACCGCAGGCACAATGGGGTCCATGACGGCGCTGCAGCTGCTTCCGGTCCCTGCCGGACCGGACGTCCTCGACGTGCTGCCCGCCCTGGAGAACGCGCTCGCCGGCCGGTCGCCGGTGCTGCCGTATGCCGCCGCCGACGCCCCGCCGTCCGTGCCGTCCCACGACCCCTCCGACCTCCCCGACGGCCTCGCGGTCGCGATCGGGACGTCGGGTTCCACGGGTCGACCCAAGCGCGCCCTGCTCACCGCCGAGGCGCTCGAGCGCTCCGCGTGGGCGACCCATCAGGTGCTCGGTGGCAGCGGCGCCTGGCTGCTGGCGATGCCGGCGCACCACATCGCGGGTCTCCAGGTGCTCCTGCGCTCCGTCGCTGCCGGTGTGGCGCCGACCGTCCTCGACCTGCGCGACGGCTTCTCGCCCCGGGCCTTCGCAGCAGCGGCGGCGGCCGTGCGCCCGACGGGGTCGGCTCGGCGTCGCTACACCTCCCTCGTGCCGACCCAGCTGACGCGGCTCGTCGACGATCCTGAGGGCCTCGAGGCGCTGCGCGGGTTCGACGGCGTGCTCGTGGGTGGCGCTGCGACCCCGGGCGCCCTCGTCGAGCGGGCACGCGACGCCGGGGTGAACCTGAGCCTGACCTACGGCATGAGCGAGACGGCGGGCGGCTGTGTCTACGACGGCACGCCGCTGCCGGTGAGCCGCATCCACGTCGACAACGACCGGCACGTCGTGCTCGGTGGCGACACCGTCGCCCACGGCTACCTCGGCGGACCGGTCCTGAGCCGCGACGCCTTCACCGTCGACCTCGACGGCGTCCGCTGGTTCCGCACCGATGACCTCGGCCACTTCGACGACGACGGCCTGCTCGTGATCGACGGGCGAGCCGACGACGTCATCAACACCGGAGGCCTCAAGGTGAACCCGGGGGTCGTCGAGGACGCCATGTCGCGGCACCTCGACGACGTGCTCGACGTCGTGGTCGTCGGCCTGCCCGATCCCGAGTGGGGCGAGTCCGTCTGCGCCGCAGTGACGCTCGTCGACCCGACGGGGCACCTGACCACGGGGCAGGTGCGGGAGCGGCTGCGCGGCATCCTGCCCGACGCAGCCCTGCCGAGGCGCGTGCTCGTGCTCCCGGCGATCCCGCAGCGCGGCCCGGGGAAGCCCGACCGGTCGGCCATCCGACGCGCTGTGCAGGGCTCCGCCTGAGCGGTGGCAAGATGGGGGTGTCCACCCGGTCGACGAAGGAGATCAACGTGCCACGCGTCGTGCTCGTCGCCCTCGTGGTCTTCGCCTCGATCTACGCCTTCGTGGACTGCGTGCAGACCAACAGCCGTCTCGTGCGCATCATGCCGAAGCCGGTCTGGCTCCTCGCCACCCTCGTCCCGGTGCTGGGGCCGATCTTCTGGCTGGTCGCCGGCCGCAGCGACGCCCGCGGCGGCCCCGCCCCGCGCGGTCCCGGGCGCCAGCCGCCCGGTCCCCGTGGCCCGGCGGGCCCGCGTGGCCCCGACGACGACCCCGACTTCCTCCGCAAGCTGTAGAAGGACTCCCCCAGACCCCATGGCCACCTTGTCCCAGTGGATCGAGGGCGCTCGTCCACGCACGCTGCCTGCTGCCGTCTCCCCCATCCTCGTCGGCACCGGCGCCGCCTACCAGACCGGTCACGTCGTCTGGGCGTATGCCGTCCTCGCCCTCGTCGTCGCCCTCGCCCTCCAGGTCGGGGTCAACTACGCGAACGACTACTCCGACGGGATCCGCGGCACCGACGAGGTGCGCGTCGGTCCGGTCCGGCTCGTGGGGCAGCGCCTCGCCGCCCCTCGCTCGGTCAAGATCGCCGCGTTCTCGTGCTTCTTCTTCGCCGCGCTCATGGGGCTGGCGCTCGTCGGGCTCTCCGGCCTCTGGGTGATGATCCCCATCGGCGCGGCTGCCATCGTCGCGGCGTGGTACTACACGGGCGGCTCCCGGCCCTACGGCTACCTCGGGCTGGGCGAGGTGTTCGTCTTCGTCTTCTTCGGGCTCGTCGCCACGCTCGGCACGATGGCGACCATGACGCCAGCCACCGCCGCGGGCTGGTGGGGCGCCATCGGCGTGGGCGCACTGTCGTCGGCGATCCTCGTGGCCAACAACCTGCGCGACATCCCCACCGACCGCGAGCACGGCAAGCGCACCCTCGCGGTGCGCATGGGCGAGTCCGGCACCCGTTGGTTCTACGTCGCCCTCGTCGCCGTGGCCTTCGTGATGACCGGCCTCGCGTCCTTCACCTCGCCATGGGCGCTGCTCGCGCTGCTCGCCGCACCGCTGGTGCTCAAGCCGATGCAGGCCGTGGTGGGCCGGGCCACGGGGCGCGGTCTCATCCCCGCGCTGGCCGGCACCGGGCAGTTCCTGCTGGCCTGGTCGCTGCTCCTCGCCGTCGGGCTCGCAGCCGGCCGCGCCTGACCTGATGCCCCCGGCGGGTCGAGGTGATCCGTCGCGACCCGGCGCGACGGCATACCTCGACCCCTCCTCGGCCCGTCGGTCCCGTTTCGCTGACGGCTCGCCGCGCGAGTGCCACCGTTGAGACGTGCACGAGGAGATCGACGTCGTCGTCATCGGTGCCGGGCAGGCCGGCCTCGCAGCGAGCCACGAGCTGGGCCTTCGCGGCGTCGAGCACGTCGTGCTGGAGGCGGAGTCGCCGGGCTCGTCGTGGGCCCACCGGTGGGACAGCTTCACCCTGGTGGGCCCGAACCACCTGCTGCTGCTGCCAGGGGCGCCCTACGAGGGTGATGACCCAGACGGCTTCATGTCGCGCGAGCAGATCACCCGCCACCTCGAGGACTACGCTTCGCGCCTGACCGCGCAGGTGCGGCACGGCACTCCCGTCCGCGCGCTGCGTCCGGGACGGGACGGCGGCTACGACCTCGAGACCGACGACAGCACCGTGCGCAGCCGCGTGGTCATCGTCGCCACCGGCGCCTACCAGCGCCCGAACCTGCCTGCGGCCGTGCGGTCGCTTCCCGCCCGATCGGCGTGCGTCGACGTGTCGCAGTACCGCAACCCCGCCGCGCTCCCCGACGGTCAGGTGCTCGTCGTCGGCTCGGGTCAGAGCGCGTGCCAGATCGCCGAGGAGCTCGCCGAGGCCGGTCGCGACGTCGTCATGGCCTGCGGCCGGGCGCCCTGGTTCCCGCGGCGTACCGGAGGACGCGACGTCTTCGAGTGGCTCCTCGACACCCCGTTCTTCGACCAGCGGGTCACCGACCTGCCGTCGCCGGCCGCACGGCTCGGCGCCAACCCACAGGTCACCGGCCGCGACGGCGGGCACGACCTCAGCTTCCGCACCCTGCACGGCCTCGGGGTGCGCCTCGGTGGCCATCTGGTCGGCGCGGACGACACGACCGTCCACCTGGCACCCGACCTCGAGGCGACCCTCGCGATGTCCGACGCGGCCCACGACGGCATCCGCGACCTCATCGTCGCGTCCTGCGCGCGGGCAGGTCGGACGCCGCCGGACGTGCCCGACCCGGGCCCGTTCGCACCGCGGGCCGTCGAGAGCGTCGCCGTACGCGACCTCGGCGCCGTCGTCGTCGCCGCCGGGTTCCGCAGCCGCTACGCCGAGTGGATCGACGTGCCGGGCCTCGTCGACGAGCAGGGGTTCCCCCGCCACGACGACGGCGAGAGCCTGGTCGCGCCCGACCTGCACTTCGTCGGGGTGCACTTCCTCCGGAGCCGGCGCTCGGCGCTGCTCTTCGGCGTCGGCGACGACGCGCGCGTCACTGCGACGAGGATCGCCGTGAGGCTCGGCCTCACGGCGTGACGACGATCAGCGCCCGGGGCTGCGCGGGCCGTCGTACCCGGCGTCCTCGGCGTCCTCGGCCGCCTCGTCGCTCGTCGGGTCGGCCTGCAGACGGCGACCCTCGACCTTGGCCTCGTGGCGCTCGACGAGCTTCGCCGTGATCTCGTCGCGCATGCCCCGGAGCAGGATGTACGAGGCGGCCGCGGAGGCGATCGCCGCGAGGCCGAGGAGCAGCCACGGCTGGTCGCGCAGGCCGATGAGCCAGAAGAGGAAGAAGAACCCGAAGAAGATCAGGATTCGCAGCAGGGTGTAGCGGACCACGTTTTCAGACCCTCAGCTCATGCCGGAGTAGTTGTGCATGCCGACGAACGTCGACACGAGGTTGACCAGGGTGAAGTTGATGATGACGGCCACGTAGCCGGCGAGCGCGATGTACATCGACCTGCGCGGGTCGACACCGGCCGTGGCGCGACCGTGCATGTAGGCGGCGTAGACCGTCCAGATGACGAAGGTCCACACCTCCTTGGGGTCCCACTGCCAGTAGGCGCCCCACGCCTGCTTCGCCCAGATGGCGCCTGCGATGAGGGTGAACGTCCAGAGGATGAAGCCGACCATGTTGAGGCTGTATGCCGTCCGCTCGAGCGCCGCTGCCGACGGCAGGGACTCGAGGACGCCGGGCTTCGCAGGCGGCTTGTCCTCGCGGCGCAGCCGCATGAGGTAGAGGACGCCGACGGCGAAGGCAAGGGTGAAGAACGCGACCGCGAGGAACGCGACGGAGACGTGGATGCCGAGCCAGTACGACTTGAGGGCCGGCATGAGCTCGCCGGCCTCCGTGTAGAGCACGGTGAGGGACAGGCCGAGCACGAGGAGGATCGGGGTGACGATGAAGACGCCCAGCCACTCCCAGCGGTTGCGCCGGGCCAGCACGCTGTAGGCGACGCCGACAGCGGCAGCCGCAGCGGTCGCGAACTCGAACATGTTGCCCCACGGCGGACGCGACACCGCGACGCCGCGCATGACCACGGACGCGACGAGCAGCGCCGTCGCGAGGTAGGTCAGCATCAGCGCGATGCTCCCCCGCTGCCGGCTGCGGAGGCTCTCCTCGAAGGCCGGCCCGGCGGCGTACGGGGTCGCGGGGCGACGCTCGGCGGGTGCCGGAGCCCCTGCCGCCGCTCCCGCGCCGACGAGCTCGCGCTCGGCGACGGTCGACTCGGCGAGGACCTTGGATTCGGCCACCTTCGGCGCGCGCGCGGCGAGGTGCCACGTGAACGCGAGCATGGCGAGCGTGTAGACGATCATCGACGCGTAGAGCGCGATGTTGGCGTTGGCGGCGAGCGAGTTCGGCACTAGCTTTCGGTCCGTTCTGCGGGGCGGTCGGGCTCGGCGGTCGCGGTGGCGGTGTCGATCGTCGTGTGGAACGCGGTGACGATCGCCGTCACGATCGCGGCCAGCCCGGGGTCGGAGTCCTTGGAGAGGCCACCGATGGTCACCACGGTAGCCGGTGAGCCCGCACGACCCCCAGCGCCACCGTCGGTGGCCGTCGGGTCGGCGGCAGGGCGGACGCGCACGAAGACGCGTCGGCGCTTGATCGTGAGGCCGAGGATCAGGCCCAGCGTGGCGAGGATCGCGCTGACCAGGCTGATCGGGGCCCCGGGGTCGGTGCGCACCGAGAGGCCGGCGAAGCGCTTGACGTTGTCGAAGGTGATGGACCCCCGGTCGCCCGGGAGCTGGTAGGTCTGGCCCGGCTTGAGACGGACCAGGGCGGGCGACCCGTCGGCCTTGGTCACTTGCTTCATCTCGTCGGTGTTGAGCGTGTAGACCGACTGCGGCGCGCCGCCCGGGAAGAGGTTGCCCTCCCACACCGACAGGGCGAGCTCGGGGTTCTTGGCGTCGGGGAAGATCGACGCCGGGCCGTTGGCGAAGGTGGGCTCGGCGGTCGGCAGGAAGAAGCCGGTGAAGCCGAGCTGCTTCGGCGACGCGGACGGCACCTTGATGACCCCGAGGGAGCGGTAGTTGCCGTCCTGCGGCAGGAAGGGCGTCGCCTCGCGGTAGAGGACGGTGCCCTTGGCGTCGCGCACCGTGACGACCGGCGTGTAGCCGTTGCCGAGCAGGAAGATGTCGGCGCCGTCCACGGCGATCGGGTGGTTGACCGAGACGGTCTCCTCGCTGGCCGGCGAGCCGGGGTCGCGCTGGAGCCGCGTCTGGGCATCGAAGAGGCGCGGCTGCCCGAAACCGCGACCGGGCGTCTCGTTGAACTCCACGTGGAGCTTGTCGAGCGAGAGCACGAACGGCGGCAGGCTCTCGGTGTCGACCCAGGGACCGGGCGAGATCGTGTTGTACGTGCCCGCCGACGACGCGAACTTGTCGCCCTCGGCGAGGATGATGTCGCCGCGCCAGCCGAACACGTGGCCGACGGCCATGCCGATGATGATGCCGGTCAGCGCGAGGTGGAAGAGCAGGTTGCCCGTCTCACGCAGGTAGCCGGACTCGCCGGACAGGCTCACGCCGTCGTGGGAGTGGAGTCGGAACCGCTTGCGCTTCAGGGCGGCACGCGCGACCGCGAGGGCCTCGTCGGGCGACAGCGAGGTCGTCAGCTCGGCGTGCTCGTCGAGGCGGTGCAGTCTCGCCGGCGCCTTCGGGGGGCGCGCCCGAAGGGCTGCCACGTGCACCTTGGTGCGCGGCACGATGCAGCCGACCAGCGAGATGAAGAGCAACAGGTAGATGGCGGAGAACCACACCGACGCGTAGACGTCGAAGAAGCCGAGGCGGTCGAGCCACGGGCTCGTCGTGGGGTTCTGGGCGATGTAGTCGGCGACCCGGCCGGCGTCGATGTTGCGCTGCGGGAAGATCGACCCCGGCACGGCCGCGATGGACAGCAGGAGCAGCAGGAAGAGCGCGGTGCGCATGCTCGTCAGCTGGCGCCAGCCCCACCGCAGCAGCCCGAGCGGTCCGAGATCGGGCAGCGCCGGCTCGGGGCGCTGGTCCTTGGCGCGGCTCTTGCCCTTGCGCGGCTTCACGGGTGTGTCGGTGCTCATCTCAGATCGCCACCTGGAAACCGTTGACGAGGCGCACCTGGAGCCAGACCACGACCGTCTCCCACACCCCGGTCAGCATGAGCAGGCCCACGACGACGAGCAGCAGGCCGCCGACGGTCTGCAGCACGCGGCGGTGACGACGCAGCCAGTCGCTCGCGCGCCCCGCCCGCTCCCACAACGCGGCCATGAGGACGAACGGCAGCCCCAGCCCGATCGAGTAGACCGCTGCGAGCGCAAGCCCCCGGCCGATCGACCCGGACTCGGCCGAGATCGGCGCCGCCATCGCCTGGATCGCCCCGAGCGTCGGGCCCATGCAGGGCGACCAGCCGACGGCGAACGCCGCGCCGAGCAGGGGCGCGCCGGCGAGACCAGCACGCGGTCGCCAGCTCACCGGGACGGCATACGACCGGCCCACGCCGAGGAAGAGCACACCCATGACGAGCACGACCGCGCCACCGATCCGGAGCAGCACGCTCTGGTGCTCGCGGAAGGCGAGGCCCACGGCCGAGACCGCTGCCGCCGCGATGAGGAAGACGACGGTGAAGCCGAGCACGAAGAGCAGCGCCCCGAGCACGAGCCGGCCCCGGGAGCGCTTCTCGAGCGACACGTCCGACAGGCCGGTGACGTAGCCGAGGAAGCCTGGCACCAGCGGTAGCACGCACGGCGAGGCGAACGAGACGAAGCCGGCCACGAGGGCGACGGCCGCCGCGACGAGCAGCGACCCGGTGGCGATCTCGGCGCCCACGGGGAGTCAGGCCTTCCCGGTGAGCACGTCGTCGACGAGCCCCAGGAGAGTCGTCGTCGAGACCGGCCCGGAGACGCGGGCGGCGATGCGGGCCTCACCGTCGAGGACGAGCGTGGTCGGGGTCGCCGACGCCTTGCCCTGGAGGGCGAGCAACGGCACCCCGCCGTCGTAGGCGAGCGAGGGATAGGTGACCTTGTTGGCGGTCTGGAAGGCGAGACCGGTCTCCGGGGACTCGAGCTTGTCGAGGCCGATGAACTCGACCTTCTTGCCCTTGGCCTGGACGGTCTCCCACGCCTTCTGCAGGGCCGGGGTCTCCTCGATGCACGGTGGGCACCACGAGCCCCACACGTTGACGACGAGCACCGTGCCGGCACGCTCGGCGATGTCCCACGGCTTGCCCTCGAGCGTGGTGCCGCTCAAGCGCACGGGCTCGCCGCGCTCGGCCACAGGCACCTGCTCGATGGAGCCGTCACCCGCGACGTAGCCCTTGCGGTCACCCGAACGGGCCTGGTCGGCCACGGAGTTCGGGTCGGACGAGCACGCCGCGGCAAAGGTCACGAGACCACCGGCCATGGCGGCGGCGCCCCACCGCAGTGCGGTGCGTCGGTCGACGTGCTCCATCAGGCGCCCACGCTCTTGCTCGCGCCGACGAGCAGCGAGGCCGCCGGCTCCGAGTACGTGATCGAGGCCAGCTCGTCGCCCTGGTAGGTCAGCGACGTGAGCGAGGCGAGAGTGCACTCGCGCTTGCGGGGGTCGTGCCACAGGCGGCGACCCTCGAGCTTGTTGCGCACGGTCCAGACGGGCAGCTGGTGGCTGACGATGACGGCCTCGTGCCCACGTGCGGCATCGCGCGCGTCGGCGATGGCCGCGAGCATGCGGACCGCGATCTGCTCGTAGGGCTCACCCCACGACGGCTTGGTCACGTCACGGAACAGGTGCCAGTTGCGCGGGTGGAGGAGCTCGCCGGCGCTGACCCCACGGCCCTCGAACCGGTTCTCGGACTCGATGACCCGCGGGTCGGTGCGGATCTCGACGTCGTGGTCGGCCGCGATGGGGGCGGCGGTCTCCTGCGCCCGTTCGAGGGGGGACGCGACGACGCACGTGATGTCGTTGGTCGCCAGGTGGGCCGCGACGAGGCGGGCCATGTCGGTGCCGAGGGTGGAGAGGTGGAAGCCGTCGAGGCGCCCGTAGAGGACGCCCTCCGGGTTGTGGACCTCACCGTGTCGCATGAGGTGCACGACCGTGAGGTCGTCGGCGCGCGCCGCCGCCCCGTCCGTGCTCTGACCCATGGGCGACAGTCTCTCAAACGTCGTGCTCAGGACCGAATCCGCACCCGCTCCTGTGCACCCCCTGTGACCCGTTCCACGGGGCGTGCACGCAGGCCGCTGACCCCGCCGGGGTCGGGGCGGGGTGCGGGGCGGGGTCATCTGGTGTGCCAGGTGACCCCGGCCGCGGTGACGGTCGCGGTGAGGTCGTGCTGGTGGACGTGGGTGTGGTGGTGGGGGC
>NZ_JBTJJV010000008.1:0-188594 GCF_054456855.1 Terrabacter sp. AAH1 | reverse complement strand
CTCAGTCAGGCCGTCCCCGAAAGCAGGGCGGCTCGCTCAGCCCGGCAGTGACTCGACGACACCGGTAGTGCGACAAGAACTCTGCCCTTGTCACACCCCACGGTCCACCAGTGAGGCTCAGCCGCGGGAGCGCACCGGTCGCCCCGCCGCGTCGAACTGGTGCAGCAGCGAGAACGCCTGCGCCGTGGGCCCGTGCACCCGCAGGTGGCGCAGCCTGGCAAGGCCGTCCTCGACGCCGGGCCGGGTGCCGGGGGCGACCCACCAGAGCGCGGTCGACGGCTGCGGCGACGCACGGAACCACTTGCCACCGCGCATGACGAGCGGGCCGTGCTCGCTGCGGTAGACGAAGTCGTGCAGGCTCGCGTAGTCGGTCCAGACGGACAGGTTGACGACGAGCAGGTCGTCGCCGTCACGCAGCAGCTCGTCGCTCTCGGGACGCCAGTGCCACACGAAACCCGGCGCGACCGCAGCGAGGCGCGCGACCCGGTCGAACGCGTACACGAAGCCGCGCATCGTCGGGTCGTCGAGCCGTGCCTTCGCGACCGAGACGTTGACCTGGGCCAGCTGTCGCTCCACCGAACTGGCCGTCGCGACGTCCTCGGTCATGCCTCCACCCTGACACGGGAACGCCTTCGCTGCCTGACATGTCGGATCTGTCCGGCACCAAGTTAAAGACCTCGCCAAGGTTTCGCGGATGCCTCGGCGTCGGCACCCGGAGCCGCCGCACACTCGTTGCGTCCGGAGCCGTCCGCTCCCATCGGTCGGGACGGGAACGTCCAAGCCGCCATTCGGCGCCGGACTCAGGGGGATGTGCCGTCGGATCGCGAGCTCCGGCGGCACACCCCCGCTCCCAGCCTCGGACCCTCGCGCCGGCTGTCAGTCCCCGGCGGAGAGGACATCGGCGAGGTCGTAACCGACCGGCTCGTCGAGCTGGTCGAAGGTGCACGACTCGGGCGTGCGGTCGTCGCGCCACCGCACGAACTGGGCGGTGTGGCGGAAGCGCGTGCCCTCCATGTGGTCGTAGCGCACCTCGACGACGCGCTCGGGCCGCAGCGGGGTGAAGGAGAGGTCCTTCTGGTTGTTCCAGCGGGAGTACTCGGACGAGCGCGGGTTGCGCACGCCGTCCTGCGGCTGGGCCCAGTTCCACGGGTGCTCGTCCCACTCGGCGACGAGGGGCTGGAGCTCCTCGAAGAGCTCCTTGCGGCGCGCCATCGGGAAGGCGCCGATGACGCCCACCGACGCGAGCTGGCCGTCGGCGTCGTAGAGGCCGAGCAGCAGCGAGCCGATGGCGTCGGGCCCGCTCTTGTGCACGCGGTAGCCGGCGACGACGCAGTCGGCGGTGCGCTCGTGCTTGATCTTGAACATGAGCCGTTTGTCGGGCTCGTAGTGCACGTCGACGGGCTTGGCGATGACGCCGTCGAGCCCGGCGCCCTCGAACTGGGTGAACCAGCCCTTCGCCTCGTCCTGGTCGGCCGTGGCTGCGGTGAGGTGGATCGGGGCCTGCGCCGTGGCGAGAGCCTTCTCCAGGGCGGCGCGGCGCTCGGAGAAGGGCTTGTCCATGTAGGAGACGCCGTCGAGCGAGAGGAGGTCGAAGGCGACGAACGACGCCGGCGTCTCGGCGGCCAGCTTCTTGACCCGTGAGGCGGCCGGGTGGATGCGCTGCTGGAGCAGGTCGAAGTCGAGACGGTCGCCGGACTCGGGCGACACGAGGATGATCTCGCCGTCGATGACCGCCTTCTCGGGGAAGTTCGCGAGCACGGCCTCGACGACGTCGGGGAAGTAGCGGGTCATCGGCTTCTCGTTGCGCGAGCCGATCTCGACGAGGTCGCCGGAGCGGAAGATGATCGAGCGGAACCCGTCCCACTTCGGCTCGTAGAGCACCTCGGCCTTGACTGTCGAGAAGTCCTTCACCGGCTTGGCGAGCATCGGCGGCACGGGTGGCACCACCGGGCCCCACACGTCACGCAGCTCTGCGTCGCGCTCGGCCTTGGGGGCCATGTACTCGGCGTCCGACTTGTCCTGCCGGCGCTTGCTCGGCTGCACGCGTGGGGGCTCGCCCGGCATCTTCGGGTAGTCGGGCGGGAAGTTCAGCTCACCGAGCCCGCGCTCCTCGACGTCCTTGTCCCACAGCGCGATCGCGGCGGCCACGTCGCCTACGGCATCGCCGATGCCTGCCCACGCGTCGCCACGTCCGGCGACCAGCTCGGGCACGGTGCGCACCGTGAGCGTCTTCGGGTCGAGGTCGCGCAGCTCGTCCCAGGTGACCGGGGTCGACACCGGCGCGCCCGGCAGCGGGCGGGGCGAGTAGGCCGACGCGATGGTGCGGTCGCGGCAGGCCTGGTTGAAGTCGACGAAGACGCGCTCGCCGCGCTCCTCCTTCCACCACGACGTCGTGACGAGGTCGGGCAGCCGTCGCTCGAGCTCGCGCGCGATGCCGATGACACCGTGGCGCACGTCGAGGAACTCGTGCGTCGGCGCGACGCGCGCGTAGACGTGGACGCCGCGGTTGCCCGACGTCTTCGCCCACGCGGTGAGGCCGATCTCGGCCATCACCTCCCTGAGGGCGTATGCCGCCTCGACCGCGTCGGCGAACCCACGGCCGGGCTGTGGGTCGAGGTCGATGCGCAGCTCGTCGGGGTTGTCGACGTTCGCGGCGCGGACCGGCCACGGGTGGAAGGTGATGGTGTTCATCTGCGCGGCCCACACGGCGCTGGCGATCTCGTCGATGACCAGCTGCGGGTGCTTGCGCCCCGACGGATAGGTGCACATCACCGTGCGCACCCACTCCGGCACGCCCTTCGGTGGGTTCTTGGAGAAGAACTCCTCGCCCTCGATGCCCTCGGGGAAGCGCTGCAGCGTCACCGGCCGGTCACCGAGGGCGCGCAGCATGGGCTCGGCGACGGAGACGAGGTAGTGCGCCATGTCGAGCTTGGTGACGGGCTTGCCGTCGGCCATGCCCTCGGCGGGCCACAGCACGCGGTCGGGGCTCGAGACGCGCACCTCCCGCACCCCGGCAGGGTCGACCGGACTCGGCGCTTCGACGACGGCGGGCTTGGCGCTCACTCGCCGATCGTAGCCACGCGCGCAGACACCCCGGCTGAGCACACGCTCGGGCGGAGCAGTCGGTTCCTGCTCCTCTGGGCGGAGCAGGAACCCAGCGTCGGGAGCGCATGTGCGGTGCGGTCGGCCGATCGGGTACGACCCTCCCATGACGCAGGCCCCCACGCTCCACAACCTCGGCGGCGAACGCTTCGTGCTGCTGACGACCTATCGCCGCTCCGGCGAGCCGGTCGCCACCCCGGTCTGGGTGCTGCCAGACGCGGGGGCTGCCATCGTCAGCACGCCCGAGGGCGCCGGCAAGCTCAAGCGGATCCGGAACAACCCGCACGTCACGCTGCAGCCGTGTGACCGCCGCGGCAACGTCGAGCCGGGCTCGCCGGTCGTCGAGGGCACGACCGAGATCATCCGCGACAGCGCGGCGTCCGAGGCCGTGAACCGGCGGCTGCTGCGCAAGTACGGCACCGAGTTCCGCATCTTCATGGCCATCGAGTGGGTGCTGCGGCGGGGCAACAGCAACCGCGTCGTCCTGCGCATCCTGCCGACGTCCTGACGCGGCACCCTCGCCCGTCGCACGCGACCTTTCCGCCGGGGCGTCAGCTGCGCGCGACGAGCGCCACGACGTTCGCGAGGGCGATGAGCACCGCCGCGACGAACGGCACCCGCCCGCGGGCGAGCACCGCGACGCCGGCCAGCGCGACGCACACGCCCAGCAGCAGCCAGCCCGCCGGGTCGATGCCCGGGCCGTATGCCGCCACGACCGTCCCGAGCAGCAGCACCGCGGGTGCCACCCGGCGCACGACCACCGCGCCGAGCACGTGGGGCAGCGCCCGCACCCCGGTCGCCTCGTCGTCCGCGAGGTCGGGCAGGGCGTTGAGCAGGTGCGCGCCGACACCGAGCAGCGCGCCCGTGCCGACCACCCAGGCGGGCGGCAGCGCGGGATCGGGCAGGGCGAGCGTCACGACCGCGGGGAGCGCGCCGAACGCGACGGCATACGGCAGCGGGGAGAGCACGGTGCGCTTGAACCAGAGGTTGTAGGCCCAGCCCGACGCCACCCCGAGCACGAGGTGCACGAGCCCCGACGCGAGCCCGCACGCGAGCGACAGCCCGACGCAGGCGACGAGCGCGGCCCCGCACGCGATGCGCGTGACCCGCTCGGACACGGCGCCGCTGGCCAGCGGCTTGTCGGCGCGGCCGACGGCGCGGTCGCGGGCGGCGTCGACGAGGTCGTTCGACCAGCCGATGGACAGCTGCCCGGTGAGCACGGCACTCGTCCCGAGCAGCGCCCGTCCGGGCGCCTGGCCGGCCGACCACGCGAGCAGGGCCGTCAGCACCGTCACCGCGAGCGTGGGGCCCGGGTGGCAGGCGAGCACCAGCCCTCGCACCACCCGGGATCCGGCCACGACGTGAGCCTAGGTGTAGTCGGCGGCACGGGTGGGCGCGCCGCAGCCTAGGCTGGCGACGTGAGCCACCTTGCGGCTGTCCGAGGAGTCCTGCCCGACCACACCTACGCCCAGGCCGAGATCACCGCGGCCTTCGCCGACGTGCTCGGCTCGACCGGCACCGACCGCCTCGTCCTCGAACGGTTCCACGCCAACGCCGGCGTCAGCCAGCGGCACCTGGCGCTGCCGCTCGAGCGCTACTGGCGGCTGGCCGACTTCGGCGAGGCCAACGACGAGTTCATCCGCGTCGCCACCGACCTCGGGTCCCACGCCGTCACCAAGGCGCTGGCGGCCGCCGGGCTCACGCCGCGCGACGTCGACCTCATCGTCTCGACGACGATCACCGGTCTCGCCGTGCCGTCCATCGAGGCGCGGGTCGCCGCCGAGATCGGCCTGCGCGACGACGTGAAGCGGGTTCCGCTCGTCGGCCTCGGCTGCGTGGCCGGTGCCGCCGGCGTCGCGCGCGTCCACGACCACCTCGTCGGGCACCCGGACGACGTCGCCGTGCTCCTCTCGGTCGAGCTGTGCAGCCTCACCGTGCAGCGCGAGGACACCTCGACGGCCAACCTCGTGGCGAGCGGCCTCTTCGGCGACGGCGCCGCTGCAGTCGTGATGGTCGGCGCGAACCGGGCCCCAGCCCTGGCCGCCGACCAGCCCCGCGTCGTCGCCACCCGCAGCCGGCTCTACCCCGACACCGAGCGCGCGATGGGCTGGGACGTCGGCGCGACCGGCCTGCGCATCGTCCTCGGCGCCGAGGTGCCCGACCTCGTGCGCGCGAACGTGCGCGACGACGTCGACCGCTTCCTCGCCGACCAGGGGCTGACCCGGGCCGACATCGGCTGGTGGGTCGCGCACCCGGGCGGCCCCAAGGTGCTCGACGCCATGCAGGAGGCCCTCGAGGTCGACCGTGAGGCCCTCGGTGTCACGTGGCGCTCCCTCGACCGCATCGGCAACCTCAGCTCCGCCTCCGTGCTGCACGTGCTCGCCGACACCCTCGCCGACCACACGCCCGAGCCGGGGTCGTGGGGAGTGCTCATGGCGATGGGCCCCGGGTTCTGCCTCGAGCTCGTGCTCCTGCGGGCAGCCGACTGAGGCGCCTCGATGACCTCACCGTGGCTCTTCACCGGCCTCGTGCTCCTCGTGGGGCTCGAGCGCCTTGCCGAACTCGTCGTGTCGAAACGCAATGCGGCATGGGCCTTCTCGCGCGGCGGTGTCGAACGCGGCCAGTCGCACTATCCCGTCATGGTGGTGCTGCACACCGGTCTGCTCGTCGGCGCCGTCGCCGAGGTGTGGGCGGCCGGTCGGCCGTTCGTGCCGGCCCTCGGGTGGGCGATGCTCGCCCTCGCCGTCGCCAGCCAGGCGCTGCGCTGGTGGTGCATCCGCACCCTCGGCAACCAGTGGAACACCCGGGTCATCGTCGTGCCCGGCCTGTCCCTCGTGCGCGGCGGTCCCTACCGACTGTTCCCGCACCCGAACTACGTGGCCGTCGTGGTCGAGGGCCTCGCGCTGCCGCTCGTGCACACCGCCTGGGTCACGGCGGTCGTCTTCACCGTCGCCAACGCCGTGCTGCTGACGGTCCGGGTCCGCGTCGAGAACGCGGCTCTGCGCGAGATCGCCACTCCCGCAGAGGCGCTCGCATGACCAGCGAGCAGTCCCCGAACACCCGGGCAGACCGCCACGTCGACGTCGTCGTCATCGGCGGCGGTCCCGTCGGTCTCGCCGCCGCAGCGTATGCCGCGCGGGCCGGCCTGACCCCCGTCGTGCTCGAGCCTCGCGTCGGCACCATCGACAAGGCGTGCGGAGAGGGCCTCATGCCGGGCGGGCTGCAGGCGCTCGCCGACCTCGGCGTCGACCCGCCGGGGCACGACCTCCGCGGCATCCGCTACCTCGCCCGGGGCAGGGTCGCCGAGGCCGACTTCAGCGGCGGCCTCGGCCGAGGCGTGCGGCGCACCGTGCTGCACGACGCCGTGCGCCGTGCCGTCGACGAGGCCGGCGTCGAGGTGCTGCCGCTCTCGGCCACCGGCGTAACCCAGGACGAGCGCGGCGTCCGCGTGCCCACGGAGGACTCCAGCGGCACCGGCCCCACCCTGTCGGCCACCTGGGTCATCGCCGCCGACGGGCTGCACTCGCCCACGCGTCGCGCCCTGGGCCTCGACCGCGACCAGCGGCGCACCAGCGACCCCGAGCCCGGCCGGCGCCGGCCCGGCCGCTACGGCCTGCGCCAGCACTACGGCATGCGCCCGTGGGGCGACCACGTCGAGGTGCACTGGAGCCGGCACGCCGAGGCGTACGTGACCCCCGTCGCCGACGACCTCGTCGGCGTGGCCGTGCTCAGCCGGCAGCGCGGCCCCCTCACCGACAGCCTCGCCGACTTCCCGCACCTGCGTGAGCGCCTCGGCGACGCACCCGTGGTGACGTCGGTCCGTGGCGCGGGACCCCTCCGGCAGCGCACGAGCCGACGGGTCGCCGGGCGCGTCCTGCTGGCTGGCGACGCGAGCGGCTACGTCGACGCGCTGACCGGTGAGGGGATCTCGCTCGGCCTGGCCCACGCGCGCGCAGCCGTCTCGGCGATCAGGGCCGGCGAGCCCGACGCGTACGAACGGGCCTGGCGGGCCGCGACCCGGCGCTACGCGCTGCTCACGCACACCCTCGTGCAGGTGACCCGTCCGACGTGGGGACGGCGCCTGCTCGTGCCCGCCGCTGCCGCGCTGTCGCCGGTCTTCCGGGGAGCCGTCAACGAGCTGGCGAGGCCGAACCGGTGACCGCCCGAGAGCACCGCGATGCCCCGCACGACGACGCGTACGACGACACGCACGACGACACGCTCGGGGACCCGGGCGAGGACCCGGGCGAGGAGCTCGTCGTGCTCGTGTCGCCCGAGGGTGAGGCCGTCGGCACGGCGCCCAAGTCGAGCGTCCACCACGCCGACACCCCGCTGCACCTCGCCTTCTCGGTCTACCTCTTCGACGACGAGGGGTCGTTCCTGCTCACGCAGCGCGCGCTCGACAAGACCACCTTCCCGGGCGTGTGGACCAACTCCGCCTGCGGCCACCCCGCGCCCGGCGAGCACCTGCACGACGCCGTGTGCCGTCGCGTGGCCGACGAGCTCGGCCTCACCGTCGGTGCGCTCCGCCTCGTGCTGCCACGCTTCTCCTACCGTGCCGAGCAGGACGGGGTCGTCGAGCTCGAGCTGTGCCCGGTGCTCGTCGGTCGGGTCGCCGGCACGGCGCCGGCGCCGCAGCCCGACGCCGCCGAGGTCGCGGTGGCGCAGTGGCTCCCGTGGCGCGAGTTCGCCGCCGACGTGCTGGCGGGCCGCCGCACGGTGTCGACGTGGTGTCGCGAGCAGGTGGCCGAGCTCCACGAACTCGGTGCCCACCCGCAGCAGTGGCCGGAGGCCGACCCCGCAGACCTCCCCGCGGCCCTGCCCCGCTGAGGCCAGCCCGAGGCGTACGAAAGTGGGCACTCGACGGGAATTGCCCTACGTCGAGTGCTCAGTTCTCGACGGGCTGGGTTTACGTCGAGTGCTCAGTTCCCAACGGGCTGGGTTTACGTCGAGTGCTCAGTTCCCGACGGGTCAGAGCAGGTCTGCGGCGGTTGAGTCGAGGTCGGCCTGGCGGCAGCCAGCGGCCCGCGCCTCGCGGGTGGCGCGGCGCGCGGCGACGAAGGCGTCGGGCAGCAGCGCCGCGATGACGACCGACACCGCACGTGCCTCCTGGCACGCCGGGTGGAGCAACAGCTCGTCCTGGCTGAAGTGGCTCGGGTCGCCCCCGAGCTGCACGGCGCACGCGGCGTTGAGACGGCGCTCGAGGTCCCACAGGTGCGCGAGATCGTCGATCTCGGGGTATCGCTCGAGCCCGCCCAGGGCGACCTCGAGCGTGCGGGCGTCCTTTAGCCCGGAGGTGGAGCAGGCGAGACGCGCGACGCCGAACGCGTAGCGGCGCGCTCCACCGGGGGTGGCCTCGGCGATGCGTCCCTCGAGCGCGCGGGCCAAGGACCCCTCGTCTAGTGCGCTCACCGTTCCTCCTCGCGCGCGACCAAGCGCATGCAGGACGCCCGTTCAGGACGCCTTGTGAGCCATACCCGTTCGGGGCGCGGTGGGGACGGTGAGCGTCGGCTCAGGCGACGGGCAGGTGCTGGCGCACGAAGTCCTCGGTGCGTGCCCACGCCAGGGCCGAGGCGCCGGCGTCGTGCCAAGGCATGTCGTCGTTGTCGAACGCGTGGTCGGCGCCGGGATACGTCTCCACCACCGTGTCGGGCTGCTGGGTCACCGACGCCTCGATGCGGCGCACGGTGTCGGCGTCGATGTACGAGTCGGCGAGGCCGAAGTGGTGCAGGCTCGGTGCGGTGACCGTCATGGTGTCGTGCAGGCCCGGCAGCGCGGAGCCGTAGTAGCTGACGAGCGCGTCCAGCGGCGCCGAGCCCTCGGCCTCGAGGTGGGCCGCGACGTTGAAGCCGAGCCCGCCGCCGAAGCAGAAGCCGACGACACCGACGCCACCGGCGACCTCATCGCTGGCCCGCAGCCACTCGACCGTCGCGGTGGCGTCGGTGACGGCGGCCTGCCAGTCGAGCCTCCCGACGAGAGCCACGCCCTCCTGCAGGGCGTTCTCGCCCTCGATCGGCGACGTCACGCCGAGGCGCCAGAAGATCTCTGGCGCCACGACGACGTAGCCGAGCTCGGCCAGCTGTGCCGCCCGCCGCTGCACGTAGCCGCTCACCCCGAAGATCTCCTGCAGCACGACGATGCCGGGACCTCGACCCGACGGCGGCAGGAACAGGTGGGCGGGCATCTCGCCGGCCTCGGTCGGGATGGTCACGGCATCGTCCATGCGGCCCAGTATGTATGCCGCGGGCGCCGTCTCAGCTGAGCGCGCGGAGCTGCTCCAGGCGCGCCTCGTACGCGCGCACCCGCTCGCTGAGGACGTCGTGCTCCCGCTGGTGCTGGCGCAGCACGGCGACGAGGCCGAGGACGACGACCCCGAGTCCCGCGCCGCAGCCCCAGAGGCTCACGACCCCGGTGAGGCCGGGACCCGTGCCGTGCCCGGTCGCGAGCAGTCCGACGAGCCCGGCGAGGAGCAGGGCGGCGAAGGTGCCGAGGGCGGCCAGGCGACGTGAGGCGGCCCGGTCGGACGCCTCGAGGGCGTCACGGGCGACCGCGAGCTCCTCACGCGCGACCGGCCGGTCGAGGAACGTCGCGGCGGGGAAGCGGTGGACGCGGCGCCCCTCGCCGAGGCCGAAGCGGCGGCGATGGTCGGTCGGGGCGTCGACGAGGCGGGTCAGGTGGGCGGTGCCGGCTGCCGGCCAGATCGGCCGGGCCGGGCCCACGGGAAGTGCGGTCATGACGAGGTCTCCTGCTCGGGTTTCTGAAAGGCGGTGAGGTGTGGTCAGTCGTCCGAGCCGGAGCCCAGACGGGCGCCGAGGGCGTAGGCCGCGACCACGAGGGCCGAGGCAGCCAGGACGATGTCCTTGAGGACGTACTGGCCCATGAGCGTCGGGCCGTGCGGGAAGAGCTCGGCGGTGAAGAGCGCGAGCGGCGACATGATGCCGATCAGCGCACTGCCGAGGATGACGACGCCGACCCGCAGGAACTTGCCGGTGACGAGCGTCAGGCCGATGACCGTCTCGGTGACCGCCGTGAGCAGGACCGCGTTGTGGCCCGTCACGAGTCCGAACGTGAGCCGGTCGATGGTGGCCGAGGCGATCGCCTCCGCGGGGCTCAGCCCCGGGAAGAACTTGAGCACCCCGAAGCCGAGGAAGATCAGGCCGAGGCTGATCCGCAGGGCGTGGAGGCTGTAGGCCACGAGGAACGCCTGGAGGCGGTCGACGGCGGCCGTGGCCCGGGCCGTGATGGTGGTGCGGCCGCCGGCGAGGCGGGTGCTGAGGGGCGTGCGGGCTCCGGAACGTCCGGGGCCGTCGACGACGAGCTGCGACATGGTGGTTTCTCCCTTGGAAGTCGTTGGTCGGGACTTCAGAAGGCGGAGGGGCCGCCGGCGATACCGCTCGTGCCGAGGTTGAGTGCAACTACCTAGACGAAACCGGCGCCTTCGGGTGCAAATGGGACACCATTGAGTCGTCCATCAATTCGGTTGACAGCCAATGAGATTCACGCTTTCGGATCCGTCAGGAGGCCGACGGGCGGTACCTTGCATCGGGTGGGGCGGGGGAAGAGGTCGTGGGTGGTCGCCGGTGTCGGCGCTGCCCTGGTCGCCGCGAGCGTCGCGTGGGCGACGTCGTGGGACGCGGTCGCGGACGGGCTGCGACGCGATGCCACCCAGCAGGCGGCGTACGCGATGCCGGCAGGCGACCTCACGGTCATCGGCGGCGGCAACGACGTGCGCGTCGTGAGCGGTGGGGCGGCCGGGACGGTCCAGGTCACGCGACACCTCGCGTGGGGTCCGTGGTCGTCGGCGCCGCGCGCCTCGGAGCTGCTCAACGGTTCGACGCTCGAGCTCGGGGCCGAGTGCGGTGCCCTCGTCGGATGGTGCGGGGTCGACTTCGTCGTCACGGTGCCCGACGGGTCCGACATCACCGTGGACAACGACTCGGGCGACGTGTCGGTCGACGGCTCGTTCGGCAGTGCCGTCCTCAAGACCGGGTCGGGCGACATCGCCACCGCCGGCCTGCGCTCGAGGGAACTGACCGCGTATGCCGACAGCGGCGACATCGCGCTCGAGCTCGGGGCCGTGGTCCCGGCCGTGGACGTGCGAGCCGGGACGGGGGACGTGTCGGTGCTGGTCCCTGGTGGGGCGCGCTACGCGCTGAGCATCGACTCCGGCTCGGGCGGGGCGGAGGTCGGGGTCGCGTCGGACCCGGGGAGTCCGTCGTCGCTCCAGGTCAACACCGGCTCGGGGCACGTCGTCGTCGGCCACCGCTGACGTCGTCGCCGTGCGTCCGGCCGTCGTCCGCGCGGTCCGCACGGTCTGCACGGTCTGCACGGTCTGCACCGTCTGCACCGTCTGCACGGTCTGATGTCTGGACGCGGAAGCCGCGTGTCACCGAGGGGGGCGGTGACACGCGGCTCCTGGGAGGTGCCGGCTCAGGTGGGGTTGCCGGCGGGGGAGGTTCCGTCGTCCGGGTCGTCGAAGGCACTGTGCTTGTCGTCGGGCACGGACGGGGCCGGTGTGGGAGAGGTGGCCGTCGTCCCGTGGTGCTGCTCGACGAGCTTGTCGATGCCCTTGTCGACCGAGGCTCGGACCTTGGTCACGGTGTCGGCGTGCTTGCCGCCGGTCTTCTCGTCGATCTTCATGGAGGCCTTGTCGAGCGCTCCGTCGACCTTGTCGCGGTTCTCCTGGGCGTAGCCGGCCGCAGCCGCCACTGCGGCCTTGGCCATCTGGACCACGGCGTCACCGAAGTCCTTCGCCTTCTCCTGCAGGTGGACCTCGTCCGCCTTGTGCTTCAGCTGCTCACCGAACGACACCGGTGTCTCCTCGTCTCGCACCGGCCCGGCGGTGCGCCGGGCTCACTGCATCCACAGTCATACCCCGGGGGCTCTCGTCGCAACCGGGGTCGACCCCCATTCCGACCCCGAGTGCACCCCTGACTGTCTGCTTCGTCACGTCGGCCCCCCGGCCGGCTGGAACGCCAGTGCCCGACCCACGATCGGCGGAGACTGGAAAGGCAGGCAGTCTGCCTGTCTCACAACTGAACTGGAGTGATCAAGATGAACCGGCTCGACGGACGGGTGGCGCTCGTGACCGGCGCCGCGAGCGGCATCGGCAAGGTGACGGCGCAGCGGCTGGCCGAGGAGGGCGCGGCGGTGCTGCTGACCGACGTCAACGAGGCACTCGGTGCGACGACGGTCGAGGAGCTGCGGGCGACCGGCGCCAGGGTCGACTTCCTGCGGCACGACGTGACGAGCGAGGAGGACTGGGCGGCTGCCGTCGCCAGGGCCGTGGACGAGTTCGGCTCGCTGGACATCCTCGTCAACAACGCCGGAATGGGCGACCTCGCCACGATCGAGGAGACAAGCCTCGCCGACTGGGAGCGCACCGTCGCCATCGACCAGACCGGGGTCTTCCTCGGCATGAAGACCGCGGCCCCGCACCTCAAGGCGTCCGCCCACGGCGCTGTCGTCAACATCAGCTCGATCTTCGGCACGAGCGGCGGCTTCGGCACGTCGCCCGCCTACCATGCCGCGAAGGGTGCGGTGCGCACGCTGACGAAGAACGTGGCGCTGCACTGGGCGACCGAAGGGGTGCGCGTCAACTCGATCCACCCCGGCTTCATCGACACCCCGATCCTCGACACGGCACGCGGCACCCCCTTCGAGCAGGTCATGATCGACCTGACGCCGATGGGTCGTCTCGGCAAGCCCTCGGAGATCGCGGCCGGCGTGGCCTACCTCGTGAGCGACGACGCAGCCTTCGTCACGGGTCTCGAGCTCTACATCGACGGCGGCTACATCGCCCGCTGACCCGTCCGGAAGTGAGCACTCGAGTGGTGGGGGGACCCCGTCGAGTGCTCAGTTCCCGACGTCAGGAAGTGAGCACTCGAGTGTGAGCCGGGGGTCAGCGGCCGCGGGCGGCCGACCAGACCCAGTCGAGCACCGACCGGTGCCGCGACCACGCCGGGTCGCCGACCGACGGCGCCTGCGGATCGCCGTCCGCGGCCGCGCCGTCCGTGGCGCCATCGCCCGCCCTCTCGGTCGCGAGCGACCGCCGGATGGCCTCGGCCACGCCGAGCCGTCCACCGCCCGGTTCGCCGAGCACGTCGGCCGCGTCGCGCTCGCCCACCATGTCGTGGCCGAGGCTCGGGATGAGCGACTCCACGGTCCCGGTCGGGATGTCGACGAGGGCGCCGGCCACGCGCGCGACCGTCTCGACGGGTGCCAGCCACACCGGCAGCTGCACGCGCAGCAGGCGCGCCTCGGCGGCATACGTGCGCAGGAGGGAGACGTAGCTGAGCCGGTCGGGCCCGACGACGTCGAGGTGCCCGGTGACGTCGGGTCGCTCGAGCGCCTCCGCGAGGAACCAGACCGCGTCGGTCACCGCCACCGGCTGGATCACGGAGCCGCCCATCCACGCCGGCACCGTCTGCACGACGCCGAGACGGTGCGACATCTGGCGCATCACCTCGAAGCTCGTCGACCCGGCCCCGACCACCATCGACGCGCGCAGCGTCAGCACGGGGCAGGCGGCGGTCGCGAGCACCTCCTCGACCTCGAGACGTGAGAGCAGGTGGTCCGACAGCTCGTCGTCGGGCAGGTCGGGGACGATCCCCGAGAAGTAGACGAGACGGGTCGCGCCGACGACGCCCACGGCATACGCGACGTTGTCGGCAGCCCGGCGGTCGCGCTCCATGAAGTCCTCGCCGTCGAGCCCGTGCACGAGGTAGCAGACGGCATCGACGCCCTCGAGGGCCGCGATGACCGCGTCCTCGTCCTGCACGTCGACGCGGCGCCACTGCACGTCGTCGGCCCACGGGTATGCCGTCGCGGGTGACCGGTGGTGCGTGGCCACGACGTCGTGGCCTCGCCGGAGCAGCTCGGGCACGAGCCGGGAGCCGACGTAGCCGCTCGCGCCGACGACGGCGACCCTCATGACCGCTTGCGGCCCCGTCGGAACGAGCCGAGCAGGTCGCCGGCCGAGCGGACGAGGTCGAGGGCCCCGGCGTCGTCCTCGGACTCCTCGGCGGGCAGCCGGTCGGTGACCGCCATGCAGGTGAGGAACCGTTCGATGAGCGGGTCCGAGGCGCGCTGGACGAGGCCGGTGCCGAAGTCCATCGGGAAGCCGAGGAAGACCAGGTCGGTCGCGAGCCGCGCGCGGGTGCGGTCGTCGCCGAGCGGTTCGAGGGCGAGGGTGATGTCGATCCGCGCCTTGCCCAGGCCGTGGCGCTCGTGCCCGGTGGCGGCCAGGCGCGCGTGCCCCGCCTGCTCGTCGCGCTCGGTCATCGCCCCGGTGCCGTCGAAGTACATCGACAGCGGGCCGAGCTTGGCGCGGATCTCGCCGACGAAGTCGTCGCCGTCGACCTTCGTCACGGCCGCCCCGGGGAAGCAGCGACCGATGCGCTTGAGGTCCATGAAGTGCGACCACACGGCGTCGACGGGGGCCTCGAGCTCCTGGTCGTGGTGCAGCCTCACGGGAGCAGCTCCCAGTGCAGCGCGTCGCTCCAGCTGCCGTCGGCGAGCCGGTCGACGGCGTGCTCGCGCCCGAACTCGGTGAAGCCCACCGACCGGAGGACGGCGTTGCTCGCCTCGTTGTCGGCCGCGGTCTCGGCAACGAGGCGCCGCACGCCGAGGCCACCCTCGGCGGCCGGGGTGAGCGCGTGGCGGACGGCCAGGCGCGCGGCCTCCTTCGCCGCGCCGCGGCCTCGGGCGCTGGGGAAGAACTGGTAGCCGAGCTCGGCGGTCTCGCCGATCTCCCCGCCGCGGCTGAAGACGAGGACGCTGCCCAGTGCCCGGTCGGTCTCGAGGTCGGCGACGCACCAGTCGATCCCGATGCCGTCGGCCATCCGCTCCTGCCGCACGTGCAGCCACGTGGGAAAGGTCTCGCGCCGCAGGATGGACCCGGCCGGCATCCAGTGCTCCGGGTCGTCGCGCGGCTCGATCGCGTCGGCGTCGTCGAGTCGCCACGGACGCAGGCGTACGCGTTCGCCCTCGATCGGGGTCGCCGCGAGCCACGCTTTGCGCGGGGCTCGCGAGTCGCCGGGCGTGATGCTCGCCGTCCACGTGTCGAGCGCCGTCGGCCCGCCCATCGGGTCGGGATGGCTCTCGGGGATGGTGCCGTGGAAGGTGAAGCCTGCGGCCCAGGCGACCCGGCGCGAGCCCCAGTTGCCGACGACCGCGCGCCAGTGCAGCCGGCTCACCGGCGTGCCCCAGACGGGGGTCGAGAAGGCGTGCTCGACGACGAGGCGCACCGCGCGCGACATGATGCCGTGGCCACGCGCGGCCGGGTGCAGACCGAAGCCGATCTCGCCCACCGACGCAGCGGCACCCGGACGCAGGTCGATGCTGCCGCCGAACCGCACCCGGCCGAGGCTGTCGGTCCACTCGATCGCCCAGTGCCGGGCCGCGGTGGGGTCGGCCCAGTCCTCGAGGTTGCGGTTGACGTACCAGACCGCGTCGTCGCGGGAGTAGGGGCGCGGGACGGTGGTCCAGCGCAGGCTCTCGGGGTCGCTGCTCTGCTCGACGATCGCGTCGGCGTCGTCGAGGGAATGCGGCCGCAGGGTCACGACGCCGTCGGTGAGGACGGCCACGAGCGCGGCGCCGGCAGGGGCGGACGAAACGGACGGGCTGGACGAGGAGGGCTGGGGCTCGGCGGTCACGGCGTCAGCCTGCCAGCCGGCATACGCACTCGTCATCGGCATTGACCTCGTCCTGCCCCTCAGCGGGCTCGTCGGGCTCGTCGGGCACGGGGTGGGCCCAGCGGGTACGTGAAAGGCCGGGAGCCAGCGTGCTGGCTCCCGGCCCAAAAGGCGCGCTTCCCCTCCACAGGCTGCGTACCGAGGCTTACCGTACCCAATGGAACGAGATATCCCTCACCCGTTGCGGGACGTCCGTTCCAGCGCAACGTCGCGGGGGTCGGTTGCAGGTTTCGAGGGGGCGGAGCGGGGGCTCCGGGGACGCACGAGGGGGTTGCCGTGGAACGGCACGCAGGGGTGACGCCGGCGACGGCACGGGCGCGGGGGGCGGCCACCGGGGGCGATGACACCCGCCTCGACAGGGCCGCCGGTGGGACGGGAGTCCCCCCCAGATCGCGACTCCCGTCCCGGAGCATCCGGCTCGATCGTCACCCTACGAAGGGCTCGGGCCCGGTGTGGGCGTCGTTGCGGGGAAACCTTCCCGACGCAACCGGGCGGCCGGCTGCGGCCGGGACGCCTGCCGGGACGCCAGCCGGGGGACGACCGTGCTGAGCGACGAGATCCGGTGGGTGCTGCGCAACGCCCGGATGCACGCGGCTGACCCCGCCCTGCGCAGCGCGGCCGGCTTCGCGCAGGGAGCGGGTCGGGCCGCCCCGGTGCACCGCGCCCAGGTCGGTCGCTGGGAGGGCGGCGGTGTCGACCTGACACGAGCGCTCGTGCGGCGCTACGAGTCCGTGCTCGAGCTGCCCGAGGGGCAGCTGCTCTCCGTGATCGACCTCTTCGCCCGGTCGCACGAGCCGATCCGGTCGGCCGCAGCCCTGCCGCCGCGCGGCGAGCCCGACGTCGGCGAGACGCTCGAGCTGCTGGAGCGCGCCCTCGGCGACGACCGGATGACCGGCCTGGACTGGGACCGGCTCTCCGACCACCTCGGCCGTATGCCGCATGCCATGATCCGCTCGTCCGACTGGGAGGCGCTCTTCCGCCGACTCCTGCAAGAGGTGGGCCTGTGCCTGAACCTCGAGTACGCGCAGCGCACCGAGGCGCTGGCACGTCTTGCCGGGCATCCCCGCAGCGGTGGGGTCGTGGCCCGTCTCGCTGCCGAAGCGGTCGCCCGGCCCGACGCGCAGTTCTACAACGACACCCTCAGCCTGCTGCAGTACACGCGCGACCCGCAGGCGCTCTCGGTCATGCTCGACCAGCTGCGTGACCCGACGAGCTCGAGCGCGCTGCGGGGTTGCCTCATCGTGCTGACGACGCTGGTGCGGGGCACCCGTCTCGACGTGGACATCCGCCGCGAGGCGGTGCGCCTGGCCGTGCAGCACCTGCGCGACCCGGACCACTCCTACCTCGTGCACCGGGGGGCTGCGAACCTCGTGCGCGCGCTCGGCCCGGCCAGCCAGCGCCTCGCCAACGTGCTGACGGCCGAGGACCGGCGGGCCGCCGCGTCGATCATCCGTGACGGGCGGGCCGTGTCGGCGCAGGCGGTGCACGAGGCGCAGAAGCGGATCAAGGCGGTGCTCGAGGCGGGGGAGGGGCGCGCCGCGGCGGGCGAGCCCGTGCTCGCGACGCTGCTCCAGACCGCGCTCGGCCAGACGAACGAGGAGGACCGCGACAACGCCCTCGGCATCCTCATGCTGTCGCCGCAGAGCCGCATCATCGGGCGGGTGCACGCGGCGGCGTTCAGCGCGGCCGTCGACCGCGGCGACCTCGTCGTGGCCCACGAGGCGGTGAGCGTGCTGCTGTGGGTGGGGCAACCCGAGGACCTCGACATGTTCGAGAAGGTGGCCCTCTCGAAGACGACGCCGCGCTCGGTCGCGGCGCAGGCGGCATACGTCGTCGGCAACACCGTGGAGCCGGCCACCCGGCGACGCGAGGAACGCGAGACGTCGTTCGCCCGCCGGGCCGCCCAGGTGGTCGCCTCCGGCAGCGCCGCGCTCGGCGCCGAGGACACCGAACTGCTGCGCGGCCTCGTCTACGTGCTCGGCATGCGTGGCCGCCGCGATCTGCTCACCGCCCTGCTCGATGCGCTGCCGGTGCCGGGCGACGACCCGCTCGCGATGCCCGAGATCGCCCGCGGCATCCTCGGCTGGTGGCTCGCCGTGCCGGAGCACCTGCGTCCGCTCGACGCCGATGGGACGCTCGTCGGTGACCCGGCCACGGGTCGCTAGGTTGGGGGAGTGCAGACGGACGAGGTGCTGAGCCTCCTGAAGGACGTGGCCGAGCAGGTCATCAACCCCCGGTTCCGGGCGCTCGCCGACGGCGAGGTCCACGAGAAGAACCCCGGAGACCTCGTCACCGACGCCGACCGAGAGGCCGAGGTGCTGATCAACGGGGCGCTGAGGGCGGCCTACCCGGACGCGACGATCCTCGGCGAGGAGACCTACGCCGGCGACCCGGACCTGCTCCACCGGTATGCCGCCGCCGACCATGCCTTCACCGTCGACCCCGTCGACGGCACGAAGAACTTCGTCCACGGGTCCAAGGACCACGCGGTCATGGTGAGCGAGACGGTGGGCGGCGAGGCCGTGCGGGCCTGGATCTGGCAGCCGCAGCACGAGCTCGCCTTCGTCGCCGAACGCGGCGCCGGCACGTGGCGCCACGACGCCGAGGGCTCCCGACGGCTCACGGTGCCCTCGCGTCCCGACGGTGCGCTGCGCGGACGCACCTCGCGCCGCAAGTGGATCGGCAAGGCGCCTGAGGGCCTCGAGCCGATGACGCTGACGTGGGTCTCGTGCGGCATCGACTACCCCAAGCTCGTCGAGGGCGAGGCCGACTACATCGTCTACGCGAAGGCGTCGCCGTGGGACCACGTGCCCGGCTCGCTGCTGCTCTCCGAGGCCGGCGGCATGCTGGGCACCACTGCAGGACAGGCGTACTCGCCCCGTGACCTCACCCCGCCGGGGCTCGTCGCGGCCGGCAGCCCCACCGCCTTCGACGCGGTGTGGCGTGCGCTCGCGTCGAGCGACCACCTCCACTGAGCCGGCGGTGACGGGGCACCCAGAGGCAGTCGGGTCGGTGAGGTCAGTGGGGCCGGGGTCGGGGCCGGGTCGGGGAGCGTCGGCACACGACGGCTCGACCGCGCACGCGGTGCTGGCCGGAGTCGTCTGCGGACTCGTCGGCTTCACGAGCTCGTTCGCCGTCGTGCTGACCGGCCTGCGGGCCGTGGGCGCGAGTCCGGAGCAGGCGGCCTCGGGGCTGCTCGTCCTCTGCGTCACGATGGGTCTCGGCTGCGTGCTCTTCTCGTGGCGGCTGCGGATGCCGATCACGATGGCCTGGTCGACGCCGGGGGCGGCGCTGCTCGCTGCGGCGACGGCGCCGGCCGGCGGGTTCGCCAGTGCCGTGGGCGCTTTCCTCGTCTGCGGCCTGCTCATCGCGCTGTGCGGCCTGGTGCGTCCGCTCGAGCGGCTCGTCGAGGCGATCCCGACCGGCCTGGCCAGCGCGATGCTCGCCGGCGTGCTGCTGACGCTGTGCGTCGCGCCGTTCCGGGCGGTGGTCGCCTCACCCGTGGCGATCGCGCCGGTCATCGTCACGTGGGTGGTGCTCGTGGCTCTCGCCCGGCGATGGGCGGTCATCGGGGCCCTCGTCGCCGCGGTGGTCGTCATGGCGGTCCAAGGGGTGTTCGGTCGACTCGACCTCTCGACGGCGGTGCCGGCGGTCGTGCCCGTCACCCCCGCTCTCGATGCGACGGCGCTCGTCGCCATCGCGCTGCCGCTCTTCGTCGTGACGATGACGAGCCAGAACATCCCGGGCATGGCTGTGCTCGCGTCGTTCGGCTACCGCCCCGGCATGCGAGCGCCACTGCTCTACACCGGTGGTGCCACGGCGGTCGGCGCCGTCGGCGGGGCGCACGCGATCAACCTCGCCGCGATCTCCGCCGCACTGGCGGCAGGCCCCGAGGCGCACCCCGACAAGAGCCGGCGCTGGATCGCCGGCGTCGCGTGCGGGTTCACCTACATCGCCTTCGGCCCTCTCGCCGGACTCGTCACGGCCGCAGCGCGAGACCATCGCGGGGCTGGCGCTGCTCGGCACGTTCGCGGCCTCGGCAGCCTCCGCCCTCACCGACGCCGGCTCACGCGAGGCCGGCGCGGTGACGCTCGTCGTCGCGGCCTCCGGGGTCACGGTCGCGGGGGTCGGCGCCGCGTTCTGGGGCCTGGTCGCCGGCCTCGTCGTCCTCGCCGCGCTCCGCGTCGAACGCCGGCGCCAGCACTCCCGCACCTGACGCTGCCCACCCCCGTCGAGTGCGCAGTTCCTGACGCGAGTTCGTGGGCACTCGATGCAGGGATGGGCCCGGTCGAGTGCGCAGTTCCTGACGTGAGGTCGTGGGCACTCGATGCAGGGATGGGCCCGGTCGAGTGCGCAGTTCCCGACGCGAGTTCGTGGGCACTCGATGCAGGGGCCCCGTCGCGTGCTCAGTTCCTGACGCGAGTTCGTGGGCACTCGATGCAGGGGCCCCGTCGAGTGCGCAGTTCCTGACGCGAGTTCGTGGGCACTCGATGCAGGGGCCCCGTCGAGTGCTCAGTTCCTGCCGCGAGTTCGTGAGCACTCGATGCAGGGACCTCGTCGACACGAGGTGGTGAGCACTCGACTCAGGGTGACGCCGGGCGCGGCTCGGCACGCGGCCTGACCGGGCAGCATACGTGGTCTGTCAGCGGGGAGTCACTCCTCGGCGGCTTCGGCCGACGACTTCTTCGAACGGGCGGCTCGGGCGCGCCCGGTCGTCGCGGCCTTCTTCGCGGCGCGCGCAGCCTTCTTCGCGGTGGCCGACGCCTTCGACGACTTCGCGCCACTGACGTACGCCTTGGGGTCCTTGTCCTTCGGTGTGATGCCGTCGGCCCAGCGCAGCGCCTCGTGGCGGAGGAACTGCACCGCGATCTCGTGCCGCAGCTCGAGGGTCGCCTGCTGCCGGAAGTCGGCGAGGTCCTGTCGCTCCTCCTCGCCCATGTGGTCGCTGTTGTGCACGTTCGCGTCGACGACCGCCTTCCACCAGGCCTCCGAGCCGGTGCGGCAGCGGCCGACCTTGCGCACCGCCTTGCGGATCTCGTTGTGGTCCTTGACGGCGTCCTCGACCTCCTCGTCGACGGACTCGGCGTCGGCGCCGCCCGTGCCGAGCCGCAGCAGCTCGGGGTAGAAGTACTTCTCCTCGGCCTCCGCGTGCACCTCGAGCAGGATCTCGAGCCGCTTCCACACGGCGGCGAGACCCTCGTGGTCGTCGCGCGGCCACTCCTCCAGCATCGAGAACATGCGGCGCTGCTCGTCGTGCTGTCGGAGGATGACGTCGGTGATGTCCACGGTTGGCCTCTCTGTCGTCCGGGGCGTGCCGGATCCACTCTGCTGCAGGTGCACTCGGTCCATACCCGCTGGCTGCGCCCGACCTGCCCGTTTCGTGTATCACCGGCGCCCGTCGGTGCCACCGTTGGTCGGAAGAGGACGCCGCACCGGGACGGACGGATGGTGGAACGCATGACGAGCAACGACCTGGTGGTCGTGCTGCCGGGCATCACGGGCAGCACTCTCGGCGTGAAGGGCGACGACGGCTCGCCCGCGAGCGACAACCTCATCTGGGCACCGAGCGCGGGGGCGGTGTGGAAGCTGCTGACCGGCGGGCCCTCGATCCTCGACAAGGTGCTGCCCGAGGGGATCGGCGACGAGCACCCGGGCGACGGCGTCGAGCCGGTCGCGCTCATGCCCGACGTCCACGTGCTCCCCGGCATCTGGACCCCGATCCGCGGCTACGACGTGCTCGTCAAGTCCCTTGAGATGCAGGGCTACTCGCGCGACGGAGCCGGCAGGGCCCCTTCCCTCATCACGTACGCGTACGACTGGCGCCTGTCCAACCGCTACAACGGGCAGCGGCTGAAGTCGGTCGTCGAGCCCGCCCTCGAGCGGCTCCGCGGGCAGGGCGGCGCGTACGCCGACGCGAAGGTCGTCTTCATCTGCCACTCCATGGGTGGTCTCGTCGCCCGCTGGTACATCGAGAAGTGCGGCGGAGCCGAGGTGACGCGCAAGCTCATCACCCTGGGCACGCCGTGGCGTGGCGCCACCGACGCCCTCGAGCAGCTCGTCAACGGCGTGAAGAAGGGCATCGGCCCACTCTCCCTCGACCTGACGGCGTTCTCGAGGAGCATGCCGTCGCTGTTCCAGCTGCTGCCGGAGTACGCGTGCATCGCCGCCGGCGACGGCTGGGCGAAGACGACCGAGGTGCCGGTGCCGAACGTCAGCACGGCGATGGTCACCGACGCGATGCTCTTCCACACCGACCTGCAGGCGGCCGAGACGGCTCGGGCCGCGAGCCGCACGACGACGCACATGGTCGTGGGCGTGCGGCAGCCCAGTCAGACGACGGTGACGCTGCGCGACGGCAAGGCGTACACGTCGCAGACCTTCGGAAGCGACAACGACTACGGGGACGGCACCGTGTCGCTCACCGGGGCGGTCGGGCTCGGGGAGGCACTCGACACCAACCTCGCGGTACGGGTCCCGGAGCAGCACACGAACCTCCAGTGCAACCAGGTCGTCCTCGACCAGATCCAGGAGATCCTCACGGCTAAGCCGGTGCGACGACGCGACGAGCTCAAGGACACGCGCGTGCGCGCCACGGTGCCCGACCTCGTGACCGGCGGGCGGGCGCTGAAGGTCACCTTCGACCTCGAGTCCGAGCTCGGTGGCGACGAGCCGCCGCGCAAGGCGATGGCGGTGACGGTGCGCAGCTCCCGCGGGACGGTGCTGGCGCGGGTCGAGCCGACGGTGCGCACGGGCCACGGGGTCGCTTCGTTCGCCGACCTGCCTCCCGGCACGCACACGGTCGTCGTGGAGGGCGCCGAGAAGAACTCCACCGTGCGGCCGGTCACGTCCACGACGGTGGTCTGGCCGAGGCCGTCGAGCTGACCCTGGGATCACTCCGGGCCCTGTGGACAACGGCCGGAGAGCTGTCGGGGGTCGAACATATGATCGACTGCATGACGACCGCCACGCTCAGGAGGCGCCCGAAGGGGCACGCTGAGTGCTGCGGCGCGCTGGACGTCGCGGTGGTGGCGGGCGCACCTGAACAAACCTCCGTGGTGCCGTTGGCGATGGTCGACGTCCAGCAGCTGGCCAGCCTGCGCGACCTGCCAGGGCTCGCAGCCCGACTGGCCTCGATGGCGGCAGAGCTGCGGCTCATCGCTCGCAACACGCCCGTCTGGACGATGCCCGAGGTGGGGCTCGGTGACGCGATCGAGCAGGCGCAGGCGGTCCGCGAGATGGCGCACAGCCTGTCGGCGGTGCTGGCGGCCGAGGTCACCTCACGCGGGCTGCCGGAGGCCTCGGGCCTGTCCCGCAACGACTGGGTGGCCGGTCACGCGCCGGGCCTCGCGGCCGGGGCATCTGCCGCCCTGACCGCCGTCGGCGCAGCCATGAACGACCCACGGTGGGCGCGCCTGGCCGGTGGCGTGCGGGACGGTGCGGTGTCCGTCGACAAGGCGGCGGTCATCGTGCGCTTCCGCGACGACGTCGCGTTCGCCGACCCCGACCAGGTCGAGCAGGTCGTCGACGCCATGATCGAGGCCGCCCCTCAGCTCGGCGTCCGCGAGCTGCGTCGGCTGGCATCGCACGGGCGTGCGAGCCTGCGCCCGCCGGAGAAGGTCGAGGACGAGGCGCAGCGGCTGCGCGCGGCACGGTCGCTCACCAAGATCGGCCGGTGCGCCGGCATGACCGAGTACCTCTGGCGCCTCGACCCCGAGGGGTCGGCCGTTCTTGATGCGGCCGTCGACGCGCTCGCGAGGCCGCGCCCCGACCTCGACTGGAGCCGCTGGCCCTCTAAGCAGCCCGACGGCAGCTCCGACGCCGGCAAGGGTGCTGCGACCGACCCGCGGTCGCCGGCGACGCGTCGGGCCGACGCTGCTCTCGAGCTGATCCAGCGAGCCGTCGCCGCGCCACAGGGTGTCACGCGCACGTCGCGCACCAAGCTCGTCGTGACGATGTCGCTGGAGGCGTTGCTCGACCGGCTGCGAGGGGCAGGCGTCGCCGACAACGACGAGGTGCTGTCGGCGTCGACGGTACGCCGTGTCGCCTGCGAGGCCGAGATCCTGCCGACGGTGCTCGGCGGCCCGTCGCAGGTGCTCGACATCGGCCGCGCCGACCGCTACTTCACGCCGGCCCAGCGGCTGGCGATGGCGCTGCGTGACCACGGGTGCAGCTATACGGGCTGCACGGTCCCACCGCAGTGGTGCGACGCCCACCATGTCGTGCACTGGCTCCACGGCGGCGCCACTGATCTGTGCAACGGGGCCCTGCTCTGCGGGCGGCACCACACGATCGTCCACCAGCTCGGTCTGACGGCGACGGTGCTGCCCGACGAGGTCATCTGGCACGTGCCGAGGGAGCACCGGCGAGAGTGAGCCCCGCGATGCTGGGGCTGCGGGTCACTGGAGAGCGGTGTCGTCCCGGGGTGGTTCAGTGGGTTGCATGACCACGACTGAGAACACCGCTTCGAAGATCGGCTGGGACTGCGTCGCGCTCGACTGCGCCGACGCCGCTGGTATCGCGCAGTTCTACGCCGACCTGCTCGGCGGGCGCGTCGAGGGCGACCCGGACGGCGACTGGTTCAACGTCCTCTGGGACGGTCCACGCATCGCTACCCAGCTCGCCCCGAACCACGAGTCACCGGACTGGCCGCGCGGCCACCAGCAGGTGCACCTCGACTTCGTCGTCGCCGACATCGCGGCTGCCCACGAGCGCGTGCTCGAGCTGGGCGGTGTGGCACTCGATCCGGAAGAGGCTCCGCGCCCGAAGCCCGAGCGCGGCTTCCGCGTCTACGCCGATCCGGCCGGCCACCCCTTCTGCCTCTGCCGCCCCACCCCGGACGCCTGGGACTGACCGTCCACGGCGAGGTCCAGCGCTGACGCGAGGTCAGACGGCCGGGAGCACGATGCCGAAGTGGTCTGCGAGCGCGTCGCGCACCGCTTCGTCGTCCGCGAGCTCCACCTCGTCACGCCGACCCTGGGTCGTCGTGATGAGCCGGTTGCCGCTCACGGTGACGCGACCCGTGGGGGTGAGCTGCGAAACCAGGCGCGACCGGGTGAAGTGGCTCTCGGGCGACGTCTGCTGCCAGATGTTCCGCTCGGCGAAGTCGTCGAGCGAGTGCGGAGTCGTCGAGAACACGAACCGGTCCCGCCAGTCCTCGCCGTCCCGCCGCTCGCGCGAGACCCAGAGCTCGCCGCGGCGCGCCACCCCGACAGCCAGACCGCGTTCGCGCCGCTCGAAGCCGTCGGCGAGTGGCAGGGGCTCGACGAATCCGTCGCCGAAGCCGACGTCTGCCAGCACCCTTCCCGCGAGGTCGGGCGACGTCACGACGAGCGCGAGGTGGTCGTACTCGGCTGTGAGGTCGCCGTCGCCCGTGGCCACCCGTGCGGAGACGAGGTCGACGGCATACCCGAGCCGGCGCAGCAGGAGCGCGAAGAGCCCGTTCAGCTCGTAGCAGTAGCCGCCCCGGCGCGCATCGACGATCTTCGCCATGAGAGCCGCGTGATCGAGGCGGATGGGTCGCCCGAGGCCGATGTCGAGGTTCTCGAACGGGACCGTGAGCAGGTGGGCCCGGTGCAGTGAGGCCAGGGCGCCCAGCGTCGGCGCCTCGGGGCGGGCCACGCCGAGGCGGCGCAGGTAGGCCGCGGCCTCGCTCGTGGTGAGGGCATCGGTCAGGGTCGGGGCGGTCACCTGAACATGCTGCGACCTCGAGCCCCCTTGAGGTCAAGTCGTCGTGTCCGGTGGGTTCACGCCGGGCATGGGGAGCGGCAGCGTCAGGCCGACCATCGTCACGCCGCGTCCGTCCCACTCGTAGCCGGTGCGGTCGAGCAGTGCGGCGGCGGCAGCGCCGATCACCTCCGAATCGAGCGACGGGTCCCCCAGGGGTCCGCGCTCGAGCACCTGCGTGCCGTCGTCATAACGGACGAACACTTCGAGCCGGGTGGGCAGGCGGGGCGGGGCGTCGAGGCCCGAGACCCGGGTGATCGCGCGACTCACGCACTCCTCGAGCACGGCGACGACCTTCGACCGCGTGCGAGTCGACGGCAGCGACCGGCTCGCGCTCACCGAGCGCCGTGGCCCAGGCAGCCGGATCGTCGCATCGTCGGTGCCGTGCGCGATGGACAGGAGGCGTCTGGCCATGGCAGTGGTGACGACGCGCTTGAGGTCGTCCTCGGTGAGGCCGTGCAGGTCGGAGACAACGAAGAGGCCTGCGGCGTGGAGCTTCTCGTAGGTCGTTGGCCCGACGCCCCACAGCTCCTCGAGACGCAGCCTGGGCCGCAGCCGCCCCTCGAGCTCGGCGTCGACGACGACGACGCCGTCGGGCTTCGCGCACCGGCTCGCCAGCTTGGCGATGAGCTTGGTGCTGCCTGCACCGACCGAGACCGGCAGCCCCACTTCCGACCGGGCGGCGGCCCGGAGGGCGTACGCCATGCCGGTGAGGTCGCCGCGGTCGCGACCGGTGACGTCGAGGAAGGCCTCTTCCATCGAGCCCGGCTCGACGAGCGGCGTGAACCGCCGGAAGAGGTCGAAGAGCAGCGTCGAAGCCTCCTCGTACGCCTCGGACCGGTAGCCCGTGACGAGCACGTCGGGCCAGCGACGCTGGACCTGGCGCAACGGCATACCGGCGTGGATGCCCAGAGCGCGCGCCTCGTAGGACGGGCAGGCGACGACCTCGTGCGCGACGACCATCGGCCGCCCGCGCAGGCGCGGGTCGTCGCGCTGCTCGACGGACGCGAAGAACGCGTCGGCGTCGGCATGGAGGATCACCCCTCCACTCTCGCGGTCGCCGCCGACAACGTCCCGAGGACGCTGTCGGCGACGTCGCGAGACAGGTGGGCGCGTCAGGCGCTGGCCACCTGGCGGCGGGGTTGGCCGAGGTGCACGATGAGGAACGCACCGAGCACGTCGAGGTCGAGCAGGATGGCGGCCCGGAGTCCTGACCGTCGTCGGTGGTCCGCGCGAGGATGTCGGCATGACCGACGACCGCGTACTCGTCTTCGAGGACCACTTCGACGGTGTCGACCTCGACCCGGCCACGTGGGTGCCGCACTACCTGCCCGCCTGGAGCTCGCGCGCCGACACGCTGGCCGCGTACGAGCTGCGCGACTCGTGCCTGCACCTGCGCGTCCCGCCCGACCACCCGGTCTGGTGCGAGGGCGACCACCTGCCTCCGATACGCGTCTCGGGCATCCAGTCGGGAAGCTGGTCGGGCCCGCGCGGCAGCACGAAGGGTCAGCAGCCGTTCCGTGACGGCCAGCTCGTGCGTGAGGAGCAGCCCGAGCATCGTGGCTGGCTGCCCGACGGCGGCTGGGTCGAGCTGCGGGCCCGAGCCGTGGTGTCACCGAGGTCGATGGTGGCGCTGTGGATGGTCGGCTTCGAGCAGGTGCCGGAGCAGTCGGCCGAAATCTGCGTGACCGAGATGTTCGGCGACGCGGTCGAGCCCGGCGTCTCGACAGCCGTGGGCATGGGGCTGCACCCGTTCCGCGACCCCGCGGTCACGGAGGACTTCGAGGCCGTTCGCCTCCCCATCGACGTCGCCGACTGGCACACGTATGCCGTCCGGTGGGACCGCGAGCGCGCCGACTTCCACGTCGACGGGTCTCTCGTGCGGTCGTGCTCTCGGCCGCCTGCCTATCCGCTGCAGCTCATGCTGGCGACCTTCGACTTCCCGGAACGGTCGGTGGGGGCCGACGACCACCTCGTCCCCGAGCTCGTCGTCGACTGGGTGCGCGGTTACGCCTAGATCGTCACCCGGCCGGCGGCCGAGCTCCGCTCAGTAGCCGGCGTGGTCGAGCGCCTCGGTCGTCAGCTGCCGGCCCAGCTCGATCATCTCGGCCGCGCGGTGGAAGTCGAGGGTGCGCACGGCGTTGGACGGCACCGTGACGAGCACGTCCGGTGGGTTGCTCGCCATGCGGTAGCGCGAGATGAGGGCGCTCATCGTGTCGAACGACATGTTGAGCAGGTCGACGAGCCCGACATCGGCCTGGCCGAGCACGTACGCCTCGGTCGGCGTCTGCGGCACCGTGACCCCGCCGTCCATCGTGGTGCCGACCACCGCGACGTCGCCCGTGTCAGCCTCGCGGGGATGACCGCCGAGGCGGCTCGTGATCGCGCGGAAGCGCTCCGACTCGAGCACCTCGGCCGCGCTGCGTCGCAGTCGGCTCGTCCACTCCTCGCGCGGGACCGGTGCGGACGACTCCTTCACGGGGGCGGCCCCGGAGACCGACCTCATGCCCGAAAGCGACACCGCGATCGTCACGTCCACCGACGCCGCGGCCGTCGGCTCGATCGGGATCGGGTTGATGAGGCCGCCGTCGACGAGCACCCGGCCGTTGATGACCGCCGGGGTGATGACGCCGGGGATGGCGATCGAGGCGCGGATCGCGTGCTCCACCGGCCCCCGCTGGAACCACACCTCACGCCGCGCGTTGATGTCGGTCGCGACAGCCGTGTAGGGGACCGAGAGCTTCTCGATGGTCGCCCCGTCGAGGATCTCGCCCACCTTGGCGATGATCCGCTCGGCCCGGATCGCGCCGCCGGCGCCGCTGAGGGTCAGGTCGAGCAGCCGCCACACCTCGCGCTGGGTGAGGCTGCGCGCCCACTCGGTGTACGCGTCGAGCTTGCCGGCCGCGGCGACCCCACCGACGAGCGCACCCATGGACGTCCCTGCGAGCGACACGACGTCGAAGCCGCGCTCGTCGAGCACCTCGAGCGCGCCGATGTGGGCGTAGCCGCGGGCTCCGCCCGAGCCGAGGACGACTGCTGCACGCAAACGGTCTGCCACGACCTCGACCCTACGACCGCCCCCCGTCAGTCGCGCAGGTAGTAGATCTCCAGCGACTCGAGCCACGCCTCGTCGCCGAGCAGGTGGATGGCCGTGACGTGGTCACCGGTGACGGTGAACCGGAACGCGACCTTGGGCTTGCCGCGCATCGCCCACACCAGGCCGATGCCGCCGTCGAACGCCGCGAGGCGCGCCGAGTGCGCGCCGCCGTTGAAGCGGCCGGCCACGGCCTCGGGCCCGACGAGCTGGGCGGGCGAGCCGAGGGCGGCGGCCGCGGCGTCGGAGGTGAGCACGACGTCGGGGTCGAGCAGCTCGAGCAGGGTCGAGAGGTCTCCGCCCCGCGCGGCGTGGAGGAAGGCGGTGACGACGGCGCGCTGTCGCCGGCCCTCGGGTCCGTCACCGGCGCCGGCGCTCTCCGCCTCGGCCTCGGAGTCGGCCGCCCGCACCCGGCGGCGGGCGCGGCTGGCGAGCTGGCGGGTGGCCGCGGGGGAGCGGTCGATGATGTCGGCGATCTGCTCGAATGGCATACCGAAGAGGTCGTGCAGCACGAAGGCGAGGCGCTCGGCCGGCCCGAGCGTGTCGAGCACCACGAGCAGCGCGACGCCGACGCTGTCGGCGAGCTCGGCCTCGTAGGCGGGGTCGGGCGTGCGCGCGGTCGGGTGCCCTGCTCGCTCGGTCTCGGTGAGCTCGGCCAGCCCGGCGTCCCAGCTGTCCTCGCGGCGCGAGGCGCGTGAGCGCAGCATGTCGAGGCTGATCCGGCCGACGACCGTGGTGAGCCAGCCGCCGAGGTTCGCGACGTCGGTCGTGTCGCTGCGGCGCAGGCGCAGCCACGCCTCCTGCACCGCGTCGTCGGCGTCGGCCGACGAGCCCAGGACCCGGTGCGCGACGGCGCGCAGCCGCGGCCGGTGCGCCTCGAAGTCGCGCGCCAGCCACTGCTCTCGCGTCAGGTTCTCGCCGGCCTTCTCGCCGGCCGTCTCGCCGGTCTGGTCGCTGCCGGTCATCTCGCTGTCCATCGCTGTCACATCCTCGCCTCGGGGTCCGTCATAGCACTGACGAGCCGGAGCCACCCGATGTGACACCGAGCAACCGAGCAACAGCGCAATCGAGCAACCGAACACCGAACAACCGAACACCGAAACAAGGAGAGACCGATGTCTGCCGTGAACACCCTCATCTACCCCGTCGCCGACCTCGACGCCGCCAAGCGTGTCTTCACCGCCCTGCTGGGCGTGCAGCCGCACACGGACGAGTCCTACTACGTCGGCTACAACGTCGACGGCCAGGAGCTCGCCCTCGACCCGAACGGCCACCGGAAGGGCATCAAGGGCGCCACGCCCTTCTGGTCGGTCGACGACCTGGAGGCGACGATCGCGGCCCTCACCGAGGCCGGCGCGACCGTGACCCAGCAGCCCACCGAGGTCGGCGGCGGCCGCCGCACGGCCTCGCTCACCGACGCCGACGGCAACATGATCGGACTCATGCAGGACTGATCCGTCCACTTTCCGGGCGCCCGTTCCCCCGCGCGTGTCGCGAGTGGACGGGCGCCCTGCCATGTCCGAATCCATCTGTGGGGCAGCGGGATTCGAGTTGATTGCGTATGCCGTCGCGTGGCCTCCTCCGGGGCCGCCGGGTCGGGCCGTGGTGGGGCGGCCCTTGCGCGGGCTGGGTTACCTGTGCAGTATGGAAGGGCAGATGTAAGCGCTTACAGAGCGCGAGCGGCTCAACGACGAGATGCGAGAGGTGGGACCAGTGGCGACAGCACGCAAGCCGGCCGCAGCCGGTTCCCTCAACGCATCGCACGTCGGGGCCACGATCTACTCCGTCGCCGAACGCGCCGGCGTCTCCATCGCCACCGTCTCGCGCGTGCTCCAGGGCGCGGGCACGGTCTCGGCCAAGACCACGCAGAAGGTGCTCGACGCCGTCGACGAGCTCGACTACGTGCCCCTCGGCGCCGCCCGCAGCCTCGCCGTGCGCCACCACGAGGCCCACGGCCTCGTGCTCCCCGAGCTCACCGGCCCCTACTACTCCGAGTTGCTCATGGGTTTCGAGTCCCGTGCCGCGGAGCTCGGCCAGAGCGTCACGCTCATGCTCACCGAGGGCAAGGCCGACATCGCCCGCGCCGTGCGCCAGCTCGCCACCCACGTCGACGCCATCGCCGTGCTCGGCTCGGCCGCCATGCCGCCCGCCGTCGCCAAGGCGCTGCACGGCAAGAAGCCGGTCATCATCATCGCCGGCTCGCCGCAGGAGGGCATCGAGAGCGTCGGCGCCGAGAACGTCCACAGCGCCCAGAAGCTGACCGAGCACGTGCTCGGCCACGGCCGCCGCCGGCTGCTCTTCGTCGGTGACCCCGACGGCGCCCCCGACATCAGCGAGCGCCACGCCGGCTTCGTCGCCGCCCACCTCGCCCGGGACCTCGAGCCGGCCGAGCCGGTGCGCGTCCCCTTCCGCGAGGGTGAGGGCGAGGCCGTCGCCGAGCGCATCCTCGCGGGCGAGGTCAGCGCCGACGCGCTCGTGTGCGCCAACGACGAGCTCGCCCTGTCGATCATGAGCCACCTGCAGGACGCCGGCCGAGACGTGCCCGGCGACATCGCGGTGGTCGGCTGGGACGACGTCATGACCTCCCGATACGTGCGCCCGGGTATGACCACCGTGCGCCAACCCGTCCGTGAGCTCGGGGCGCTCGCGGCCGAACGCCTTCACCAACGCGTCCACGGGGCCGAGCTGCTCGCTGCTCCGCGCATCCTGCCGACCCAGGTGATCATCCGAGGCTCGTGCGGCTGTGCGGCCCGCCTTCGCGACGCCCCACCCACCCGTCGCACCACCACCTCCACCACCCCCTGAAACCCCCGCTCGTCTCGAAGAGCACCACAAGGAAGTGAGACACCGATGAGACGCACCACTGCCATCACGGTCGCCTGCATGGCGGCCACCGCCCTCACCGTGACCGCCTGCGGTCGCGACGGCGAGAACGGCGGTTCCGGCGCGGCACAGACCGGCGCTGCCGTCAGCTCCGGCAAGGCCACCGGCGAGATCACCGTCTGGGCCATGGGCGCCGAGGGTGACAACCTCCCCAAGCTCACCAAGGACTTCGAGACCGCCAACCCCGGCGTCAAGGTCAAGGTCACGGCGATCCCGTGGGACGCCGCCCACGACAAGTTCACGGCCGCCATCGCCGCTGGCAAGACGCCGGACGTCGCGATGGTCGGCACGACGTGGATGGGCGAGTTCGCCGCGAGCGACGCGCTCGACCCGACGCCGGCACAGGTCGACAAGTCCGCCTTCTTCGAGGGCGCCCAGAAGACGACCGAGGTGAACGGCACCTCCTACGGCATCCCGTGGTACGTCGAGACCCGCGTGCTCTTCTACCGCACCGACCTCGCCAAGAAGGCCGGCTACGACGCCGCCCCCACCGACTGGCAGGGCCTGAAGGACATGGCCAAGGCCATGCAGACCAAGGCCGGCGCCAAGTGGGGCATCGGCCTGCAGGCCGGCGGCGAGGGCTCCTGGCAGACCCTCATGCCGTTCGCGTGGTCCGAGGGCGCCGACCTCACCAAGGACGGCGGCAAGGCCTACAACTTCGACAGCCCGCAGATCCTCAAGGCGGCGCAGTACTACCAGTCGTTCTTCACCGACGGCATCTCCAACAAGGCCGCCCCGGCGACCCCGACGACCGAGCCGGACTTTGCCAAGGGCACGGTCCCGATGTTCATCTCCGGTCCGTGGATGATGTCGGCCGTCGAGAAGGTCGGTGGCCCCGGCTTCAAGGACAAGTACAACGTCGCGCCGATCCCGGCCGGCTCGGCCGGCTCCTCGTCGTTCGTCGGCGGCTCGAACTTCGTCGTCTTCAAGAACACGAAGAACCGCGACACCTCGTGGAAGTTCGTCAACTGGCTGGCCGACCCCAAGGTGCAGGCCAAGTGGTACACGCTGTCGACCGACCTGCCGTCGGTCAAGAGCGCGTGGCAGGACCCGACCCTCGCCTCCGACAAGAAGCTCGCCGTCTTCGGCAAGCAGCTCGAGACCGCCAAGGCCCCGCCGTCGTTCCCGACGTGGGAGCAGGCCGTCAAGGCCCTCGACACCGAGCTCGAGAAGGTCACCAAGAGCGGCGAGGACCCGGCGACCGGCCTCAAGAACGCCCAGCAGCAGGCCGACTCCATCGGCACGGGCATGTGATCGCATGACCGCCCAGACCGGCACGACCGGGTCCCCCACCGGGCCCGTGACGCCAGCCCCGGCAGCCACCGCGGGGCGACCTGACGACAGGTCGCCCCGCGGGGCAGGGGAGGCAGGCGCCCAGCGCCGGGGAACGTCCCGCGCCCGGGAGGGCCGGGCGGCCTGGATCCTCGCGATCCCCTTCTGCCTGCTCTTCCTCGCCTTCACGGCCTGGCCGGTGCTCCAGTCGCTCTTCATGAGCATCACCGACACGAGGGCACGCGACCTGCGAAAGCCCTTCTCGGTCAACATCATCGGCTTCGACAACTTCGCCAAGGCGCTGTCCGACCCGATCTTCCGCAAGGCTGCTGCCAACACGGCGTACTTCGTGCTCGTCGGCGTGCCGCTGACGCTCGTGCTCGCCCTGGCCGCGGCCCTCGCGCTCGACAAGGGCATCACCCGGTTCCGTGCGATCTTCCGGCTCGGCTTCTACCTGCCGGTCATCACCTCGATCGTCGCGGTCGCCGTCGTGTGGCGTTTCCTGTTGCAGGACCCGGGCGGCCTCATCAACACCGTGCTCGGCTGGGTCGGCATCAGCGGCCCGAACTGGCTCGGCGACCCCGACTGGTCGATGCCGGCGCTCATCATCATGGCGGCGTGGCGCAACTTCGGCACGGCGATGATCATCTTCCTCGCCGGCCTGCAGGCGGTGCCGGCCGAGCTGCACGAGGCGGCGGCCATCGACGGCGCCAACGCGTGGAAGAGGTTCCGGCACGTCACGCTGCCGCTGCTGCGCCCGACGATGCTCTTCGTCATGGTGACCACCTCGATCGGCTACCTCCAGGTGTTCGAGGAGCCCTTCGTCATGACCAAGGGCGGCCCGCTCAACAGCACCATGACGGTGTCCTACTACACGTACCAGCAGTTCGGCTTCGGCAACTACGGCCTCGCGTCGGCGATGAGCTACCTCATCTTCGTCGTCATCGCGATCGTCACGGCGCTCCAGTTCCGGCTGCTCCGAGAGAGGACCTGACCATGTCCGTCGACACCGCACCCCGTCCTGTCGGCAAGCCCGGTCAGTCCGGCCCGTCCGGTCCCCGGAGCCGCGACAGCAAGCCGCGTCTCGGCATGGTCGGGTCGAGCCAAGGCAGCAAGTGGTGGCTCTACGTCATCCTCACCGTCGCCCTCGTGGCCGTGATCGCGCCGTTCATCTGGATGGTGCTCGGCAGCTTCAAGAACGAGGGCGAGCTGCGGCAGGTGCCCCCGACCTGGCTGCCCGAGAGCGCCTCGCTCGACAACTACACGCAGCTGTTCGACAAGCTGAGCTTCGGCCAGTTCTTCACCAACTCGATCGTCGTCGCGGTCGTCGTGACCATCGGCAACCTCGTGTTCTGCTCGATGCTCGGCTACGCCCTCGCCATGCTCGACTTCAAGGGCAAGCGCGTCATCTTCGTCGCCGTCATGACGACGCTGATGATCCCGGGTGTCGTCACGTTCGTGCCGCTCTTCGTGCTCGTCGCGAACGCCGGCCTCATCGACTCGCTGCCCGGTCTGTTCCTGCCGTTCCTCGTCAGCCCGTTCGGCGTCTTCCTCATGCGCCAGTTCATCCTGGGGCTGCCCAAGGACCTGCTCGACGCCGGCCGCGTCGACGGGGCGGGCGAGCTGCGGATCTTCTGGAAGATCATCCTGCCGCTCTGCGGGCCGGCGCTGGCAACGCTCGGCATCCTCACCTTCCTCGGCAGCTGGAACAACTTCCTGTGGCCGCTCGTCGTGGCGCAGTCGGAGGACAAGTACACGCTCCCCGTCGCGCTCGCCCTCTACTCGACCGGCCAGAACAGCACCAACTACGGCCTGCTGCTCGCCGGCGCCACGGTCGTCATCGTCCCGATCCTCGTGGTCTTCCTCGTCTTCCAGAAGCGCTTCATCGAGGGGATCGCCACCACCGGCCTCAAGTGACCCGAGTGTCCGACCCACTGAACGGAGCACCGCCCATGCAGTTCCCCGCCAAGCAGACCTCCGCCACCCGTCCGAGCCGCCGCTCGTTGCTCGTGGGCGGGGCGGCCTCGGTCGCAGCCCTCGCCCTCGCCCCCAGCCCGAGCGCGCGCGCTGCCGGCGCCCCCGCGTTCGTCCGGAGCGCCCCCACCCTCGCGCTCGACAAGGGGCGCGTGCACACGTGGGCCGCCGACACGTGGCGCAGCCTCGTGGCGATGACCGACCCGAAGACCGGGCTCCCGGCCGACAACATCCCCGAGTCGCTCGCCGCCGGTGACCGCTCCGGCTACACCTCGCCGACGAACATCGGCGGCTACCTGTGGTCGACGGTGGTCGCCCGTGAGCTCGGGATCATCACCCGCGGCGAGGCCTCGGCCCGCCTGGTGCGCACCCTCAAGACGGTCGAGCGCATGGAGCACCACACGCCGAGCGGCATGTACTTCAACTGGTACGACGAGGCCACCGCCACGACGCTCCACACGTGGCCCGGCTCGGGCGACAAGGTCGTCCCCTTCTGCTCGAGCGTCGACAACGGCTGGCTGGGCGCCGCCCTCCTCGTGGTCCAGCAGTCCGACGCGGCCGCCCGGCCCTGGGCCGAGCGGATCTTCGACCGCATGCGCTGGGACGCCTTCTACAACGACAACAGCGACCCCGCCCACCAGGTGCGCAACGGCGGCCTCATCCACGGCGGCTTCTACCCGTACGAGAACGGGCGCCCCGGCGGCACCTACCAGGGCACCCACATCGGCGGCGACCCCGTCTGGCTCACGACGCACCACTACGACACGACGGTGTCCGAGACCCGCATCACGAGCTACCTCGGGATCATCACCGGCCAGATCCCGCCCAAGCAGTACTTCGCGATGTGGCGCACCTTCCCGGCCTCGTGCGACTGGTCGTGGCACGAGATGCAGCCGGTCGGCGAGAACCGCACCTACTACGGCATCGACGTCTACGAGGGCGCCTACACCTACCGCGGAATGCACATCGTCCCGGGCTGGGGTGGCTCGATGTTCGAGGAGCTCATGCCCGACGTCTTCGTCGACGAGGCAGCCTGGGCGCCGCGGTCGTGGGGCCGCAACCACGTGCTGCACGTCCGGGCCCAGCGCGAGCACGGCCTCCTCGAGGCCGGCTACGGCTACTGGGGTTTCAGCCCGTCGAGCAACCCGGCCGGCGGCTACCGCGAGTACGGCGTCGACGCGCTCGGGCTCAACCCCACCGGCTACATGTCCGACCAGGAGAGCACCAACTACGACCCCGGCTTCGGCACGTGCCGGGCGGCGACGAACCCGAACCCGACGTACGGCGACGGCGTCGTGACGCCGCACGCGTCGTTCCTGGCCATGCAGCACGAGCCCGGCGAGGCCTTCACGAACCTCGCCGCCATCCAGGCCGACTTCGACTCCTACGGGCGGGGCGGCTTCTTCGACGCCATCGCGGTGAAGTCCGGCACGGTCGCGCGGCGCTACCTCTCCCTCGACCAGGCGATGATCATGGGCGCAGCCGGAAACGTGCTGGGCGACAACGTGATCCGCCGCGCGTTCTCCACCCCGGCGGTCCGCAACGCGCTGCAGCCGGTCATCGGCATCGAGGAGTTCGGCGCGAGCCCGGTCGGCTGACCGGCCCACGCCAGGACGAGAGACCCACTACGAAAGGCGGCACCCGTGCGCCCCGAGCTCAGCACCACGGACGACGGAGTGGAGTACCGCGACCTCAACGGCAACGGCCGGATGGATCCCTACGAGGACCCTCGGCTCGACGTCGAGTCGCGGGTCGAGGACCTGCTCGGGCGGCTCTCCCTCGAGGAGAAGGTCGGCCTGATGTTCCAGACGGTCATCGAAGCCGGCGCCGACGGCTCGCTGCTCGAACACCCCGGCAACATCAGCAAGTCGCCGACGAGCACCGTGGTGCTCGAGAAGCACCTGAGCCACTTCAACGTCCACGCGCTCGACGACCCCCGCATGGCGGCGCGCTGGAGCAACCAGCTCCAGGCGCTCGCCGAGCGCACACCGCACGGCATACCCGTGACGGTGTCGACCGACCCGCGGCACGCGTTCATCGAGAACGTGGGCGTCTCGTTCTCGGCAGGTGCGTTCTCGCAGTGGCCCGAGCCGCTCGGGCTCGCGGCCCTGCGTGACCCCGAGGCCGTATGCCGTTTCGCCGACGTCGCGCGCCAGGAGTACGTCGCGGTCGGCATCCGCGCGGCCCTGCACCCCACGCTCGACCTCGCGACCGAGCCGCGCTGGGCGCGCCAGGCCGGCACGTTCGGCCAGGACCCCGACCTCGTCACCGAGCTAGGCGTCGCGTATCTCAAGGGTTTCCAAGGGGATTCGCTCGGCTCGGACAGCGTCGCGTGCACGAGCAAGCACTTCCCCGGTGGCGGCCCGCAGAAGGACGGCGAGGACGCGCACTTCCCCTACGGGCGCGAGCAGGTCTATCCCGGTGGCCGCTTCGACGACCACCTCAAGCCGTTCCCGCCGATCATCGAGGCGGGCACGGCCGGGATCATGCCCTACTACGGCATGCCCATCGACCTCGAGGTCGACGGCGAGCCGATCGAGCCGATCGGCTTCGGCTACAACAAGCAGGTCGTGACCGGCCTGCTCCGCGAGAAGCTCGGCTACGACGGTGTCGTCGTCACCGACTGGGAGCTGGTCAACGACAACCACGTCGGCGACCAGGTGCTCCCGGCCCGCGCGTGGGGGGTCGAGCACCTCGACCCGCACGGTCGCATGGAGCTCATCCTCGAGGCCGGCGCCGACCAGTTCGGTGGCGAGGAGTGCGTCGACATCCTGCTCGACCTCGTCGCGCAGGGGCGCGTCACCGAGGCCCGAGTCGACGAGTCGGCGCGCCGGATCCTCGCCGTGAAGTTCCGGCTCGGCCTGTTCGACGACCCCTACGTCGACGAGGACGCTGCCGCTGAGACCGTCGGTCGCCAGGACTTCCGCGACGAGGGGTATGCCGCGCAGGCCCGTTCGGTGACCGTGCTGCACAACGAGGACGGCCGGCTGCCGCTCGAGCAGGGGCTGCGCATCTACGCCGAGCGTGTGTCGCCCGAGGCGGTCGTCAAGCACGGGAAGCTCGTCGACCGCCCGGAGGACGCCGACGTCGCCGTGGTGCGGCTGACGGCGCCCTTCGACCCGCGCTCGGACCTCTTCCTCGAGTCGTGGTTCCACCAGGGGTCGCTCGACTTCCCGCCGGGGCTCATCGCAAGGCTCGAGCGCATCGCGGCGGTGTGCCCGCTCGTCGTCGACGTCGTGCTCGACCGGCCCGCGGTCGTGACGCCGCTGCTGCGCATCGCGTCGGCCGTCGTCGGCAGCTACGGCAGCAGCGACGACGCGCTGCTCGACGCGGTCACGGGCACCATCGCGCCGGTCGGGCGGCTTCCCTTCGACCTGCCCCGGTCGATGGACCAGGTGCGGGCCCACGGCGAGGACGTGCCCGGCTACGACGACCCGCTGCTCCCGTTCGGCCACGGCCTGACCATCTGAGACCCCTCCCGAACGGGAGGTCCCCAGGCAGGCACTCACTCCCCCCAGGGTGTGACCCCCTCGCACCCCGAGTGCCCGGCGAGCCCCGGTCGCTACCCACCGCGACCGGGGCCTCGTCGTGCCTGCGCCGGTGCGTCGGTCGTGCGGGCGTCAGCCCGTGTAGCCCTCGACGGTGCGCTCGGACCGCACCTCGGCGGTGTCCGGGTCTTCGCCGAACTCGCGCTTGGCCCGGCGCTGGCGCAGCAGGTCCCAGCACTGGTCGAGCTCGACCTCGAGACTGCGCAGCCGGGCATGCTCCTCGTCGACGCTGATCGAGCCGGCCTGCAGCGCCGAGCGCAGCTGGTGCTCCTCGTCGATGAGCGACTTGATGTGGTGCTGGACGGAGACGTCGTCGGCCATGCGGCCACCTTCGCACGCGCCCGGCGCCCAGTCGAGAGTGCCGTCGAGGGCTAGCGTGGGGCGGGTGACCACGTACGCGCTCGTCCCCGGTGCCGGCGGCGCCGCCTGGTACTGGCATCGCGTCGCGCCGCTGCTCGAGCAGGCCGGACACGAGGCCGTCGCCGTCGACCTGCCCGGTGACGACCCCGCCGAGGGGCTGCCCGAGTATGCCGCCCGCGTCCTCAGCGCGGTCGACGGACGTGACGACGTGGTGCTCGTCGGGCAGTCGATGGGCGGCTTCACCGTGCCGCTGGTCGCGGAGCGGCGGCCGGTGTCGGCCGTCGTCCTGCTGAACGCGATGGTCCCGGTGCCGGGTGAGACCGCCGGCGCGTGGTGGGACGCGGTCGGCTCGGAGGCGGCGCGGGTCGCGGCCGCGCGCGACAGGGGCTATCCGGAGGAGTTCGACCTCGACACCTACTTCCTCCACGACGTCGATCCCGAGGTCGCGGCGTCCGGAGAGGAGCACCAGCGTCCGGAGGTCGACCGGGCGTTCGAGACCCCCTGCGATTTCGTGCGGTGGCCGGACGTGCCGATCCACGCCGTCGCGGGCGAGGGCGACCGCTTCTTCCCGGTCGACCTGCAGCGGCGGGTGGCCCGGGAGCGGCTGGGCGTCGACCTCGACCTCGTCCCCGGCGGCCACCTGGTCGCGCTGTCGCACCCGAGGGAGCTCACGGCATACCTCGTCGGGGTGGCGCGATGAGCGGCGCACCCGGCAGCGGCGACACCGACAGCGGCGACACAGACTGCAGTGAGTTCGACAGGGCGTACTGGGAGCAGCACTGGCAGGGGAGTCAGGGGGAGGCGTCCGCGCCGAACCCCCACCTCGTCCGTGAGGTCGGGGGCCTGACGCCGGGCACGGCGCTCGATGCCGGCTGCGGCGAGGGCGGTGAGGCGCGCTGGCTCGCCGGGCGGGGCTGGCACGTCACGGCCGTCGACATCTCGCGCGAGGCGCTCGCGCGGGCCGCGGCACTCGGAGGAGTCGACGATGGCGACGGCGACGCCGGCGACGCCGGGGGTCGGGTCGACTGGGTCGAGGCGGACCTCACGACGTGGACGCCCGACCGGCAGTACGACCTGGTGACGACGCACTACGCGCACCCGACGATGCCGCAGCTCGACTTCTACGACCGCGTCGCCGCCTGGGTCGCACCGGGTGGCTCGCTGCTCGTCGTCGGGCACCTGCACCGGGAGGGCGGTCACGGCCACGGAACCACCTCGACCGACGACCCGCCCGAGCACGCCACGGTGACGCTCGCCGACATCACGGAGCGTCTCGACCCCGGCGAGTGGGACGTGCAGACCGCCTCGGAGCACACGAGGTCCGCCGCGCACGGGAGCGCCATGCACGACGTCGTGGTGCGCGCGCGTCGGCGCGACTAGGACCTGTCGGTCAGGCGCTCGGCGCCCGGCGGCGTCGGCGACGGGGCACCCCGAGGGTCGTCTCGCGCGCCTCGAGGGTCCAGGCGACGGGGATCTCCTCGGCGGCGCCGGTGTAGCCGTCGATGCGGCGCGCGAGCATCTCGAGCGCGGACCGGGCCAGCCCCGTGAGGTCGGGGGAGATGGTCGAGACGGTGGGGTTGGAGTAGCGGGTCTCGGCGATGTCGTCGAAGCCCACGACCGCGACGTCGTCGGGCACCGCGACCCCGGACTCGACGCAGGCCCGCAGGGCCCCGATCGCCATGAGGTCGTTGAAGCAGAAGACCGCGTCGGGCGGCTCGGGCAGCTCGAGCAGGTGCCGCATCGCGGCGTGCCCGTCGGCGCGCTCGAAGTGGGGCACCTCGACGACGAGGCTCTTGTCGTAGGGGAGGTCTGCGGCGCGCAGCGCCTGCCGGTAGCCGCGCAGTCGCTCGGAGGCCGTGCCCTTCACGGTCTCGCGGCCGATGGCAGCGATGCGGCGGCGCCCCTGTGAGACAAGGTGTTCCGTGGCGGCACGCGCTGCCGCGACCGAGTCGACGGCGATGTGGTCGAAGCCGGTGGGGACGGGCCGCTCACCGAGCAGCACCATGGGCAGGCTGTCGGCCCGCCGGCTGATCTCGTCGGCCGAGAGGGCCAGCGGCGAGAAGATCACGCCGTCGATGACGTGCGAGCGCATGCCCTCGAGCACGACACGCTCGGCGTCGGCATCGCCTCCGGTCACGTCGAGCAGCACGATGAAGCCGAGGGCAGCGGCCTCCTCGGTGATGCGCGCGGCGAGCTCGGCGAAGTAGGGGGAGTCCATCGCCGGGACGGCCAGGGCGAGGAAGCCCGCCCGCCCGTGCTTGAGGCTGCGTGCCGAGAGGTTGGGCCGGTAATGCAGCTCGGCCATGGCGGCCTCGACCCGCTCACGCGTGCTGGCCTTGACGTGCGGGTGGTTGTTGAGCACGTTCGAGGCGGTCTTGACGGAGACGCCGGCGCGCTCTGCGACGTCACGAAGCCGTGCGGCCACCCGCGCCTCCTGTTCGACACTCGCCGTCGACGCTCGACGATCCAGCCGGGGAAAGCCCGACCGAGGAACAGGCTAGCGCCCGCACCCGACGGTCCGAGCCATCTTCGAACCGGTTCGGAACACCTCTGGACAGGTTTCGGTAACCGTTGTAATTTTCAGACCACACGCAAGTGGGTAACCGTTGTAAGAACGGTGTGCCCACTCCGACGGTCAAGGAGGACCGGATGGGACGAGCGACAGTGCGGCTGGACCCCGCGTTCACGGTGGGGCCGGTGCGGCCGAGGACCTTCGGGTCCTTCGTCGAGCACATGGGCCGGTGCGTCTACACCGGCATCTACGAGCCCGGTCACCCCGAGGCCGACGAGCTGGGCTTCCGCTCGGACGTCGCCGCCCTGGTGCGCGAGCTCGGCGTGACCACCGTCCGCTACCCGGGCGGCAACTTCGTGTCGAACTACCGCTGGGAGGACGGCATCGGCCCCAAGGCCGACCGCCCCACCCAGCTTGACCTGGCCTGGCGGTCGGTCGAGACGAACCAGGTCGGCACCGACGACTTCGTCGACTGGGCCCGCGGGGTGGGTGTCGAGCCGATGATGGCCGTCAACCTCGGCACCCGCGGCGTGCAGGAGGCCATCGACCTGCTGCTCTACTGCAACGCCGAGACCGGCACGTCGTGGCCCGACCTCCGGGCCAAGCACGGGCACCACGAGCCCCACGACGTACGCGTGTGGTGCCTCGGCAACGAGATGGACGGTCCGTGGCAGATGGGTCACAAGACCGCCGAGGAGTACGCCCGCGTCGCCGAGGAGACCGCCCGGGCCATGCGCCGCGTCGACCCGGGTCTCGAGCTCGTCGCCTGCGGCTCGTCGAACCGCGGCATGCCGACGTTCGGCACGTGGGAGCGCGTCGTGCTCGAGCGCTGCTTCGACCTCGTCGACCACATCTCGGCGCACGCGTACTACGAGCCCGTCGACGGCGACGTCGACTCCTTCCTCGCCAGCGGCGAGGACATGCACCGCTTCATCGAGTCGGTCGTGGCCACCGCCGACCACGTCGCCGCCGTCAAGGGGTCCGACAAGCGGATCACCGTCTCGTTCGACGAGTGGAACGTGTGGTTCCAGGAGCGTTTCCACGGCGAGAACTCCCTCGAGATCCGCGAGGCGCCCGAGCTCATCGAGGACGTCTACGACGTCACCGACGCGGTCGTCGTCGGGAGTCTGCTCATCACCCTGCTCCAACACACCGACCGCGTCGCGATGGCCTGCCAGGCACAGCTCGTCAACGTCATCGCCCCCATCGCCACACGCCCCGGGGGTGGCGCCTGGCGGCAGACGATCTTCCACCCCTTCGCCCTGACCGCCCAGCACGCCCGCGGCACCGTGCTGCGCCCCGCCGTCGCCTGCGACACGATCGACACGTCGGCCTACGGGCCCGTCGACCAGGTCGTCGTCACGGCCACCCACGACCCCGACACCGGCGACCTCGCCGTCTTCGTGGTCAACCGCAGCCGCACCGAGGCGGCCGAGCTCGTGCTCGACGTCGCGGACGCCGTGGGCGCCGGCCCGACGGCATACACCCTCGTGGAGCACCTCGCGCTCCACGACGACGACACCTCGGCGACGAACACCGAGGCGAACCCTGACCGTGTGACGCCGCGTCCGGGGGACGCGTCGGTAGACGGGCCCACCCTCACCGCAACCCTGCCGCCCACCTCCTGGCACTGCATCCGACTCACCGAAGGGACCGTTCGATGACGAACACCCAGCCCCACAGCCCCCTGACCCCCAACCCCGTCACGCGTCGCACGATCCTCTCCGGCGCCTTCGGCCTCGCCGGCCTCGCAGGCCTGGCCGCCTGCGGCTCCGGCTCCAGCGGCGTGCCCGGCCAGGCTCCCGCCGTCTCCGCCGGTGGCGGCGCGACCGGCTACTCCGGCCCGAAGGTCGCGCTCCAGTTCTGGAACGGCTTCACCGGCGGAGACGGGCCCTTCATGAAGCGACTCGTCGACCAGTTCAACTCCGAGCACCCGAACATCGCGGTGAGCATGAACACGATGCAGTGGGCTGACTACTACGCGAAGCTGCCCGCCGCCGTCACCGCGGGCAAGGGCCCCGACATCGGCATCATGCACGTCGACTCGGTCGCGACGAACGCCGCGCGCAACGTCATCCAGCCGCTCGACGACGTCGCCTCGGCGCTCAAGCTCAGCGAGAGCGACTTCGCCCCGGTGCCGTGGAAGGCCGGCATCTACAACGGCAAGCGCTACTCCATCCCCCTCGACGTGCACCCGCTCGGCTTCTTCTACAACAAGACCGTCATGGAGAAGGGCGGCCTCGACCCCGAGAAGCCGCCGATGACCGCGGACGACTACATGGCTGCGCTGGAGCAGCTGAAGTCCAAGGGCATCCAGGGGCACTGGGCGACGCCCTTCCCCTTCACCGGCAGCATGTCGGTGCAGTCGCTCATCTGGCAGTTCGGCGGCAACCTCTTCTCCGAGGACGCCAAGCAGGTCCTCTGGGCCGACGACCCCGGCGTCAAGGCGCTCACCTGGTTCCAGGACCTCGTCACCAAGGGCTACTCGCAGGGCAAGATCGCCCAGGACGCCGACATCATCGCCCTTCAGAACGGCAAGACCGCCTTCAACTGGAACGGCATCTGGACGATCAACACCCTCAAGGAGAAGTCCGGGCTCGACTGGGGCGTCGCGCCGCTGCCCAACATCGGTGGCACCAAGGCGGCCTGGGCCGGCTCGCACCAGTTCATCCTGCCCACCTCGCGCACGCCCGACGAGAACAAGCAGACCGCCGCGCGCGTCTTCCTCAACTGGATCAGCCAGAAGAGCCTCGAGTGGGCCAAGGGCGGTCAGGTGCCGGCCCGCAACTCGGTGCGCGAGTCGGCCGAGTTCAAGGCGCTCAAGGACCAGGAGACCTTGGCCACCCAGATCGACTACCTGCACTTCCCGCCGGCGGTCGCTGGTATCGGCGACGCGATCCCGGAGTTCGAGAAGGCCCTGAACCAGGCCGTCCTCGGCGGGCAGGACCCCAAGAAGGTGCTCTCCGACGCCGCCGGACGTGCCACGAAGATCCTCGAGGCCAACGCGAAGAAGTACGGCGGCTGACGTCATGGCTGTGACGACGGCACAGCCCACCAGACCCTCGTCGGGAGCGCCACCCACGCCGGGTGGGCGGCGCTCCCGGGGAGCCCGGTCCGGCATCCATGGCTCGGGGTGGACCCCCTACCTCTTCCTCGCCCCGTTCCTCGTCCTCTTCATCACGTTCGTCGCTGTGCCGGCCCTGCTCGGCATCTGGATCTCCCTGCACGACTGGGACTTCCTGCTGCCGAACAAGCCGTTCGTCGGCGCCCAGAACTACACCGACCTGCTCGACAGCGGGGCACCGCAGTTCCAGCCGTTCTGGAACGGCATGAAGGCGACCGGGATCTTCGTGCTCATCAGCGTGCCGTTCCTCGTGACGCTGCCGCTGCTGCTCGCGATCGTGCTCAACCGCAAGTTCCCGGGCCGCACGTTCTTCCGCGCCGTGTTCTTCGCGCCGTTCGTCCTCGGGGTCGCCGTCGTCGGCCTCATGTGGCGCTACCTGCTCGACCCGTCGTTCGGCATGGTCAACGGGCTGCTCGGCGCGCTGGGCCTGCCGAGCGACACCGCGTGGACGACGGAGCAGCCCTGGGCGTGGATCTCGCTCGCGGCCGTGACGATCTGGTGGACCATCGGCTTCAACGCCGTCATCTACCTCGCCGGGCTCGCCGACATCCCGGCCGAGCACTACGAGGCCGCCGACATCGACGGTGCGACCGCGTGGCAGAAGCTGCGCTACATCACCATCCCGGGGCTGCGGCCAGTGCTCATCTTCATCGTCGTCACGACGGTACTCGCCAGCGCGAACATGTTCGGGCAGAGCTACCTCATCACCAAGGGCGGGCCGGGCGACTCGACCCGCACGGCCATCATGGAGATCGCCGACCTCGGCCTGTCGCAGTACCGGATGGGCCAAGCCTCCGCGATGAGCTACGTGCTTGCGGTGTGCCTCGCCCTCATCGCGCTCGTCAACTTCTGGTTGCTGAGGGAGAAGAAGTCATGAAGCGCCGCAACGGGCCCCTCTTCTGGGTGGGCATGGGGCTGCTCTCGCTCGTCTTCATCGGGCCGCTGCTGCTCGTGCTGCTCACGGCCTTCAAGTCCCAGAGCGAGTCGCGCACCGTCCCGCCGACGTACTTCCCTTCGGAGCCGAGCCTGCGGGCCTTCGACGTGCTCTTCTTCCAGGACGCGGCAAGCCCGGTGGCCCGCTGGTTCCTCAATTCCCTCATGGCGGCCACGCTGCAGGCGCTGCTCGTGCTCGTCGTCTGCTCGCTCGCGGGCTACGCCTTGGCGCGCATGGAGTTCCGCGGCAAGAACGTCATCTTCACGGTCATCATCCTCACGCTGTTTCTCCCCGGCTTCATCTTCCTCATGCCGAACTTCCTCATCCTCGACAAGCTCGGCTGGCTCGACCAGATCTGGGCGCTCGTCGTGCCCGGTGCGGCCGGTGCGTTCGGCGTCTTCTTCATGCGGCAGTTCTTCATGGGGATGCCGAAGGAGCTCGAGGAGAGTGCCCGCCTGGACGGGGCGGGTCCGTTCCGCACGTGGTGGTCGATCGTGCTGCCCAACGCCAAACCCGCCCTGGTGACCCTCGGCGTGCTCAGCTACCTCAACAACTGGAACGACTTCATCTGGCCCATCTACGTGCTCTTCTCACCCGAGCGCCTCACTCTGCCTGCGGGACTCAGCCGCCTGCAGGGTGCCTATTCCATCGACTACCCCGTCGTCATGGCCGGCGCGATGCTGGCCGCGATCCCCGTCCTGGCGCTCTACGTCTTCGTGCAGCGCTACGTCATCGAGGGCGTCGCGAGCAGCGGCGTCAAGGGCTGAGGAGGCCACCGTGGCACGCTTGTCCCGCACGACCGTCAGGCGCGGGATCGCCTGCGCCGCTGCAGCGCTCGTCACCGCCGGAGTGGTGAGCGTGGCACCCGCCAGCGGGTCGGTGGTGGCCGCGGAGGCCCGCGACACGGCATACGAGAACGCCGTCTCCGACTCGTTCTCCGACACGTTCGCCGACCCGTCGGTCATCCGCGGGCGCGACGGCTGGTGGTACGCGTACGCCACGTCCGACCCGCTCAGGGCCGGCGACGCCCCCGGCGCCATGCACATGGCGCGCACGAAGGACTGGTCGAGCTGGGAGTACCTCGGCACTGTCTTCACCTCCGCCAACCGGCCAGCGTGGGCCACGGCGACCGCGGGCCTCTGGGCGCCCGACATCCGTTACGTCGCAGGGCGCTACGTCCTCTACTTCACCGTCACCGACACGACGCTGAACCCCGGCGACGACTCCGCGATCGGCGCCGCCACCGCTCCGACGCCGTCGGGGCCCTGGACCCCCGCCCCCGCGCCGGCCGTCCCACCACGGCCGGCGCCGGGTGGCGGGTTCCTCTGGACCTTCGACCCGGCCGGCTTCACCGACGTCGACGGCCAGCGCTACCTCTACTACGGCAGCTACTTCGGTGGCCTGTGGGCCACGAAGATGTCGGCCGACGGCCTGACCCCGGTCGGGCCGGCCACCCAGGTCGCCATCGACAACCGCTACGAGGGCTCGTTCGTCGTGCGCCACGGCGACTGGTACTACCTCATGGGCTCGGCCGCGAACTGCTGCGCGGGTCCGACGACCGGCTACTCCGTCTTCGCGGGCCGCGCCCGCTCGCCCCTCGGCCCCTTCGTCGACGCGGAAGGGACGTCGCTGCTCACGTCACGCGTCGGCGGCACGATCGTGCTGACCCAGAACGGCAACCGCTTCGTCGGCGCCGGCCACCACGCCGTCGTCACCGACTCCGAGGGCCGTGACTTCATCGCGTACCACGCCATCGACCGGAACCGGCCCTGGTTGACCGCCCCGTTCGGCATCAACCGCCGGCCGATGCTGCTCGACCGGCTCGACTGGGTCGACGGCTGGCCGCGCACCCGCGCCGGCGCCGGCCCGTCCGACACGCCCCAGCCGGCCCCGTCGCTCGACTCGGCGCTGGGGATCACGCCGACCGACCCGGCAGCGAGCGGCTTCAGCGGGCTCGCCGCGGGCCCGTCCGACCCGGTCGGTGGCGCCACGGCCGTCGTCCGCGGCAGGGCCTCCACCGTCGAGCCGGCCCCAGCGGGGTCACTGCACGTGCGGCTCGACCACCAGGGCACCGCGCCCCTGCGCGTCCTCGTCGGCCGCGACCCTGCGGTCAAGGTGACGCTCGACCCCGCCGGCCGCCGGCTCACGGCACAGGTCGACGACGGGGGCGTGGTGCGCTCGTCGACGGCCGCGCTGCCCGCTGCCGCCCCAGGCGCATGGCGCACCCTCACCGTCGAGGCGACCGCCGAGGGCGTCACGGCCGAGGTCTCCGAGAGCGACCTCGCCGACGTGACGTCTCGCGTGCACGTCGACGGCGCGGTCGATCCTCGCTCGGCGCCGGTTCGCCTGAGCAGCAGCGACGCCCGGGTCGACAACGTCGTCGTCAACGCGGCCGCCCGTGACGCAGCGGCCCTCGCTCCCGTGCCGCAGGCCGGGGCGCTCCTCACTGCCGAGGAGTTCGACGACCTGACGCTCGCCGGCTTCACCTGGGTGCGCCGCAACCCGGCGGTGACCGTCTCGGACGGCAGCCTCAACTGGCCCGTCGAGGGCAAGGACCTCGTCGGCGGCGGCAACGACGCCGGGGTGCTGCTCCACGACACCCCCGGTGACGGCGACTGGATCGCCGAGGCGAAGACCCGCCTCGACGTCGGCACCGACACGGTGCGCAACTACCAGCAGGTCGGCATCGTGGCCTACGAGAACGACGACGACTTCGCCCGTCTCTCCAACGTCGCGATCTGGAACACGCGCCAGACCGAGTTCGGCCGTGAGACCGCCGCCGACCCGGCGAACCCCGACGGCCGCACGAGCTACGGCGGCGCCATCGTCGGCACCTCCGCCCCGACGCTGTGGCTGCGGCTCGCGCACCACCGCACGGCCACCGGCGAGCACCTCTACCGCGCCGGCACCAGCCGCGACGGCGTCACCTGGACGTGGGGCGCGACGTGGACCTTCCGCCCGGGCACGTCCCCGCGCATCGGTCTCGTCGCCCACGGAGGGGCCTCGCCGGCCGTCACCGCGCACGTCGACCACCTGCGCTTCTACGCGTCGACGTGGCCCACCGACCCCGGAGCAGGATGAGCCGCGCCCGGGCCCGCACCCCGACCGCATCCCTCGTGGCTGCCGCCCTCGCTGCCGCCCTCCTCGGCGGCTGCGGAGGCGGCACGCCCACCACCACCACCGGAGACACCGTGACCACACCTGCCAGCAGCGCCACGGGCACAGCGACGAACCCCGTCTGGCCGAGCAACTTCCCCGATCCGCAGATCCTCCCCGACGGCGACGCCTGGGTGGCCATCGCCACGAACGGCAACGGGATGAACGTCCAGACCCTCACCTCCGACGACCTCGTCACGTGGACCCAGGGCGCCGACGCCCTCCCGCAGCTGCCCGCCTGGACGACGAAGGGCAAGGTGTGGGCGCCCGAGGCGCACCGCTTCGGCGACCGCTGGGTCATGTACTACACGACCATGGCGCCCGACCCCGCGATCCAGTGCGTCGGCGTCGCCGTCGCCGACGACCCCAAGGGTCCCTACCGCGACACCAGCCCCGGCCCTCTCGTCTGCGAGAAGGACCAGGGCGGGTCGATCGACGCGTCGCCCTTCGTCGCGAAGGACGGCACGGCATACCTCTACTGGAAGAACGACGGCAACGCCGTCGGCGTCGACACGTGGATCTCGGTGCAGCGTCTCTCCGCCGACGGGCTGAAGCTCGAGGGCCAGCCGAAACGCCTGATCCGACAGGACCTTCCGTGGGAGGGCAACCTCGTCGAAGCGCCCTTCGTGTGGGAACGCGACGGCGTCTTCCACCTCTTCTACTCGGCCAACGACTACGGCAGCGACAAGTACGCCGTCGGGCACGCGACCGCGGCGTCGCCCACCGGGCCCTTCGCCAAGGACCCCGAGCCGGTGCTCACGAGCACCGACGTCGCCGCCGGGCCGGGTCACTGCGCCCTGGTCGAGAAGGACGGCCGGGTGCTGATGGTCTACCACGCCTGGGACCCCGCCGCGATCGGCTCGGACGTGCCCGGGCGCACCATGTGGCTGAGCGAGGTCACCTTCGACGGGCGCAAGGTCTCGGTGACGCCGCCGAGCGCGAGGCTGCCCGCCGCACTCTGACCGGTTTGCGCCGTTGCGGGTGTATCAAGCCCCGCGCCCACGTCTCTGTCTGACAGGGGATGGGTGCGGGGCCAGAGGGGAACTCGGGGGAGGCCCCGCACCAGCCCGAAACGCTTGGGCGGCTGGCCCGTTGAGGTACGTTAACCGCCACCAGGGCCCGGATTCGCAGACCTGATCAGTCGCGAGCCGGGCCCTCGAGCGTGCCGCCGTATGCCGCCGTATGCCGCCGTATGCGTCCGTGCCGCCGGGTGCCGTCAGGTGCGTGCCGACGCCACGACCTTGCCCATGCTGGTGCGCACCTCGACCGACTTGATCTCGTAGGTGGGCACCGACGTCGAGCCGGTGAGCTTCGTGTAGCCCGAGCCGCCCGCGCGCCACGAGGCGGCGGCGTACTCCTTGCCGTAGTTGTCGACGACCCACAGGGTCAGGGGACTGTCGGTGGGCAGGCCTGAGCACTCGAGGTCGAGCTGCGTGCCCCACCCGCGGGTCACGAGGGCGACGTCGACCGAGGCCGCACTTCCCGGTGCGGATGCCGTGACGTGGGTCGTCGGCGGTTCGGGGGTCGTGGCCCGCAGGATCGACGGGCCGAGCCAGGCGCCACCGGCGAAGAGGGCGACCGCGGCGGCCGCACCGAGCACCGAGGCGAGGGTGCGGCGCCGGCGCCGCCGCCGGCCGACCTCGGTGAGCAGGGTGGACACGCGTTCGTCGTCGGGCTCCTTCATGAGCGGGATCGGGGCGCCGGGCGGGGGTGCGACGAGGTGCAGGCCACCCTCGGGCCCCGCGAGGTCGAGCAGTCGCGGCAGGCCGGAGACCTGGCCCAGCTCGGCCTGGCACTGGGTGCACGTGCGCAGGTGCTCGCTGTAGGCGCGGTGGTCGTCGTCGGACAGGCCACCGAGCACGTACGCGCCGAGCAGCACGTGCAGGTCGTCTGGTCCGGTGGTCATCTCGTCACTCCCATCTCGTCGAGGATGACGCGCAGGTTGCGCACGGCGTAGTAGGCCCGGGACTTGACGGTGCCCTCCGGCACGCCGAGCCGGAGCGATGCCTCGGCGACGGACAGTCGTTGGTAGTAGAGGCACCGTACGACGTCGCGGTGGTTGTCCTGGAGCCGGCCGAGGGCCTCCTCGACGAGCACCTGGTCGAGGGCCTGGTCGAGGGCCGAGTCGCGCTCGGCGATCTCGGTGAGGGTGGCTTCTTGCGGGCGGCGGCCCGCGGCGCGGTGCTGGTCGACGATGAGGTGCCGGGCCGTGGTGATGAGGTAGGCGCGGAGGTTGTCGGCCTGGGGGGCCTGCTTCCACACCCGCAGGATCACCTCCTGCACGATGTCCTCGACGCGGTTCGCGTCGTTCGTCGCCCGCCAGACGACGCGGCGCAGCATGGGGCCGTGCTCGCGGTAGATCTCCGCCACCGCCTCCTCGTCGAGCGGCACGTCACCCCACCTCCTCTCGCGGCGCCCACGGTGTCCTGTCGCCTGCCTCAGTCAAGGACGTCCGGACACCGTGAACCGTTCACGTGGCCTTCAGGTGAACCGTCTCACGAGAACAGGCGTTTTCGCGTTCGGACGTCACGTCCGGCGTCCCCCTCGAGGAGGTCAACATGATGCGAGCCCGATCCATCAGCACCGCGGCCCTCGCCGGCACGGTCCTTCTTCTCTCGGCGGCCTGCGGCTCGTCGACACCCGACACGTCGACCCCGGCCGCGTCCTCGCCGGCTGCGGCGTCGTCCTCGTCCTCGTCCTCGGCGTCGTCGAGCGCTCCGGCTGCGATGGTGCACCCCGACGTGACGGAGCTCAAGACGGCCAGCTCGTCGCTCGGCACCATCGTCACCGACAGCGACGGCATGACCCTCTACATGTTCGACAAGGACACGAAGGGCGCGACGAAGAGCGCCTGCGAGGGCAAGTGCCTGACCGCGTGGCCCCCGGCGATGATGGGTGCCTCGGAACCGAAGCTCACCGGTGTCACGGGCAAGGTGGCCGCGATCGACACCCCCGACGGCAAGAAGCAGCTCACCCTCGACGGCTGGCCGCTCTACTACTGGTTCAAGGACGCCAAGGCGGGCGACGTCAGCGGTCAGGCGGTGCAGGGCGTCTGGTGGGTGCTCGACCCCGCCGGCACGCCGATCAAGACCAAGCCCTGAGCAACCCTGAACGACCTCGGGACGCCTACCGTTGGCGCATGAGCGCCGACATGCCGGACCCGGCACAGCACCCGGTCACGGGTGGGCTCTTCCGCTCACCCGTGCCGCCGGGCACCGGTTGGCCCGGCGACCCGGCGACGGGGGACACGCCCGTCGCGACCACCGCGGCGCAGGTGCGGCGCCTCGCGAGCCAGGCGGACGGCATACGCGAGCTGGATGCGCGGGTCAGCGTGTGCCGCGCCTGCCCCCGCCTCGTCGCGTGGCGTGAGTCGGTCGCCGTGAGCGGCCGCCGGGCCGCGTTCGCCGACCAGCCGTACTGGGGACGCCCGGGCCCGTCGTTCGGCGACCCCGACGCGGAGGTGCTCGTCGTCGGGCTCGCTCCGGCGGCCAACGGCACCAACCGGACCGGGCGGATGTTCACCGGCGACCGCTCGGGCGACTGGCTGTACGCCGCGCTCCACCGCGCCGGCTACGCGAGCCAGCCGACGTCGGTGTCGTCGGGCGACGGGCTGACGCTGACCGGCCTGCGCATCGTCGCGACCGTGCGCTGCGCGCCGCCGGCCAACAAGCCGACGACCGAGGAGAAGGCGACGTGCGCGCCGTGGCTCGATCGCGACCTCGAGCTGTCGGAGCCGCGGCTGCGCTCGCTGCTCGCACTCGGCTCGATCGGGTGGGACGCGGCGCTCGGCGCGGCCCGGCGTCGCGGCTGGGCGGTGCCGGTGCCCAAGCCGCGGTTCGGTCACGGGGCGGAGGCGCTGCTCGTGACCGGGTCCGGTCGGCCGGTGCGGCTCGTCGGCAGCTACCACGTGAGCCAGCAGAACACCTTCACCGGCAAGCTCACCGAGGCGATGCTCGACGAGGTCATCGGGCGCCTCTGAGAGGGCCGTGGCAGGATCGCCCGTCATGACCGAGACCCAGCCCGACGCGTACTCCTCGGTCGTCGGCGAAGCCGACGCCGAGCTCGACCAGCGGCTCTCCGACGAGCTCGACGTCGTCAACGCCGCGGCGACCGTCGGCACCCCTGCTGCGCGAGAGCTCACCGTGCGCCTCACCGACAGCGACGGTCAGCTGGCCGCGGGCGTCAGCGGCTGGACGTGGGGCGTCGCGGCGGGCATCGGCATGACGTGGGTGCGGGCCGACATGCGTGGACAGGGCCTGGGGGAGCGGCTGCTCGCCGAGTTCGAGGCCGAGGCCAGGGCTCGTGGGTGCACGCACGTCTTCGTCACCTCGTTCACCTTCCAGGCGCCCGGCTTCTACGAGAAGCAGGGCTACCGAGAGATCTTCCGCTGGCAGGGCGTGCCCACCCCCGACGCCTCGGACGTGCACTTCCGCAAGGAGCTGTGAGACGCGCTGAGTACGCGTGCCGTTGCCGCACGGGGTGACGCGACGAAGGGTGTGGCCATGAGCCGGCACCCCTTCCGTCCGTATGCCGTCGCGCTGGGCCTGCTGTGGGGGTTGCCCCTGCTGCTCGTCGTCGTCCTCCACCTCACGCTCCCGACCCACGTCGCGGGCGGTGGCTGCGAGGGCATCGGCTTCGGGTGCTCGCTGGCGCCCGCCGACGCCGTGGTGCTGCTCGGGATGCTCGCTGCTCCGGTGCTCCTGCTCATCGGACTCGTCGTGTGCGTCGTCATCGCCGGTGTCGGCGCTCGCCGCGACCGGCGGGAGCGCGGGCCCGTCGGTTAGCGTGGTGGGCATGGCCGGCCAGCCGAACTGGGAGAGCCCCGTGGAGAAGCAGATCCGCGAGGCCCAGGAGCGTGGCGACTTCGACAACCTGCCGGGCGCGGGCAAGCCGCTCGACCTCAGCGACGCGGGCGACCCGGACTGGTGGCTCAAGCGTTTCACCGAGCGCGAGCAGCTCGACCTCGGCGCTGCGCTGCCCGGGCCGCTCGCCTTGCGCAAGGAGGCCGCCGGCTACCCCGAGTCCCTCGCCGACGTGCGCACCGAGGCTCAGGTGCGCGAGATCATCGAGGACTACAACAGGCGCGTCCTCGCCGACCGGCTCCGTCCGGTCGTGGGCAACCTGCCGCCGCTGCTGGCCAAGACGCTCGACGTCGACGAGATGGTCGAGCGCTGGCGGCCGCTGCGCGAGGAGCGGGAGGCGCAGCAGCGACGCGTGCGCGAGGAGCGCCAGGCGGCCGCAGCCGCGGCGCGGCAGAACGGCCCGTCGTGGTGGACCCGGATCTTCGGGCGCCGTTCCTGAGTGAAGTCTGGGAAAACCATGCCGGTTGCATGGGAACGGGAACTCGAGCCTGCCCGAAACCCCTACGGGGCCGGTGGTCGCACTACGGTCGAGCGGCCCACCCCGCACCGAGCACCTTGAGGTGACCCATGAGGCGTCCCACCCCCCGCACCGCGGGCCTCGCCCTCGCAGCAGCCGGCTCGATCGTCGGCTCGCTAATCGTCGGCAGCGCCGCACCGGCCCTGGCCCACGGAGACTCCGGCGGCCGTCACGACCAGACCCTGACCCCCCGCACCGAGTTCGTCATGGCGCCCGACGGCTCGAGCGGTGCCACCGAGGGGGGTGCCGGCATTCCCAACATCGACTCGGTCAAGAAGACCATCGCCGCCTACTACGGCGACCCCGGCACGGGCCTCGCCAACCGCACGGCCTCGCCGTACATCACCGAGATGCAGCACCTCACGAGCAGCGTCCGCGCGGGCCTGCAGGCGAAGTACGACGCCGCCGCCGCGATGGGCAAGAAGCCGGCCATCGTCTTCGACGCCGACGACACGACGCTGTGGACCTACGACATGGAGGTCGCGGACATGAAGTTCGTCTTCGACCCCGTGCGCCAGGACCACTGGGTCCAGAACAAGCTCTTCCCGGCCACGCCGTCGATGGTCTCGCTCGTCAACGACGCGCAGGCGATGGGCTTCACCGTCTTCGGCCTCACCGGCCGCGGCGCCGCCCAGAAGGACGCGACGATCGGCAACCTCAAGGACGTCGGCTACAACGCCTTCACCCCCGACACCTACTTCACCAAGTGGGCGGGCTCGACGCCTCCTGCGTACATCACGTGCGCGACGGCCAAGTGCACGACGGTGGAGTACAAGGCCGGCACCCGCAAGCACATCGAGCAGGACCTCGGCTACGACATCGTGCTCAACGTCGGCGACCAGTGGAGCGACCTGCAGGGCGGCTACGCCGACGCGTCGGTCAAGCTGCCCAACCCGACGTACTACCTGCCGTCGCCGAACCTCCCGGGGGTCGACGAGCCCGAGCTCGCGCCGCGCACGGCGTTCACGATGGCGCCCGACGGCTCCAGCGGCCGCACCGAGAGCGGGGAGGGCATCCCCAACATCGACTCGGTGAAGAAGACGATCGCCACCTACTACGGCGACCCCGGCACCGGCCTCGCGAACCGCACCTCCTCGCCCTACATCGCCGAGCTCGCCGCCCTCGAGCAGCGCAACACCCAGCGGCTCGAGAGCGAGTGCCGCCAGGGTGCCCGCAAGGGCACGAAGCCGGCCGTCGTCTTCGACGCCGACGACACGACCCTGTGGACCTACGACATGGAGGTCGCGGACATGAAGTTCGTCTTCAACCCGACCCGCCAGGACTACTGGGTGCAGAACAAGCGCTTCCCCGCGACGCCCGGAATGCCCTCTCTCGTCAAGGCGGTCGCCGACTCCGGCTGCACGGTCATCGGACTCACGGGCCGCAACACGGGTCAGAAGGTCGCGACCCTCGCCAACCTGCACGAGCAGGGCTACCCGCAGTTCACGAGCGACCTCTACTTCACGAAGTGGAAGAGCTCCGAGACCCCGCCCGCCTACATGCAGGGCCACTGCAAGGCCTACCCGACGTGCACGACGATCGAGTACAAGTCGACGACGCGCGCGCACATCGAGCGCGACCTCGGCTACGACGTCGTCGCGAACTTCGGCGACCAGTTCAGCGACCTCATCGGCGGCAGCGCCGACCGTGCGGTCAAGCTGCCGAACCCGACGTACTACCTGCCCTGACGGGTCCTACTCGGGTCTCACTCGGGCTTCACTCGGTACCCCCGGGTTCGTGGCCGACGAAGCGGACGAGGTCCGCGACGGAGTCCACGACCCGGGTGGGCCGGTAGGGAAAGTTCTCGATCTGGGCGCGTGACGTCGAGCCGGTGAGCACGAGCACGCTGCGCAGGCCCGCTTCCAGGCCCGAGATGATGTCGGTGTCCATGCGGTCGCCGACCATGATCGTCGTCTCGGAATGGGCGTCGAGCCGGTTGAGGGCGCTGCGCATCATGAGCGGGTTGGGCTTGCCGATGTAGTACGGCTGGCGGCCGGTCGCCGTGCTGATGAGCGCCGCGACCGAGCCCGTGGCCGGCAGCAGTCCCGCGGGGCTCGGGCCGCTCGGGTCGGGGTTGGTCGCGATGAAGCGGGCGCCGTTGTCGATCAAGCGGATCGCTCGGGTGATGGACTCGAACGAGTAGGTGCGCGTCTCGCCGAGCACCACGTAGTCGGGGTTGCGGTCGGTCATGACGTAGCCGACGTCGTGCATCGCCGTCAGGATGCCGGCCTCGCCGACGACGTATGCCGTGCCGCCGGGTCGCTGGTCGGCGAGGAACTGCGCGGTCGCCAGGGCGGAGGTCCAGATGGCGTCCTCCGGCACGTCGATGCCGCTGGCCAGCAGGCGGGCGCGCAGGTCGCGTGGGGTGAAGATCGAGTTGTTGGTGAGCACCAGGAAGCGCTTGCCGGAGGCCTTGAGCGCCTCGATGAAGTCGGAGGCGCCCGGGATCGCGTCCTCCTCGTGGACGAGCACGCCGTCCATGTCGGTGAGCCAGGTGTCCACGGGCCGGTGATCGGTCATGGGCCCATTGTGTCGACCCGCGAGGCTCGGTGCCGCCGGACCCGCTCAGTGACAGCGCATCACTGCGGCGCCACTGAGCGGGACCCACGTCGCTGAGCGTTGCCCCGGTCAGCGAGCCGCAGCGGGGCTACCGTCGGGGCATGGCACTCGTCCAGATCGCCCAGCACGCCGAGGACCTCGCGCGTGCGTCCGCCTTCTACTCCGACCTGCTCGGCGCCGAGCCGCTCGCGACCTACGACCCGCCGGGCCTCGTCTTCTTCGACGTCGGTGGCGTCCGGCTCCTGCTCGACATCGGCGCACCGAGCGCCCTGCACTACCTCGGCGTCGACGACCTCGGGGCGACCATCGAGCGGCTCCGCGCCGCCGGCGTCGAGGTGCGCAGCGAGCCGCACGTCATCTTCGGCCACGAGGACGACACGCTGGGGCCGGCGGGCACCGACGAGTGGATGGCCTTCGTCGTCGACTCCGAGGGCAACCTCGTGGGCCTCGTCGAGCAGCGCCCCCGCGGCTGAAGGACCGTCACGCGCCGACGTGTCGACGATGTCGATCGGGACCGGCCGCGTTCGTGTAGTCGGTGGAGGGAGCGCACAGGGCGCGCCCTCGGCCACCACGACCGGCCGGCTCGCCCGGCAGGAGGAGACGACCATGAAGACCTACCTGATCAGCCTGTTCTCGCCCGACGGCCCGCCGCCCGAGGACCTCGACCTCAGCCGCGTCATGGCCGACCTCGAGGTGGTCAACGCCGACATCCGGGCCGCGGGCGCCTGGGTGTTCGCCGGCGGCCTCGGTGACCAGGCGAGCGCCACGACGATCCGCAAGCCCGACGCGGTGGCGGACCCGGTGCTCACCGACGGCCCCTTCGCCGAGGCCAAGGAGCACCTGGGCGGCTTTACGATCGTGCGGTGCGACGACTACGACGCGGTGCTCGGGTGGGCCGAGCGCATCGCGGGGGCGACGGGGCTGCCCGTCGAGGTGCGTCCCTTCGTCGACCACGACGACCCCGGCCAGAAGCCGACCGACCGCTGACGTGGTCGACGACCCGGCCGGTGCAGCCGGTGCCCGAGGTGCCGTCACCGGTGCGGACATCGCGCGCGTCTTCCGTGCCGAGCACGGCCGCGCGGTCTCCGTCCTCATCCGCGCCCTCGGCGACATCGACCTCGCCGAGGACGCCGTGCAGGACGCGTTCGCCGTGGCGGTCGAGCGGTGGCCCCGAGAAGGTATGCCGCCGAGTCCGGCCGGCTGGATCATCACGACCGCGCGCCACCGGGCGATCGACCGCCTGCGGCGCGAGTCGACGCGCGAGGCCCGACACGCGGAGGCCCTCGTCGTCCACGCGCCGCCGGAGCCCCGGGAGGAGGGGCCGGTGAAGGACGAACGGCTGCGCCTCGTCTTCACCTGCTGCCACCCGGCGCTGTCGCCCGAGGCGCGCGTGGCCCTCACGCTGCGCCTCCTCGGTGGGCTCACCACCCCCGAGATCGCGCACGCCTTCCTCGTGCCCGAGGCGACGATGGCGCAGCGGATCGTGCGGGCCAAGAAGAAGATCCGCGACAACGGCATCCCCTACCGCGTGCCGCGTGACGCGGACCTGCCGGGCCGGCTCGCGGCGGTGCTCGCTGTCATCTACCTCGTCTTCAACGAGGGCCACACCGCGAGCTCGGGCGACGAGCTCGGCCGGCCCGACCTCGCCCTCGAGGCGATCCGGCTCGGGCGCGTGCTCGTCGAGCTGATGCCCGACGAGCCCGAGGCCATGGGCCTGCTCGCGCTGATGCTGCTCACCGAGGCGCGACGGCCGGCGCGCACAGACGCAGCGGGCGAGCTCGTGCTCCTCCCCGACCAGGACCGCTCGCGGTGGGACGCCGCGATGGTCGCGGAGGGTCACGACCTCGTGCGCCGGTGCCTGCGCCGGGGCGCTCCCGGGCCCTATCAGCTGCAGGCCGCCGTCAATGCCGTGCACACCGATGCGACCAGGGCGGCCGACACCGACTGGGCGCAGATCGTGCAGCTCTACGACCACCTGCTGCGCGTCGCGCCCACCGACGTCGTGCGCCTCAACCGCGTCGTCGCCGTGGCCGAGCTCGACGGGCCGCAGGCAGCGTTGTCGGACCTCCGGCGCCTCGGGCTGGAGGGCTACACGCCTTTCCACGTCGTCCGGGCCGAGCTGCTCGGGCGGGTGGGGCGCTGGGCCGACTCCGCGGCCGAGTGGTCGCGGGCCGCCGATCTCACCGGCAACGCGCCGGAGGCCAGGCACCTGAGGGCACGGGCCGCCCACGCGTCGGAGCGCGCAGCGGCGCGGTAGTGACCACGGGCACGGTCGGGACCGGTCGGCGGCGCCCGGCCGGAGGGGTTACCGTGCGGTCATGACGACGCTGCCGGCCACGGCACCCCTCGGTCTCGCCGCCCCGTGGGGCGGTCGCAGCCACACGCTCGACCTCGACGGGCCGGTGCACTGGGTCGACTTCGGCGGCCCTGACCAGGCACCCGACGGCTCCGCCGGCAATCCGCCGGTCGTGCTCGTCCACGGCCTCGGCGGCTCGCACCTCAACTGGGTCGGCATCGCGCCGGCGCTCGCCCGCTCGCGTCGCGTCGTCGCCCTCGACCTGCCCGGTTTCGGGCTGAGCCCCGCCGAGGGGCGGTCGACCACGGTGCACCACAACGCCGCGATGCTCAGCCGCTTCGTCCACGAGGTGCTCGGCCGCCCGGCCGTGCTCGTCGGCAACTCGATGGGCGGCATGGTGTCGCTCCTGCTCGCCCACCGTCGCCCCGAGCAGGTCGCCGGCCTGGCGCTGGTCGACCCGTCCCTGCCGACGCCCGGCCTGCGTCCCGACCCCCAGGTGGCGCTCACCTTCGGCCTGTATGCCGTGCCTCGGGTCGGCGAGCGCTTCGTCCGGAGCCTCAACACCCGCTACACCGACCGCGAGCGGGTGCTCGGCACCGTCGACCTCTGCTTCGCCGACCCGAAGCGGGCCGATCCCGACGTCGTCGACGCGGGCGTGCGCCTCGTCGCCTGGCGCCGCGAGCACGGCATCTCCGAGACGGAGTTCCTCGGCGCGGCGCGCTCGATCCTCGCGATGCTGCGCCGGCCCCGGCGCTACGACGCCCTCATCGCCGGCGTGCGCCAGCCGGTGCTGCTCGTGCACGGCACCCGCGACCGGCTCGTCCCTGTCGGAGCCGCCCAGCGCACCGCGCGGCTCAACCCGGCGTGGCGGACGGCATACCTCGACGGGATCGGGCACACGCCGCAGCTCGAGGCTCCCGAGGAGGTTCTCGGTCACCTCGAGCCGTGGCTCGGGTCGCTCTAGCGGATCGGTCGCAGGCGCCTCACGAGACGCCGTGCGAGACGCGCGCGGCGAGCTCGGCGCCCCAGCGTTCGGCGCGTTCGACCTCCCCGGTCACGACGGGTCCGGGCGTTCCCTCGACCCAGAACGTCTCGCCCTGCTCAGCCCGCTCGAAGCCCTTGTGGCGCAACGCTTGGCCGCTGAACGCGCGGCGGATCCGGGGAGCATCCGCACGTGGACCCGCGTGTCGAAGGTGACGACGGGAAGGTCCGCCCGTGGCGTCAGCGAGGCGATCCACTCGCGCAGGCCCTCGCGGGACGAGGTGGCGCCCTTCGTCGTGGCGTCCTGCCTCGTCTCCGGGCGCGTCATGCCGAAGGCGTGCGTGGGGCCCCCGACGAGCAGCAGGTCGACGTCGTCGTCGATGGTGACGGGCGCGTCGTCGACGTGGACGAGCCGCACGCTCCGGTCGTCCTCCGGTCTGCCGCGTCTCAGGCCGGCGGCGATGGCCGCCGCGATCTCCCGGGTGTTGCCGAACATGGACTCGTGGACGATGAGGACGTTCATCATGCGCACCCCTTCCACGCTCAACGCTACGCCGGGGCTGGGGTGGTGTCCGGGGATCGTGACGAACGAGACGGGCGGCGTCACAATGGGATTCGCGGCTGCCACCGGGTGGTCGACAAGCAGGAGGAGAGCCCGTGGACGCCAAGGCCTGGGACGAGCGGTATGCCGCCCACGACCTCGTGTGGTCGGTCGAGCCGAACCGGTTCGTCGCCGAGATCATCGGACCGATGACGCCGGGTCGTGCCCTCGACCTCGCTGCGGGGGAGGGGCGCAACGCGATCTGGATGGTCGAGCAGGGCTGGTCCGTCGTGGCTCTCGACTACTCGGCGGTGGCGGTGGAGCGGATGCGATCGCTCGCCGCCGACCGGCTCGGCCACGACGCCGACCGGCTGACCCCGGTCGTCGGTGACGCGACGGTGGCGCCGCCCGGCGACCCCGACTCGTACGACCTCGCCCTGCTCAGCTACCTGCAGCTGCCCGCCGACGAGTGGCGCAGTGCGCTGCGGGCCGCTGTCACCGCCGTGCGCCCTGGTGGGCGCGTGGTCGTCGTCGGGCACGCCGGCCGCAACCTCGCGGAGGGCTGGGGCGGTCCGAGCGACCCAGCGGTGCTCTACGACCCCGACGCGGTGCTCGACGCCGCGCAGGGGCTGCCCGTCACCGTCGAGCGGTCCGGCATCCGGGAGCGCCCGGTCGACTCCGACGAAGGACAGCGGGTCGCGCTCGACACCGTCGTCGTGCTGCGCCGGGAGGGTTAGGCCCGTCAGCGGCGGCCGTACTTCTTGTGCACCGCCTGCCGGCTCACGCCCAGGGCCTCGGCGATCTCGGCGAACGACAGACCCTGCAGGCGGGCCCGGCGCACGACGGTCGCCTCGGTGCGGTCGGCCTCGCGGCGCAGCTCGCGCGCGGCCGCGAGCGCCGCGCGCGGGTCGTCGTCGCCGGTCGCTCGCGCGAGCTTCAGCATCTCCTCGACCTCCATCGTCGGCTCCGGTCCTCACGCCCTCGTACCGTTGTCAACCTGTGTTGACAACGGTACGAGTCGCCCTCGGGTTCGTCAACCGGGGTTGACGCGTCCGGTGACGAACCCGGTGGTTGTGCCGACGGCGTCACCGGCAGGATGTGCGGCATGGCACTGGCCCTCTCGCACACGACGATCAACGCCCTCGACGCCTACGCGCAGTCGGTCTGGTGGGCCGACCTGCTCGGCTACCACGAGGACCCCGACGACCCCAACGAGCCCGGCCACCACGAGTGCCTGATCTTCTCGCCCGACGGGTCCCACCGGCTGCTGCTCATCCAGGTCGACGACGCCAAGGTGGTGCGCAACCGCGTGCACCTCGACCTGCGCCCCACCGACCGCCCCCGCGACGAGGAGGTCGAGCGCGTCCTGGCACTCGGCGCCACCGTCGACCAGGACTGCCGCACCGACGACGGCCGCGGCTGGGTGGTCATGGCCGACCCCGAGGGCAACGAGTTCTGCATCCTGCGCAGCGACGACGAGCGCCGCGCCGCCGGGGACATCCCGTGACCGTCGCCCGCTCCGTCGTCCTCTTCGTGGTCGCTGCCCTCGCCGAGATCGGTGGTGCCTGGCTCGTCTGGCAGGGCGTGCGCGAGCACCGGGGCTGGCTCTGGGCGGGAGCGGGTGTCATCGCCCTCGGCGCGTACGGCTTCGTGGCCACGCTGCAGCCCGACGCGAGCTTCGGGCGCATCCTCGCCGCCTACGGCGGGGTGTTCGTCGCCGGCTCGCTGGCCTGGGGCATGGTCGCCGACGGCTTCCGGCCCGACCGGTGGGACGTCGCCGGGGCGCTCGTCTGCCTCGTGGGCGTCGGCCTCATCATGTACGCGCCACGGCCTGGCTGACCTGCCGACGCGTCGTCTCCCTGCGGACCCGGGCGCACCCGTCGATTGGCCCGCACACGGCATACGACCCCGGGTACCATCGAGACGTCGCCGAGGGTTGCCTGCCATAGGAGCGTGCCGTGGAGCTCGACCTCGACGAGATGCAGTCCGTCATCCGCCGCCTCAACCGCGCCCGCGGTCAGATCGGTGGCATCGTCCGGATGATCGAGGAGGGGCGCGACTGCGCCGAGGTCGTCACCCAGCTGGCGGCGGTCTCCCGCGCACTCGACCGGGCCGGCTTCGCGGTCATCGCCTCCGGTCTGCGCGAGTGCCTCGCGAACCCCGACGGCGAGGGCGTCGACGTCGCGAAGATGGAGAAGCTCTTCCTCTCCCTCGCCTGACGGCCGCCCGTGAGGCGCCCGTGCGAGGTCTGGACGAACCGGGCACCCGGGGGGACCATGGAGGGCACGGAGGTGGCGCCATGAACCTGCAGCCGAACGCCCCCAGCCCGACCGTCGTCGACGACCATCCGGCCGTCGTGACGTCGGAAGACCTCGCGCGCCACCTCGAGCGGGTGCGCCTGCACCGCGCCGAGCTGCGTGAGTCCGTGGCCGCCGTCGACCTCGCCCTCGAGGCGCCGATCGCGCGTGGCGGCATGTTCCGCGAACGCGTGCGCGCCGCGCTCGCCGAGCTCGCCCACGACTTCGACGACCACGTCGCCCTCACCGAGAGCCCGGGCGGCATCTACGACCGAGCCACGCGCACGGCCCCACGTCTCATCGGCAAGGTCAACCGGCTGCTCGCCGAGCACCAGGACCTGCGCGAGGCGATCCACGGCTACCTCGCCGTCCTCGAGCACGGCGGCACGATGGCCGACCTGCCCGTCTTCCGCGAGGAGCTCACCGTGCTCATGGGCCGGCTCGTGCGCCACCGCCAGAAGGGCGGCGACCTCGTCTACGAGGCCTACGACGTCGACCTGGGCGGCTCCGGCTGACGCGTCGGCTCCACCTGGGGTCGGAGCGGGAAGCCCGAGACGCCCTCCGCGCTCGTGCGTGACGCCAGCACCTGGTGCAGCTGGATCCCGTTGTTCTCGAAGCCGAGTCGCGAACCGGCGAGGTAGAGACCCCACACGCGCGCGGTCCCGATGCCGGCCAGCTCGACGCACTCGTCCCAGTGCTTGCGCAGGTTCGCGTTCCACGCCGCGCACGTGCGGGCGTAGTGCTCGCGGAGGTTCTCGTGGTGGCGCACCTCGAAGCCCTCGTCCTCCATGACGCGCACGATGTGGCCGCTGCCGGTGAGCTCGCCGTCGGGGAACACGTAGCGGTTGATGAAGCCGCGTGACGGGAGGCCGTCGTGCCTGTTGTCGGGCCGGGTGATGCAGTGGTTGAGCAGGCGGCCCTCGTCGCGCAGGCGGTCCCGCAGGAACCGGAAGTACGCCGGGTAGTTGCCGACGCCGATGTGCTCGGTGAGCCCGATGGAGCTGATGGCGTCGAAGCCACGCTCCGTCACGTCGCGGTAGTCGCCGTGCCGCACCTCGGCCCGGTCGGCGATGCCGTCGGCCTCGATGGCGGCCCTGGCCCAGCTCGCCTGCTCGCGCGACAGCGTGACGCCGAGGGCGGTGACGCCGTAGTGCTTCACCGCGTGCCGCACCATCCCACCCCAGCCGCAGCCGACGTCGAGCAGGCGCATGCCCGGTCGGAGGCCGAGCTTCTGCGCGACGAGGTCGTACTTGTAGGCCTGGGCCTCCTCGAGCGAGGCGTTCTCGGTCGGGAAGCAGGCGCACGTGTAGGTCATCGACGGCCCGAGCACGCGCTCGTAGAAGGCGTTCGACACGTCGTAGTGGTGGCTGATGGCGGCGGCGTCGCGACCCTTCGCGTGCCGCAGCCCCTGCGCCATCCGGTGCAGCTGGCTGGGTGTCTCCTCGCGCGGCAGTCGAGGCGGGTGCGGCCGGTGCCGCGCCACGAACCGCGCCAGCTCAGCCGCCTCCGTCACGCTGGGCCGGCGCGGGGTGAGGCCGTCACCGATGAGCCGCAGCACCTCGTACGGGTCGGCCTCGTCGATGCCCTCGATGACGAGGTCGCCGAGCAGGTACGCGCGTGCCAGGCCCAGCTCGGAGCCGCCGGTCAGCAGGTGGTTGAGTCCCTCGGGGTTCGTCAGCCGCATGACGATCCCGTCGGGGCTGCCGCCCGCCGAGCCGTCCCACGCGACGAGCCGCACGGGGGCGTCGCTACCGAAAACGAGGTCGAAGGCCTGTCCCACCGTCATGGTCATCGAGCCTGCACCGCCTTCTCGTAGAGGGTGGGGAGACGTCCCCCCGGGTCGTAGCGGTCCTTGACGGGCGCGTACCCGTCGCCGCCATAGAGACGCGCGAACGTCGCCTCGTCGTAGTACGCGTCGGAGTAGAGCGACTTGTGGCCACCGAGCCGGGTCACCTCGGCCTCGATGCGCCGGTTCACGTCACCGTCGACGGCACCCGGCTCGATCGGCACCGACGACCAGAAGCCGACGTTGACGTAGCGCTCGTCGCGGGCCATCGGGTAGAGCGGCCAGGGCGTGCCGGTTCCCCTGTCGCGCAGCTGGATCGGGCACAGCCAGACCGGCTCGATGGGGACCTCGCGCAGGAACCAGTCGACGAACTCGGCCGTGCGCTCGAGCGGGATCTCGACGTCCTGCACGACGCGCTCACGGTCGGGCAGCCGGCGCAGCCGGTCGATGCGCGACATGACGTGGTGCCGGTTCTCGAAGGCGACGATCCTCCAGTAGACGTCGCTGCGCAGCAGGTGCTTGGGCCAGAGGCGCCGGATCGTCGGGTGCTGCGCGCCGAACGCGCGGCTGCACCAGAACCAGTCGGTGTCCCAGCGCCAGAGGTAGTCGTGGGCGGTGAGCACGTCGGTGCGGCGCTGCTGGATCGAGCGGTAGAACACCTGCTCGCCGGTGTAGTCGCTGGGCCGGCGCTGCCCCTCGAGGTGGTCGGTCCAGCGCCCGAGCGTCAGGTACGCCTCGGTCGGGCCGAAGACGACCCCGTCGACGAAGTCGACACGGTCCCCGTCCCAGGTGTGCGACTCCATGACGGGGCCGACCGCGTCGGTGAGGGCGGCGACGGAGTCGAAGCGCTCGTGCCGCAGGGCGACGTAGGGCCGGGCCGGCTCCAGCTCGATGACGAGGTCGAGGGCGTAGCCGAGGGAGCCGTAGGAGTTGGGGAAGGTGCGGAACAGGTCGGCGTGCTCGCCGTCAGGGGTCGCGGTGACGACCTCGCCCGCGCCCGTGAGCACTCGCATCTCGAGCACCGACTCGTGCGGCAGCCCGTTGCGGAAGGACGCGGCCTCGATGCCGAGGCCGGTGACGGCGCCGCCGATCGTGATGGTGCGCAGCTGCGGCACGACGAGCGGCACGTAGCCGTGCGGCAGCAGCTCGTCGACGAGCTGCTCGTAGGTCGTCACGCCGCCCACGCGTGCAGTGGCCGGCGCGCCGTCGACACCCGGCCGCACCTCCACGACGCCGCGCAGGGCCGACAGGTCGAGGCCCGGGGTGCCGGTGTCGCTGCGTACGCGGAAGAGGTTCGACGTGCGCTTCGCGAGCCGCACCGGCCGGTCGGGCGGGAGGGCGGCATACGCCCTCTGGACGGCGGCGACGGCACGCTCGTGCTCCCGAGCCCGAGTCGACGGGTTCGGGTCGGCTGCGGTGACTTGAGGGGTCGTCACGATGGCAGTCAAGCAGAGAAGTCTGGGAACGGCGCGTCTTCGTGCCGCTACTCTCGGGCGATCATGACGGCGCCGAGCCCGACCATCATGACGCCGCCCGTGGCGCCGAGCTTGTCGAGGCGAGCAGGCTTGCGCGCGAACCACTCCCGCGCTCGGGCCGCCAGCAGCGCCCAGACGCTGTCGCTGCAGATGGCGAGCGCGCCGAAGACCGCGCCGAGCACCGCCATCTGCACGGCGACGTGCCCCGCGGCCGCGTTGGTGAACTGCGGGAGGAAGGCGACGAAGAAGAGGATCGTCTTGGGGTTGGTGAGGCCCACAACCATGCCGATGCGCAGCGCGTGCCCCCGCTTGGCCGAGACCTGCTTCTCGAGCGCCTCTCGCGCCTCGTGCCGGTTGCGGACGGCCTGCACGCCGAGCCAGATGACGTATGCCGCACCGGCCACCTTGACGACGGTGTAGGCCGTGACGCTCGCGGCCACGACCGCGCCGAGGCCGACCGCGACGAGCACCGCCTGGGTCGTGACCCCGATGGCGTTGCCGACGACCGAGAGCAGCGCCTCGCGCCGCCCGACCGTGAGGGCACGGCCGATCGTGAAGAGCAGGCTGGGGCCCGGGACCTGGATGAAGAGGATCGACGCGACGAGGAAGGCGACCCACTGGCTCGACGTTGGCACGCGCCCAGTGTGCTCCCGCCTGCGCGTAAAGGGCAGGCGTTTTCCAGCCGGCGGACACTAGCGTCGGGCGCCATGACGACGCCTTCGAGCACCCAGCGCACCGACCCGCCCCTCGCCGCCGACGAGGCCACCACCCTCGTCGCGTTCCTCGACTACCACCGCGACACGCTCCGCATGAAGACGGAGGGGCTGACGGCCGAGCAGCTCCGGACGCGGCTGGCCCCCTCGACGCTGACCCTGGGCGCCCTGCTCAAGCACGTCGCGCTCAACGAGGCGAGCTGGTTCGGCCGGGTCCTGCACGGCCGTGAGATGCCCGAACCGTGGGCGAGCGCCGACTGGGAGGCCGACCGTGACTGGGAGCTGACCTCGGCCGCCGACGACAGCCCCGAGGAGCTGCGCCGGGTCATGGACGAGTCGGTCGAGCAGGCCCGTCGTGACATCGACGCGGCGCTCGAGGAGGGCGGCCTGGACTTCCGCTCGGCGACGCTGAGCCGCAAGGAGAACCAGGAGTTCACGCTGCGCTGGATCCTGCTGCACATGATCGAGGAGTACGCCCGCCACAACGGCCACGCCGACTTCTTGCGCGAGAACGTCGACGGCGTCACGGGGGAGTGAGTCCGGCTCTCCTCAGGCAGAACCGGCGCAGGGGCTCGACCGCGACGACCTCGGCGAGGTCGCGGTAGCGCGCCGCCGCGTGCTCCCGCCGTCCCGTGCGCCACTCGAGGTCGGCGAGAGCGAGGGAGGCGTCCCTGCTCGCGTATGCCGGAGCGTGCGACTCGAGGGACGCCAGCTCCCGCTCCACCTCCGCCAGCGCGACCAGGATGTCGTTGGGGGTGTCGTCGGCGCCGTCGTCGGCGGCGCCGTCGTCGTCCCGGGCGACGAGCAGCGCCTGGGCGGTCGCGACCAGACGCGCCACCCGCACCGAGGGCGAGGGCCACCGCTCCTCGAGCGCGCCGTAGAGCTGGACGATGCGGGGCCAGTCCGTGCTCGCGAACGTGGGCGCGCTCGAGTGCAGCCCCGCGATGGCCGCTTCGATGGCGAACCGGCCGTCACCCGCGGCCGCGACGGTGGCGTCGTCGAGCCCGGCGTTCAGGAGGGCGCGGTCCCACGTGCGGCGGTCGACCTCGTCGAGGGCGAGGCCGGTGCCGTCGGCCGCGACCCGGCCCGGACGGCGTGCGAGCCCGAGCCGGATGACGGCCCGCAGCCCACGCACCTCGGTGTCAGCGGGGTAGGCCGCCACGAGGGCATCGGCGATCGAGAGGGCCTGGCGCCCGGTGTCGGCCAGCGCGTCGGCCGGGTCGAGCACGGTGCGGTGCGCGACCGTGAACATGCCTGACACGCAGGCGAGCACGACGGGCAGTCGGCGCGCACGTTCGGTGGCGTCGGGCACGTGGAAGGTGCCTCGTGCCTCGGACAGGGCGCGCTTGGCGCGGGTGAGGCGCGCCGCGGCGGCGGTCTCCTGCACCCCGAGGTGGCCGGCGATCTCGGGGACGGTGAGCCCGCAGACGACGCGCAGGGCCAGCACCATCCGGGAGGCTGGGGAGATGGCCTCGTCGCAGGCGACGAAGAGCAGTGCGAGGCGGTCGTCCAGTCCCGCGAGGGCGTGGGCGGACAGGTCGTCGGCATCCATGGCGGTGCGGTCGTTGACGATGTGGTCGACAGGGTCGGACGAGGGGTCCGTGTCGGGACGGGCGAGCTCGGGGGCGAGCCGCCGCTCCACGGAGCGGCGGCGGGCGTCGTCGAGCCAGGCGCGCTTGGCGACGGACGTGCACCAGGCGGCATACGACTCGATGGCGGCCCCGCCGGCGCGCTCGTGGGCGGCGGCCCGGGCGACGGCCTCGGCGGCGTACTCCTCGGCGTCGTCGAGGCTCCCGGTGAAGGAGGCGAGGGCGCGCACGATGCGCGGCCACGCCTCCTCGAACTCACCCGGACCGAGCGGCACTCACATCCCCGTCGTCGGGAACACCTTGCGCCACTCGACGTGGCCGCCCGTCGGGACGAGCGCCGCGATGCGGCGGGCGGTGTCCTCGTCGTCGGCCTCGACCACGTAGAGACCGGAGATCACCTCGGACGTGTCGGTGAAGGGCCCGTCGGTGTAGACGGCGTCCTCGACCTTGCGGTCGCCGGCACCGGGAACCACCCGACCGCCGTGCTTCGAGTCCTGCAGTGCCTCCCCCGTCACGATGCGGGCCCCCATCTCGGCGACGGCCTTGGCGAAGGCCGCGTGGGCGGGGAAGCCGCCGTTCAGCGAGTTGGCGCCGTCGTCCGGTGCCGAGGCGCCGGGGAGGTAGGCGTCGGAGTTCCAGTCGCCTTCGTGGATGAGGTAGACGTACGTGTCGGCCATGGCCGGCTCCTTCTCTGCTCGGGTGCGCAGTCTGCGATGTGCTGCGCGCGGTGCGGCGACCCTCGCCACATCATCCTGACGAACTCGGCCCGCAGGAATCGACACGTGCGCGGGGTCTTTTCTCAGCCCCGGCCGAGCCGCTCGAGGCGGCCCTCGAGAGATGGCCTGCGGTGGGCGTTGCCCTCGAGGTCGAGGTAGCGCTCGCCGAACGTGGCGAGGAGGGCGTCGTCGAGCCGCCGCACCGCGCCGGGCGGGTACTTGTAGCCCATCCGTGCGATGAGGTCGACGTCGTCGATCGGCTCGATGACCTCGGCGAGGCGGTCGACCGAGGTGATGCCGAGCTCGAGGAGCAGACCGGACACCCAGGCGTAGTGGTCGGTGCGTGACCAGCCGGCGTCGGCGTACCTCGTGGCGAGGAACTTCGCGAGGTCCTGCGAGCTGATCCGCGGGTCCTGGACGGCGGCATCAGGCGGCGTGGCAGGCAGCGCCATCTGCAGCCGGTCGCGGATGGCCGAGAACTCCCGGTCGGCGAGCTCGATGAGTCCGGCAGCGAGGGTGAAGCGGCGGTCGAGGTCGTGGGCGTGCTCCTCGGGGACCGTGCCCTTGTAACGGATGTCGTGCTCGAACTCGGCCCACGCGTGCTGGAGCACCGTGCGGATCTGCACGGAGGCGCTGCGCCGGCGCAGCCCCTCGTAGGCGGCGGGAATGGTCCGGCTCGCGTCGACGGCGACGAGCAGGTGCCGGCTGGCGTAGCCGAAGCGGCCGGACCGTGCGGTCTCGAGGCCCATGTCGCGGTCGTCGAGGACGGCGAGCTCCTCGGCGAGCAGCTCGGCGACGGCGGCGACGTCGTCGTGGACGTAGGTGATGACGCGCACGCCGACCTGGTCGGTGATGTCGACCAGCGGGTCGGGGTAGAGCAGCTCGCCGTCGCGGCGGCGCTCGGCCTTGGCCGTGAAGGAGGCCACCGTCTTGGTGCGACCGCTCACCGTCAGGTAGTTGATGCCGGCCTCGTCGAGCAGGGCGCGCACCATCTCGACGAAGAGGGCGGTGTGGGCCTCGACCTCCGGGCGGACCGCGGCGTAGGCCGCGGCGATGTCATGGCCGGGCGTCGTCGCCGGCTGCGTGTCGGACATGCGGCCATCCTGCCTTGGAGTCGGCTCCGGCGTGCGCCGGGAAAGGCGTGGACTCGGCGGGCGCCGCGGTGCGAGCGTGGCGCCATGCACCTCGAGACGCCCCGCCTGAACATCCGACCCTGGTCGCACGACGAGGCGGACCGGGTGCTGGACATCCAGAGCCGGATGGAGGTCGTGAAATGGCTCGGCGACGCCGAGCCGGTGCTCATGAAGGACCTCGACGAGGCCCACGAACGGATCGACCGCTACCACCGCCGCAGCGAGGCACCCCCGCTCGGCTTCTGGGCCGTCGAGGTGCGCGAGACGGGGGTCGTGGCCGGCTCGGTGCTCCTGCTGACGCTTCCGAACGCCGACGACGGAGAGGTCGAGGTCGGCTGGCACCTGCACCCCGACTCGTGGGGGTACGGCTACGCCACCGAGGCCGCGACGGCCGTCATCACGCACGGCTTCGACGCGGGGCTTCCCGAGATCTACGCCATCACCCACACCACGAACGCCGCGAGCCAGGCCGTCTGCCGCCGTCTCGGGCTCGACGACCTCGGGGTCATGGAGAAGTGGTACGAGGGCGAGTCGCGGGTCTACCGGACCACGCCGGACGCGTGGAGGGAACGCGGCTGACGGGAGCCTGGCTGACGGGAGCCTCAGCCGCCGACGTGCACCTGCGGACGCCTGGTCGCATCCGGCTCGGCACGACGGATGATCTCGTGCGTGAGGGGTGGGATGTCGCCCTCACCGGCCAGCAGGAAGCGCAGCACGTTCTGCCCCGGGGCCTTCTCGCTCCACTCGAAGTAGACGTGCGGGGGCTTGGTCACCCGGTCGCGGACGTCGAGCAGCACGGCGGCGAGCACGTTCGGCACCGACGGCCCGGTCGCGCGGAGGATGTAGTGGCCGCCGACGACCGCGGAGCCGACGTGCACCGTCGTCGCGAAGTCGCTGGCGTCGCTGATCTCGACCTCGAGGAAGATCGCGCCCTGCCGGGCGTTGAGGTGGTTGTGCATGCGCACGTCGAGCGACTTCGCGCGGTACTCCTCGCGGTCGCCGGCGTTGATCTTGTTGGCGATGAACCGCAGCGGCTGCGGGCCGAGCGCCGCATCGTCGAGGATCGCCCTGGCCCCCTCGTCGTAGACCACCCGCTGCACGCGCAGCTCCGTCGAGCGGACGATCCGCGACCAGACGCTGATGACGACGATGAGGGCGATGAAGACGAGGGCGATGACGAGACCCTCGGGACGCTCCTCGATGGTGATCGTGATCGTGTAGACGAAGATCGCGCTCACGACGGCGAAGAAGCCGGCGGCCCCCCGGTGGCCGCGGCGCAGCTCGGTCAGGAACACGGCGATCGCGGCGGAGGTCATGAGCGCGAGCACGCCGGTGGCGTACGCCCCTGCCTGCTCGTCGACGTTGGCGCGGAACGCGAGCGTCACGACGGCGGCGATGAACGACAGGACGAGGACCAGCGGGCGCGTCGACCGGGCCCAGTCGGGGGCCATCCCGTAGCGCGGGAGGTAGCGCGGCACGATGTTGAGCAGACCCGCCATCGCCGAGGCGCCGGCGAACCAGAGGATGCCGATCGTCGACGCGTCGTAGAGCGTGCCGAAACCCTCGCCGAGCAGCTCGTGCGCGAGGTAGGCGAGGGCACGACCGTTCGCCTGCCCACCCGGCTCGAACTGCTCGTGCGGGATGAGCAGCGTCGTCACGAGCGAGGACCCGATGAGCAGCACGCTCATGATGAGGGCGGCGGTCGTCAGCAGCTTGCGGGCGTTGCGGATGCGGCCCAGCGGCTGCTCCGTCGTGTCGGTCGCGTCGCCCTTGACGAGCGGCATGACGACGACACCGGTCTCGAAGCCGGAGAGGCCCAGCGCGAGCGCCGGGAAGACGAGCAGGGCGGCGCCGATGACGCCGAACGGGGCGGAGTGTGCCGCGGTCATCGCGTCGACCCAGTCGCCGAACGCGCTCGGGTGGTCGCCGATCTCGACGATGCCCCGCACGAGCACGACGGCGCTCAGGCCGAGGTAGGCGACGACGAGCACGACGGCGAGCCCGATGGCCTCCTGGAACCCCTTGAGGAAGATGGCGGCGAGCAGCACGAGGAGCGTCAGCGTGACGCCCACCTGGTGACCGGTGAGGGTCGACTTGAGGTAGGGGTTCTCGATGAGGTGCGCGCTCGCGTCTGCGGCGGACAGCGTGATGGTGATGATGAAGCCGGTCGCGACGAAGCCGAGCAGGCTGAGCACGAGGATCTTGCTCGGCCAGTACGACAGGAGCCGTTCCAGCATCGACAGGCTGCCGTCGCCGTGCGGGCTCTCGGCCGCCACCCGGCGGTACATCGGCAGCGCACCGAAGAGCGTGATGAGCACGAGGACGAGGGTCGCGATCGGCGACAGCGCGCCGGCGGCGAGCGCGGCGATGCCCGGCTGGTAGCCGAGTGTCGAGAAGTAGTCGACACCGGTGAGGCACATGACGCGCCACCACGGCTGCACGTGCTGCTGCTCCTGCGCCTCCGACTCCCGCTCGTAGTAGCCGCCGGGATCGGCCTCCTCGGCGTCGAGGAACCACCGCATCAGGGGCGTGCGCTCAGCGCGCTGCGTCGTCACGGCGGCGAAGTCTAGGGGGCTGCGCTGGGAACCCCGGACCGGGTGAAGCGCTGGTAGGCGAGCGAGAGCGCGACGATGCCCAGCGCCCAGAGTGCGTGGGCCCCGTTCGCAACCAGCAGTGCGAGGACCGACACGAACGCGAGGAGCGCGGTCCACCACCCGGCGGTGCCGCGCGGAAGCAGGCGCAGCGCCGCACCCGTGCCGAGCACGTAGACGAGCGTGAAGCAGCCGGTGGCCAGCAGCATGAGCGGCGTCAGCCCGAGGTCCAGCGTGACCGAGGCCCCGACCGACAGCATCGACAGCAGCATGACGAGCACGATGCTGCGGCGCGGCACCTCTCCGGGGCCGCCGCCCCGGGCGAGCCACGCGGGCAGGGCGCCGTCCCGCGCGAGCGCCGCGCCGAGCCGCGACCCACCGGCGAAGTACGCGTTCATGGCGCCGACCGTCAGCAGCACGGCGACGACGGCGGTGACGACCCTCGCCTGCTCGCCCAGCGCGATCGCCATGAGGTCCGACAACGGCGCCTGGCTGCGGCCGGTCGCCGGTCCGAGCACGAGGAGGCTCGTCGTGGCCAGACCGAGGTAGAGGACACCGACCACGACGACCGCGACCGTCGTCGCCCTCGGCACGTCGCGGCGCGGGTCGCGGTAGTCGCCGGCGAGCGACGCGACGGCCTCCCAGCCGGCGAAGCCCCACACGAGGACAGCAGCCGCCGTCCCGACCGCGCCCCAGCCGTTCGGGGCGAAGGGGGTCAGCGAGGCGGTGCTGCCGTGGGGGAGCGCGAACGCGATCGTCGCCGTCATGAGCAGCGCGAGCACCGTGGCCAGGCCGAGCTGCACGCGTCCGGAGAAGCGCAGGCCCGCGAGGTTCATCAGCCCGGTGCCGACGATGAGGGCGCAGCCCACCGCGACGGTGGTCGCCCGCCCGCCACCGACGGCGTCGGCCACGTAGCCACCGGCCATCATCGACGCCGGCGGCGCCCCCACCGGCACGGCGAAGTAGAAGCACCAGCCGACCGCACCGGCGGCTCGCTCGCCGAAGGCTCGCCGCACGTACGTCGACACGCCACCGCCGTCCGGGTGTCGGGCGCCGAGGGCCGCGAACGTGCTGGCGAGCGGGACCGACAGCAGCACGAGGGCCGCCCACGCGACGAGCGACGCCGGGCCGGCGGCCTCCGCGGCGAGCGCGGGCAGGGTGATGACCCCGGTGCCGAGCACGGCGCCCACCGACAGCGCTGCACCCTGGGCGACGGTGAGGCCCCCCGCGCCCGGGAGGATCGGGGTCTGGGCTGCGGGCCGGACGGGTGCGGTCATGGTCCCAAGGATCCCGGTCGAGTGGACCGGTCAGAAGGTCCACTTCTTGCCCGTCGGTTTGGGCCACTCTAGGCTCGCCCCGTGGACCTGCACGTCACCCTCGCCGGCTCCGGCGACCTCACGGCCCAGATCTACGCGCAGCTGCGCGAGGCGGTGCTCGACGGTCGCCTCGCCGGTGGTGACCGCGTGCCGGCGACCCGTGAGCTCGCCACCAGCCTGCGGGTCTCGCGCGGCACGGTCACCGCCGCGTACGACCGGCTCCTCGCCGAGCAGCTCCTCGAGAGCAGGCGCGGGTCGGGCACCTTCGTCGCGGCGGGCTGCGTGCCGCCCGCTCGCTCGGGGACGGCGCGGGGACGGCGTACGCGACCCGGGGCCGTCACGCCGACGGCTGCCTGGCGCTCGCCCTCCGCCGCGCCACGGGTCCCGGGCGACGCGGCGTACGACTTCTCCGTCGGCGTGCCCGACGCGTCCCTCTTCCCGCTCGCGACGTGGCGGCGCATCGTGACCGGCACCCTGCGGCGCGGACGGCTCGCCCCGGACACGTACGACGAGCGCGGCGCCAGCCGGCTCGAGGGCGAGATCGCGCGGTATGCCGGGGTGTCGCGTTCCGTGGTCGCCTCCGCCGACGACGTGGTGACGACGGCAGGGGCGCAGCAGGCGCTCGACCTGGTCGCCCGGGTGCTCGTCGAGCCGGGCGACGTGGTCGCCGTCGAGGACCCCGGCTACACGGCGGCCGCGCGGCTCTTCAGCACCCACCGCGCGACGGTGCGCGGCGTGCCCGTCGACGGCGAGGGCCTCGTCGTCGACGCGCTGCCCGACGCGGCCCGTCTCGTCTACGTCACGCCCTCGCACCAGCACCCGACAGGTGTCGCGATGTCACGCGCGCGCCGGATCGCCCTGCTGGAGTGGGCGGTCCGGCACGACGCCGTGCTCGTGGAGGACGACTACGACAGCGAGTTCCGTTTCGCCGACCGGCCCCTGGAGCCCCTCCAGAGCCTCGACCGCGACGGTCGCGTCGTCTACGTCGGCTCGTTCTCGAAGTCGTTGCTGCCCGGCCTGCGGGTCGGCTACGCGATCGCGCCCAGCTCGCTCACCCCGGCGCTGCGCGAGGCGAAGCGGGTGACGGTGTGGGACGGCGACGCGGTGACGCAGCGCGCCCTCGCCGACTTCCTCGCCGAGGGCCACCACGCCGCGCACGTGAAGCGCGCGACGAAGGTCTACCGGGCCCGCCGCGACGAGCTGCTCCGCGGTCTGGCCGCTCTCGAGGACCGGCTCGAGGTCGTCCCGTCGGCCGCCGGGCTCCACGTGTGCACCTTCCTGCGCGACGGAGACCTCGACGACAGCGCGGTCGCCGACCGCGCCCTCGCAGCGGGCGTCTTCGTCGACCCCCTCTCGCCGAGGCACCTGGAACGACCGACCCGCCACGGGCTCGCGTTCGGTGTCGGCGGCATACGCGAGGAGGCGATCGGGCCCGGGCTCGCCGTGCTGCGCGACGTGATGCGCGGGGTGCGTGGTGAGGTCAGCGCGTCCCGACCACGGCGCCTCGCCGGCGGATGATCGCGAACTGCGACGCGAGCGGGACGATGCCGAGCACGAGGACCATCGGCACCGCGAAGCCCAGGCGCAGGTCGTCGGACCCCACGGCCCCGGTGAGCACGGCCCCGAGCAGCGCGCCGACGTAGTTGAACTGGTTGAAGCGCGCCACGACCTGGTCGGTGCGGTCGATGCGCTCGCCGGCAGAGTCCGACTCGCCACCGGCGATCGCCCCCGCCGCCGAGAAGCTGAGCGGCGCGATCGTCGCGACGGCTCCGCCGAGCACCGTGAAGCCGAGGACGGCGACGAGCCACGTCGGCGCGAAGACGATGACGGCCAGCGAGGCCGCGGCGACGACCCCGCTGACGCGCAGCAGCCACACCGCACCGTGGCGGTCGACGAGGCCGTCGCCGACCGCGCGGGCGAGCAGCGTCGCGACGAGGTAGGGGAGCGTCGCGAGCGCGGTGAGCCCGCTCGGGGCGTCGAGGGCGCCCTTGAGGTAGACCGGTCCCCACGTCGTGGCGGCCGTGTCGACCATGTAGAAGAGCACCATCGCGAGGCCGAGCAGCGCGATGCGTCGCCACGGCACGTCGATCGCCGCGTCGGACTGCGCCAGCTGGTCGCGGCGCACGAAGGGCGCCGCCAGGGCGGCGAGCGGCAGGACGAGCAGCGGGAGCAGGCCCGGGCCGAGGTCGACGTCCACGGTCGTGAGCGTCACGAGGGTGCCGAGGATGCCACCGGCCGTCCAGAACGCGTGGAACGACGGAAGGATCGGGCGGCGGTAGAGGTGCTCGACGGTGACTGCCTGCATGTTCGACGACGCGTCGACGAGACCGAGCGCGAGCCCGTAGACGGCCAGGCCGGCGACGAAGACCCAGAAGGCCGGCGCCAGCAGCAGCACCGCGAACCCGACGGTGGCGGCGACGAGGCCGGTGCGCACGACGACGGCGCTCGACGAGCGGGCCGCGACGACCTCGGCCACGACGGAGCCCGCGCCCGCGAGGAGCACGACCATGAGCAGCAGCCCGCTCACGGCGAGCTCGTCGAGGTCCCACTTCTCCTGGATCTGCGGCAGCCGCGTCGTCAGCGAGATGAAGAGCAGGCCCTGGACGAAGAAGGCGGTGCCGGCAGCGAGGCGCGCGCGGAGCAGGGGGGAGGACTCGGCCCGGAGTGTCACGGTTGGTCACCCTGTCGGCCAGGGGCCACGCCGTCAAGAGATCGCACGCGGGTCAGCAGCATGCGTCGCCGCGCCAGTTCGCGCGGCCCTCGCGGACGGCGACCCCGGCGATGACGAGGGCGGCGACCGCGTCGAGCCACCACCAGCCGAGCAGCGCGTTGGCGAGCAGGCCGACGAGCAGCACGGCCGAGAGGTAGGTGCACAGCAGGGTCTGGGTGCCGTCGGCGACGACCGCTCCCGAGCCGAGCTCGCGCCCGGTGCGTCGCTGCCAGTGCGACAGGATCGGCATGACGGCGAGCGAGAGGGCAGCGAGCCCGATGCCGACCACGGACGTGTCGGGCTGCTCCCGACCCACGAGGGCCCGCACCGACTCGAAGGCCACGTAGGCCGCGAGGGCGAAGAACGAGACGGCGATGAGGCGACGCGCCAGGTGCTCGCGCTCCTCGGGGACGGGGTGGCCGAACTGCCAGAGGATCACGAGGCCGCTCATCACCTCGACCGTCGAGTCGAGCCCGAACCCGACGAGCGCGGTCGAGTCGGCGATGCGGCCCGACGCGATGGCGACGACGGCCTCGACGACGTTGTAGGCGACCGAGGCGCCGGCGAGCAGCCGCGCCCGGCGCACGAGGGCCGCCCGCCGCGAGGGTGGCAGCAGCGAGAAGGTCGGCAGGGATGGGGTGCTCACCAGTCGGCTCCCTGGCACTGGCTGCGGTCGGTGGTCTCGATCTGGAGGGTCGCGTGTGCGACGTGGAAGCGCTCGCGCAGCATCCGGCTCGCGGCCTCGAGCACCTCCGCCCCGGCATCGGGTCGGGCGGTGACGAGGTGCGCCGTCGCGACGTCCATGCCGGAGGTGAGGGTCCAGACGTGGAGGTCGTGCACCTCGGTGACGCCGGGCACGTCGCACAGCGCGCGGAGGACCTCGGTCGGCTCCATGCCGGACGGGGCGTGCTGCCCGAGCACGGCGACCACCTCGCGGCCGAGCCCGACCGCCCGCACCGCGACGAAGACCGCGATGGCGAGGGCGGTCACCGTGTCCCACCAGGTGCTGCCCGTGGCCCGGACCAGCAGGGCCGCGACGACGACACCGATCGAGCCGACGGTGTCGGCGACCACCTCGAGGTAGGCGCCCTTGACGTTGAGGCTCTCGCCGGCGCCACCGCGGAGCAGCAGCAGCGAGGCGACGTTGACCGCGAGGCCGACGGCGCCGACCGCGAGCATCGTGCCCGAGGCGACCGATGCCGGCGACCCGATGCGGGCGAGGGCCTCGACGACGATGTAGACGGCCACCCCGAGCATGAGCAGCACCGCGAGCCCGGAGGCGAAGACCTCGGCGCGGTAGGAGCCGAAGGTGCGCCGCCCCGTCGTGTCGGCCCGGGTCGCGATGCGGGTCGCGACGAGCGCGGCTCCGAGCGTCACGACGTCGGCGGCCATGTGGCCGGCGTCGGAGAGCAGGGCGAGCGACCCGGACAGCAGGCCGGCGACGAGCTCGACGACGAAGAAGGCGCCGACGAGCCCGAAGGCGACGGCGAGCCGCCAGCGGTGCCGGCCGCCGGCGTGCGCCGCGAAGGAGCCGTGGGACCCGTGGGACCCGTGGGACCCGTGGTCGTGGCTCACGGCCGAGGACTCCCGTCGTGGAGGGCGTGCTCACGGGTGACGTCGAGCAGCAGACGCACGTGCGCGTCGCTGAGCCGGTAGTAGATGTTGCGTCCCTCGCGCCGACCGGTGACGACGGCGGAGGCGCGGAGCAGTCGCAGGGCCTGCGAGACGGTGGTCTCGGCGGTGGCGGTCGCAGCGGCCAGGTCGCAGACGCACAGCTCGCCGGCCTCGAGGAGGGCGTAGAGCAGGCGTGCCCGGGTGGGGTCGCCGAGCAGCTTGAAGACGCTGGTCACCCTGGCCAGCTCGTCGGGCCCAGGGGCGTTGTCGGTGGCCAGCGCCACCTTCTCGGGGTGCACGCAGGGCGTGGCGCAGGCGTCGAGGCCGGTGACGGTGCTCATGGTCTCCGCTTCGTCTGGCACGGTCCGGTCAGGCCGTTCATCTGAACGGATGTTCAGATGTCACTGTCGGGCCGTGCGCGCCGTCCTGTCAAACCGCCCCGCCGGCGGCAGACTGGCACGCATGCTCAGACTCACCGCGACGATCCCGAGCGAGCTGACCGAGGAGGTGACCCGGGTCCTCTCCGACTCCTCGGCGGTGAGCACCCTGGCCGTCATGCGAGGAGCCGCGCTGCGCCCGGTCGGCGACGTGGTCCAGGCCGACGTCGCCCGCGAGGGCGCCAACGCGATCGTCGAGAGCCTGCGCGATCTCGGGGTCCACGAGGGCGGCACGCTGCAGCTCGAGCCGGTCAGCACCTGGGTCTCGAGGGCCGGGTTCGAGGCCGACGAGGAGACGCCCGGCAGCAGCGCCGACGCCGTCGTGTGGGCCGAGGTCGCCCAGCGCTCCTACGAGGAGAGCGAGCTGAACTGGACGTTCCTCTCCTTCATGTCCCTCGCGACGCTCATCGCCGGCATCGCCATCGTCCTCGACACCCAGATCCTCGTCATCGGCGCGATGGTGCTCGGCCCCGAGTTCGGTGCCGTGGCAGCGCTCGGGGTCGCCCTGGTGCGGCGCCGGCCGCTGCTGCTCGCCGTGGCGGCGCGCGCCCTGGCGGTGGGCTTCGCCGTCGCGATCGCGGTCACCTGCGTGGCCGGGCTCATCGGGCGGGCACTCGGCTGGGTGACGCTCGAGGACATCACCGGCGAGCGGCCCGCGACGGGGTTCATCTACACGCCGGACAAGTGGTCGCTCATCGTCGCCGTGCTCGCCGCGGCCGCGGGCGTGCTGTCGCTGACGTCGGCCCGGGTCACCGGGCTCAGCGGCGTCTTCATCTCGGTCACGACGATTCCGGCAGCCGGCAACGTCGCCCTCGGCCTCGCCTTCGGGGCGTGGGGTGAGGTGCGCGGCAGCGGGCTGCAGCTCGTCGTCAACATCATCGGGATGGCGCTGGCGGGCTGGCTCACCCTCGCCCTGCAACGTGCGATCTGGTCGCGCGTGCCCGCGCCGCGGTCGCACTCGCGGCTGAACCGGCACGTCCACGCCGAACCGCCGCCACCCAGGCGGTGACGCTCAGCACTGACGCTCAGCACTGACGCTCAGCACTGACGCTCAGGGAGTGGCCGTCGACCGCGGCACGGGCGGCGGCAGCGTGAAGGTCGTCGACAGTGCGCCGTTGACGAGCGAGAGCAGCACGCCGGTCTCCTGGCGCACGACCGAGTAGCGGCTCGTCGCGACGGGCGACCCGGCCGCGGCCTCGTCGGCACCCGCGCGGGCGAAGAGCCCGAGCGAGAAGAGCCTGCCGTAGTAGCTGGGCGCGTCGAGCCCCGGCGGTGGCCCGTTGGCGCCGAGTCGCGCCAGGTGCTGGGTCATCGCGTCGAGCTGGACGGCGGCCGCGTTGCCCGACAAGGGGATCCGGTCCAGCACCCGGACGTCGTTGACGAGGTTGGCGTAGTCGGCGAGAGCTGTCGTGCGGTTGAAGACGGTGCTCGTGGTGAGGCTCGGGCGCGGCAGCGCCGTGACGGTGACGGTCGGCGTTGCCACCACGGTCGAGGTCGTCGAGTGCACGACGGTCGTCGTCGCGGTGACGGTGCGCGTGTCGATCTCGGTCACCGTGACGGTCTGCGTCGGCACGGGCGTGCCCGTGACCCCGGATCCGGCCACCTGGCTCAGCTCGACGCCGGGCTTGTCTGCGGTGCAGGCGGTCAGGGCAGCCGTCAGTCCCAGGACGAGGGCGGCCGGCAGTGCGGCGGCAGCTGCGGCTCTGGCTCGGCGCACGGTCGGCTCCGGTGCTCGACGGGACGGATGGTCACGATGGTCACGATGGTCACTGTGGCTCGATTGTGGGCTCTCGCCGCTCGCAGCGCGACCGAATGCGCCAACTGCGCAGTGCGCCCCCCGTCAGGTGCGTGCGGCCGCGAGCTGCGGCCGGGTGACGAAGAGCGCGCCGTCGACGACCGCGCCCCGCAGGTCGGCGTCGCGCAGGTCCGCCCCGAGCAGGTCTGCCCACCGCAGGTCTGCGCCCCGGAGGTCGGCGGCGATGAGCAGTGCGCCGCGGAGGTCCGTCGCCCGCAGGTCGAGCCCGCGCAGGTCGGCACCCACGAGGTCGGCGCCGGGGCCGACCCGCCGGGCCCTCCGTGACCGCCCGCGTATGCCGTCACGCCGCCGATGCCTCTCCCGCACGGTCGCGCTCACGGTCCGCAGCAGGTCGCCCACGCGCCCGCGAAGGGCGACGAGGTCGATGGCCAGGAGGGTGTCGGCATCGGCTGCGGTGGCGGCTCCCACCTCGTCGACGAGCCCGTCCAGCGCGGCGGCGGCGTCGGGGTCGGGCCCCAGCGCGACGGCCTCGAGGAGGTGGGCGAGCGTCTCGTGCAGCTGGCGCACGACGGGCAGGACGGCATACATCGTCGGGGCCGTCGTGGGCGCCTCGCGCCACGAGACGCCGCCGAAGGTCACCTGCGACACCTGCTGGCCCGCCCCGAAGCAGTCGAAGGTCACGCAGCCGCGCCAACCGCCCTCGAGGAGCCGGTCGTGGATGCCGCACCGGTGGTCGGCAAGCAGGTTGCGGCACGGATCGCCACCGGCCTTGTCGACGGGGAAGTCGGCCGACCGCGCGAAGGGCAGGGCGACGCAGCAGAGCCCGAAGCACTGTGAGCAGTCGGCCTCCAGAGGGGGGAGGGCGTGAGCCGTCATGTCAGAGAAGGGAGCTCGGGTCGTCGGGCACGTCGGCGGCATACGACTGGAGCAGCTGCAGCGGCACGACCTCGAGGGCCCGCTCGTGCGTGGCGGCGAGCACGACAGGTGCGCCCGCGCCGTCCTGGTGCGCCTGCAGCCACCGCACGGCGACGACGCACCACGTGTCTCCCGGCGTCAGGCCGGGGAAGCGCCACTCGGGGCGCGGCGTGACGAGGTCGTTGCCCACGCTGCGCTGGTGGGCGAGGAACTCGGGGGTGACGACGACGCAGATGGTGTGGCTGCCGCGGTCCTCCGGACCCGTCGTGCAGTAGCCGGTGCGGTAGAAGCCGGTCACCGGGTCGGTCCCGCACGGCTCGAGCTCACCGCCGAGCACGTTCCGTTCACGCGCTGCCATGGCCCAAACCTAGTCGCCGGAACGTGGCCGCTCGCTCGCTACGCTGAGCCCATGCTGGGGACGAAGGAGTACGAGCCCGACTACGTCGACGCCTGCCGCTCGCGGGTCGAGTCGCAGGTGGCGATGTTCCGTGAGGTGGCGCAGGCGGCCCGTGACCACGGCGACGCCGACGTCTCCGCGCTCGAGGGCGCCCTCGAGTCGCTCGAGTACGAGTACTTCAACAACATGCTCATCGTCCTCGAGGGCTGCTTCATCCACCGCTTGAGCGCCGCCGAGGGGCAGACCGGGAAGGCGCTGCACGAGGTGCGCGTGCTCGCCCGGTCGCTCGTCGAGAACGGCGGCACGGTGCTGGCCGACCCAGAGCTGGCGCTCGACCCCGAGCACACGGTCCTCGGGCTGTCGGCCGGCGACCCGATCACCCTGACGCTGCACCAGTTCCGTCGCATCTCCGACGCGTTCTTCCGAGAGATCCAGAGCAAGACGTCGGGCGACCGGTGACGGCCGGCCGACCCACGAGCGGGGCCGCTCTGCCCGCGGAGGTCGCCGAGTTCCTGCGCCGACCGAACTACGCGACGATCAGCTGCGTGCGCCCCGACGGCCAGCCCGTCTCGGTGCCCACCTGGTACCTCTTCGAGGACGGGAAGGTCGTCGTCAACATGGACGCCGGCCGCAAGCGCCTCGACTGGCTGCGGGCCGACCCCCGCGTGAGCCTCAGCGCCATGGACCCCGAGAACTGGATCACCCACGTCAGCCTCCAGGGCCGCGTCGTCGAGCTCTTCGACGACCGCGACCTCGGCGACATCGACCGCATCGCGTCGCACTACACGGGGCAGCCCTACCGGGTGCGCGACCGTGCCCGTGTCACGGCGATCATCGACGTCGACCGGTGGCACGGGTGGGGGCGCTTCAAGGACGCCACGTGACGCGCGAGCCCCTGGCCGGCCTGACCAGGGACGCCCTCGGTGTCCCGCACCTGCGCGCCGACGACGTGCTGGAGCTCGCCCGCCTCCAGGGCCGCGTCACCGCGCTCGACCGCGGCTGGCAGATCGAGCACCACCGCTGGCGCATGGAGGGGCGCACCGCCGAGTACGTCGGCGCGGACGGGGTGCCCTGGGACCGCTTCGCCCGCCAGGTGCGGCTCGAGGCCACCGTGCGACGCTGCTTCGAGCGGCTCGACGCCGAGACGCGGGCGTGGCTCACGGCATACGTCGACGGGGTGGACTCCGCCCTCGCCGAGGGGCTCACGGGCACACCGGAGGTCGAGGCGCTCGGGCTCGAGGCGTATGCCGCCGCGCCGCGCCCGTGGGCGCCGTGGACGCCGCTCGGCATCTTCTGGGGCATCCACCTGCTCTTCGGCACCTTCCCCGCCAAGCTCTTCAACGCCCACGTCGCCGACCGGCTCGGGGAGGACGCGCTGCCGCTGCTCCACGCCGAGGGTGTCGACCGCTCGGGGAGCAACGCGTGGGTCATCGGCGGCGCGCAGACCGCGAGCGGGCTGCCCCTCGTCGCGGGCGACCCGCACCGCACCATCGAGCTGCCCGGCTGCTACCAGCAGGTGGGGCTCGCGTGCCCCGAGTTCGACGTCGTCGGCTTCACGTTCCCGGGGGTGCCGGGCGTGCAGCACTTCGCCCACACGGGGTCGGTCGCCTGGGGCATCACGAACGCGATGGCCGACTACCAGGACCTCACGCTCGAGAGGCTTCGGTGCGACGGGTCGAGGGAGGACGGCGCCCCCGTGCTCGTGGCGCGCGGCCTCGACGGCTGGGAGCCGGTCGAGCACACGACCGAGACGGTGCGGGTGCGCGGCGAGGGCGAGCTGCACGTGCCCGTCGTCGTGACGGCGCGCGGCCCGGTCGTGACCGGGCTCGAGGCCGAGCTCGAGCGCGCCGCTGCGGTCACCGGCGACGGTGACGAGGCCGCGGCTGCGTGCGGACCGCCACCCTTCAGCCTGCGCACCCCGACCCAGGTCGAGAGCGACCTCGGCTTCGGCGCGCTGCTGCCCCTGTTGCGGGCCCGCACCGTCGACGACGTCGAGCGGGCGCTCGCGCGCTGGGTCGAGCCCGTGAACTCGGCGCTCGTCGCCGACACGAGCGGACGCATGCGCCACCTCGTCGTCGGACGGGTGCCGGACCGCGACGAGGCGGGCATGGTGCTGCCGCTGCCTGCCTGGGATTCCAGGCACACCTGGCACGGCTACCGCCGGGGTCCGGCCGTCGACGTGCCGGACGTCATGGTGAGCGCCAACGACCGGGCGAGCGGGGGAGGGCTCGGGGTCGAGTACGCGACGCCGTTCCGCGCCGAGCGCATCCGCTCGCTCATCGGGTCGCGCACCGGCCTGACCGTCGACGACTGCGCGGCGATCCACGTCGACTCCCGCAACGGCCAGGCCGACCTCATGCGCGAGCTGGTCGAGGCCGTCGAGGTGGGCGGCCGCGCGGCGCAGGTGCGCGAGGTGTTGCTCGCGTGGGACGGCCACAGCGACGCCGACAGTCACGGGGCCGCCGTCTTCGCGCGTTGGCGCACCGCCCTGGTGCGGTGGTTCTCGGACCACCCGAGCCTCGCGCCGATGCTCGAGCCGAGCGGCCACTCGCCGATCTTCGCCGCGTGGACCGGGGTGGTCGCGCAGATCGGTGCCGGCTGGCACTCCATGGCACGGCTCGCCCCCGAGCGCGGCATCGACGTCGCCGACGGGGTCCGCGCGGCCCTCGAGAGCGTGGCCGGACAGTACGACCCGGACGCCGCGTGGGGTGACCGGCACTGGCTCGACCCACTGCACGCGCTCGACGTCAGCGACCGGGCGCCGTCGGTGCCGCGCGACCCGGTCGGCGGCGACAAGGGCTGCGTGCTCGCCGCGGCGAGCGCGCCCGGGGTGACCGACCGCTGCTACGGCGGACCGGTCGCCCGCTACGTCTGGGACCTCGCCGACCGTGACGCGAGCCGGTGGGTGGTGCCCTTCGGGGCGAGCGGCGACGCCCGGGCCGACCACTTCGCCGACCAGACCCCGGCGTGGCTGGTGGGAGGGCTACATCCCGTGGAGGCCGGCCGGTCGGGTCAGGCGGGCACGAGGTAGCCCGCGGCGTCCAGCGTCACCGGCATCGGGTCACCGATCCAGAGCGACCCGTCCCGGCCGTCGTGGTGGAAGCCGAAGATCACGGTGCTGCCGTCGGGCCGGGTCACGACCGGGGCCGCGAAGAGCGTCGGGTCGGCCCGGAACGGCCGAGCCCGGGACAGGTCCCACGGGCCGAGCAGGCCCGGCGACGGCACCGACCACGTGCAGCACCCGTCGGCGTCGGCACGGCGCGCCGGGGTCATCTCTTCGGGGTGGCAGGTGAAGACGAGGACGGGCCGCCCGTCGATGACGAGGCTGCGCAGGACCTCGAGCTGCCCGAAGCCGGCGCCCGGCTCGCAGAGAGGCCCGCGCACCTCCCACGAGTCGAGGTCGGGACTCCAGGCGTGGGCGACGACACCGTCGTCGTTCTTCGCCGCGTCGCGGGCTCGGGCGGTGATGAGCAGGTGCCAGCCGTCACCCTCGGGGTCGCGCAGCACGAGCGGGTCGCGCCACGTCTCGCTGCTGCCCTCGAGGTCGGGCCCTTCGGTGGGGCCGGGGTGCGAGGCCAGCGTCTTGTAGTGCCGCGGGTCGATGCGGAGGGCCGGCTCGCTCGAGACCCGGGTCCAGTGCACGAGGTCGTCGGAGACCGCGGAGCCGATCCGCTGGTCGTAGATGTGGTGTCCCGCGCGAGAGACGGCCGTGTAGAACATCCGCCAGCGCTCGCCGTCGTGCACGGTCGACCCGGTCCAGATCGCGAGGTCGTCGAAGCCGCTGTCCGACGGGGTCAGGGCGTCCTCGACGACCTCCCAGTCGACGCAGTCGGTCGAGACGGCGTGCCCCACCGTGGCGTTGACGACACGGGCGACTTTGCCCAACTTTTACCATTTGCGGTACAAAACGTGACTCTGCACCGTACTGTTCTGCTATGAGAGGCCCTGCTCGACGGAGCGGGGCCGCGCTGACGCAGGAGAGGCGAGTTCGGTGACCACCCCCATGACGCCCACGCACGGTGCCCCGATGCGACCGGGACGGCCGGCCACGGCTGACGTCGACCGCTGGCTGCCCGACCCCTCCTGGCCGGTCCCGCCCCGCGGCTGGCAGCTCTGGGCCGCCGCCGGTGCGCCGACCCGCACCCTGCGTGACGAGTCCTCGCGCGGGGGCGACGGCGGCACCTCAGGAGGCGACAACGAGCCGGGACGTGACGCGGAGCCCCGCATCGTCCACACTGTCCCCGTGACGTCCGAAATGTCCGCTTTCGCCGCGCTCGAGGAGCCCTCGTTCACGCTGCCGGCCCGCCCGGGCCTGCTGGCCCCCGAGCCGGTCGACCTGCTCGCCGACCCCGAGCCGCGCCGCCTGCCCGAGGGCACCGTCTCCGGCTTCGCCGTCATCGGCGCCCTCGTCGCCTTCAGCTGCCTCGTGGGTGGCCTCACCGCAGGCTTCGTCGTCATCGGCGTCTCGCCGCTCCTCGCGGCCATCGCCGCGCTCGTCCGCGGGCGCGTGTCGCTCTCGTCCGTCGGTGGCCAGCGTGGTGCGGCGCTGCTGCTCGGCGCCGCCGTCGCGGCCCTCATCCTGCCGTCCGTCACGGCGCACGAGCGCCGTGCCGAGCCCGAGGCCGCCGGTGGTGTGCCCGTCAGCTCCCCGTTCTCCGTCGGCACCCAGACCGCGTATGCCGCCGTGCCCTCGGCACCCGAGTCCGCCGGGTCGGTCCAGGCGCCGGCCGCGACGCGTCCGGCCGAGGTGCCCGCTTCGGCGGCGCCGTCGGCACCGCCGGTTCCGCCGGCTCCACCCGTGCAGGCACCCCCGGCGGTCCCATCGGCCGTTGCCCCGGGACTCACGCTCGCGCTCGACGCCCTCGACCCGAGGCCCGGCAACGCCGAGGGCCCAGGGACTCCGGGGCAGCGCTCCGACGACAACTCGGGCAAGGGCTCCGACAACGGCCCGGCCAAGGCTGCCGACAAGGCGTCCGACAAGGCGTCCGACAAGGCGTCCAAGGCCGCGGACAAGGCGTCCAAGGCTGCTGCGGACAAGGCGTCCAAGGCTGCCGACAAGGCCGCGAAGAAGGCCGCCGACAAGACTGCCAAGGCCGCCAGGGCGAACGAGAAGGCAGCCAAGGCTGCCCTCGCCAAGGCCGCCAAGGCGGCTGCGGCGCAGGCCCGCCAGGCGCGCGCCCAGGCCCAGCCGGCAACGCAGGGCTTCGCACCCGACCCCACCTCGCGGGCGATCCTCGGGTCTTCGAAGAAGGCCGACCGGGCGTCCGGTGGCACGGCCGTCCCCACCGGTCAGGCCAGGGCCGACGTGATGGCCGCCACGAGGCTTGCGCGACAGGACGCCGAGAACGCCGCCAAGGCGGCGAAGACCGTTGCGGCCAAGGGTGTCTCGGCGACGTCCGGACACTGACAATCCACGCGACCCGCCCGTCAGCCGCCCGTCAGCCGCCCGTCCCTCGAGCCGAACCTGCAGGCCTCGGCGCCAACCCGGCTCGCGTGTGCCACAGTGACCTCGTGGCGCATTCAATGACCCGGGGCACGATCGTTTGGTTCGTCGGTTCCGCCGTCGTCGGTGCCGCCGCCGGCGGGCTGCACCTGCTCCGCTCCGAGCTCGGCGGCGCCCACACCGGAGTGCCGCTCGCCGTCGGCGCCTTCGGCCTCACGGTGCTGGCCGCCGCGATGCTCTTCCACGGTGTCGTCCTCGCGGCGCGTGAGCAGGACGCCGCCGCCGGCCCGGCGCCCGTCGACGACGACCCGACGGGCGGAGACACCCGGACCCGCAGCGCCCCCAGCGCCCCCAGCGCCCCGAGCGCCCCCAAGGCCGCCGGGGCCCCTCGACGCTCGGAGCCTGTCGATCGCTCCGACCCGACCGAGTCGTCCGGCACGCCCGAGCCGCCGGCCGTCTACACCTTCCGGGCCGGCAGGCAGGTCACCGACCAACCACGGCGGCCCGCCAAGCGCGACCGCCCGACGCGCGGCTGACGTCCGCCCGGCCACCGGCACCGCCAGCACTGTCGGTCCGCGCGGGCACAATGGCGTCATGAGCGCCGGGCCCGCCCGTTGGGTGCTGCACGTCGACCTCGACCAGTTCATCGCGGCGGTCGAGCTGCTGCGCCGACCCGAGCTCGTCGGCAAGCCCGTCATCGTCGGTGGGCGCGGCGACCCGACCGAGCGGGCCGTCGTGTCGACGGCGAGCTACGAGGCCCGCGAGTTCGGGGTCGGCTCGGGCATGCCGTTGCGTCTGGCCGCACGCAAGGCACCCGACGCGGTCATCCTGCCGGTCGACGCGCCGGCATACACCGAGGCGTCCGAGCGGGTCATGGAGACGTTGCGGTCCCTCGGCGTCGTCGTCGAGGTGCTCGGGTGGGACGAGGCGTTCCTCGGGGTGCAGACCGACGACCCCGAAGCCTTCGCGCATCGGGTCCGGGGCGCGGTGCTCGAGGCGACCGACCTGCACAGCTCGGTCGGCATCGGCGACAACAAGGTGCGGGCCAAGATCGCCACGGGCTTCGGCAAGCCGCGCGGTGTCTTCCGGCTGACGCGCCACAACTGGTTCGAGGTCATGGGCGACAGGCCGACGATCGACCTCTGGGGAGTCGGCTCCAAGGTCTCGAAGCGCCTCGCAGGTCACGGCATCGAGACGGTGCGCCAGCTCGCGGACGCCGACGAGGCCACGCTCGTCGGCGAGTTCGGGCCTCGCATGGGCGTCTGGTACTCCCGGCTGGGCCGGGGCATCGGCTCGGCCGTCGTCGACGACTCGCCCTGGATCGCGCGGGGGCACAGCCGCGAGACCACCTACCAGAGCAACCTGACGACGCCCGCCGAGGTGCGTGACGCGGTGCGCGACCTCGCCGAGCAGGCGTTCGACGACACCGCGAAGGAGGGCCGGCCGGTCTTCCGGGTCACCCTCAAGGTCCGTTACGCGCCGTTCTTCACCCAGACCAAGGCCCGCAAGCTGCGCGCCCCGACGTCCGACCGCGACGAGGTCGTCGCCGCGGCGGTGGAGCTGGCCGCGACGCTCGACCCGGAGCGCGAGGTGCGGCTGCTCGGCGTGCGCGCCGAGATGGTCATGCCCGAGGGCGGCGACCCGGTCGAACGCACCCCGGTCCGCGGGCGGCTCTGAACCGCCGCATCGGCAGTCGTCAGGAGCGGTGGAGGAACTCGACGAGGGCAGCGAGCTCGGGCACCTCACCGGCGCTGCCGAGTGACTCCTCCAGCACCTGGTCGTGGGTGGGGCTCGCCTCGGCGTGGAGTCGCCGCCCGGAGGGGGTGAGCTCGGTGTAGATGCCTCGCCGGTCGTCGGCGCAGAGCACCCGGGTGAGCAGGCCGCGGTCCTCGAGCCGGTTGACGAGCCGGGTCGTGGCCGACGAGGAGAGCGCGGCGGCCCGGGCGAGCTGGGACATCCGCATGTGCCAGCCGTCCTGACGTGACAGCGCGTCGAGAACGGTGAACTCGACGACCGACAGCCCGTGCCGGCGAACGAGCTCACGCTCGAGTGCGGCCTCGATGTGTCCGTGCAGCGCAGCGAGGGTGCGCCACCCGGAGGCGCGCACCTCGACGGCGGTGTCCGCGATTCCCATGCCCCCATCGTAGCGCGCGTTTGCAATATGCCGCGCGTGCAACTAGCGTCGCTCAGCGTCAAGTAGTTGCACACGCGGCATACCGGCGAAGGCAGAGAGGCTCGGCCCCGGCGTCCGCACCTGTTCGGAAGGACCAGGAACCCATGCCACTCGGTCTCATCGCCCTCGCTCTCGGGGGCTTCGGCATCGGCCTGACGGAGTTCGTCATCGCCGGCCTCCTCAGCACCGTCGCGGCCGACCTCGGGGTCGGCATCCCGACGGCCGGCTACCTCATCAGCGGCTATGCCCTCGCCGTCGTCCTCGGCGCGCTGGCGCTCCCGCCGCTGCTCGGGCGCTGGCGTCCCAAGCGGGCGCTGCTCGTGCTCATGGGACTCTTCGTCGCCGGCAACGCGCTCTCGGCCCTCGCCCCCGGGTATGCCGTCCTGCTCGGCGGTCGCGTCGTCGCCGCCCTCGCGCACGGGGCGTTCTTCGGCATCGGCGCCGTGCTGGCGGCCTCGCTCGTGGCCGCCGACCGCAAGGCGGGCGCGATCTCGATCATGTTCGGCGGCCTCACCCTCGCCAACGTGCTCGGCGTGCCGCTCGGCACCTTCGTCGGCCAGCAGTGGGGCTGGCGCGCGACCTTCGCCGTCATCGCCGCCGTCGGGGTCGTCGCGGCCGCCGGCATCGCTGCGCTGGTCCCCGACTCGGGCGACGTCGAGGCCGACGGCGAGGCTGGTCCCGGCTCCCGGTCGACCGTCGGCCTCCGGGCCGAGCTCGAGGCCTTTCGCAACGGCCAGGTGTGGCTCTCGCTCGGCATGACGGTGCTCGTCTTCGGCGGCATGTTCGGGGCGTTCATGTACGTCGAGCCGCTGCTCACGCGGGTCACCGGCTTCGACGAGTCGGCGGTGCCGTGGCTGCTCGTCCTCTTCGGCGTCGGGCTCTTCGTCGGCAACCTGCTCGGCGGGCGCTGGGCAGACCGGGCGCTCGCCCGCACCCTCGTGCTGCTCACCGTGGCGCTGGGCGTCTCGCTCGTCGGCTTCGCCCTGCTCGCGCACAGCCCACTGGGATCGGCGGCGATGCTGCTGGCGATGGGCTTCTTCGGCTTCGCGACCGTGCCGGGCCTGCAGATGCGGGTGCTCGCGCACGCGGCGGGCGCTCCGACGATGGCGTCGTCGGCCAACATCGCCGCGTTCAACCTCGGCAACTTCCTGGGCGTCTGGCTCTCGGGCCTGGCCCTGGCTGCCGGGCTCGGCTGGACGTCACCGCTCTGGGTGGGGGCAGGCTTCGCCGGCCTCGGCCTCGTCGTCATCCTCGCGGCCAACGCCGCCGAGCGCCGCGCGGCCGAGCGCCGCGCGGTCGTGGACGGTGAAGCGCTCGCCACCCCGGTCGGTGCGCCGGCCTGATCCGCACCCGGACAGGTGCAGGGGCTCGGCGGTCCACCGCCGAGCCCCCCGGTCCTGGTCAGGCGGACGCGTGTTCCTTCGTCGCCTCCGTGTCGGCCCCCTCGATCTCGCGGTGCGCGTCGGCCGACGAGCCTGCGTGCGACACGGTGATGCGGCGCGGCTTCGCCTCCTCGGCGACCGGGATGGTCAGCGACAGCACGCCGTCGCGGTAGTCCGCCTCGATGCGGTCGAGGGCGAGGCCGCGGCCGAGCGAGAGCTGGCGGGCGAAGGTGCCGGCGGGCCGCTCGCGCGAGAGCCACTGGGCGCCCTCGGCCTCGGGCGACCGGCGCTCGGCCCGGACGGTGAGCGTGCGGTCCTCGACGTCGATGTCGATGGTCGACGGGTCGACGCCGGGCAGGTCGATGTGGGCGATGAAGCTCTCGCCGGACCGGTAGAGGTCCATCGGCATGATCGACCCGGAGGCGGATGCCCCGCGCAGGCCCTCGCCCAGCAGGCGGTCGAACGTCCGGTCGATGGAGCGGAACGGGTCGAAGGTGGTGGTGCTCATGTCTACTCCTCGGAGAACGGGGCCGACCTGATCGGCCTCAGTGAACCTTTCTTGAGTGATAACCGCTCAACTTCGTGCTCTGTTCCCGTTGTAGACGATCCGCGCGGGTGTCGTCAAGACCCTCGCCCCCCAGCGTCAGAGGGCCGCCGCCACCGAGCGTCCGGCGGTGCGGCCGCTGAAGAGGCAGCCGCCGAGGAAGGTGCCCTCGAGCGAGTTGTAGCCGTGCATGCCGCCACCGCCGAAGCCGGCCACCTCGCCGGCCGCGTAGACGCCGGGGAGCGGGTCGCCGCCGGGCCGCAGCACCCGTCCCGCGAGATCCGTCTCGAGCCCGCCGAGGGTCTTGCGCGTGAGGATGTTGAGCCGCACCGCGACGAGCGGTCCCGCCTTGGGGTCGAGCAGCTTGTGCGGGCTCGCGACCCGGATCAGCCGGTCGCCGCGGTAGTGGCGGGCCCCACGCACGGCGGTGATCTGGGCGTCCTTCGTGAAGTCGTTGTCGATCTCGTTGTCGCGGGCCACGACCGTACGGCGGAGCGACTCGAGGTCGATGAGGTCGTCACCGGTGAGGGCGTTCATCCCCCGGACCAGCTCGTCGAGCGAGCGGGCGACGACGAAGTCCTCCCCGTTGCGCATGAACGCCTCCACGGGCGCGGGTGCGCCACTGCGCGCGCGACCCAGCACCTGGCGTACGTCCTTGCCGGTGAGGTCGGGGTTCTGCTCCGAGCCGGAGAGGGCGAACTCCTTCTCGATGATCTTCTGCGTCAGCACGAACCACGAGTAGTCGTAGCCGGTGCGCATGATGTGCCCCAGCGTGCCGAGCGTGTCGAAGCCGGGGAAGTAGGGGGCCGGGAAACGACGGCCGCGCGCGTCGAGCCACAGCGACGACGGGCCGGGCAGGATGCGGATGCCGTGGTTGTCCCAGACGGGGTCCCAGTTGCGCAGGCCCTCGGTGTAGTGCCACATGCGGTCGGGGTTGATGACGTTGCCGCCGGCCTGCTGGGTGATGCCGAGCATCCGGCCGTCGACGTGGGCGGGCACTCCGGCGACCATGCGCGCCGGGGGCGTGCCGAGCCGCTCGGGCCATGCCCGGCGCACGAGGTCGTGGTCGCCGCCGATGCCGCCACTCGTCACGACCACGGCCTGGGCCGCGATCTCGAAGTCCCCGACCTCCTCGCGACTGCTCGGGCGGCCGCGCTCGACGCCGTCGGGCGCCAGCACCCGTCCCCGTACGCCGGTCACCGTCCCGCCCGACAGCACGAGGTCGTCGACGCGGTGCCGGAACGCCAGGGTCACGAGGCCCTTCTCGACGGCGGCACGCACGCGCTTCTCGAACGGCTCGACGATGCCGGGGCCGGTTCCCCACGTGATGTGGAAGCGCGGCACGGAGTTGCCGTGCCCGTCGGCCCGGCCGTCGCCGCGCTCGGCCCAGCCGACGACGGGGAAGAGGCGGTGCCCCTGCTCGTGCAGCCACGAGCGCTTCTCGCCCGCGGCGAAGTGCAGGTACGCCTCCGCCCACTTGCGGGGCCAGAAGTCCTCGTCGCGGTCGAACTGTGCCGAGCCCATCCAGTCCTGCGTGGCGAGCTCGAGACTGTCGCGGATGCCCATCCGGCGCTGCTCGGGGCTGTCGACCAGGAAGAGCCCCCCGAAGCTCCAGAAGGCCTGTCCGCCGAGCGACTGCCCGCCCTCCTGGTCGACGAGCACCACCCGCTTGCCGCGGTCGGCGAGCTCGGCGGTGGCGACGAGGCCGGCGAGACCGGCTCCCACGACGACGGCGTCGGCATCCATGGCTCAGATCATGTCATCCGGTGCGGCCCGGTCCGCGCCCGTGGTCTGCGACGATGCGAAGGTGCTGGCTCCGGCCCGGGTGAGGTGGGTGCGCCTGCTGGCCGGACCCGCGCCGGTCGCAGCGGTGGTGCTCGTCGCTGCCGTCGCCGCCGCCGTGCTGACGAGCCTGCGTGGCGGCCTCACCGATCTCGGCGTCTACCAGGAGGCAGGTCGGGCCCTGGTCGCCGGGCCGCCCGCCACGGCGCCGCGCGACCCGGTGACCGGCTTGTCGTTCACCTACCCGCCGTTCGCGTCGGTCGTCATGGTGCCCCTGGCGTTCCTGCCGGCCTGGCTCGCGGCTGCCGTCTGGACCGGCGCGTCCACCGCGGCGCTCGCGGCGGCCGTCGTGCTGGTGCGACGCGCGCAGGACCGCCCGGCACCGGGCTGGCTCGCAGCCGCCGTCGCCGGGGGCGCCGTGGCTCTGGAGCCCGTGTGGCAGAACCTCGCCTTCGGGCAGGTCAACGTGCTCGTCATGACGGCCGTGCTCGTCGACCTGCTCCGGACCGAGCGGCGCTGGTCCGGCGTGCTGCTCGGGCTGGCCGCCGGGGTGAAGCTCACCCCGCTCGTCTTCGTCGTGCTGCTCGTCCTCGTCGGTCGTCGTGCGACCGCCCGGCGTGCGCTCGTGACCTTCGGTCTGACGGTCGCGGCGGGCTTCCTCGTGGCACCCCGCTGGGCCGTGTCCTACTGGACCGACGGCCTCGTCGACGCGGGCCGGGTGGGGCCGCCGTCGCTGACGCACAACCAGTCCGTGTACGGCGCCCTCACGCGGCTGCTCGACGCGCGGCCGTCCCTGCCGCTGTGGCTGGCAGTCGCCCTGCCCGTCGGCGTCGCGATCGTCGTCACCGCGCGGGCCCGGTGGCAACGCGGTGACGTGCTGCTCGCCACGTGCCTGGCGGCGCTCGCCGGGCTCGTCGTCTCGCCGATCTCGTGGTCGCACCACTGGGTGTGGGCGGTGCCGGTCGCCCTCGTGCTCTGGGAACGCAGCCGGTGGGCGGCAGCGTCCTGGACCGCGGTCTTCGTGGCCCGGCCGATCCTCTGGCCTCCGTGGGGCGGGCGCCGCGAGTACGCCTGGGGCCCTGTCGAGCACCTCGTCGGCAACGCCTACCTCCTCGCCGCCCTCGCCGTCTGCGTCTGGGCGGCGCTCCCGCTCACGCACCGACCGGCATACGCTGTCGGCGAATCTGCCCGTGGCAGAGAGAGATTCCGTATGCCGCAGCGCTGAGCAACGCTGGTTCGCATGACCGAGACACTCACGCCAACCCTGCTGGACGACCAGCTGTCGATGCAGCTGCTCCACCAGCGGATCATCGTCCTCGGGGCCGAGGTCGACGACCCGGTCGCCAACCGGGTCACCGCCCAGCTGCTGCTCCTCTCGGCCCGCGACCCGCGCGCCGACATCAGCCTCTACGTCAACAGCCCCGGCGGCTCGGTCACCGCGGGCCTCGCCATCTACGACACGATGCGCGTCATCCCCAACGACGTGTCAACTCTCGCAGTGGGATTCGCGGCCTCGATGGGCCAGTTCCTGCTCGGAGCCGGCACCCCGGGCAAGCGGTTCGCCCTCCCCAACGCGCGCATCATGATGCACCAGCCGTCGGCCGGGATCCAGGGCACGGCCGCAGACGTCGAGGTGCAGGCCAACAACCTCAAGGCGGTCAAGCGCCGCGTCAACGAGCTGCAGGCCGAGCACACCGGGCAGACGGTCGAGCAGATCACGCACGACAGTGAGCGCGACCGGTGGTTCAGCGCCGAGGAGGCGCAGGCGTACGGGATCGTCGACCACGTCGTCACCTCGCTCGCCGACGTGCGCCCGGTGGGCGTCGAGCGCAAGGTGGGCCTGCGATGAGCTACACGATCCCGTACGTCGTGGAGCGCACCCCGGCGGGCGAGCGCAGCTTCGACATCTACAGCCGGCTGCTGCAGGAGCGGATCATCTTCGTGGGCACCGAGATCGACGACGGCGTCGCCAACGTGGTCATGGCCCAGCTGCTCCACCTCGCCGACGTGGCGGCGGACCGTGAGGTGTCGCTCTACGTCAACAGCCCGGGTGGGTCCTTCACGGCGCTCATGGCGATCTACGACACGATGCAGTTCGTGCCGACACCCGTGGCGACGTACTGCCTCGGCCAGGCGGCCTCGGCGGCAGCAGTGCTGCTCGCGGCGGGGGAGTCGGGGCGACGGTTCGCCCTGCGGCACTCGCGGGTGCTGTTGCACCAGCCGTCCGCCGGCGGGCAGGGAACGGTGAGCGACCTCGCCCTGCAGGCCGACGAGCTGCTGCGCGTGCGGTCCCAGGTGGAGGAGGTGCTGAGCCGGCACACCGGCCGCAGCATCGAGCAGCTGCGTCTCGACACCGACCGCGACAAGGTGCTGACCGCCGAGCAAGCCGTCGACTTCGGCCTCGTCGACCACGTCGTCGAGCGCGCGTCGGAGGCCGCGAGGACCTGAGGCCCGTGCGGGATGGGGAGTTCTCCCCATCGGCTCGACGCGCGACATCCGCGAGGCTCGGCCAGTCTCTTCCGTACAGGCAGAAACCTCGCGAAAGGACCTGAAATGCGCAGGAGCAGGCTCACCCACGCCTTTGCAGCCGTCGCACTCGTGCTCGGCGGCCTCGGTGTCGCCACGGCGACGATGACCGTCTCGGCCCCCACCGCCCACGCCGACGAGTGCTACTCGTGGCCCCGCACGCTGAGCTCGGGTGCGTCCGGCAGCGACGTCACGCAGCTGCAGGTCCGCGTCGCCGGCTGGGTGCCCCGCGGACAGGTCATGGGCATCGACGGGTCCTACGGCTCGCAGACGACGACGGCCGTCACGAACTTCCAGCGCGCGTACGGCCTCACCGCCGACGGCGTGGCCGGCCCGGCGACCTTCGCGAAGATCTACGAGCTGCAGGACCCCGACTGCTCACCGGTCCACTTCACCTACGCCGAGGCGAGCTACAACTGCGGCAAGGGCTTCACGGGCGGGGCCACGGAGAAGGAGAACATGAAGCGGGCCCTGTGGCGCGCCGAGGCGCTGCGTCACCAGCTGGGCGACCACCCGCTGAAGGTCACGTCCGGCTACCGCGACTCGGCCTGCAACGCCTCGGTCGGCGGCGCGAGCAACAGCGTCCACCTCACCGGCGGGGCGCTCGACCTCGTCCCCGGTGACGGCGCGACGTCGATCTGCAGCATCGCCAAGCAGGCCCGCTACGCCGGCTTCGGCGGCATCTTCGGCCCCGGCTACCCGGCGCACGACGACCACGCCCACGTCGACATCCGCTCCAGCATCGCCTGGGACGCCGACGCGTGCGCGGGCTGGTGAACCCGTGAGCGCCACCAGGATCCGCCGCGGCATCGCGGGACTCGTCGCGGGCGTCGCGGTCGCCGTGCTCGGCGTCGTGGCGGCGCCGTCGGCGTCGGCCGCGTCGAACGACGAGATCGCCTTCGACTACTTCGTCGGCAAGGGCCTGACGGAGAAGCAGTCCGCGGGCATCGTCGGCAACCTCATCCAGGAGTCCGGCAGCCCGATCAACCCGTACGCCGACCAGCCCGGTGGCCCCGGGATGGGCATCGCCCAGTGGAGCGAGGGCGGCCGTTGGGACACCGACTCGCGCGACAACATGGTCTGGTACGCCGGGCTGTCGGGGCGCAGCCGCTACGCCCTGGCCGCCCAGCTCGACTTCACCTGGTACGAGCTGACGACCTTCTCGGGCTACGGCCTCGCCGAGCTGCGCGGCACGACGTCGGTGAGCAGCGCGACGACCGTCTTCATGCAGAAGTTCGAGCGGTGCGGCACGTGCGCGACCACCCAGCGCGTGGCGTACGCCGACGACGTCCTCGCGAAGTACGGCACCGGCGGCACCGGCGGGGGCACCACGGAGACAGCGCTCCCCGTGCTGCGCAACGGCAGCTCGGGCTCGGCGGTGCGCACGCTGCAGTACATGTTGCGGGCCTCGGGTCGGGCCGTGACGGCCGACGGCGTCTTCGGCTCGGGCACCGACTCGGCGGTGCGCAGCTACCAGTCGGCCCACGGGCTCACCGTCGACGGCATCGTCGGCGACAACACGTGGTACTCGATCCTGCCGGTGCTGCGTGAGGGCAGCAGCGGTGAGGCGGTGAAGGGCCTGCAGCGCGAGCTCGTCGACGCCGGCTACTCGCTGACCGTGGACGGCTCGTTCGGGCCCGCGACGACGACGGCGGTGCGGTCCTACCAGTCTCAGGTGGGCCTCGTCGTCGACGGCGTCGTCGGCAACAACACGTGGGGCAGCCTCGTCGACTGAGCCCCGTCCCGCAGGTCAGGCGGCGATGACGACCATGCCGGTCGTCATCGCCGCCCCGTGCGGTGCGGGTGCGTCGGCGGGTGCGGCGAGGCTCGAGCCGGCGCGCGACGTGAGGTCGAGCACCCGCCCGCCGACGGCGCCGTCGGCGGCGAGGTCGCGAAGGTCGCGGTGGGCGGCGCCGACGAGGCTCATGATGCTCGAGTCGAGCGAGATGCAGATCGCCTCGAGCACCTCGGACGACGGCTCCTTGAGCCCGCGCTCGACCTCGGAGAGGTAGGCGACCGAGATGCCGGCGCGTGCGGCAACCTCGGCGAGGGTGCGGCCCTGCCGGGTGCGCAGGCCGCGGAGCAGGCGGCCGTAGACCTCGCGCAGCAGCGGCGTCCGGGGAGCGATCTGGGTCATGGCCGTCTCCGATCTGGGGTGCGTCCGTCCAGCGTCGCACGCGCACAGCCGATCTCGTCCGCCCTGCGGGCGACGAGGCCGTACGCCGTGGGCGAACGTCCGTGGCCTCGTGGCCTCACCAAAGATGTTGACGCCGTTCACATGGATCGGTGACGCTGTCGGTGTCGCCACCTACCCTCGAAGGTGCGCATCCACGCACCGGCAGCTCACCTCTGCACACACCACTTGGGGAGCCCTCACATGACCATCACCTCCGACGTGCGCTCGGCGCACGACCGGTCGACGGGCCCGGCCATCGAGGCCGAGCACCTCGTCAAGCGCTTCGGCGACATGACCGCCGTCGACGACGTCTCCTTCTCCGTGCCCCGCGGCTCCGTGCTCGGCCTGCTCGGCCCCAACGGCGCCGGCAAGACGACCACCGTCCGCATGATGACCACCCTCACGACACCGACGAGCGGCACCGCGCGTGTGGCCGGCTTCGACGTCACCCGCGACCCCGAGTCCGTCCGGCGCAGCATGGGGCTCACCGGCCAGGCCGCCACCGTCGACGAGATGCTGACGGGCCGCGAGAACCTCCGGCTGATCGGCTCGCTCTACGGCCTGCCGGGTGCCGAGGTGCGTCGCCTGTCGGACGAGCTGCTCGAGCGCTTCTCACTCGCCGAGTCCGGCAACAAGGTGGCGAAGGAGTACAGCGGCGGAATGCGGCGCCGCCTCGACCTCGCGGTCAGCCTCATCGCGGCGCCACCCGTGCTCTTCCTCGACGAGCCGACGACGGGGCTCGACCCCCGCAGCCGCGTCGAGCTGTGGGAGGTGCTCCGCGGTCTCGTCCGTGACGGCACGACCCTCCTGCTGACGACGCAGTACCTCGAGGAGGCCGACCAGCTCGCCGACCGCATCGTCGTCATCGACCGCGGCCGGGTCATCGCCGAGGGCACCGCCCTCGAGCTCAAGGACCAGTCCGGCCAGGCCGCGATCGTCCTCACGGTGTCGCACCCCGAGCAGCTCGAGGAGGCGCGGGCCCTGCTCGCCTCGCACGTGCGTGAGGTCCACGTCGACGAGTCCGCCAGGCAGCTCACAGCGCCCGCCGAGGGCCTGTCCGACATGACGCGCGTCGCGGCCGTCTTCGACCGGTCCGAGATCGTCCTCGACGACCTCGGTCTCAAGCGCCCGAGCCTCGACGACGTGTTCCTGGGCCTCACCGGCCACCGGGCGGAGCAGGATGCCACCACCGAGCAGACGGGGGAGTCCCGATGACCCAGTCGTCCACGACCACCACCACGACCACCGAGCCGCGCGCCCAGGCGCCCGGCTACCCCACGCCGAGCCTCGCCCGCCAGGTCGCGATGATGGTGTGGCGCAACCTCAAGCACACGCGGCGACAGCCCGAGATGCTCACCGACGTCACGATCCAGCCGATCATGTTCGTCGTCCTCTTCGCCTTCGTCTTCGGCGGCTCCATCCAGACCGACAGCGCCTCGTACCGCGAGTGGCTGCTGCCGGGCATCATGGCCCAGACGATGGCGTTCTCGTCGTTCATCGTCGCCAACGGCCTCAACATGGACCTCGAGAAGGGCATCATCGACCGGTTCCGGTCGCTGCCGATCTCGCGTGGCGCCGTGCTCATCGGCCGCAGCTTCTACGGCATCATCCACTCGAGCATCGGCATCTTCGTCATGTCGATGACCGGCCTCGTCATCGGTTGGCGCATCCGCAACGGGTTCGGCAACGCGGTGCTCGCCTTCGCACTGCTCCTGCTCTTCGGGTTCGCCATGATCTGGGTCGGCATCCTCGTCGGGTCGGCGATGCGCTCCGTCGAGGCGGTCAACGGCCTGATGTTCACGACGATCTTCCCGGTGACCTTCCTCGCCAACACGTTCGCCCCGACCGAGGCGATGGCGCCGGTGCTGCGCACGATCGCCGAGTGGAACCCGGTCAGCGCCCTCGTCCAGGCGATGCGCGAGCTCTGGGGCAACGTGCCCGGCCCACGTGGCGACTCGGCGCTGCCGCTGCAGCATCCGGTGCTCGCGAGCATCGCCTGGTCGGTGCTCATCACCGCCGTCGTGGCACCCCTCGCGGTGCGGGCCTACATCCGCCGCACCACCGACTGACCCTCAGACGGGCGGCAGGCACCGCACGACGGTGACGTCACCGTCGAGCTCCACCTTCCCCGCCCCGTAGGGCACGAGCAGCACGTCGCCCCGTTCCACCTCGGTGGGGCGGGGCGACGTCGTCGCGCCGCCCGCCGTCGTCAACGTGCCGGATCCGGCCACGACGACGACGACGGCGAAGCCCGCGTCGCCGGTCGCGGGCGAGCCCGGCGTCGCGCGCAGCACCTCGGCCCGGAAGAACTCCGTCGCCTGCTCGGGCAGGGCGTGGCCCGTGCCGGTGACGTCGGTCCAGCGACGCCGCAGGCCGACCAGGTCCTCCTGCGTGAGGGGTCCGCGGTCGACGCTCTCCAGGGCACGCGCCGCGGTGAGGCCGAGGAACGCGTGCGCCTTCTCGAGGCCGAAGCGGCGGTGCTCGAGCATGACCGACAGGTCGGTCGGCTCCTGCAGCTCGAGCACGAAGACGCCCTCACCGATGGCGTGCGGCTGTCCACCGGGCACGAGCACGGTGTCGCCGGCCCGCACCTCGATGCGGTTGAGCGCCTCGAGGAGCCGCTCGTCCTGGGCCTCCACGAGCGCAGCGAGCTCGTCGGCGGGCAGCTCGTCGCGGAAGCCGAGCCAGACGCTGGCGCCGGGCTCGGCGTCGAGCACGATCCACGCCTCGGTCTTGCCGTGCTCGCAGTCGAGGTGGGCTGCGGCGAAGGCCCGGTCCGGGTGCGAGTGCACGGGGAGGCGCTCGCCGGCGTCGAGCAGCTTGGTCAGCAGACCCGGCTCGACGCCGTGCGCGGCGACGTGGTCGGCGCCGAGCCAGTGGTCCGGGTCGGCGGCCAGCGCCTCGGGCAGCGACGTGCCGTCGGGCAGGACGGTCACCCCGCCGCCGCCCTCGGCGAAGAGCCTCGTCGTCGAGGCGAGCCAGTCCTCGGGCCGGTGGCCGTCGAAGTCCGAGGGGGTCTCGAGCCCGCGGAACGCGAGGATCCGCTCCCCGCCGCGGTAGAAGCGGCGCGGGGTGTTGAGCGGGAGGCGGGTCGGTGCTGACACGTTCGGGGTGCTCCTCGACGGATCGGTGGGTGGGGCAGCGGGTCGGGCGCGTTGCAGCGTCATCGCGAGGCGGGGCTCCGTCGCAGGCCGGAGCCGCGCACGACGAGTCGGGTCGGCATGACGACGGTCTGCGCGGGCGACTCGTCACCGAGCAGCCGGGCGAAGAGCTGCTGGGCGGCCTTCTGCCCCATGGCTGCCGGGTCCTGGTGCACGACGGTGACGGGCGGGTCGACGAGGTCGGCGAGCTCGAAGTCGTCGTAGCCGACGAGCGACAGGGGCAGCCGGAGGTCGCGCAGGGCGAGCAGCAGCGCGATGGTGATGCGGTTGTTGCCGGTGATGACCGCCGTCGTGGGGTCGGCCGTCTGGGTCCAGCGGGTCAGGGTCTCGCGCACCGACGTGGGTGAGTGGGGTCCCATCGACACGCGCGCGCTGCCCGGCAGGCCGAGGGACTGGTGGGTCGCGACGAAGGCCTCGCGGCGCTGGCGCGCCGTCCAGAACGCGGGGTCGTCACCGAAGAGGGCGATGCTCCGGTGGCCGTGCGCCACGAGGTGCTCGACGGCGCTGCGGATGCCGCCGTGGTTGTCGCTGAGGACGGTGTCGCGCGGGGTGCCGCGCACAGGGCGATCCATGTAGACGATGGGCGTCTGGCTCGCCTCGACGGCGGCGTCCGAGGAGGCGCTCTCGTCGGCCGGCACGACGACAATGCCGTCGACCCGGCGGTTGATGAGCGCCTCGATGACAGCCCGCTCGCGCGTCGGGGAGCCCTCCGCCGACGCGGTGATGAGCTGGTGCTGGCGGATGCGCGCCTCGCGCTCGACCGCGGCCCCGATCTGCGAGTAGAAGGGGTTGGCGAGGTCCTCGACGACGAGGGCGATGGTGAAGGTGCGGCCCTGGCGCATCATCCGCGCGCCGTCGTGGCGCCGGAAGCCGAGACGCTCGATGACGGCGCGGACCCGCTCGGCGGTGTCCGGCCGCACGCCCGGCTCGTGGTTGACCACGCGCGAGACCGTCTTGACCGAGACGTGGGCCTCGGCGGCGACGTCGGCCATCGTCGGGCGGATGGCTGTCCGGTGGTCAGACAACGCTGTCATGCCTGACATCCGACCAGCGGGCGCCCGAAAAGGCAACGCGTGGTGCGGGCTCGGGCGCCCGCAGTGGCCGTTCTGTCCGATTCGATGTCTCGACCGGACAAGAACCCTTCGCCCTGTTGACGCCCTTTGTCGCCGGCGGCGAGTCTCGCCGGGTTGACAGCACGGCTCAACGACGAGCACGGAGGAACCCCATGCCCCACAGATCCGGGATCCGCAGAGGCGTCATCGCCCTGGCAGTCCTGGCCACCTCGACCACAGGAGTGGTCGCTGGTCCGTCCCAGGCGGGGGCGCTCGACGCGTCCGCCTCACCCTCTCTCATCACGCCTGCCGCGGACGCCGGGGCGGGCGACTTCTCGACGTCGTTCGAGTCGGGCCAGCCGCAGCCCGAGCTCTCGACCGTGGAGACCGGCGCCGACGGCGCGCGGCAGCAGAACGTCTCCGGGACCGCGAGCACCGACGGCAGCCTCCTCGGCTCGGTCACCGGCGTCACCGCGAGCGCCGAGAACGGCCCGGGCGAGGTGGCGGCGAACCTCGCGGACGCCAACCCCGACTCGAAGTGGCTCGCCTTCGCCTCGAGCGCGTGGGTGCGCTACCAGCTCAGCACGCCGGCCAAGGCGGTGCGCTACTCGCTCACGTCGGCCAACGACGCGCCCGAGCGGGACCCCAAGGACTTCACCCTCCAGGGCTCGACGGACGGCACGACGTGGACCGACCTCGACCGCCAGACCGGCATCGACTTCTCCGGCCGCTTCGCGACGCGCACGTTCACGGTGACGACACCGGGGACGTACGCGTACTACCGCCTCAACGTCACGGCCGTGCACTCCGGCGGCACCGTGCAGCTCGCCGACTGGGACCTCTCCGACGGCTCGACGGGCTCGGGCCCGGCCTCGCCGATGAAGACTGTCGTCGGCTCCGGCCCGATCTCGGGCTTCAACATCAAGCCCCTCGTCGGGTGGACCGGCGTCAAGGCGCTGCGCTACTCGGGCGGCCACACGGCCGACGGCCGGGGGTACGCGTGGAACCGCCTCTTCGACCTCGACCTGCCGGTCACCGCGAAGACGCAGCTGAGCTACAAGATCTTCCCCGACATGGTCGCCGGTGACCTGGAGTACCCGTCGACGTACGCGTCGCTCGACCTCAGGTTCACCGACGGCACCTACCTCTCGGACCTCGGAGCCGACGACCAGCACGGCGTCGCCGCGAGCCCGAGCGGGCAGGGCAAGGGCAAGATCCTCTACGCCAACCAGTGGAACGCCGTCTCGCTCGACGTCGGCAAGGTCGCCGCAGGCAAGACGATCGACCGCGTGCTCGTCGGCTACGACAACACGGGCGGCGCTACCAAGGACACGCGCTTCGGCGGCTGGATCGACGACATCTCCGTCCAGGGTGACCCGGCCGTCGTCGACGGCTCGGACCTCACGAACCACGTCGACGTGCGACGCGGCACCAACGCGTCGGGCGGCTTCTCCCGCGGCAACAACCTGCCGATCAGCGCGGTGCCGAACGGCTTCACGTTCTTCACGCCGGTGACCGACGCGAACTCGCAGTCGTGGGAGTACAACTACCAGTCGCAGAACAACTCGGCGAACCTGCCTGTGCTGCAAGGGCTTGCGATCTCGCACGAGCCCAGCCCGTGGATGGGCGACCGCAACCAGATGTCGGTGATGCCGTCCGCCACGACGGGCACGCCCACCGGCAGCGCATCCGGCCGAGGCCTCGCCTTCGACCACGCGACCGAGGTGGCCCGCCCCGACTACTACAAGGCGGTCCTCGCCGGCGGCCTCACCGCCGAGACGGCTCCCGCCGATCACGGCGGCGTCTACCGGTTCACGTTCCCGGCGTCCGCGGCCAAGGGCAGCCTCGTCGTCGACACCCGTGACGACAACGGCACCTTCAGCGTCGACGCCGCGACCGGCACGATGACCGGTTGGGTCGACAACGGAAGCGGCTTGTCGGCAGGCCGCAGCCGGATGTTCGTCTACGGCACGTTCGACCGCCCCGCCTCGGCCGTCGGCACCGCGCCGAACGGTCACGCCGGCACCCGCTACGCGAGCTTCGACACGAGCCGCGACAAGCAGGTCGTGCTCAAGCTCTCGACGTCGTTCATCTCCCTCGACCAGGCGAAGAAGAACCACGCGCTCGAGCTCGCCGACCGCGACTTCGACGCCGTACGCGCGTCCGCGAAGCAGGCGTGGAACGCCCGCCTCGGTGTCGTCGGCGTCAAGGGAGCCAACGACTCGGACCGCACGATCCTCTACTCGAACCTCTACCGGCTGAACCTCTACCCGAACAGCCAGTTCGAGAACACGGGCACGGCCGCGGCGCCGCGCTACCAGTACGCGAGTCCCGTTGCGGCCAAGTCGGGTTCGCCCACCGCGACGACGACGAACGCCGCTGTCAAGGACGGCAAGATCTACGTCAACAACGGCTTCTGGGACACCTACCGCACCGTGTGGCCGGCCTACAGCCTCCTCTACCCCGAGGTGGCGGCCGAGATCGCCGACGGCTTCGTCCAGCAGTACCGCGACGGCGGCTGGGTGGCGCGCTGGAGCTCGCCGGGCTACGCCGACCTCATGACGGGCACGAGCTCCGACGTGGCCTTCGCCGACGCGTACGTCAAGGGCGTCAAGCTGCCCGACCCGCTCGGCGCGTACGACGCCGCGGTCAAGAACGCGACGGTGCTGCCGACGTCGAGCGCCGTGGGCCGCAAGGGCCTCGACACCTCGACCTTCCTCGGCTACACGACCACCAACACCGGTGAGAGCGTGTCGTGGGGCCTCGAGGGGCTGATCAACGACTTCGGCATCGGCACGATGGCGGCCACGCTCGCGAAGGACCCGGCGACCCCGGCAGACCGTCGCGCGCAGCTCGCCGAGGAGTCGAAGTATTTCCTCGAGCGTTCGACCCACTACGGCAACCTCTTCAACCCGAAGGTCGGCTTCTTCCAGGGCCGCGCCGCCGACGGCAGCTACCCGACGGACTTCGACCCGGAGGACTGGGGCGGCGACTACACCGAGACGAACGCCTGGAACTTCGCCTTCCACGCACCGCACGACGGCAACGGCCTGGCGAACCTCTACGGCGGCCGCGACGCGCTCGCCAAGAAGCTCGACACGTTCTTCTCGACGCCCGAGACCGCGACGAAGCCCGGTGGCTACGGCGGCGTCATCCACGAGATGCTCGAGGCGCGTGACGTGCGCATGGGGCAGCTCGGCCAGAGCAACCAGGTCTCGCACCACATCGCGTACATGTACGACTGGACCGGCCAGCAGTGGAAGACGGCCGAGAAGGTGCGCGAGATCATGCGGCGCCTCTACGTCGGGTCCGAGATCGGCCAGGGCTACCCGGGCGACGAGGACAACGGCGAGATGTCGGCCTGGTACGTGCTCTCCTCGCTCGGCATCTACCCGCTCCAGGTCGGCTCGCCGAACTGGGCCATCGGGTCCCCGAAGTTCGACCAGGTGACGGTGAAGCGCACGCAGGGTGACCTCGTCGTCAACGCGCCGGGCAACTCGGAGAAGAACATCTACGTGCAGTCGGTCACCGTCAACGGCGCCAAGCACAAGAGCGTCTCGATCAACCAGAGCGAGATCGCCGGCCCGACCACGGTCGACTTCGCCATGGGCGACAAGCCGTCCGACTTCGGCTCGCGCGCCCAGGACGCCCCGCCGTCCCTCACGCAGGGCACCGAGGCGCCGAAGCCGCTCAAGGACGCGACCGGCCCGGGCCGCGGCACCGCGACGGCGACCGACCTGGCCTCTGGCCAGGACGCCAAGGCGCTCTTCGACAACACGTCGCGCACGTCGGCGACGTTCAGTTCGGCGACGCCGACCGTCGGCTTCACGCTCTCGGGCGTCGGCCAGCGGGCGACCTGGTACACGCTCACCTCGGGTCCGAAGGCCGGCGACCCGTCGGCGTGGCGCGTCGAGGGCAGCAAGGACGGCGGCGCCACGTGGCAGACGCTGGACACGCGTACGGGGCAGGTCTTCCCGTGGCGCCAGCAGACGCGTCCGTTCGAGATCCCGCACACGGGCACCTTCACGACCTACCGACTCGTCGTCACGGCGACGGTCGGCGGGGAGGCCGCGAACCTGTCGGAGGTCGAGCTGCTCACCGACGGCTCCAAGGCCCAGAACACCGGCATCAAGGTGTCGGCGGCCGAGGCGTTCGAGACCTCTGAGGACACGTCCTGGACCGGGACCGTCGCGACCTTCTCGGGTGGCGTCGGCCAGGGCCAGGACCCGTCGGCCACGGCCACGGCGACGATCGCCTGGGGCGACGGCACGACGTCGGAGGGCGCGATCGCAGCCGGTGACCTCGGCTCGTTCACGGTCCGCGGCACCCACACGTGGAGCAAGCCGGGCCCGTACCGGCCGAAGGTCACGGTGACGGCCGGGGGCGGCAGCGGGTCGGCCCTCGGCTCGGCGACCGTGCACCAGGCATCCGTGCCCGCGTACGCCGCGGGGTTCGACTCCGTGTGCTTCGGCAACGTGGGCGACTCCGTCCCCTGTGACGGCGACCGGGCGGGCCTGTCCCGTGAGGCGCTCGCCGCAGCGGGTGGGGTGCCGGGCAAGCTGCTCACCGTCCCTGGCACCGACCTGCGGTTCTCGATGCCGGGCATCCCGGTCGGCCAGAAGGACAACGCCACCGGCGCCGGCCAGACCCTGCCCGTGACACTGGCACCGGGCGCGACGCAGCTCTCGCTCATCGGCACGGCGACGCAGAAGAACCAGGACACGACCGCCACGGTCCGCTTCACCGACGGCTCCACGGCGAGCTACAAGGTGCAGTACGGCGACTGGTGCGGCTCGCCCCAGTTCGGCAACGTCGTCGCCCTCGAGATGGCCTACCGCCTCAACGGGACCGGCACCGACAGCTGCCGCGCCAAGCTCTTCGCGACCGCGCCGCTCACGGTGCCGGCCGGGAAGACGGTCGAGTCGATCACCCTCCCGACCCAGACGGGCGACCCCAAGTCGGCCGGCCGGATCCACGTGTTCGCGGTGGCCGACAACGGCTCGGCGCTCGGCGTCACGGCTGGCGGCGACGCCACAGCGACCGCAGGCCAGGCCGGTGACGTCACGCTGGGCACCGCCAAGGGCGGCGTCCCGGCGGCGGGCGGCTACACCGCCCGGGTCGAATGGGGCGACGGCACCGTGACCGAGGACGCCACGGTGACCACCGGGGCCGACGGCACGGCGACGGTCGAGGGCGCGCACACGTGGGCCGCGGCCGGCACCTACGCGGTGCGGGTCCTCGTCTCCGACTCGCGGTCCGACGTGCTCAGCACGCTGACCGTCACGGTCGGGTAGCCGAGCAGGCCGGAGAGGCAGCCAGCGCGGCGCGGGGAACACGCCTCCCCGCGCCGCTCTGCTGCGCCCGGGGATCAGCCGAGGTTGTGATCGAAGTCCATGTGGTGCGTGCCGTCGTCGTCGATGCGCAGGCGCACCGTGCCCTCGATGCCGACCAGCTCGTCGGTGCCGCTGCCTGGGACGATGAGGCCGTACTCGTTCGCACGGTCCACGCCGCTCGTCGAGGCGGCGTGGACGAAGTTGAAGGCGCCTCGGCGGCCGGCCACGGTCCCCTCGAACGACTCCATCGCGACGTAGGTGCCGACGCCCGCGGTCTGGTCGAAGGTCGACGTGAACTGCGTGACGCTGCGGCCGGCCACGTCGCCGGCATACGTCTTGCGCATCCGCAGGTGCCCGGTCGGGAGCGCGGTCGTCACGTCGGGTGCATAGTCGGTGACGTCGAAGTCGGACGTCGTGAAGGTCGAGGTGCTGAGCATGCGGCCGACGCTACCGAGCCGAATCGCGTTGCGATAGAACGTTCCCGACGTCCTCGACGTCCTCGACGTCCTCGACGACCATGGCGACCGTGCGCCTCGCCATGGCCGAGAACGCGGGGTTGGTGTGCTCGTAGTACGGGACGATCAGCGCAGCCTGGGTCAGGGCGTAGCCGCGCGCCCGCTCCCACGTGGCGTCGTCGACGCCGAGCGCCTCGCGGTATGCCGTGCGGCCGGGTCGGGTGAACATCGTCCACGCCGCGATGGTGTCGGCCGCCGGATCGCCGGCGCCGAGGCTGCCGAAGTCGAGCACGGCCGCGAGCTCGCCTCCGTCGACGAGGACGTTGGGCGGCAGCAGGTCACCGTGCAGCCAGACCCGGTGCTCGGCCTCGGCATCGAAGCCCGGGGCGTCGAGGGCACGGTCCCACGCCACGAGAGCGGCGTCCGTGTCGAGGAGGTGACGGGAGCGTTCGAGGGCGTCGCGGGTCGCGGCGTCGAGCTGCGCCAGTGGCGCGCGGCCACCGGGTGGGGCGCCGTCGGGAACGGGCACGCGGCGCAGAGCCGAGACGAAGCCGGCCAGACGGCGGGCCGCGCGCACCTCGTCGACCGACCCCACGGCATACGGCGACCCGGGCACCCAGCGGAAGACCGCCCAGGCGAGCGGGAAGGTGTCGCTCGGCCGACCGGCGGCGACGGGCTCGGGCACGGCGAGCGGCAGCGACGGGGCGAGGTGGGGGAGCCACTCGAGCTCCTTGACGAGGTCGTCGGCCCAGTAGGGCACGCGCGGTAGCCGCACGTAGAGGTCGTCCCCGAGGCGCACGATCGCGTTCACCGTGCCGGTGGACGGGAAACGCCGGACGGGCAGGTGGGCGAGGTGCGGCAGCTGCTCGCGGAGGAGCGCGCGCACGAGGTCCTCGTCGACCACGAGCTCGTCGTCGTGCATCCGTGCGTGAGGCATGCGGCCCTTTCTACCCGAGCCCGGAAGCACGAAAGCCGCGGCCCGCCACCGAGGAGGTGATGGCGGGACGCGGCACGCTTCACAGGAGAACGCGCGGACCGGCGTCATTGACGGACCGCGCGCAACCCTTGAAGAACCTAGGGGCCCACGGGGGCCCGTGGGGTAAAGAGTCGGTCAGGACTTCGGCTGCTGCGGGTCAGGGAGGTACGTCCGCCGGTCAGTCGACCTGCGACCGCAGCCAGGCGATGTCGCTCGCCTGCCCCTCGAGGCCGCCCGGGGTCTCGCAGACGACCGGCGCCTTGGCCGCCCGGATGACCCCGGCGAGCGCCTCGCCGGCGATGTGGCCCGAACCGAAGTTCGTGTGCCGGTCGGCGCCGGAGTCGAACTCGTCGCGGGAGTCGTTGGCGTGCACGAGGTCGATGCGCCCCGTGATGGCGAGCACCTCGTCGACGACGGTGCCGAGGTCGTTGCCGCCCGCGTGGGCGTGGCAGGTGTCGAGGCAGAAACCGACCTGGTCGCTGCCCGACGCCGACCCGATGGCGTCCCAGAGCCGAGCGATCGCCTCGAGGCGGCGCGCCATGGCGTTGTCGCCGCCGGCGGTGTTCTCGATGAGCAGCGGCACCGGCAGGTCGAGGCCGTCGATGCACTTGCGCCAGTTGTCGAAACCCTTGGCGGCGTCCTCGTCGACCCCGAGGTGGCCGCCGTGCACGATGACGCCCTTGGCGCCGATCTCGGCGGCCGCCGTCAGGTGCTGCTGGAGCAGCTTGCGGCCGGGGATGCGGATGCGGTTGTTGAGGCTGGCGACGTTGATCGGGTAGGGCGCGTGCACGTAGAGGTCGACGCCGGCCGCCTCGGCGTCGGCCTTGAGGCCCTCGGCGCCGCCGGCGTAGCGGACGACCGGCCCCTTGTAGCTCTGCGGGTCGCCGAGGAAGAGCTGCGAGAGCGAGGCCCCACGGGCCTTCGCCTCGGCGATGGGGTCCTCCTGGTCGACGTGCGCACCGATGTGTAGAGCCATGCCCCGAGCGTAGGCCGTGGCGCCGACAGGAATTCTCGCGACCGCAGTCGAGGCGGTGTCGATCCGGCGCCCGGCCGTTCGACGTAGGGGCATGACGACGAACACCGAGCCCCAGGCCCGCCCCACCACCACCGCCAGTACCGGCAGCACCTCCAGCACGCCGTCGCGCCGCCAGTGGCTCGCGCTCGGTGTCCTCGCCCTCACCGCGCTGCTGCTGTCGCTCGACGTCAGCGTGCTCTACCTCGCACTGCCCGAGCTGTCCGCAGACCTCGGGGCCAGCACGACCCAGCAGCTGTGGATGCTCGACATCTACAGCTTCGTGCTCGCCGGGTTCCTCGTGACGATGGGCGCCGTCGGCGACCGCATCGGCCGCAAGCGGCTCCTGCTCGCAGGCGCCGTCGCGTTCGGTGTCGCGAGCGCCGCGGCGGCCTACGCGAGCAGTCCGGGTCAGCTCGTCTTCTGGCGGGCCGTGCTCGGCATCGCCGGTGCCACGCTGATGCCGTCGACGATGGGCCTCATCCGCACGATCTTCAGCGACGAGAAGCAGATGATGACCGCGATCGGTGTCTGGTACTCGTGCTTCATGGGTGGCATGGCCGTGGGCCCCCTCGTCGGCGGCGTGCTGCTGGCCCACTTCTGGTGGGGCTCGGCCTTCCTGCTGGGCGTGCCGTTCATGGTTCTGCTCGTGGTCGTCGGCCGGCGCGTGCTGCCGGAGTCCGAGCGCCACGCCGGCACCAAGGTCGACGTCGCGAGCTCAATGCTCTCGCTCGCCACGACGCTGCCCGTCATCTACGGCTTCAAGGAGATCGCCCGCGGCGGCAACACGACCGTCGCGCTGACCACGGCGAGCGTCGGTCTCGCCATGGGCCTGGTCTTCGTGCGCCGCCAGCGCCGCATCGCCAACCCGCTCGTCGACCTGGCGCTCTTCCGCAGCCGCGCCTTCTCGACCGCGCTCGCGATCATGCTCGTCGGTGGCGTCGTCATGGCCGGCGTCTCGTTCCTCGGCTCGCAGTGGCTGCAGCTCGTCGCAGGCCTCTCGCCGCTCGGCGCCGGGCTGTGGATGTTGCCGGCGAACATCGCCCTCCTGCTCGGCTCGTCGACGTCGGCCCGGATCGCGGGACGCCTCGGCACCGCCCGCAGCATGGCGTCGGGCCTGCTCGTCTGCGCCGCCGGCCTCACGCTCTACACGCAGGTCGGCGCGGCAACCGGGCTCGGCCTGCTCGTCTTCGGGATGTGCCTGACCTCGTTCGGGATCATGGTCCCCTCGACCCTGACGATGGGCGTCATGATGCAGTCCGCCCCGCCGGAGCGCGCCGGCTCGGTCGCCTCGATGTCGGAGACGTCGGCGGAGTTCGGGATCGCCGTGGGCGTCGCGGGCCTGGGCTCCCTCGCGACGTTCGTCTACCGCGCTCAGCTCGAGCCGTATGCCGCCGCGCACGCGGGCGATGCGACGACCTCCGCGCTCGACTCGCTCGCCGGGGCCGTGCAGGCCGCTACGACCCTGCCGGCGACGGCCGCCCGTGAGCTCGTCGCCGCGGCCCAGGCCGCGTTCTCCACGAGCCTCGACGTCGTCGCCGGGGTCGGCGCCGTGATGTTCGTCGTCTGCGCCCTGGCCGCCCTCCGGGTGCTGCGCGACCGCTGAGGAGCGCAGCCGCCGCCGGTCACCCGGCAGGACGGGCGCCCCGTGCTCTGGCACGATGGGCGCCCGTGACTGCCCTCCTGCGCATCCTCGGTGTCGAGCTCATGGCCCAGCTGGGTCGACGGCTCCCGGCGCCGGCGGCCCGTCTCGTCAGCGGGCTCATGCTCGTCGGCGCCAACCTGCTGCCCGTCTGGGCCGTGCTCGAGGGCCGGCTCGGGATGGGCGACGTGCTGCTCGTCTACTGGTTCGAGAACGTCGTCATCTGGTTCGCGACGACGATGCGCATCCTCACCGCCCGGCGCCCCGCGCGGCGCCCGTTCCTGCGCGGCCCGGCCGGCCGCCGGGGCGACTTCGGCCGGCTCGAGTCGACGCTGGCGGCCAAGACGTGGGTGACCGGCGACCCGGCGCTCGCGCTCTTCTTTGCCCTGCACTTCGGCCTCTTCACGCTCGTGCACGGCGTCTTCGCGGCGGTGCTCGCCGGCCTGTCGGGGGTGCGTGGCGGGCTGCTCGACTGGGTCGCTGCCGGTGGGGCGATCCTGCTCAGCCACATGCTCTCGCTGGGCCTGCACTGGCTCGGCGGCGGAGAGCGCAGCGCCGTGAGCCCGGGCTGGGCCATGGCGGCGCCCTACCCGCGGATGATCGCGCTGCACGTCACGGTCATCGCCGGCTTCTTCCTGCTGGGCGGTCCGGACGGCCGCACCGCGGACGACCTCGGCGTGGTGGCCCTGCTCATGGGCCTCAAGACGCTGCTCGACCTGCTCTTCCACATCGGCGAGCACCTCGTCTACGCGCGGCGCACGCGAGCGGTGGAGTCGCGTCCGGATGCTGGCGCGCTTGCATAAGCAACCCTTATGCAGTCAATAATGTCTGCATGAGTTCCTCGCGCTTCCCCGCTGTGGTCGACGACGTCACCGTGCGGCTGATCGCGGCTGTCGTCCTCGTCGTCGGCGTGATCGCCCTGGCCACCTCGCAGTGGTGGCTCTACGCCGTCCTCGCCGTCGACTTCTCCCTGCGGGCAGCGCTCGGGCCCAAGGCCAGCCCGGTCGCCCGGCTCGTGCAGCGGTGGATCCGACCCGCCGTCGCCGCGCCGAAGCGCCCCACTGCTGGTCCGCCCAAGCGGTTCGCGGCGACCATCGGGGCTGTCATGACGGTCGCCGCGACCGTGCTCTGGCTCGTGAGCCTTGCCGGTGGGTCGTCCGTCGCCGGCGGCTGGGTGATCGGCATCGGCGTCGTCATGGTCGTCTTCCCGGCGCTGGAGTCGGTCTTCGGCATCTGCGTCGGGTGCCTGCTCTTCTCGGGGCTGATGCGCGTCGGACTCGTGCCCGAGGAGGTCTGCCTCGAGTGCGCCGACATCACGAAGCGGCGCGAGCGGCTGCTCGCCGAGCGGGCCGCCGCGGCCTGAGGCGGCTTGAGGCCACCCGTCAGCCGGCTGCCGCGCGCAGCTTCTCCAGCAGCGGACCCGCGGCCTCGTCGAGGAAGCGCTCCTGCGCGTCGCCGCCCACCTGGACGAGCGCGACGTCGGTGAACCCGGCCTCCCACCACGGGCGTACGGCCTCGACGATCGCGTCGAGATCGGGCCCGCACGGGATCGACGACGCGACGTCCTCGGGGCGCACGAACTGCGTGGCACCGGCGAAGCCCTTGGGCGTCGGCAGGTCGGCGTTGACCGACCAGCCGCCGCCGAACCACCGGAACTGCTCGTGGGCACGCTCGACCGCCGCGCTCTCGTCTGGGTCCCAGCAGATCGGGATCTGGCCGATGGCCCGGGCGTCCGCGCCGACCCGGGGTGCACCGTCGGTGCGGTTCCACTCCGACACGAGGTCCGCCGACGGCTCGACGGCGACCATGTGGTCGGCCAGCGGCGCGAGCCGCTCGATGGAGGCGTCACCGCTCACGGCGACCGCGATGGGCACGGTGAGGTCGGGCAGGTCCCAGATCCGCGCCGAGTCGACGTCGAAGTAGTCGCCGTGGTGGGTCACGAGGTCGCCCGAGTGCAGCCGGCGGATCACCTCGATCGCCTCGCGCAGCATCTCCTGGCGCGTGTCGACCCCCGGCCAGCCGTCGCCGACGACGTGCTCGTTGAGGCTCTCGCCGCTGCCGAGCCCGAGCGTGAAGCGCCCGTCGGCGAGCAGCTGCATCGTCGCGGCCTTCTGGGCCACGACGGCGGGGTGGTAGCGCATCGTCGGGCACGTCACGTAGGTCATGAGCTCGACGCGTTCGGTGGCCTGGGCGACGGCTCCGAGCACGGCCCACGCGTACGGGGCATGGCCCTGCTCGGTGAGCCAGGGTGAGAAGTGGTCGCTGCTCACCTCGAAGTCGAAGCCCGCCCGCTCGGCGCCCACGGCCCAGCGGACGAGGTCCTTGGGGCCGCTCTGCTCGGTCATGAGGGTGTATCCGAAGTTGGTCACCCTCCCGACGTACCCGCTCGCCCGCCCACGTCTCGTCCAACCTTTGTCCACAGTTGTGGAGAGGCTGTGGATCTCAGTCCGTGCGGTGCCGTGACAGGAAGCTCCGGATGGCCTCGCGGGGACGGTCGCGCAGCTCGGGCCCGTGCGTGAAGGCGGCGACGTCGTAGTCGAGCTCGCCGAGCACGTGGGCGGTGCGCTGGGTCATCCGGAAGTCCGTGCAGAACGCCTTGACCGGCCACCGCAGGCCACGCACGTTGAAGATCGCGTCGCCCGTGATGAGCAGGCGTGACTCCTCGTGCAGCAGGGAGACGTGCCCGGGGGAGTGCCCGGGCGTGTGCACGACCCGCAAGCCGCCGGCGACGGGGAGCACCTCCCCGTCGGTGAGCTCGCGCTCGACGGGCACCGGCTCGAAGTCGCGGCCGGGCCGCGAGAAACGGTCGACGAGCCGTCCCAGCAGGAAGCTGCGGTCACGCGGGGGCGAGGACCCCTCGCTCGCGTATGCCGCGTCGTCGTGGTGCAGCGTGAACGCGCGGCCGGTCTCGCGGGCCACGTGAGCAGCACCGCCCGCGTGGTCGGGATGGGCATGCGTCAGCACCAGGCGCGTCACGTCGGACGGGCCCGCGCCGATGAGCCCCAGCGCCGCGATGACCTTGGGCCCCGAGCGCTTGACGCCCATGTCGACGAGGGTCACCTGTCCGTCGTCGTCGCGCAGGACGAAGCCGTTGACGAAGTCGCGCACGAGCGGGATGCGCCAGACGTTCGGCGCGAGCTGGACGACCGGGGCCTGGGCCATGGGCCGACGATAGCCGGGCCGCCGGTCGCCGCGGCGTCCCACGGACAGGTGAGAGAACCGGGGTGCTGCGGGTAGGGGCCGAGGGTGGCGGTCGTATCGCCGTCACGACCCGGACGCCCGCCAACGAGGCGGCACAGGAGGACGACGTGAGCAAGCGAGTGGCATTCCTCGTCGCGAGCGAGGGCATCGAGCAGGTCGAGCTGACCGACCCGTGGAAGGCCGTGACCGACGCCGGTCACGAGGCGGTCCTCGTCAGCCCCGAGTCGGGCGAGGTGCAGATGTTCAACCATCTCGACAAGGCCGACACGAAGACCGTCGACGTGACCGTCGCGGACGCCAAGGCCGACGACTTCGACGCGCTGGTGCTGCCCGGCGGCGTCGCGAACCCCGACAACCTGCGCACGCAGCCCGACGCGGTCGCGTTCGCGCGCGACTTCGTGGCCTCCGGCAAGCCGGTCGCCGCCATCTGCCACGCGCCGTGGACGCTCGTCGAGGCCGACGTGCTCAAGGGGCGCCGGCTCACGTCGTGGCCGAGCCTGCAGACCGACATCCGCAACGCCGGGGGCGACTGGGTCGACGAGTCGCTCGTCGTCGACGGCAACCTCATCACGAGCCGCAAGCCCGACGACCTTCCCGACTTCTGCGGCGCCGTGGTGGAGGCGCTGGAGCACGGCGCGGCGGCCCGGTCCGCCTGACGCAGGCACACCCACCCCGTGGCGGCTCAGCCGAAACCGTGGCGCGCCAACGGGTGCAGCAGCTCGCGCTCCTCGTACGCCAGGTGTGACAGGAGCGTGTCGGTGAGCAGGTCGAGGGCGCGTTCGATCTCGTCGAGCGCGCCCTCGCCCGCGTGCCCGTAGCCGTCGGTGCCGACCAGCGCCACGAGCGCCTCGTCGACCTGCTCGAGCACGTCGGCGATCACGTGGTGCTCCTGCTCGAGCCGGTCGATCACCGGCCCGAGGTCGGGGTCGGCCCGGCGCAGGTGCACGAAGATGCTGCGGTCCTCGAGGGTGTGGTGCCCGGTGACGAGCCGGCAGTACGTCTCGCAGTAGGCACCGAGCGTCCAGTTGTTCTGCCGCATGGCCATCGTGCTCAGCACCGACCGTGCCGCTCCCGTCGACAGTGCCCCTCGACGCACCTGACCGACGACGTCGCGCAGCTGGGTGAGCTCGCCGCGGAGGTGGTCGTGCACGTCGACGAGGTGCTGCGGCACCGCCTGCTCGCCCGCCGTGTAGGTCGCGTCGTCGGGCTTCGCGGCGACGGGGCGGTCGTCCTCGCGCCAGGGAAGCCGCGCGCCGTGCCGCGGGCTGTCAGGCGTGGGGCGCACCTCGAGCGGGCGGCGGTCGGCGATGGCGGGCGCGGTGGCGGGCGCGGTGACAGGTGTGCCGGACGGCATACGCCGTGAGACGTCGCCCGCGCGACGAGCGCGTTCGGTGTCGACGAGCTCGCGCACGGCCGGGGCGACCTCACCGGCGAACCGTCGCAGCACGTCGGGGTCGTCGGTGCCGAGCACGTACGTGCTCATGCCTGTGGTCAGGGTCAGCTCGGTGAGCTGCTCGGCCCACTCGTCGGCCGTGCCGCGCAGGAAGCCGCCGGCGGTGCCGAAGCGGCCGGAGACGTTGTACATCCGGCGGACCGCCTGCGGGCCGCGGCCGGCCGCCACGGCGGCCTCGTCGATGACGGCGTTGAGTGCCGGCAGCGCGTCCGGCTCTGCGTAGCCCTGGCTCGGCAGCCAGCCGTCCGCGAGCCGCCCGGTGATGCGGAGCATGCGGGGCTTGTAGGCGCCGAGCCAGATCTCGACCGGGTGCACCGGGACGGGCCCGGCGTGCAGGCCTCGCACCGAATAGTGCTCCCCCTCCACGGTGACCGAGCGGGCGCCGGGGCGGTCCGGGTCCTGGCCCCACACGCCCCTGATGACGTGGACGGCCTCGACGAGCGCGTCGACGGCCTCCTTGGGCGAGCGGCGCTCGCCGCCGGCCGAGACGATGGCGTCCCAGAAGGCTCCGGTCCCGAGTCCCAGCTCGGCCCGGCCACCGCTGATCACGTCGAGCGTCGCCACCTGTTTGGCGATGCCTACCGGATGGCGCAGCGGCAGGTTGGCGACGTTGGCCGCCACGCGGATCGACGACGTGCGGGCGGCGACGGCCGTCAGCAGGGTCGGGGTGTCGAGGTGCGTGGCGTTGTACGGGTGGTCCTGGACGGTGAACAGGTCGAGCCCGAGCACGTCGGCGAGCTGGGCCAGCTCGAGCGTCTCGTGCACGCGTGACGCGTCCGGGCTCGCGAACACCCCGAACTGCAGCTCGTGCCCGTAGTCCATGCGGTCAGCGTGGCATACGCTCCGGTCCATGACCGGGGACGACGCCGACGACGCTGCCGTCGAGGCCCTTCGCGCCCTCATTCGCATCCCGACGGTCTCGGCCTGGAACCGTGACGAGGAGGACCGGGCGGCCTTCGAGTCCCTGCTGACAGAGCTGCGCGAACGCTTCCCGCGGCTGCACGCCGAGTGCGAGGTCGAGCGGATCAGTGGTGACGCGCTGCTCGTGCGGTGGCCCGGGCGCACGCGCGAGGCGCCGGTGGTGCTCATGGCGCACCTCGACGTCGTGCCGGTCGACGACGCCTCGGCGTGGACGCACCCGCCCTTCGCGGCCGAGCTCGTCGACGGGTTCGTCTGGGGCCGTGGGGCGCTCGACTGCAAGGGGTCCTTGGTCGCGACGTGTGCTGCCGTCGAGGCGCTCCTCGCCGCTGGCCTCGTGCCGGGACGCGACGTGTGGCTGTCGTTCGGCTGCAACGAGGAGGTGTCGGGGCGGGCGGCCAAGGACGCCGTGGCGCTGCTGCGCGAGCGGGGCGTCGAGCCGTGGTTCGTCGTGGACGAGGGCGGGGCGATCGTCCAGGGCGCGCTCCCGGGCGTCGACGCCCCGATGGCGGTGATCGGCGTCTCGGAGAAGGGCACGGTCGACGTCGACCTCGTCGCCCGCGGAGATGGCGGCCACGCGTCAGCGCCCCGCCGGATGGGCGCGACCGCCCGCCTCGCGCGGGCCATCCTGCGCCTCGAGCGCAAGCCGTTCCCCAGCCACCTGCCGGACGCCACTGTCGACATGCTCGAGCGCGCCGGCGCCCACGCCCGTATGCCGTATGCCGCGGTCTTCGGCAACGCGCGCCGCCTGCGTCCGCTGCTCTCGCGGGTGCTGCCGCGGCTCGGGCACGAGACCGCAGCCCTGACGCGCACGACGGTCGCGGTGACGCAGCTGAGCGGGTCACCGGGGGCGAACGTCATCGCTGCCACCGCACGGGCCCACGTCAACATGCGCGTCATGGTGGGCGAGACGGTCGACGGGGCTATCGAGCGGATCCGGCGGACGGTCGCCGACGACCACGTCGAGGTCTCGCTCGTCAGCGGCGACGAACCGAGCCCGGTGTCGCCGACGGACGACGCGGCATACGCCCTCCTCGAGTCGACGGTGGCCGACGTCTTCCCGGGCACCGTCGCGGTGCCGTACGTGATGCTCGCGGCGACGGACTCACGCCACTTCCACCGCGTGTGGCCGCGCGTCTACCGATTCACGCCGTTCCGGATGAGCGATGCCCAACGGGCGTCGATCCACGGCGTCGACGAGCGCATCGGCGTGCGTGACCTCCTCGACGGGGTTGCGTGGTACCGCCGCCTCATCGAGCAGCTCTGATCCTCGAAGTACCTGAGCGAGAACAGGATCCGCATGTCCGACAACACGGTCGTCTCCGACGCCGCACGGTCCGTCGCCCGCAGCCCGATCACCAAGGTGGTCGGCTTCCTCATCTGCGTAGAGCTCGCGAGCGGGGTGCTCCAGGGCTACTACACGCCGATCTTCACCGACATCGCGCGGCACCTGTCGATCAAGGACGCCGACGTCAACTGGTTCGAGGCGGCCCAGCTGATCGTGTCGGCGCTCGTCGTGCCCCTGCTCGCTCGGCTCGGTGACCTCATCGGGCACCGCAAGGTGCTGCTCCTGTCGACCGTCGTGACGGCGGTGGCGTCGTGGGGAGTGGCGTTCGCGCCGAACTTCGGGACCTTCCTCGTCGCGTGGGCGATCCAGGGCTTCTACGTCGTGTGGCTGCCGATGGAGGTCGCGATCATCCACCGCCGCACCGGGGGAGCCGAGAGCCGGGTGCGGGGTGCGGCCGGGCTGCTCGTCGCCGGTCTGGAGCTGGGGGTCATCGCCGGCGCGCTCACCAGCGGTGCCTTGTCCGAGTCCCTCGGCATGACAGGGCTGCTCGCCCTGCCGGCGGTCGTCGTCACACTGGCACTCGTCGCGATCTGGTTCGGCGTCGAGGAGTCGCCCGCGCTGGGGACGGGCGGGGTCGACTGGCGTGGATTCGGGCTGGTCACGTTGGCACTGGGTCTCGTGATGGGCGGTCTCGTCATGCTGCGGGTCGCGGGGCCGGGCAGCCCCTGGCCGTGGCTCGTCGTGCTGCTGGGCTTCGCCGCCTTCGTTCCCTTCGCCCGGGCTGAGCTCGCGCACCCCGAGCCACTCGTCGACCTTCGCATCCTCTCCGCCCGCGGGCAGTGGCCGGTGCAGGCGACCGCGTTCCTCTTCGGCGTCTCGGTGCTGGGGGCGCAGATCCCGCTGTCGACGTTCGCCCGCACCGACCCCGCGGTGACGGGCTACGGGCTCGGCGCGAGCGCTGGTCGGGTCTCGATCATCATCGGTGTCTACGTGCTGTCCCTCGCCGTCGGGGCGCTGCTGCTGCACGTGCTGGGTCGCCGCGTCGGGACTCGCATCGCGATGGTCGTCGCCGCGCTGCTCGTGGCGGTCGGCTACCTGCTCTTCCTGCCCTTCCACGACACGCTCGCGCAGACCCTGACGAACATGGTGGTCGCCGGCCTCGGCTCGGGAGCGCTCGTGGCGGGACTGCCCACGGCTGCTGCCGCCCAGGCGCCCCCGACGCACACGGGTCTGACGACGGGCATGACGAACACGACGAAGACGATCGGCGGCGCGTTCGCGTCGAGCGTCTTCGCCATCGCCCTGGCGTCGGCCGGGTCGGTGGACGCCGAGGCGACCGCGCACGCGTCGCTCTCGGGCTACCTGGCGGTCTGGGCGATCTGCGGGGTCACCGCGCTCGTGGCGGCCGTCTTCCTCCTCGTCGTGCACGTCTCGGAACGACCACTTCGTGCCTGACAGGTCACGCATCGGGTCGGGAGTGGTGTGATGGGGTGATGCAGATGCCGAAGCACAGTGACGAGGCCAAGGCGCACTTCCGGTCGCTCGTGAACGACGCTCCGGGCGTCGAGGTGAAGCCGATGTTCGGCAGCCTCGGTGCCTTCGTCAACGGCAACATGTTCGCGGGGCTCTTCGGTGAGAACGTCGGCGTCAAGCTCGACCCCGCAGGGCTCGACGAGCTTCGCGCGCTGCCCGGCAGCGGCCCGTTCGGCCCGGCTGAACGGCCGATGGGTGGCTACCTCTCGCTGCCGGCCGACCTCGACGACGCCGCCCGCGCCGCATGGGTCGACCGGGCGCGTGACCACGTCGCCACGTTGCCGCCCAAGGTCAAGAAGCCGAAGAAGTAGCGCGTCCCATGGCATCACCCGAGGGGGAGGTCGCGCGCGAGGAGCTGCGTGCGCTCGTCGGCGACGACGGCGCGGTCGAGCTGCGGCCGATGTTCGGCACGCTCGCCGCCCTCGTCGACGGCCACGTGTTCGCGGTCGCCATGGGCGACCGCATCGGGGTGAAGCTGGGCCCCGACGCGCTGGCCGAGCTCGACGCCGTGCCCGGCTCAGACGTGCTGACGATGGGCACCCGCCAGATGAAGGCGTACCGGAGCCTCCCCGCGGGGATGCCCGATGTCGAGCGTCGAGCGTGGCTCGCCCGAGCGCGCGAGCACGTTGCGGCCCGGCACCTCTGACAGAGGCACACGCCGCGGGCCCGGCGATGAGCGAAAACCGCTGGCGCGCAGCCGTGCCGAGGCGTCACTCTGGTGAGGCACGGGGCGGGCAAGCAGTCGCGGTGGCGTGCCACCAGCGGTCCTGCGCGTCGGACCTGCTCACGGATGCAGCGCTCTGTCCAAGCGCCCACTCCAGGTAACGGTGCTCAGCACCAGGGGTTCGAATCCCCAGGGCGTCGTCGCCCGTGAAGAGCCGTGCGCCGCCTTGCGGACCGGACCCGTGTCGTTCTCGTCGCGGCGACCGTTCCCCGCGGCGCACGTCGCACGGTCGGCGGCGCTCACCAGCCGATTCGCCACCGATGTGTCCAGCCGAGCCGACCCGCGAAGGAGGTCGCCCGAATGTCGATGTCCCTGATGAAGTTCACGATCGATCCGCGTCACTGTGCGCTGCGCTACCGCCACGGCGTCCTCGAGCAGGTGCTGCCCGCGGGCCGGCACCGTCGGCTGCGTGGTCAGCGTCTCGTGGTGCTCGACCTGCGGCAGCGGCTGCTCCAGCTGGCCCCTCAGGAGGTGCTCACGTCGGACGGCGTGTCGGTGCGGGTGTCCGCGGTGGTGCGCTGGTCGGTCGGCGACCCGGTCGCCTTCGCCGAGGTGTCCGACGACCCGAGTGCGACGGTCTACCTCGCGGCGCAGGTCGCCCTGCGGGACGCGCTCGCGACCCTGACCGCCGACGAGGTGGTCGGGCGTGGTTCCGCACTGCCGGCTGCGAGCATCACCGCTGCGACGGCAGAGGTGTCGCGCCGGGTCGGGGCCGACGTGGCGGAGGTCGTCGTCAAGGACGTCATCGTGCCGGTCGAGCTGCGGGCTGCCGCGGCCGAGCTCGCGACGGCGCGACGTCGTGGGGAGGCCCAGCTCGAGGCGGCTCGGGCAGAGACGGCTGCGCTGCGTTCGCTCGCCAACGGCGCCAAGCTGCTCGACGCCCACCCGGCCCTGGCCCGGCTGCGGCTCGTGCAGTCGGCGCCGCCCGGCACACGCATCGTGCTCGGTGTGCCGGACACGTCCGCGCCGGCCGACGGCGAATGAGCCCCAGCCATCCCAACCGATCGGGGAGTGGTCCGGGTATGCGTGAACGGGCGCGTGCGCTCCCGACCGGTTCGTGCGGTCGGGAGCGCGGCCCGGCCCGAAGGGCATCGCAGCGCGAACGTCAGAACGGCGGAGGATCGTCGTCGACCGGTGGGCGTCGTGGGCGGCTCGCGTCGCGTGGCGGGTCGAGTCCCTCGCGCCAGTCCTTGGGGTAGGTGGTGTAGCTGCGGCCGGTGAGGGTGGTCCACTGCAAGCCGCCGTCCGCGACGGGGGTGCTGGTCCAGATGCGGTGGGTCTTGAGGTTGTGGTGTCGACGTTCCTTGGCGTGGAAGTTCGTCACGGACGTCTCACCGGCGGGCCACGGCGTCTCGTGGTCGAGGTCGCAGCGGCTCGCGGGGACGTGGCAGTCGGGTCCGCGGCAGGTGCCGTCGACGGCCCGGACGTGCTCGACCATCGCCGGAGTCGGCCGGTAGCTCTTCGTGGGGCGGTTGATCGCGTGGCCGTCGCGCAGGTCGACCGGCAGGGTCTGCCACACCGACCCGGGGCGGGTCATGATCTCGCGGGCGTGGGCGGCGGTGACCCAGCCGTGCCCGGGCAGCTCGCACGCGGCGTCGCTCTGGCCGGTGGCGACCTCGAACGGCACGACCAGCCACACCCGCGCCGCCGCGTCACCGGTGAACGGCGTCGGCACAGCGGCCGGACCCGCGGCGCCGACCGCGGCGTCGGCCGCGCCCGTGGCCGTGGTCGGGGCGCCGCCGAACGGGCCGGCGTCGCCCGAGGTCAGCGCGTTGCGAAGCAGGGCTTCGGTGGCCAGGTCGCAGCGCAGCTGCTCCAGCGTCCGCGGGTCGCCAGTGCCGCGCAGGTTGCGGGCGGTGGTGTCGAGCCGGTCCATGACGGCCGCGACCGTGCCCGCGTCCGCGGTGATCGTCAGGCAGCCCATACCGTCCTCGACCATCCGCCCGAACACACCCCGCCGGGCCTTGGCCTCGTGGTGTCGCTCCTGGGCGCCGCGGGTGTCGACCGAGGCCACCGCCCGCCGCAACCGGGCCGAGAACGTCCGCTGCCCCACCGGCCGCCCGTCCCGAGACGGGGCGAGCACCGCCTCCTCCACCACCGCGACGTCCCCATCCGAGAGCTGCACCGTCTCGCACGCCACCTGCACCGCCCGGTAGAGCGACGTGCCGCCCTCACGCAGCGCCGCCAGCAGACGCCGGTGCCGCCGTGGGGCCGTCGCCAACGTCAGCCGCCGCCCCACCTCACCGGCGCCGACCCCCGTCGCCAGCGCGATCTCCTCCGCGACGACCCGCTCGGCCGACACCAGCCCCGCAGCCCGCCGCGACGACCCCGCCGGCAACGCCGCGATCTGCTGCTCCTGGATGGTGTGCAACGCCCCGTAGGCGGCGATCAGGTCCGCCTCGACGCGGGCCTTGGCCGCCTCGAGCGCCTCGACCCGCGCCATCACCCGCTCACCCGCCCGCAGCAGCGTCTCGGTCACCTCGACCGAACCAGCACGCGCGTCATCGACCCGGGGCGCGCCACGGTGACCCACCACGGCTGCGTCGTAGTCCACCTCGCCGACGAACCCGGCCGACAGGACCGAGACGACCGGCCGCAGTGAACCGCCGACACCCTCGGAGTCACGCATCCAGGTCACGTCCAGCACCCGAGGTAGTCCGCCACCGAGCAGGCCGGCGGAGGCTCGCGAGGACGCGATGTACGGCATACGGCCACCTCCCCTGTCTGCTCGTTGCCCTACCTCCAGTAGAACAAATGTTCTGCATATCTGCTTGGGTGAAGTAGAATTTGTGGATGACCGCGAATCCGGTTCGGGGCGTGGACTACCCGTCGACGTACCAGCAGCTGCTGGAGTGGTTCCCGGACAACCAGTCCTGCTTGGACTACCTCGCGGGTCTGCGGTGGCCGGATGGGTTCGTCTGCCCGAAGTGTGGGGCGCGGGAGTACTGGCGGACCGGCGCGGGGTTGTGGATGTGCCGCGCGTGTGGGCGGCGCACGTCGGTGACGGCCGGAACGATCTTCGACCGCACGCGCACGCCGCTGTCGACCTGGTTCGCTGCAATCTGGTTCCTGACCTCGCAGAAGAACGGAATGTCCGCGCTCGGGCTGCAGCGCGTCCTCGGGTTCGGCTCCTACGAGACCGCGTGGGCGTGGATGCACAAGCTGCGCCGCGCGATGGTCCGCCCGGAACGGGACAAGCTGTCCGGGATCGTCGAGCTCGACGAGACCATGATCGGCGGCGTCACCCGCGGCCGCGCCGGCTACGGCGACAAGGTCGCAGTCATGATCGCCATAGAACACAACGAAACCCGCCGCTTGGGCCGGGTCCGGCTCGCCGTCGCGGACCACCCCGGCACGACCCAGCTGGTCGACTTCGCCACCACCGTCATCGAGCCCGGATCCACGATCCGCACCGATGGTGCCCGCACCCTGCGCCGGCTCGCCGACCTCGGCTACCGCCATGAGTTCACCCTCGGCTACACGGCCATCGACAAGGCCAGCGTGCTGCCCGGCGTGCACCTGGTCGCCTCGCTGCTCAAGCGCTGGCTCATCGGCACCCTGCACTTCCGCGTCGAGGAAGCCCACCTGCCGTACTACCTCGACGAGTACACGTTCCGGTTCAACCGCCGCAACGCCAAGTCCCGCGGGCTGCTCTTCTACCGGCTGCTCGAGCAAGCCGTCGACACCAGCCCGCACCCACTCAAGGACCTCCTCAAGCCAGAAACCGGCATACCGGACTTCACCTAAGCAGATATGCAGAACAAATGTTCGACAACATGGCAAGGGCTGCGACCCATCTGGGGACAACGAATCACGCTGCCCGACAACCCATCTCGTGGGGAACGAAACGAGAGGACTGTCTGGTCGTCGCCGACCGTCTCTGCTTCGATCTAGGGTCACGCCCATGGCGCGGAACAAGCTGACAGTGACCGACACGCCGGTGGGAGACGTCGAGGTCGTCGTCGTCACGCCGGTGGGCACGCGCCGTCGGGACCCGCTGCCGCTGCTCGTCGCGCACGACGGTCCGGAGTACTCCCGCCGCGCGCACCTCGTCTCCACCCTCCGCGCCGCCACCGCGGCCGAACGCATCCCACCCACCCGCGTGGCGCTCCTCGAGCCCGGTCCGCGCAACGAGCGCTACGCAGCGAACCCCGACTGGGCCGACGCGCTCACCCAGCACGTGCTGCCGGCGGTCCACACGGCATACGCGAGCGCTGGCAGACCCACCCTCATGGGGGCGAGCCTCGGCGGGCTCGCCTCGCTTCAGGCCGAGTGGCGCCACCCGGGCACGTTCGGGGCGCTGTTCCTGCAGTCGGGCTCCTTCTTCCGCAAGCGGCTCGACGACGAGGAGGACTTCGAGTTCTGGGACCGTGTCACCGCCTTCGTCACGAGCGTGCGCCGCGCCCGCAGGCGCCGCACGAGCGCGCGCATCGTGATGACCTGCAACACCGACGAGGGCAACCTCACCAACAACCGGCAGATGGCCGAGGTGCTCGCGCGCACCGGCCACGACGTCGCCTTTCACGAGCTGCCGGGCCGGCACGACTGGCGCGACTGGGCGGCGGCGTTCAACCCCTTCCTGTTGACACTGCTGCAAGGATCGGGGCACCCGAAACCTCGACCTGGAGAGGCACATGGCTGAGACCCGAAACCACCTGATCGGACTGCTGCTGGGGGCTGAGGAGGACTGGCCGACCGCTTTCGAGGAGCTGCTGAAGCTCGTCGGGCCGATCACGACCGACGACGGGGTCACCCACGAGCTGACGAGCGAGCGGCTCACCATCGAGCCCTTCGACCTGCGCCAGCCGGTGCGCACCGAGCTGGTCATCGACCGCCTGGCCTACTGGTACTACCACCCGCGCGAGTGGCTCAAGAAGGCCGCGCTGATGAACGACACGTACCTGCTGAACAGCCCGTTCACGTTCCAGTCGATGGAGAAGCACAGCGCGTACGTCGCCCTGATGCGCCTGGGGCTCAAGGTCCCCGAGACCTGGCTGGTGCCCTACAAGAACCCGGTCGACAACGTCCGGTGGGCCTACACGAGCGCCAAGTACAACCGCCCGTTCGACCTCAAGCAGATCGCCCAGAAGCTCGGCTACCCGATGTACATGAAGCCGTTCGACGGCGGCGGCTGGCGCGGCGTCTCGCGCATCAACGACGAGAAGGACCTCGTCAAGGCCTACGACGAGTCCGGCGAGATGCTCATGCACCTCCAGTCGACCGTCGAGTACGACCACTTCGCGCGTGCGCTGTCGATCGGGCCCGAGACGATGGTCATGGACTTCCGCCCCGAGCAGCCGATGCACAACAGGTATGCCGTGAGCTACGACTTCCTGCAACCGTCGGCCGGGCGCCAGGCAGCCGCCATCAGCCGCATCGTCAACGCGATGTTCGGCTGGGAGTTCAACTCGTGCGAGATGCTCGTCAAGGGCGACGACGTCTACCCGATCGACTACGCCAACGCGTGCCCCGACGTCGCCGTCACCTCGCTGCACTACTACTTCCCGTGGGCGATCAAGGCGCTCGTGCGCTGGTCGGCCTACTGCGTCGTCACCGGCCGCAAGGGGCCGATGGACCTCGAGATGCGCCGCTACTTCGACGTCGCCGACCGCGACGACCTCAGCGACGAGCAGAAGCTCGACGCCTACCTCGCCATCGCCGACGAGTACTTCGAGACCGACAAGTACTGGGCGTGGTGCGAGAAGCACCTGCCGCACCTCGACTCGGCCGTGCTCGAGTGGGTCCAGTCGGACGCGTTCCGGAACCTGCTGCGCGCCACCGTGGTCACGACCTACCCGGCGCACGAGCGCGACACGTTCATGGCGCACTTCGGTGGGCTGATCGGTCTCTGGGTCAAGGACGAGAAGTCGCGGCTCGGGATGTCCTGAGCGCCTCTAGCCGATGCTCCCGCCGATCCCGGCGACGAGGTTGATCGTCGAGGCGATGACGACCGTGCCGAACAGGTACGCGAGCAGGCAGTGCCCGAGCACCACGCGGCGGATCCCGGAACCGCTCAGCCCCGTGTCGGACACCTGGTAGGTCATGCCGAGGTTGAACGAGAAGTAGGCGAAGTCGGAGAACGTCGGGTCGTCGTCCTGGTTGAAGTCGATCGGCGGGCGTGGGCTGGCGTAGTACACGCGCGCGTAGCGCAGCACGTAGACGGTGTGCACGCAGAGCCAGCCGACGGCGACCGCGCCGACTCCGACGAGCGCGTCGACGAGCGCCTCGCTGCCGCGCTGGCGCCCTCCGACGAGCAGGATGCCGACACCGGTGAGGCTGGCGAGGCCGACGAGGATGACGACGACGTCGTACCAGGCGGCGTCGCCGTCGCGGCCCTGGACCTTCTCGCGGGTGGCGGGCGCGTCGTGGCCGAGCACGTGGAGCAGCAGGGGCAACGCGAACGCGAGCCCACCGACGACGAAGCCGGCGAGGGCGTGCACGAGGAGGCCGCGTCCGGTGTCGGCGGCGCCGAGCGGGGCGAGGTCCCCGGCGAGGACCCCGGCGAGCACGCCGACGACCACGGCGATGGCGAGGCGACGCCGGATGGTGGGCACGATCCGGAGGCTACCGCCGACCGTCCGCCGCTTGCTGGAAGCTGGCTGGTGGTCCGCTGGGTGGGGGGTCGGGGTATGTCATCCACCGGTCGAGTTCGCGGCCGCCGCACCTCCGACCCGAGCCCTAGGATCCCTACATGTCAGACCTCTCCACCGCCCGGCGCAGTCTCACCGTGGTCTACCACCCGCACCGGGTCGACGACCTCGACGACGCCCGGACGACCGTGGCGAAGATCTGTGCCGACAACGGATGGGGCGAGCCGCGCTGGGTGCAGACCACCGCGGAGGAGACGGGCGAGAAGCAGGCGCGCGACGCGGTGCGTGACGGCGCGGACGTCGTCGCCTCGCTCGGTGGGGACGGTACCGTTCGCGCGGTCGCGTCGGCCCTGGTCGGCACGGACGTCGCTCTCGGCCTGCTGCCCGGCGGCACCGGGAACCTGCTCGCGCGCAACCTCGGACTCCCCGTCGGATCCCTCGACGAGGCGGCCCGGACCCTCGTCGAAGGACGCGACCGGCGGATCGACGTCGGCGCCGTGCGCCTCGCCGACGACCTGCCCGAGCCGGAGTCGAGCCGGGCGACCAAGGACAGCCCCGCAGGTGTCGCCGACGACGAGGAGGTCTTCCTCGTCATGACCGGCTTCGGACTCGACGGCGAGATCATGGCCGACACCGACGAGAAGGTGAAGGAGGCCGTCGGTTGGGTCGCGTACGTCCTGGCTGCCTTCAAGAAGGTGTCCGGTCGCGGCTTCACGGTCGACGTGAAGGCCCACGGGGGCGAGGGAGTCGTGGGCGCGACGGGCTCCGACGTCCGCAGGCACGCGGCGGCCGTCATCGTCGGCAACTGCGGAACCCTCCAGGGCGGGGTCGAGCTGATGCCCGACGCGAAGGTGGACGACGGTGTGCTCGACGCGGTCGTCCTGGCTCCTCGTGGGGCGCTCGGCTGGGCCTCGGTCGTGGCCGACGTCGCGACCCGTCACCGGGCCGGGCACCAGCGTCTCGACCGACTCGTCGCCGAGCGGCTGACCGTCGAGGCGCAGCGTCCGGTCGAGGCCGAGATCGACGGCGACCCGGTCGGCGCGCACCGCGCGCTCGCCGCACGGGTCATCCCTGACTCCCTGGTGGTACGCGTTGGCTGACCGGCACCGCATCTCGACGCGGCCGCCGGGCCGCGGCCGACGCCTGCTCAAGGCGGTCGGGTTCGGGCTGGCCTTCGCGGTGCCAGTGACGGCGCTGGCCTTCGTCGTGCGCGAGAAGTTCCTGCCGGTGATCGAGCTGGACGAGCGCCTCATCATCGGCGCCACCGACATCACCCGCGACAACCCCTGGTTCAAGACCGCCCTGCTGATCTGGCAGGAGGCGACCCAGCCGAAGTGGGTCTACATCGTCGCTTCCGGGGTCTGCCTCGTGCTGTGGCGCCGGCACCGCGACCTCGCGACCCGGTGCCTCTGGGCCTTCATCACGATGATGGTCGGCTGGAACCTCCAGCTCGTCCTCAAGGAGGTCGTCCGGCGCGCCCGTCCCGTCGTGAGCGACCCCGTCTCGCACGCCCCCGGCTACAGCTTCCCGTCGGGCCACGCTGCCAACGCGGCGGTCATCGCGACGGTGCTGACGCTGCTGCTCTGGCCGGTGCTGTCGGCGACCGCGCGGCGCTGGCTGGTGGCCGGCCTCACGGCATACGTCGTCATCACAGCGCTCGACCGGGTCTTCCTCGGCGTGCACTTCCCCTCAGACGTCCTGGCCGGTGTGCTCTTCGGCATCGGCCTGGGCTCGGCGTCCTACGTCGGATACCTCGGGTGGAACCCCCAGAGCCCGGACGACGCCCCTCCCCCAGAGGGACTGTCCGGGCCCGAGCAAGCGAAAGGCACCCCGTGAACAACACCTTCGTCCACCGTTACGAGATCGACTCGTCCAGGCCGACCCCCGGGTCGGCGTTGCGTGACGCCGCGCTGAGGGTGCTCGTCCCCGCGCTCGTCCTCTTCGCCCTGATCACGGGCTTCGGCTTCCTCATCACGGGCCCGTTCGGCGGGATGCCGTGGGAGGAGGACATCAGCAGGTCCGTGGCGTCCGGCCGCACCGAGCTGTGGAACTCCATCACCATGGTCTGGTCGCGCATCGGCAACACCGAGATCATCATCGGCGTCTGCGTCATCGCCGTCGCGCTGATCTGGTGGCGCACCAAGCAGTGGTGGTATGCCGTCGTGCCCGCCATCGCGATCGCCATGCAGGCCAGCGTGTTCGTCGCCGCGACGACGATCGCCGACCGGCCGCGCCCGAAGGTCGCGCACCTCGACCCCGCGCCGCCGACGTCGAGCTACCCCAGCGGCCACGTCGGTGCTGCCACGGCCCTCTACCTCACGTTCGCCCTCATGGCCCAGCGCATCGAGCGCGCGTGGCTGCGCCGGCTCGTCACCGCCGTCTGCGTCGTCATCCCGTTCCTCGTCGCCTACGCCCGGCTCTACCGGGGCATGCACCACCTCGTCGACATCCTCGTCGGCGCGGTCAACGGCATCGTCTGCTGTCTCCTCGCGTGGCACTACCTGCGCCGGCGCACCGACAGTGGCCGCGTGGGCGCGAAGGCCCGGGAGGCCGTGTCACGCTGAGCGGGGCACGGGCGACGGGCGTGTGAGCCACCCGAGAGCGAGGACGATCCCGCGGCGCGGAGTCGTCGGCGAGTCGACGACGGGTCGCTGGGCGCGGCGCGTCCGGCGGCTCAGGTCGGCGGTGCGCTGACGTGCGACGGCCTCGTTCAGGTAATGCGTGTTCATGGTGCTCCTCCTGCACTCGTGATGCGTGACCAGACAGAGCGCGCCGGATCCTTCCTGATGCACGACAGCGCGAAAAAGCCCGAAACCCGCCCTGATTGGGCGGGTTTCGGGCTTTTCGCAGATCCGGCGACCGCTTGGGTCAGACGCGTGCGTGGCGGGCCCGGCCGAAGCTGTAGACGCCGAACGCGATGAGGCCGAGGGCCACCAGTGCGAGCAGCACCGGACCGCCGGGCGCCCCGAGCAGGTTGCGCAGCGCGCCGTCGAGGCCGCGCGCCTCGCTCGGCTTGTGCCGCACGGCGGCGAGGATGAAGAGGCCGCCCACGATCGCGAGGGCGACGCCCTTGGCGATGTAACCGAAGCGGCCGGCCTTGACCGTCCAGGGGCTCGGGTGCGTCTCGAGGTCCTCGAGGAACTTCCGCTTCCAGCCCTTGACGACGTGATAGACGCCGACGCCGATGATGGCGAGACCGACCGCGCCGACGAGCCAGGTGCCGGCCGGCTGCTTCATCAGGCTGGCCGTGAAGTCGGCCGACTGGCTCTTGCTCGACCTGCCGCTGCCGCTCGCGAACGTGAAGGCGGTCCACGAGAGCGCCAGGTAGACGACGGCCTTGGCGGCCGCCTTGAGCCGGTCGCTCGTCTCGAGGCCGCCGGAGATCGCCTCGGTGACCTGCCAGATCGCGAGGCCCAGCCAGGCGACCACGGCGACCCAGAGAACGAAGACCCCGAAGCCGTTATCGGCCATCGAGCCGAGGGCGCCGGACTGGTCCGCGCTGGAGCTCTTCGACCCGAACGCGAGCCTCAGGGCGATCGCACCGATGACGATGTGGAGCACGCCGTTGACGGCGTAGCCGATGCGTGCGGTCGTCTCGAGGGCCGGGTGGTCACCGGCCCGCCGAGAGACGGCCTTGACGTCTGTGGAGTCCATGCACGTGTCCTGTCGATCGAGGGGTCCCCGTGAGCACTGGAGAACATACCCACGCGGGCGTCCTCAGCCGCGGTTCCGGTTCAGCGGACCAGGTCGAGAACCCTCAGGATGTCGGGCCACGCCAGCTCGCCCAGCTCGCGGTCGGCGGCGTCGGTGCCGCCCCGCGCCATCCGCTGCCCGCCGGCGGCCGGCTGCTCGCCGGGAAGGACGACCCGGTGGCCGGCGTCGGGGTGGGTCACGACGCTGGTCGGCAGCCCGTATGCCGTGCGCCGCGTCTCGATGGCGCGCGCGGACGCGACGGCAGGCCAGACCTGGTCGTCCCCTCCTGCGACGAGCAGCACGTCGCCGAAGAACCGCTCGACGGCGATGGTCGCCCGGGGCACGAGGGACGCGGCCGTGTCCAGGCTCTGGGCATACACGGGCGCGTATGCCGGTGGGTCGCCCAGCGCCTCCACGTCGTCGTCGTAGGGCACGAACGGGACCGGCTCGCCGCCCCGGCTCCACGAGGAGTGCTGCGGCCGCAGCTCGCCGTCGGGACCCGGCCCGACGTTGGCCCATGCGACGTGGCTCGGCGCGAGCGCGACGACGGCGTCGACCCGGGGGTCGTCACCGGCATACAGGAGAAAACCTTCGGCGGTCTTCGACGACCCGAACAGGACCACGCGCTCGCACTCGGCGGCGAGGGTGCCGACCGCGTCGCCGAAGGCCTCGAGCGGGTACTCCCAGACGGCGGCCGGCAGGCCAGGGCCGCCGAACCAGCGATAGGTGAGGGCGGCCGACACCCCGGCCGAGGCGAGCACCGTCGCCCGCTCCGTCTCGACGCGGCCGCTGGAGCCGGAGAGCACGAGCACGCCGGTGCCGTTGCCACCGTCGGCAGGTGCGACGAGGACGCCGTCGTGGTCGTAGGGGCGGGTTCGCAGATCCACCTCCCCAACCTATCCGTGGTGGGAGCATGGACCATGCCCGACTACTCCCACACCGAGACCGTGAACGCCTCTCCCGCAGCGGTCTTCGCCATCCTCGACGACGTCACCAGGGCCCCTGAGTGGCTCAAGCGGTGCACGCAGCTCGACAACGTCTCCGGCGGTCCGACGGCTGTCGGCACGCGCCTCAAGTACCACTACAAGGACGGCAGCCGCACCGGCGTCATGGACGGCTCGGTCGTCGCGCGCGAGCAGGACCGCAAGCTGACCAACCGCTTCACCGACAAGATGATGGACGTCACCGTCGACTTCGACGTCGCACCCGGGGCGATGCCCGACCAGACCACGCTGACCCACACCGTCACCATCGACACCAAGGGCCTCGGCAAGGTGTTCACGCCGATGATCAGGCGCCAGCTGCCGGCACAGACGACGGGCGCGATGGCCGAGCTCAAGCGGCTCGCCGAGTCGGGAACCTGACGGGGAACGCCCGGTCGGCTCAGCCGCCGAGGCGCTCGAACGCCGTGACCGTGAGCACCGCGGCCCCGGCCTCGTCGCTCGCCGCGAGGTCGACGACTGCCGTGATGCCCCAGTCGCGGTCGTCGTCGGGGTCGACGACGACCTGGCGCAGTCGCCACTCGCGGGGCGCCTTCTCGACCTGCAGCAGGGCGGGGGAGCGGGCGCCCTGGTCGGTCGCGATGGCGTCGTGCTCGTCGTAGTAGGCGCCGAGGGCCTCGTTCCACGCGTCGGCGTCCATCACGACCTTCTGCGGTGGGTCGGTCAGCTCGGCGACGCGGGCCTCGAGCTCGCCGAGCGCCTCCCACTCGTCGCGGGCGGCGAGCTCGACCCGGTGGAACATCGCGTTGCGGATCATGACCGTGAACGCACGTTCGTTGGCCGTGATCGGCCGCGCGGGCGGGGCCACGTCGGCGGTGGCGAGGACGGCCTCGCTCGGGTTGACGAGGTCCTCCCACTCGTCGAGCAGGCTCGAGTCGGTCTGGCGCACGAGCTCGCCGAGCCACTCGATGACGTCCTCGAGCTCCTCCGTGCGGTGCGACTCGGGCACCGTGTGCCGTAGGGCCCGGTACGCGTCGGTGAGGTAGCGCAGGACGAGCCCCTCCGACCTGGAGAGGCCGTAGTACGAGATGAACTCGTTGAAGGTCATGCCGCGCTCGTACATCTCGCGCACCACCGACTTGGCGGAGAGCGCGTCGGCCGAGATCCACGGGTGGGTCCGGCGGTAGGCCGCCAGGGTCACCTCGAGCAGGTCGGCCAAGGGCTTGGGCCAGCTGACCTCCTCGAGCCGTTCCATCCGCTCCTCGTACTCGACGCCGTCGAGCTTCATCGCCGCGACCGCCTCACCACGCGCCTTGAACTCCTGCGCCCACAGCACCTGGCGCGGGTCCTCGAGGATCGCCTCGATGACCGAGACGAGATCTCTTGCGTAGGAGTCGGACTCGGGGTCAAGGGTGTCCATCACCGCGAGAGCGAAGGGCGCCAGCGGCTGGTTGAGGGCGAAGTCGCGCTGGAGGTCGATCGTCAGCGCGTGGCGGCGGCCTGACGACTCGGCCGTGGCGAGCCGCTCGACGACGCCGGAGGTGAGCAGCTCCTTGGCGAGGACGAGGGCGTGCCGCTGGAGGCGCCGCTGGTCCTTGGCCTCATGGTGGTTGTCGGAGAAGAGCCGCACGGCGTGGGTGACCGGGTTGCCCTCTCGCGCAAGCAGGTTGACGAGCATCGAGTGGGAGACTCGCAGCCGCGGCTGCAGCGGCTCAGGCTCTGCCGCGATGAGGCGCTCGAAGGTCTCCTCCGACCAGTTGACGAAGCCGTCGGGAGCCTTCTTGCGCTGGATCTTCTTCTGCTTCTTGGGGTCGTCGCCCGCCTTCTCGACCGCGCGGAGGTTCTCGACGACGTGCTCCGGAGCCTGCGCGACCACCCAGCCTCGCGCGTCGAACCCGGCGCGCCCGGCGCGCCCGACGATCTGGTGGAACTCACGGGCCTTGAGCAGCCGCTGCTTCGTCCCGTCGAACTTCGTCAGGCCGGTGAGCAGGACCGTGCGGATCGGCACGTTGATGCCGACCCCGAGCGTGTCGGTGCCGCAGATGACCTTGAGCAGGCCGTCCTGGGCGAGCTGCTCGACGAGGCGGCGGTACTTCGGCAGCATGCCCGCGTGGTGCACGCCGATGCCGTGCCGCACGAGCCGCGACAGGGTGCGCCCGAAGCCGGCGCCGAAGCGGAAGCCGCCGATGCGCGTGGCGATGGCCTCGCGCTCCTCGCGGGTCGTGATCTTCACGGCCATGAGGCTCTGCGCGCGCTCGAGCGCGGCCGCCTGCGTGAAGTGCACGACGTAGACGGGGGCGCGGTCCTTCTCGAGGAGCTCCTCGATGGTCTCGTGGAGCGGGGTGACGGCATACGAGAACTCGAGGGGGACGGGACGCTCGGTGCCGGTGATGACCCCGGTGGACCGGCCGGTGCGGCGGGTCAGGTCGTCGCGGAACATCGTGACGTCGCCGAGGGTCGCCGACATCAGCACGAACTGAGCCTGCGGCAGCTCGAGGATCGGCACCTGCCAGGCCCAGCCTCGGTCGGGCTCGGAGTAGAAGTGGAACTCGTCCATGACGACGAGGCCGATGTCGGCCGAGCTGCCCTCTCGCAGAGCGATGTTCGCGAGGATCTCGGCGGTGCAGCAGATGATCGGGGCGTCGGCGTTGACGGACGCGTCACCGGTGATCATGCCGACGTTGTCGGCGCCGAACTGCTCGCAGAGGGCGAAGAACTTCTCCGACACCAGGGCCTTGATGGGGGCCGTGTAGAAGGAGACGCGGTCCTCGGCGAGCGCGGTGAAGTGGGCGGCGGTCGCGACGAGCGACTTCCCGGAGCCGGTCGGCGTCGACAGGATGAGGTTGCTGCCGCTCAGCACCTCGAGGAACGCCTCCTCCTGGTGGGGGTAGAGGGTGAGCCCGCGCTCGGCGGTCCACTCCGAGAAGACCTCGTAGAGCCCGTCGGGGTCGGGGTCCCGCGGGATGCGCTCGCTGAGGTTCTTCGTCACCACGCGAGTATGCCGTCGGGCCGCCTCGTCGGCCCAATCACCGTCGGTCGGGGGTGAGCAGCAGCACCACGGCCCCGACCAGCGCGCCGAGGACGGTCTCGAAGAGGCGGTCGCGCAGCAGCGACCCCACCGGGGCCGCGTGCGCGAGCTGGCCCATCATCAGGGCCAAGGGGGTGATGAAGAGCAGGGCGACGCCGTAGTTGCGCCCGACGACGAGCTCGGTGAGCACCTGGAGCACGACGATGACGAGCACGGCCCACGCCCCCTGCGGTGACCACAGCAGGATGGGCGCGGCCACGACGACGCCGAGGGCCGTGCCGACCACGCGGTGCAGCCCTCGGGTGAGCCGTGACGCGAGGTCGGGACCCGACAGCACGACGACGGCCGCGACCATCGCCCAGTACGGGTGCTCCCAGCCGAGCGCCGTCGCGATCGCGCCGGAGGCCCCGAGAGCCGCGACGTGGCGCAGCAGGTGGGTGCGGGCACCCGGCGCGTCGAGCGCGTCGCGGAAGGTGGGGGCCGGGAGATCGGGGCGCTGCCACTCACCGCGCCCGCGGAGGACGCCGACGTGCGACACAGCCAGTGAGAAGAGGACGCTCGCGGCCGAGACGGCGGCAGCGACCAGGACCGTCACGGGGGTGGCCGGCACCATGGCGCAGACCGTGAAGGCGAAGACGAGGAAGAGCGGGCCCGGAGGGTGCCAGCGGTAGGCGTCCGACGTGAGCGACCCGGCCGCGGCGAGCAGCGCGCCCAGCGGCACGACGAGCCAGCGCGAGTCGGGTGCGAGCGAGACGAGCGCCCCGAGGGTGACGGCGACCGTCAGGGCCACGCCGGCCACGACCTGCATGCCGGCCCGCTGCGCCCGGGCGTCGTTGCGCCCGTACAGCGACGTGAAGGCGCCGAACGCGGCATACGGCGTCCACTCGACGCGGCCGAACAGGACGAGCACGAGCAACGGGACCAGCACCGACACCCCGGCGCGCAGCGCGACCCGGTGGACGCCACCGTGTGGCCCCCAGCGCAGCAGCCCGCCGGCCACCCCTCGCGTTCTCATCGGCCTCGATTCTAGGTGGGGCGCCTATCCGCCTTTTCGGGCGTCCGCGTGCCTAGGGTGGTTACGACAGCGTGCCTTGTGGGAATACAGAGGTACGAGAGGTCGTGATACTCGGCCGGCGTGCGCGCACGCCGCGAAAGGTGGCGCCATGGAGGCGAAGAAGACGTTCTTGTCGTGGCCCGTGCTGCGGCAGGTCCGTTCCGGTGACTTCCTCGGCCGGGGCCCGGCCGTGACGTCCGAGCGCACGCGCACCCTGCAGCCGCGCACGTCCACGGCCGACCGCGTCGTGCAGAGCGTCTGCCCGTACTGCGCCGTCGGCTGCGGCCAGAAGGTGTACGTCAAGGACGAGAAGGTCGTGCAGATCGAGGGCGACCCCGACTCGCCGGTCTCGCGGGGCCGCCTGTGCCCCAAGGGTTCCGCGAGCGAGCAGCTCGTCAACAACCCGACCCGCGTGCGCGAGGTGCTCTATCGCCGTCCGGGCGGCACCGACTGGGAGCGTATGCCGCGGGCCACGGCCGTCGAGATGATCGCGCAGCGCTTCGTCGAGAGCCGCCGGGCCGGCTGGCAGGACCACGACGAGAAGGGCCGCCCGCTCCGGCGCACGATGGGCATCGCCTCGCTCGGCGGCGCGACGCTCGACAACGAGGAGAACTACCTCATCAAGAAGCTGTTCACCGCGGCCGGAGCGATCCAGATCGAGAACCAGGCCCGTATTTGACACTCCTCCACGGTCCCCAGTCTGGGGTCCTCGTTCGGGCGCGGCGGCGCGACACAGTACGTGCAGGATCTCTCCAACGCTGACTGCATCGTCATCCAGGGTTCCAACATGGCCGAGTGCCACCCGGTGGCGTACCAGTGGGTGACGGAGGCTCGCCTCAAGGGTGCCAAGGTGATCCACGTCGACCCGCGCTTCACGCGTACGTCGGCGACGTCCGACAAGCACATCCCGATCCGGGCGGGCAGCGACGTCGTGCTGCTCGGCGCCCTCATCAACCACATCCTCGAGGGCGGGCTGTACTTCAAGGAGTACGTCGTCGCGTACACCAACGCCGCGACCCTCGTCAGCGAGAAGTTCCAGGACACCGAGGACCTCGACGGGCTCTTCTCCGGCTACGACGACGAGACGGGACAGTACGCCCCCGACACGTGGGCGTACGCGACGTCCGAGGACGGCGAGGAGGACGGCGACCCGTCACCGGGCACCATCGGCGGGCCCGCCGCCGGGCACGAGGGCGGCGGCGACGGTGCGCACGAGCACGGCCACAGCAAGTCCGAGCGGGCGGCCGGCGACGAGCACGGCTCCGGCGGGCCCGCGCTCGAGCACGCCCGCGTGCTGCGCGACGAGACGCTGCAGGACCCGCGGTGCGTCTTCCAGATCCTCAGGCGGCACTACTCGCGCTACACGCCCGAGATGGTCGCCGACACGTGCGGCGTCAGCGTCGACGACTTCGCGTACCTCGCGAAGGCCGTCACCGAGAACAGCGGGCGCGACCGCACGACCGCGTTCGTCTACGCCGTCGGCTGGACCCAGCACACGCTCGGCGCGCAGTTCATCCGCACCGCGGCGATCGTGCAGCTGCTGCTCGGCAACATGGGCCGCCCCGGCGGCGGCATCATGGCGCTGCGCGGGCACGCCAGCATCCAGGGCTCCACCGACATCCCGACCCTCTACAACATCCTCCCCGGCTACCTCGCGATGCCGGTGGCCGGACTCCACGACACGTGGGACGAGTACGTGAACGCGATCGGCAGCAAGGAGCAGAAGGGCTTCTGGGCCAACGCCGACACGTATGCCGTCAGCCTCCTCAAGGCGTGGTGGGGCAAGGCCGCGACCGCCGAGAACGACTGGTGCTTCGACTACCTGCCCCGGCTCTCCGGCGCCCACGGCACCTACCAGACGACGATGGCGATGCTCGACGACCAGGTCGAGGGCTACTTCCTCCTCGGCCAGAACCCGGCCGTCGGGTCGGCGCACGGACGCATGCAGCGCCAGGCCATGAGCCACCTGAAGTGGCTCGTCGTGCGCGACTTCGCGATGATCGAGTCGGCGACGTTCTGGAAGGACGGACCCGAGATCGCCACCGGCGAGATGCGACCCGAGGACATCCAGACCGAGGTGTTCTTCCTCCCGGCTGCGGCCCACACCGAGAAGGCCGGGTCGTTCACCCAGACGCAGCGGATGCTCCAGTGGCACCACAAGGCGGTCGCCCCGCCCGGCGAGGCCCAGAGCGAGCTCGAGTTCTTCTACGAGCTCGGTCGGCGCGTGCGCGAGATCCTCGCAGACTCCGACGACCCTCGCGACCGGCCGCTGCTCGACCTCACGTGGGACTATCCCCTCGATGCCGACGGCGAGATCGACGCCGAGGCCGTGCTCGCCGAGGTCAACGGGCGTCACCTGACGGGCGACAAGGCGGGCCAGCCACTCTCTGCCTTCACCGAGATGAAGGCCGACGGGTCGACCAGCGGCGGGTGCTGGATCTACACCGGCGTCTATGCCGGCGGCGTCAACAAGGCCGCCAACCGACGGCCCGGGCGCGAGCAGGACCTCACCGCCCTGGACTGGGGCTGGGCGTGGCCCGCCAACCGCCGCATCCTCTACAACCGCGCCTCGGCCGACCCCGAGGGCAACCCGTGGAGCGAGCGCAAGAAGTACGTGTGGTGGGACGCCGACGAGCAGAAGTGGGTGGGCCACGACGTGCCGGACTTCCCGGTCGCGAAGGCGCCGAGCTACCGGCCCGAGCCCGGGACGGGCGGCCCCGACGGCCTCGCCGGCGATGACCCGTTCATCATGCAGGCCGACGGCAAGGGCTGGCTCTACACGCCGAAGGGCATGCTCGACGGGCCGCTGCCGACCCACTACGAGCCGCAGGAGAGCCCCGTCCGCAACCCGCTCTACCACCAGCAGTCCAACCCGGCGCGCCGCGTCTTCCCGCGCAAGGACAACCTGTGGAGCCCCTCAGGCGACGAGCCCGGCGCCGACGTCTACCCGTACGTCTTCACGACCTACCGCCTGACCGAGCACCACACGGCCGGCGGGATGAGCCGCTTCCTGCCCTACCTGTCCGAGCTGCAGCCCGAGTTCTTCTGCGAGGTCTCGCCCGAGCTCGCGAAGGAGCGAGGGCTCGAGCCGGGCGGCTGGGCGACGATCGTCTCGGCCCGCACCGCCGTCGAGGCCCGCGTGCTCGTCACCGAGCGCATGACGCCGCTGGTCATCCGGGGCCGCACCGTCCACCAGGTCGGCCTGCCCTACCACTGGGGTGTCGGCAGCGCCGCCGTCGTCAGCGGTGACGCCGCCAACGACCTGCTCGGCGTCGCACTCGACCCCAACGTGCAGATCCAGGAGAGCAAGGCCGGCTCGTGCGACATCGTGCCCGGCCGGCGTCCGACCGGTGAGGCCCTGCTGCGGTTCGTCGCCGAGTACCAGTCGCGGTCCGGTTCGACCGCCATGACGGGCAACGAGCTGCGCACCGGACACCCCGAGTCGGTTCCCGGGACGGCGACCACGACGAAGAAGGAGGGCTGAGACGTGGCCTTCTGGCGCAACCAGCTGTCCGGTCCCACCGACCCTGCGGCGGACGCGGCGTGGGACCGCCACGAGCCGCGCAAGGGCTTCTTCACCGACACCTCGATCTGCATCGGGTGCAAGGCGTGCGAGGTCGCCTGCAAGGAGTGGAACGGCATCCCCGAGGACGGCCTCGACCTGCTGAACCAGTCCTACGACAACACCGGCGCGCTCGGGGCGAGCACGTGGCGCCACGTCGCGTTCGTCGAGCAGAGCACCGACCGCATCGAGAAGGCGAGGGAGTCGGGTCGTCGCCTCGTCCAGCTCGGCATGCCGACGGTGCGGGACTCGGCGACGGCCACCGCCACGCTCGAGGCTCCCGGCGAGGTCCGCTCCGGCGCCGCGGCGGGACCCGGCCCCACCGACACGGCCGTGCCCGACGTGCGCTGGCTCATGGCGTCCGACGTGTGCAAGCACTGCACGCACGCCGCCTGCCTCGACGTGTGCCCCACGGGCTCCCTCTTCCGCACCGAGTTCGGCACCGTCGTCGTGCAGGACGACGTCTGCAACGGCTGCGGCTACTGCGTCGCCGCCTGCCCCTTCGGCGTCATCGAGCGCCGCCGCGGCGACGAGGGCCACGAGGGCGGCCGGCAGTCGCACGGCATCACGATCAACGGCGGCGGCGCCGACCCGGCCCACAACGGCGAGGTCAAGAACGTCGGCATCGCCCAGAAGTGCACCCTCTGCTACGACCGCCTCGGCGACGGCCAGACGCCCGCGTGCGCCAAGGCGTGCCCGACGACATCCATCAAGTTCGGCGACCTCGCCGACATGCGGGCCACCGCCCAGGCCCGCGTGACCGAGCTGCACGAGCTCGGCTACACCGAGGCGCGGCTCTACGGCGCCGACGTAAACGACGGCGTCGGAGGCACCGGCTCGGTGTTCCTGCTGCTCGACGAGCCGGAGGTCTACGGCCTGCCGCCCGACCCCCGGGTCACGACGGCCGACCTTCCCGACATGTTCCGCAAGGCCGGCATGGCAGGCCTTGCGATGCTCGGCATGGCGGCGGCCGCGTTCGTCGGGAGGAAGCGATGACGACCAACCCGTTCGACGCCGACCGGCCGCCCGAGAAGGAGCGGCGGCGAGACGTCGCGAGCCACGGCAACGCCCGCGACGGCAGCCACCAGGCCGGCCAGAACGGCGGGCGGCGGCGCCGCGACGAGTCGCTCATGGTGCCCGACGCGCAGTTCGACAGCTACTACGGCCGCCACATCGTCAAGCCGGCGCCCTGGGAGAAGGAGATCGCGGCGTACCTCTTCCTCGGCGGCGTCGCGGGCGGCTCGGCGCTGCTCGCAGCCGGCGGCAAGGTGCTCGGCTACCCCGCCCTGAGACGCGCGGGTCGCATCGGAGCCGTCGGCGCGGCCGCCCTCGGTGGTGCGGCGCTCGCCAAGGACCTCGGCAAGCCCAGCCGCGCGCTGAACATGATGCGCACCGTCAAGCTCACCTCGCCGATGTCGGTCGGCTCGTGGATCCTCACCGCCTTCAGTGGTTTCTCGGGGCTCGCGCTCGCATCGGAGCTCGGTCAAGCCCTCATCGAAAGTCGTTCCGGCACAACCGGGCCCGGCACAGCGCTCGCCCGCGTGAGCCGGATGCTCGAGATCGCCGACGGCCCGGCGACAGCAGGCTCGGCGCTCTTCGCGCCGCCGCTCGCCGCGTACACGGCCGTGCTGCTCGCCGACACGGCGACGCCCACCTGGCACGAGTCCTACCGTGAGCTGCCGTTCGTCTTCGTCAGCTCGGCCAACCTCGCCGCATCCGGTCTCGCGCTGCTCACGGTGCCTTCCCGGCAGAACGGTCCGGCGCGCCGGCTCGCAGCCGTGAGCGCGGTCGTCGAGACCCTCGCCTTCGAACGCATGCAGGACCGGCTCGGCCCGACCCTCTCCGAGCCGCTCCGCACCGGCAAGGCCGCCCGGCTGCTCAGGGCGAGCAAGGTGCTGACCATCGCCGGCGCCGTCGGCGCCGTCACCCTCGGGCGTACGCGTGTCGGAGCGGCCCTGAGCGGCCTGGCCCTCATGGCCGGCTCGGCCTGCACCCGCTTCGGGGTCTTCGAGGCGGGTATGACCTCTGCGATCGACCCCAAGTACACCGTCGAGCCACAGCGCGAGCGCCTCGAGGCGCGCCGGGCGAAGGGCATCGTCAACGACTCCATCACCACGGCGCGCTGAAGCGCCGCCCCCGACGGCGCAACGACGCGCCGCCGGACCACCGGAAAGGGGAAGTGCTGTGAGCAGGACCGACACAGGCCTGGAACAGGGGCCGGACACCACCGGCCGGGGCGCGAACCGCTGGGTGATCCTCGTGTGCGCCGTGCTCGTCCAGCTGGCCATCGGCTCCGTCTACGCATGGAGCGTCTTCGCCAAGGCGCTGCAGAGTGATGCGGCGTTCGGGTGGTCCAAGTCCAAGGCCGCCGTGCCGTTCAGCGTCGTCATCGGCATGATCTTCGTCGGCAGCTACGTCGGCGGCCGCCTCCAGGACGCCCGCGGCCCACGCGTCGTGGCGATGACCGGCGGCATCATCTACGCCGTCGGCGTCATCCTCGCCTCGTTCGCCCAGTCGCCCGACGCCTTCTGGCTGCTCGTCCTCGGCTACGGCGTCATCGGCGGCTTCGGCCTCGGCATGGTCTACATCGTCCCGATCGCCATGCTGCAGAAGTGGTTCCCCGACAAGCCGGGCCTCATCACCGGTCTCGCCGTCGCCGGGTTCGGCTTCGGTGCGGTGGTCACGGCACCCGTCGGCCAGGCGCTCATCGACAACTCGCCCAGCGTGCCCACCAAGGCCTTCCTCTGGCTGGGCATCGGCTACCTCGTCATCCTGCTCATCTGCACGTCGGTGTTCCGCAACCCCGCGGTGCGAGCCGACTGGGGCGCCGGCACGAAGGCTGCGGCGGCCGGCCCCGCCACGACGACGCGTGACTTCACGCCCAGCGAGGCCCTGCACACCAAGCAGTGGTACCTGCTCACCGCCATCCTCACGATGAGTGTCACGGCGGGCATCTCGCTCATCGCCGTCGCCGCCGGCACGGCCAGCGACGTCGCGGGCTACTCCGCCACCAGCGCCGCGGCCTTGGTCGGCGTGCTCGGCCTCTTCAACGGCGCCGGCCGCATCCTCTGGGGCTGGCTGTCCGACATGCTCGGCAAGATGCCGGCCTTCCTCGGCATCCTCGGCATCCAGGGCGTCTGCCTGCTCCTCATCCCGCACGCCGCCAACCCGGCGATGTTCGCCGTCCTCGCGGCCCTCGTCTACACCTGCTACGGCGGCGGGTTCGGCACGATGCCGTCGACCGCAGGCACGTTCTTCGGCGTCAAGAACGTCGGCGCGATCTACGGCCTCATGCTCATCGGCTGGAGCATCGGCGGCGTCGTCGGCCCGCTCCTCATCGCCTCGCTCATCGGCAGCGACAAGGCGTACAACCTCGGTTTCACGGTCATCGGCATCATCACGCTCGTGGCGCTCGTGCTGCCGCTCGTCACGAAGAAACCGCGGGCGGTCGACGGGGCCGAGTCCGTCGACGCGCGCGGTGCCCGCGGAGGCCGTCGAGGTCGCCCCGACACTGTGCGGAGCTGAGCCGACTGAGCCGACTGAGCTACTCGCGCACGTCGGCGGGGTCGGCTGACAGCGGCAGCCCGGCCGCGAGCCATGCCTCGACCCCTCCGACGACGTCAGTGGCCCGGCCCAGTCCGATGCGCGCTGTGCTGCCGTACGCGTGTCGACGAGGAGTGCGCCGGAGCGTGCCTCCGCCCACGCCTCCCCGGGCGTGAGGCGGTCGAGGAGGCGACGAGCTTCCTGCAGCGCGTCGTCGACCCTGCTCACCGGACTCTGATCACGTGATCGCCACGGGGCACGAGCTCACCGACGACGATGCCGCCGGGCACCTCGCCGGCGACGAGGAGGCCGCCGCTCGTCTGGGCGTCGGCGAGCAGCACGAGCTCGTCGTCCCCGACCCTCGCGTCGAGGTGCGGTCGCACCCAGTCGAGGTTGCGGCGGCTGCCGCCGGGCACGAAGCCCGCCGCGAGCGACTCGCGGGCCCCGTCGAGATAGGGCACGGCCGCCGCGTCGACGACGGCTGAGACTCCCGAGGCGCGGGCCATCTTGTAGAGGTGGCCCAGCAGGCCGAAGCCCGTGACGTCCGTCGCCGCGCGCACGCCGGCCGCAACGGCAGCCCGGCTCGCGACGTCGTTGAGGGCCACCATCGACGCGACCGCGTGCGGGAACACCTCGCCGGTCGCCTTATGCCGGTTGTTGAGCACGCCGACCCCGAGCGGCTTGGTGAGGCTGAGAGGTAGTCCGGCGACGGCGGCGTCGTTGCGCAGCAGGCGTTCCGGGTCGGCGATGCCCGTCACCGCCATGCCGTACTTCGGCTCGGGGTCGTCGATGCTGTGGCCGCCGGCGACCGGACAGCCAGCAAGGCGCCCGACGTCGAGGCCGCCGCGCAGCACCTCCGCCGCGAGCTCGATCGGGAGGACGCCGCGCGGCCAGCCGAGCAGGTTGACGGCGAGCACCGGGCGGCCACCCATCGCGTACACGTCGGAGAGGGCGTTGGCTGCGGCGATGCGTCCCCAGTCGTACGGGTCGTCGACGACGGGGGTGAAGAAGTCGGCCGTCGCGAGCACCGCCACCCCGCCCTCGATGCGCACGGCCGCCGCGTCGTCCCCGGAGTCGAGGCCGACGAGCAGGTCGGGGTGGCTCGCGCCCGTGAGGTCGCGCACCATCTCCTCGAGCTCGCCCGGCGGGATCTTGCAGGCACAGCCGCCGCCGTGCGCGAACTGGGTCAGTCTCACTTGCTCCACGAGCCCGCTCATACCCACACCGTAGGTCGGCGAGTGGCCCGAGCACGCGATGGGTACGGTGGCCCGTGGAGGTGTCTGGGCACCTGGTGGTCCCCACGGTCTTCAAAACCGGTGAGACCGAGCATCTCGGTCTGGCGGGTTCGATTCCCGTCCACCTCCGCCACAGCACTTTTCGAGGAGGGCGGCGTGACGCAGACCGACCCACGGCGGCGCATCCCGCGCACCGACGCGCTGCTCGCCGACCCGGTGCTCGCCGCCGCGGTCACGCGGCACGGCGCCGACGTCGTCAAGGCCGCCGTACGCGTGGCGCAGGGCCGGGCCCGCACCGGGGAGATCGAGCCGGGCGAGGTCGCCGACGCCGCGCGCGCGGCCCTGCCGTCCCGCGCGACGACCCTGCGGCCGCTCCTCAACGCGACGGGGGTGGTCGTGCACACCAACGTCGGCCGGGCTCCGTTGTCGGCAGCGGCGATCGAGGCGGTGACCGCTGCCGCAGGCTACGTCGACGTCGAGTACGACGTGGCCACCGGTGCGCGGGCCCGGCGCGGTCGCGGCACCCTGGCTGCCCTGGGCGACGCCGTGCCCGCCGCCGGCGGCGCGCTCGTCGTCAACAACGGCGCCGCCGCGCTCGTGCTCGCCACGACGGCGCTCGCGGCCGGACGCGAGGTGCTCGTCAGCCGCGGCGAGATGGTCGAGATCGGCGACGGCTTCAGGCTGCCCGACCTCATAGAGTCCACCGGCGCGCGGCTGCGCGAGGTCGGCACGACCAACCGCACCACCGTCGACGACTACGCCGCCGCGGTCGGTCCCGACACCGGGTGCATCCTCAAGGTGCACCCGAGCAACTTCCGGGTCGAGGGCTTCACGAGCGCTGCCTCGGTCGAGCAGCTCGCCGGGGTCACGAGCCCCGACGGTGCGCGGGTGCCGCTCGTCGTCGACATCGGCAGCGGGCTGCTGCGGCACGACCCGCTGCTGCCCGACGAGCCCGACGCCGCCTCGACGCTCGCGGCGGGCGCCACGATCGTCACGGCCAGCGGCGACAAGCTGCTCGGCGGCCCGCAGGCCGGACTCGTGCTCGGTGACTCCGGCACGGTCGAGCGCCTGCGCCGGCACCCGCTGGCCCGGGCGCTGCGTGTCGACAAGCTGACCCTGGCTGCCCTCGAGGCGACGCTGCGCGGACCGGTGCCCCCCGTCACTGCCTACCTCCACGCCGAACCGGACCGGCTGCGGTCCCGCGCCGAGCGGCTCGCCGAGGCCGTGGGCGGTGCGGTGGTGCAGGTCGAGGGGCGCGTCGGTGGGGGCGGCGCGCCCGGCGTGCCGCTGCCCGGCTGGGCGGTCGCCCTGCCCGAGCAGTGCGCCGAGCGCCTGCGCACCGGTGATCCCGGAGTCGTGGCTCGGGTCGAGCGCGGGAGGTGCCTCGTCGACCTGCGCTGTGTCCCAGCGGATTCCGACGGTGACATCGAGCGAGCCGTGCTGGCGGCCCTGGCTCGCGGCGACTGACGTGCGCGTCATCGCCACCGCGGGTCACGTCGACCACGGCAAGTCGACGCTCGTCAGGGCGCTCACCGGCATCGAGCCCGACCGGTGGGCCGAGGAGCACCGCCGCGGCCTCACCATCGACCTCGGGTACGCGTGGACGACGCTCCCCTCGGGCGAGCAGGTCGCGTTCGTCGACGTCCCGGGCCACGAGCGCTTCATCGGCAACATGCTCGCCGGGCTGGGCCCGGTCCCGGCGGTGCTGCTCGTCGTCGCAGCCGACGAGGGGTGGCGTGCCCAGACGACCGAGCACCTCGCGGCCGTCGACGCGCTGGGCCTGACACACGGACTTGTCGTCGTGACGCGCAGCGACCTCGCCGACCCCGTTCCGGCGATGGCGGATGCCGTTGAGCGCGTGAGCAGTTCGTCGCTGGCCGGCTGCCGCGCAGTCGCGGTCTCGGCCCGCAGCGGAGCGGGTCTCGACGAGCTGCGTGAGTCGCTCGACGCACTCGTGGCCGGGCTGCCGGCACCCGTGGTCGACGGCCGCACCCGCCTGTGGGTCGACCGGTCGTTCACGATCCGCGGCGCCGGAACCGTCGTCACCGGAACCCTCGGCGAGGGCACGATCCGCACGGGCGACGAGCTCGTCCTGCACGACACCTCGGGGCGCGAGCGGCCCGTCACCGTGCGCGGCCTGCAGTCGCTCGAGGAGCCGCGCGACGCCATCGCCGCCGTCGCCCGCGTCGCGGTCAACCTCCGCGGGATCGCGGCTGAGGAGGTCCGACGCGGCGACCTGCTGCTCACCGCCGGCGCCTGGCGGTCGACGACCCAGCTCGACGTGCGCCTGGCCGAGGAGACGCCCGCCCGGCGGCCGCTCCACGTCATGGTCCACATCGGCACCACGGCGGTGCAGGCCCGGGTGCGTCCGCTCGGTGGCAGCGCCCTGCGCCTCGCTCTGCCCGATCCGCTGCCCGTGACGGCCGGCGACCGTCTAATCCTGCGCGACCCCGGGTCGCGGCACATCGACGGTGCGGTCGTCGTCGACGCCGACCCGCCACCGCTCACCCGGCGTGGCGCCGCGGCAGTGCGCGCCGCGGTGGTGGCCCGCCAGCACGCCGGGCCGAGCCTGGAGCAGGAGGTCGGGCGACGCGGCGCCATGACCGTCGACGCCGCGCTCGCGCTCGGTGCGACGGTGCCCGACGGCGCCCGTCCGGCCTCCAACGTCGCGCGGCGCGGGCGGTGGCTGGTGACCGACGAGACCTGGGAGCAGTGGGCCGACCGACTACGAGAGGCATTGGAGCACAAGGCCGCTCGTGATCCACTCGACCCGACCCTGACGCTCGAGGCCGCACGCGCAGCCGCCGACGTGCCGGACCGGTCGCTCCTGGCCGACCTGACGGCATACGCAGGCCTCGAGGTGCGCGACGGCCGCGTCGGCGCCCCCGGCCACCGGGAGGCGCTGCCCGAGAAGGTCGACGCGGCCCTGCGCGTCCTCGAGGCGCGCCTCGCCGACCAGCCCTTCGCTGCGCCCGAGCAGCGCGAGCTGCAGGCGTACGGCCTCGGCCCGCGCGAGGTGGCCGCCGCGGTGCGCACCGGCCGGCTGCTGCGGCTCGACGACGACGTCGTGCTGCTGCCGACCAGCCCGGCCCGCGCCATGCGGGTGCTCTCCGGCCTGCCGCAGCCGTTCACGACGAGCGAGGCGCGGGTGGCGCTCGCATCGACGCGGCGCACCGTCATCCCGCTGCTCGAGCACCTCGACGGCAGGGGCTGGACCCGGCGGCTCGACGGCTCGCACCGTGAGGTGCGACGCTGAACACATGGACCCCCGTCCGCCGCTGCCGCCGTTCACCGAGGAGACCGCGCGCCAGAAGGTGCAGGCCGCCGAGGACGCCTGGAACACCCGTGACCCCGAACGCGTCGCCGGCGCCTACACGGCGGACACCGAGTGGCGCAACCGCGACGAGCACCTCGTCGGGCGCGACCAGGTGGTGGAGTTCCTCCGCCGCAAGTGGGACCGCGAGCGGGAGTACCGCCTGCGCAAGAACCTCTGGGCCTTCGAGGGCAACCGGATCGCGGTGCGGTTCCAGTACGAGTCGCAGGACGCCGACGGGCAGTGGTGGCGCTCCTACGGCAACGAGCAGTGGGAGTTCGACGACCTCGGCTACATGCGCCGACGCGAGGCGAGCATCAACGACGTGCGCATCGACGAGGCCGACCTGCGGGTGACGCCGGGCGAGGGCGAGCTGCCGGCGTACTGACGCCCGTCACGCAGGCTCGACGCGCAGCGCCTGCTCCATGTCCCTCTCGATGTCGCGGGTCGTCAGGGCGAGAGCGCTGACGATGTCGACGAGGCGGTCCTCGCGGAAGCGCACCGTCGGCATCGACACGGTCACGGCCGCGTCGGTGCGCTCGCCGATGCGGACACCGCGACCGATCGCGGTCACGCCCGTCTCGGTGCGGTCCTTGTTGATGGCGAAGCCGCGGCGCCGCACGCCCGCCAGGTCCCTGCCGACGGCGGTGACGTCCGGGCGCTGGGCCTCGCGGCCCTCCCACCGGTCCTCCGTGAAGAGCGCCGCCAGCTCGTCGGGAGGCAGGTCGGCGAGCATCACCTTGCCGCCCGAGGCGAGGTGGGCCGGGAAGACCATGCCCTCACGGTCGCCCACGCGCAGCGACTGGTGGCACTCGACCGAGGCGACGAACCGGGCGTGGTCGCCCGCGAGGACCATGAGGTTGGCCGACTCCTCGACCCGGTCGACGAGCACCTGCAGATGGGGGAGCGCGACGGCCCGGAGCAGCGCGGTGTGGCTGCGCGAGTCGGCCTCGAGGGAGATGACGGGGCCGGCGTGGTAGCGGCGGTCGGCGCCCTGCCGGGCGAAGTCGCGGTAGACGAGCATGGACAGCAGCCGGTGCGCGGTCGAGCGGGCGACGCCGAGCCGCTCGGCGACGTCGGAGACGGTCTGCGGACCCTCGACCTGCAGGATGACGGCGAGCTGCAGGGCGTGGTCGACGCTACGAAGGGCGTACTGCGGCTTCGTCTTCAGGCCCGTGTTCATGCGGGTGATCCTCGCTCGTCTCCGGGATGTGGGACTTCTTGATTCTGCCATGCAGAATTGTCTCGTTCTGCCATGTCGAACGATCCCACCATGGTCGGCATGGCAACGACGCCCTCACCCTCGCTCCCGGCCCCCGCCCGGCGGCTCTCCAGCCGCCCCGCCTGGCTGGTCACGCTCCTCTGCTGGCTCATCGTCGTCTTCGACGGCTACGACCTCATCGTCTACGGCACGACGATCCCGTCCCTGCTCAAGGAGCGTGGCTGGGGCCTGACGCCCGCCTCCGCCGGCTTCATCGGCAGCCTCGCCTTCGCCGGCATGCTCGTCGGTGCGCTCGGCGCCGGCTACCTCGCCGACCGGCTCGGCCGCCGCCGCACGATCCTCTGGTGCACCCTCTGGTTCTCCGTCTTCACGGCCCTCTGCGCCGTCGCCTCCGGGCCCGAGGCCTTCGGGGCGTTCCGCTTCGTGGCCGGCCTCGGCCTCGGTGGCCTCGTGCCCTCCGCCAACGCCCTCACCTCCGAGTTCGTCTCCCGCCGGCGCCGCTCCGCGGTCTCGACGATCATGATGTCCGGCGTGCCCATCGGCGGCTCCGCGGCCGCCCTCGTCGGCCTGTGGCTGCTGCCCCAGCACGGCTGGCGGTCCATGTATGCCGTCGCCGTCCTCGCGGTCGTCGTCCTGCTGCCGCTCTGCGCCACCCTCCTGCCGGAGTCGCCGACGTGGCTGCGCACCCGTGGCCGGGTCGACGAGGCGGTCGCCGTCGAGGCCCGCTACGGCCTGGTCCACGACGCCGTCGAGAGCCCTGCCGCAGGTCACCACCGCCCCGGTTTCCGCTCGATCCTCAGCGGCCAGTGGCTGCGCCCCACCGTGCTCTTCGCCGTCGCCACGGTCGCCACCCTCTTCGCGTGGTACGGCCTCGGCACCTGGCTGCCCAAGCTCATGGCCTCCGACGCGCGGTTCGACATGGGCCAGCCGCTGCACTTCCTCCTCGCCCTCAACCTCGGCGCCGTGCTCGGCTCGGTCGTCACTGCGTGGGCAGGCATGCGCTTCGGTCCGCTCAAGAGCGCGATCTGGGCGGCCGCCGCCGCGGCCATGGGCCTGGCCTTCCTGCTGACCTACCCGAGCGACCTGCTGCCGGTCTACGGCGCCCTCATCCTCGCCGGCGTCGGCACCCACGGCACCCAGTGCCTCATCATCGCCGCTGTCGCCAACCACTACCCGCCCGCGCTGCGCGGCACGTCGCTCGGCTTCGCCCTCGGCGTCGGCCGCATCGGTGCGGTGCTCGCCCCCCAGGTCGGTGGCTGGCTGCTCGCCGCGAACCTCGGCGTCGGCAGCAACTTCCTCGCCTTCTCGATCGCGGCCGGCGTGGCCGCACTGCTCCTGCTCGTCACGCTCCTGGCCACCCGTCCCGCCGCCCGCGTCACCTCGGTGGGCGCCCCGGCCGAGCTCGTCCACTGAAAGGAACGACGATGTCCGCACCCTCCTCCGCCTCCTCGGTGAGCCCGTCCAGCCCGGTGAGCCTCGCCGCCGTCGACGCCCCCGACCAGCCGACCGTGACGCCCGAGCTCGAGGACCTCTACCGCGGCTTCGAGAAGGAGCTGCTCGTGCCGCTCTGGACCGAGATCGGCGACCTCATGCCCCCGCACCCGCGCTCCAAGGCGCAGCCGCACCGCTGGGAGTGGGCGACCCTGCTCGAGCTCGCCGGCCGCGCCGGTGACCTCGTGCCCGTCGGCCGTGGCGGGGAGCGGCGCGCGATCGCGCTGGCCAACCCGTCGCTCGGCGGCAAGCCGTACGCCACCCCGACCCTCTGGGCCGCGATCCAGTACCTCATGCCGGGGGAGGACGCCCCCGAGCACCGGCACACGCAGAACGCGTTCCGCTTCGTCGTCGAGGGCGAGGGCGTGTGGACCGTCGTCGGCCGCGACCCGGTGCCCATGCGCCGCGGCGACTTCCTGCCGCAGGCCGGCTGGAACCTGCACGCCCACCACAACGCGGCGGACCGGCCGATGGCGTGGATCGACGGTCTCGACATCCCGTTCCAGTACGAGGTCGAGGCACAGTTCTTCGAGTTCGGCCGCGACCAGATCTCCGACGAGGAGCGCACCACGCCCGAGCGCTCCCGCTCGCAGCGCCTCTGGGGCCACCCCGGCATCGCGCCGGTGTCCCAGCTCGGGTCGACGCCCGGCTCGCCCCTGCTCTGCTACCGCTGGGAGGACACCGACCGCGCCCTCACCGACCAGCTCGTGCTCGAGGCCGAGGGCTTCGGCGGCACCGTCGAGCACGGCCACGCCGCGATCCGCTTCACCAACCCGACGAACGGGGGCGACGTGCTGCCGACGATCCGCACCGAGTTCCACCGCGTCGCATCCGGCACCGAGACGGCCCCGGTCCGCGAGACGGGCTCGTCCGTCTACCAGGTCTTCGACGGTGCCGGCACGGTCACGGTCGGAGACGTCAGCTGGTCGGTGACGCGCGGCGACCTCTTCGTCGTCCCCTCCTGGCAGCCGCTCTCCGTCCGCTCCGAGGCCTCTGCGTCCGACTCCGACTCGGGCGCCCTCGACCTCTTCCGCTTCTCCGACGCGCCGATCTTCGAGCGCCTCAACCTCTTCCGCACCGAGACCGAAGGAACCATCTGATGAAGCTCGCCACCGTCCGCACCGCCGACGGCGCCACCCAGGCCGTACGCGTCGAGGGCCCGGTGCTCGTGCCCCTCGGTGTCCCCGACGTCGGTGCCCTTCTGGCGCAGCCGGACTGGCGCGAGATCGCCGCGGGCTCCGAGGCCGGTGCACCTGCGCTCGAAGCCGGCCAGGCGGCATACGCCCCCGTCGTGCCGCGACCGGGCAAGATCTTCTGCGTCGGGCTCAACTACCGCAACCACATCCTCGAGATGGGACGCGACCTGCCGGAGTACCCGACGATCTTCAGCAAGTACGCCGACACCCTCGTCGGTGCCGAGGACGACATCCTTCGCCCCGACGAGACCGACCAGTTCGACTGGGAGGCCGAGCTCGCCGTCGTCATCGGTGCGACGGTGCGCCGCGCCAGCACCGCCGAGGCCGAGGCCGCCATCGCCGGCTTCGCGGTGCTCAACGACATCACCGCCCGCGACTGGCAGTTCCGCACGAAGGAGTGGCTGCAGGGCAAGAACTGGGAGTCGACGACGCCGCTCGGCCCGTGGCTCGTCACGCCCGACGAGCTGCCCGGCGGCGTGCGCCCGACCCTCGCCATCCGGGCCGAGGTCGACGGTGAGGTCGTCCAGGAGGACACGACCGGCGACCTGCTCTTCGACCCCGTGGCCCTCGTCGAGTACCTCTCGACGATGATCACGCTGCGCCCCGGCGACGTCATCGCCACGGGCACCCCGGGCGGGGTCGGTCACGCCCGCAAGCCCGCCCGCTACCTCGAGGCCGGCCAGAAGGTCGTCACCGAGATCGAGGGCCTCGGTCGCTGCGAGAACGTCGTCGTCGCGGACGGGCGCAGCTGATGTCGCCCACGCTGCTCTGGTCGCGCGACCTCGTCGCCGCCGGCACGGCCCTGTTCCAGCGGGCCCTGGACGGCCTGGACGACGCATCCTTCGCCGATCCGACCGCGCTCGCCGGCTGGACCCGGGCGCACGTCGTCGCCCACGTCGCGGCGAACGCGGAGGCGCTCGTCAACCTCGCGACGTGGGCGCGCACGGACGTCGAGACGCCGATGTACGCGTCCCCGGAGCAGCGTGGGGACGCCATCGAGAAGGGGGCGCTCCTCGCCCCTGCCCGGCTGCGGGGGTGGTTCTCCGACAGCGCTGCCTGGCTCGACACGGCCCTGGGGGCCCTCGACGGAGCGGGCTGGACCCGGCTCGTGCGCACGGCGCAGGGACGCACCGTCCCGGCGACGGAGGTGCCGTGGATGCGCACCCGGGAGGTGATGGTCCACGCCGTCGACCTCGACGGTGGCGTCGGGTTCGACGACCTGCCGACGGACTTCCTCCTCAAGGTGCTGCACGACGTCGCGGCCAAGCGGTCCCGCAGCGCCGACGGCCCAGCCGTGGTGCTCGTCTCGACCGACCCCACCGACTCCGTCGACGGCACGCCGCGCAGCACGGCCTGGCCCGTCGCGGGCGCTGGGGAGCCGGTCCACGTGCGCGGACCGCTCGCCCAGCTCGCCGCGTACGCGACCGGCCGCGGGCACACCGGCCTCACTTCCGACGGGGGAGCGGTCCCGGTCCTGCCGCCGTGGCTCTGACCCCGCGAAGCCCCCTGAACCCGCTGAACGCCCTGACGACGAAGGAGTCGAGATGACCATCCACCACAACCCCACCCAGCCGGTCGACGGCATCGAAGCGATCGTCGTCGGAGGCGGCATCGGCGGCCTCGCCAACGCGCTCGCCCTCACCCGCAAGGGACTGCGCGTGCGCGTGCTCGAGCGGGCCGCCGAGTTCGGCGAGGTCGGCGCCGGCCTCCAGATCGCCCCGAACTGCACCCGGATCCTCGACCAGTGGGGCCTGCTCGACGAGGTCATCGCCCTGGGCGTCGTGCCCGAGAACCTCGTCATGCGCGACGCGGTCGACGGCTCCGAGCTGACCCGGCTGGACCTCGGCGACGCGCGCGAGCGCTACGGGTTCCCCTACGTCGTCATCCACCGCAGCGACCTGCACGGAACGCTGCTCCGGGCCTGCGAACGCGCGGGTGTCGACCTCCTCACGAACGTGGCGGTCACGGCATACGAGCAGGGGTCGGATGGCGCGACCGTCGTGCACGCGGGCGGGCGGGAGACAGCACGCGTCGTCATCGCCGCGGACGGACTGCACTCCGTCGCAAGGAAGCTCATCTCCGACGACCAGCCGGTGTCGTCGGCGTACGTCGCCTACCGCGGTGCCGTGCCGATGGGTCAGGTCGAGCAGCTCGACATCGCTCTCGACGACGTCGTCGTCTACGTCGGGCCGAAGTGCCACTTCGTGCAGTACCCGCTGCGTGGCGGCGAGATGTTCAACCAGGTCGCCGTCTTCGAGTCCCCGAAGGCCCTTGCGGGAGAGGAGGACTGGGGAACCCCCGACGAGCTCGACGCCGCCTTCGACCAGACCTGCGACAACGTGCGCGCCGGTCTGCCGCTCATGTGGCGCGACAAGTGGTGGCGGATGTACGACCGCGACCCGATCGACCAGTGGGTCGTCGGCCGCATCGCCCTCACCGGCGACTCCGCCCACCCGCCGCTGCAGTACCTCGCCCAGGGCGCGGTCATGGCGATCGAGGACGCCTGGGTGCTCTCCGAGCACGTCGGCGCCCAGCTGGAGGCCGGTGCCGACGGCAGCACGCTCGACTGGGACACCGCGCTGGCGGCGTACCAGGCGGTGCGCCCCGAGCACTGCCGGCGTGTCCTCACCACGGCGCGGGCGTGGGGGCGGCTGTGGCACCTCACCGGCGAGGACCGGCTGTGGCGCAACGACGTCATGCGGGACCGCGACGTGCGCGACTACTCGTTCGTCGACTGGCTCTACGGCCCGACCGCGCTGCGCCCGGAGGAGGAGGCGGCGATGTTCGAGCCGCTCGAGCGGCAGGTCGCCGCAGCCGTCTGAGGGTGCTGCGCGGCGCGTGTCGGCGCCGGATGGCAGGCTGGCCCTGATGGCGAGGAGCAAGCGAGCCGACGTGCTCGACCGGTTCTCTCCGGCGACCGCAGAGTGGTTCCGGAGCAGCTTCAGCGCGCCCACGACCGCCCAGGAGGGTGCGTGGGACGCCATCAGCTCGGGGCACCACTGCGTCGTCGTCGCGCCCACCGGCTCGGGCAAGACCCTCTCGGCGTTCCTCTGGGCCATCGACCGGATGGCGAGCGAGCCGGTGCCCGAGGAGCGCCTCGAGCGGTGCCGCGTGCTCTACGTCTCGCCCATGAAGGCGCTCGCCGTCGACGTCGAGCGCAACCTGCGGGCGCCGCTCGTCGGCATCGGTCACGCCGCCACCCGGCTCGAGCTGCCGCCGCCCGACATCAGCGTCAGCGTCCGATCGGGTGACACCCCCGCCAACGAGCGTCGCGCGTTCGCGCGCACCCCCACCGACATCCTCATCACGACGCCCGAGTCGCTCTTCCTCATGCTGACCTCGTCGGTGCGTGAGGCGCTCAAGGGCATCGAGACGGTCATCGTCGACGAGGTCCACGCCGTCGCCGGCACCAAGCGCGGCGCGCACCTGGCCCTCAGCCTCGAGCGCCTCGACGCGATCCTGCCCAAGCCGGCCCAGCGGGTCGGCCTCTCCGCGACGGTGCGCCCGGTCGAGGAGGTCGCGCGCTACCTCGCCGGCGGCCGTCCGGTCGAGATCGTGCAGCCCGCGTCGACCAAGCAGTGGGACCTCGACGTCGTCGTCCCCGTGCCCGACATGGGCGAGCTGTCGGGGGCAGCTGCCGAGATCTCGCCGGGGGTGCCCGACCTCTCGGGCCCGGCGGCGGGCAACGCGCCCCAGGCGAGCATCTGGCCGCACGTCGAGGAGCGCATCGTCGACCTCATCGCCGAGCACCGCTCGACCATCGTCTTCTCCAACTCGCGGCGCCTCGCCGAGCGCCTGACCTCCCGGCTCAACGAGATCTGGGAGGAACGTCTCGCCGAGCAGGAGGGGCTGCCGTCGCCGAACCTCGCGGCGCTGTCGACGCAGCCGCCGGCACAGGTCATGGCGCAGTCCGGTGCCTCGCGTGGCGCGCCCGCGGTGCTCGCCCGCGCGCACCACGGGTCGGTGAGCAAGGAGCACCGCGCCGCCATCGAGGAGGACCTCAAGGCCGGACGCCTGCCCGCCGTCGTCGCCACGAGCAGCCTCGAGCTCGGCATCGACATGGGAGCCGTCGACCTCGTCATCCAGGTCGAGAGCCCGCCCTCGGTGGCGAGCGGCCTGCAGCGTGTGGGGCGCGCCGGTCACCAGGTCGGCGCGGTCAGTCAGGGCGTGCTGTTCCCGAAGTTCCGCGGCGACCTCGTCCAGACGGCCGTCGTCGTCGAGCGCATGCGGGCCGGCGCCATCGAGTCGCTCCGCATCCCCGCCAACCCCGTCGACGTGCTGGCACAGCAGGTCGTCGCGATGTGCGCGCTCGACGACTGGACCGTCGCCGACGTCGAGGCCCTCGTCCGTCGCTCGGCGAGCTTCGCGTCGCTGCCACGCTCCGTCCTCGAGGCGACGCTCGACATGCTCGCGGGCCGCTACCCGTCCGACGAGTTCGCCGAGCTGCGCCCGCGCATCGTCTGGGACCGCGTCACCGACACGCTGAGCGGCCGCCGCGGGTCCCAGCGCCTCGCCGTCACGAGCGGCGGCACCATCCCCGACCGCGGCCTGTATGCCGTCTTCCTCGCGTCAGGCGAGGGCCCCGGTCGCCGGGTCGGCGAGCTCGACGAGGAGATGGTCTACGAGTCGCGCGTCGGCGACGTCTTCACGCTCGGCACGTCGACGTGGCGCATCGAGGACATCACCCACGACCGCGTCCTCGTCACGCCGGCCCCCGGCCAGGCCGGCCGGCTGCCGTTCTGGAAGGGCGACCAGCAGGGCCGGCCGGCCGAGCTCGGCCGCGCCCTCGGCGGCTTCGTCCGCGAGCTCGTCGGCCTCACGCCCGAGCGCGCCCGCGAGCGCGTCACCGCGGCAGGGCTCGACGAGTGGGCGGCCGACAACCTCATCGGCTACCTCACCGAGCAGAAGGAGGCCACGCGGCACGTCCCCGACGACCGCACCATCGTCGTCGAGCGCTTCCGCGACGAGATCGGCGACTGGCGGGTCGCCGTGCTGTCGCCGTTCGGTGGGCAGGTGCACGCGCCGTGGGCGCTCTGCGTGGCCGCCCGCATGCGCGAGCGCTTCGGCATCGACGTCCAGGCGATGCACGGCGACGACGGCATCGTCTTCCGCCTGCCCGACCTCGAGTTCGACGACGGCGCTGCCGTCGGCCAGCAGCTCGTCGAGCTCGTCACCCTCGAGCCCGAGGAGGTCAGCGAGCTCGTCACCCAGGAGATCGGCGGGTCGGCCCTGTTCGCAGCGCGGTTCAGGGAGTGCGCGGCGCGCGCCCTGCTCCTGCCGCGTCGCCGCCCCGACCGCCGCCAGCCGCTGTGGCAGCAGCGGCAGCGGGCCGCCCAGCTCCTCGAGGTGGCCAGCCAGTACCCCTCGTTCCCGATCGTGCTCGAGGCAGTGCGCGAGTGCGTGCAGGACGTCTTCGACGTGCCGGGTCTCGTCGAGCTGATGACCGACATCCGCTCGCGGTCGGTCAAGGTCGTCGACGTCGAGTCGAGCCAGCCGAGCCCCTTCGCGAAGTCGCTCGTCTTCGGCTACGTCGCGCAGTACCTCTACGAGGGCGACTCACCCCTCGCCGAACGTCGGGCGGCGGCGCTGGCGCTCGACCCCTCGCTGCTGTCCGAGCTGCTCGGTCAGGGCGAGGCGCTCGCGCTGCGCGACCTGCTCGACCCCGAGGCTGTCGCCCGCACCGAGGCCGAGCTGCAGCGGCTCACGCCCGAGCGCGGCGCCCGCGACGCCGAGGACGTCGCCGACCTGCTGCGGGTTCTCGGCCCGCTCTCGCTGCGCGACGTCGTGGCCCGCGCGGCCGAGGGCTTCGAGCCCGCCGCGGTCGAGTCCGCGCTCACCGAGCTCGAGGCGGCGCGCCGGGTCATCGCCGTGCGCGTCGGCGGCGAGGACCGCTGGGCCGCCATCGAGGACGCCGCCCGGCTGCGCGACGCCCTGGGCACCGCGCTGCCCGTCGGCGTGCCGCAGGCGTTCCTCGAGTCGGTGCCCGACCCGCTCGCCGACCTCGTCGCGCGGTTCGCCCGCACCCACGGGCCCTTCGCCGTGCAGACGGTCGCCGCGTGGTGGGGCGTGGGCCCGGCCGTCGTCCACGACGCCCTGCGCCGGCTCGTGTCGGCCGGTCGCGTCGTCGAGGGTGAGCTGCTGCCCACCGAGAACGGCGGCGGCCACGGCCCCGAGTTCTGCGACGCCGAGGTGCTGCGCCTGCTCCGCCGCCGCTCGCTCGCCGCACTGCGCCACGAGGTCGAGCCGGTCGCCCAGGCCGACCTCGCGCGGTTCCTGCCGCAGTGGCAGGGCGTCGGCGGTGGCCTGCGCGGGCGAGAGGGGCTGCTGCGTGCCGTCGAGCAGCTGACGGGGGCCGAGGTGCCGGCGAGCGCGCTCGAGTCGCTCGTGCTACCCGCGCGCGTGGCCGGCTACAGCCCAGCCCTGCTGGACGAGGTGATGAGCTCGGGCGAGGTCGTGTGGCGCGGTCACGGCTCGCTGCCCGGCGACGACGGCTGGGTCAGCCTGCACCTGGCCGACGCCGCCCACCTCACCCTCACACCGCCCGAGGTCGTCGACCTCACCGACGCCGAGCAGGCCGTGCTCGACGCGCTGGAGGGCGGTGGCGCGTACTTCTTCCGGGCCCTGTCGACGCGCGTGGGCCTCGGTGACACCGAGCTCAACGACGCCCTGTGGTCCCTGCTGTGGTCGGGGCGCATCACGAACGACACCATCGCGCCGCTGCGCGCGCTCCTCGCCGGCGGCCGCACGGCGCACAAGCGCACCACCTCTGGACCCCGCTCCACGAGGTATGCCGGCCGGCGGGGTTCACTCGGCCGGTTCGGCTCTCTCCGTGGCCCGCTCGCGGGCACGACGTCTGCGCAGGTCGAGGCCGCCGAGGACGCCGCGATCTCCAAGGCGCTCGCCGCCGGGCGTGCGGTCGGGTCGGGGCCGTCGACGGGTGTGGGGCGCTGGACGGCGCTGCCGGCCGCCGAGACCGACCCCACGGTGCGCGCCGTCACCAACGCCGAGCTGCTCCTCGACCGCTACGGCGTGCTGACCCGCGGTTCCGTCGCCACCGAGGACGTGCCCGGTGGCTTCGCCGCGGTCTACCGTGTGCTCGCGGCAGCCGAGGAGGCGGGCAAGGTGCGCCGCGGCTACTTCGTCGAGGGACTCGGCGCGTCGCAGTTCGCGTCGACCGGGGCCGTCGACCGGCTGCGGTCCATGTCGCGGCTACCGGGAGCGGACAGCGCCGGCGCCGACAGCGGCGGCGGCCACCGCGTCGACCCTGCGGAGGGCGACGAGTGGCTGACGCCGTCGCAACCGGCCCGACGCGGCGACCGTCGCGACCGCCCCGAACGCACCGGCCCGCCCGCCCTCGTGCTCGCTGCGAGCGACCCCGCCAACCCCTACGGAGCCGCCATCGGTTGGCCCGAGCGTGGTGTCACCGACGCGACGGACGACTCGTCCTCGGACGGTGCGGCCACCGACGACTCCGGCAAGGGCTCCCGGCGCAAGGGACACCAGCCCGGCCGCAAGGCCGGTGCGCTCGTCGTCCTCGTCGACGGCGACCTCGTGCTCTACGTCGAGCGGGGCGGCAAGACGATGCTGTGCTGGTCCGACGACCCCGACCGGCTCCAGGGTGCCGCCGACGCCCTCGCCCTCGCCGTGCGCGAGGGCGCCCTCGGCCGGCTCACCGTCGAGAAGGCCGACGGCGCCTCGGTGCTCGGCTCGGGACACCCTCTCGTGCAGGCGCTCTCGCAGGCCGGGTTCCACATGACGCCACGAGGTCTGCGCCTGCGCCGCTGAGGTGCGCCCCGCCTGCGCCTAGCACCTCTCCCAGTAGCCGGGGGAGCTCTGCTTCAGGGTCGCCGTGTAGAAGGTGTTGTAGAGGCCCAGGTTCTGGTTCGAGCCGACCGCATAGGCGTAGCCGCCCGACTGGTAGGCACGTCCGGCCACGACGTGGTCGTAGTTGCTCGACGTGATGCACGTCGGCGCCGGTGTCGACGTGGTGGTGGTCGTCGGTGAGGGCGTCGCCGTCGTTGTGGTCGTGCCGGTCGAGGTCGGCGGCGTGCCGCCGTCGAGGCCGAAGAAGGCGACGTCGTAGTACGCGGCGCACACCGTGTCGATGAAGTACGCCCCGGCGGTGCCGCACTGGTTCGCGGCGGTCCCGGGGTCGACGGCGGTGCCGTGGCTCATGCCGGCGACCTTCGTCAGTCGCACGCGGCCGCCGTAGTCCTCCCACGTCACCCCCGGCGCGATGGTGCCGGTCGAGGTCGGTGTCTGCGAGACGCCGTTCACGTTCGTGAACTGGTCGCGCAGCTCGACGCCGTTCAGCGGGGCGACGGTGGTGTCGGACTGGCCGTGCCAGATGGCCACCTTCGGTCGCGCACCCGACCAGCCGGCGTACGCACCCCGCACGAGGTCACCCCAAGCGGCGGGCGTCTTGTCGACGCCCGGGTTCATGCACGAGAACGCGGCGGTCATCGTGGTCGCGCACCTGTAGGGGATGCCGGCGTTGATCGAGCCGCCCGCGAACTTGTCGGGGTAGGCGGCGAGCACGACGGCGGTCATGGCCGCACCGGCGGAGAGGCCCGTGACGTAGACGCGTCGGGAGTCGCTGCCGTAGTTCGCGACGGCGTAGTCGACCATCTGGGCGATGCTCGCGGCCTCGCCCTGGCCGCGCGTGATGTCGCCGGGCTCGAACCAGTTGAAGCACTTGTTCGAGTTGTTGCTGCTGCTCTGCTGCGCGAGCAGCAGGGCGAAGCCGTGGCGGTCTGCGAAGGTGCGCCAGCCGGAGTTCGTGAAGTAGGTCGTCGCGTCCTGCGTGCAGCCGTGGAGCTCGACGACGACCGGTGCGCCGGCGGGCAGCCCGTCCGGGCGGTAGCTGAACATCGTCAGCGCACCTGGGTTGCTGCCGAAGCTCGCCACCTGCTGGAGCGTGGCGGCCTGCGCCGGAGGCGCCGCCGCCACGACGAGAGTCGTCGCCACCGTCACCGCGAGGGCGAGCAGCACTCCGACCGCTCGGACGGCTCTGGCGGGTACGGGAAGGGTGAGTGTTCGCGTCGAAGTCATCGTCGCCTCCGGTCCGGGGCATCCTCGTCAATGTCCGTTTTGTCACGATGGCACCGGGCCTGGGGGCGTGGCATGGGTCGACGCGCCAGCACCGGGCCGACAGCGTGTGCCAGCGGCCCATTGCGCAGCGAGCCATCACGAGCGAACGAGGAGGTGCCGTGCCGGAGGGGGACACCGTCTGGCGGACGGCGACGCGCCTCAACGAGGCGCTCGCCGGCCGGGTCATCGTCGAGTCCGACCTGCGCTGGCCCGGCGAGATCGCGACCGCCGACCTGTCCGGCCGCACGACGCTCGAGGTGGTCAGCCGCGGCAAGCACATCCTGCACCGCGTCGAGGGTGGCTTCACGCTGCACTCCCACCTGCGGATGGAGGGCCAGTGGCGCGTCGAGGCGACGCCCGGTCTCGCCGAGCGGTGGCGCCGCAACCCGCAGCTGCGGGCCCTCGTCTCCGCCGAGGACTGGACCGCGCTCGGGCTGCGCCTGGGCATGCTCGACCTCGTGCCGACGGCGCGCGAGGGTGAGCTCGTCGGGCACCTCGGCCCCGATGTGCTCGGCCCTGACTGGGACCTGCCCCGAGCCGTCGACAACGTGCTGGGCTCCGGCCAGCCGCTGGGTCAGGCCCTGCTCGACCAGCGCAACCTCGCCGGCGTGGGCACCATGTGGTGCGCCGAGACGCTCTTCCTCGAGCGCATGCCGCCGTGGACGCCGACGAGCGAGCTGGACCGCGACGTCGTCGAGCGCGTGGTGACCCGCGCGCACCGGCTCATCGACAACGGCCGCCGCCACGCCGTGCAGTCGAGCACCGGCAGCTACCAGCTCGGCGAGGCCCACTACGTGCACGCCCGCAGCGGACGACCGTGCCGGCGCTGCGGCACCACGGTGCGGGTCGCCCCCATCGGCGAGCCGACGCGTGAGCGCACGATGTTCTACTGCCCCGGCTGCCAGGGCGGGCTCGGCCCGACCGACGACGGGCGACGACAGGCGCCGCTCGGGTCGACCCGGGGGGCCGGTCGCTCGCGTCGGTCGTACTGACGGCTCCTGTTCCTCCGAACGCCACCTCGGTGTCGGACGCCGGTCCTAGGGTGAGAGACACCCATTCCCCGAGAGGAGCACGGTCACATGTCTTCCCGCCTGAACCCCTACATCAGCTTCAAGGACACCGCCCGCGACGCGATGGAGTTCTACAAGTCCGTCTTCGGCGGTGAGCTCAACGTCAGCACGTTCGGGCAGTACGGCGACACCGGCCCCGGCGCCGACAACGTCATGCACGCCCAGCTCGAGACGCCCAGCGGCTACACGATCATGGCGTCCGACACTCCCGAGGGCATGAGCTACGAGCCCGGCAACAACATCACCGTCAGCCTCAGCGGCGACGACTCCGACGAGCTGCGCGGCTACTTCGACAAGCTCTCCGAGGGCGGCAACGTCTCGATGCCCCTCGAGAAGCAGATGTGGGGCGACGAGTTCGGGCAGCTGACCGACAAGTTCGGCATTGGTTGGCTCGTCAACATCGCGGGCGACCAGTCGGGCGAGGCCCCCTCGGCCTGAGACCTGTCGCGGAGCGGGCTGGGCCTCATCCTCGGCCCGCACCGCCGAAGGCGGCAGCCGTCCGGCGACCGAGCTCGGCCTCGTCGATGAGGCTCGAGTGCGTCCCGGGGGTGCCGCACGCCCAGGCACCGGCGACGGTGCCGGCGCGGGCGGCGGCGCGGGCGTCACCGCCGCCGAGCCACCGGTGCAGGAAGGCCGACACGTACGCGTCGCCGGCGCCGTTCGAGTCGACCGCCGGCCGGCCCTCGATCTCGACGGCGGGCACCGCGAACGAGCCTCCCTCGCGCACCGTGACGCGGCTGCCGTCGGCGCCGTCCATCACGACGACGAGCCGGGCGGGGCCACGGTCGAGGATGTCGGCGACGACGTCGTCCTCGGCCGGCCCGAGGCGTGAGCCCGACACGAAGACGAGGTCGGCGGCATACGCGAACGGTCGGTGGTGCGGGTTGCGGCCGTCCCAGTCGTGCAGGTCGGTCGACGTCGTCGCGCCGGCAGCGGCTGCGTCGGCGAGGGCGCCGACGGTCCACGGCATGATCGACGCGTGCACGTGCCGCGCGCCCTCCACGAGGGGGCCGCGCCAGAGTGACGGGTCGGGCGCCAGGTCGTAGGGGTGGCGCGGGTCGTAGAACGACATGCGCCGCCCGGTGGCGTCGACGAGGTTGACCGCCCGGCGCGTGCCGCTCTCGTGCACGACGTGCTCGAAGCGCACGCCCTCCTGGGCGAACCGCTCGCGCACCATGGCGCCCTCGTGGTCGTCGCCGATGACGTCGACGAAGCACGTGGCGAGGCCGAGCCGGTGACAGCCGAGGGCGACCCCGCTGCCGGTGTGGCCGACGACCGTGTCGATGGGCGGCACGACGTGCGAGTCGGCGAGGGGCACCGGCAGGTCGTCGACGCGCACGATGGTGTCGACGCCGGCGCCGCCGACGACGAGGACGTCCGTCGTCGCCTCCCGGTGACTCCCGCTCATGGGCGGGTCACGCTCAGCAGGCCGAGGCACATCTCGTCGGTGGTGCCCTCACCCCAGACGACGTAGCGCTCGGGCAGGCCCTGCAGGTCTGGCAGCTTGTCGCGCCACGACTGGTCGTGGGTGCAGCTGACACGGATCGAGTCGCCGGGCTTGATCGACGTCGCCGGCACGGGCACGGCGCCTTGGTTGTCGAAGTCCCAGAGCTTGATGTCGAGCAGGGTGCGCGCCGACGCAGTGTCGGGGTTCAGCTCGACGCGCAGCGACGACCCGAGCAGGTGCATGTGCCCGGCCACCGCGCGGACGGTCGCCGCCTGCTCGACCGTGCGGGTGCACGACTGGGTCGGCCCCGGCGAGGGCAGCACCGTGCCGTTGCAGACGAGCAGCAGCCCGTTGACGATGCGAGGCGACATGGCGCCGAAGCGACTGGTGACGTCCTCGATGGCCTTGGACCGGTCGCAGAGCGATCCAGACTTCCTTGGGCGACAGGGCAGCTCGACAGGTGCCGGATAGAGCATCGTCTCCAGCGGCTTGAGCCCGGGCGACGACGAGAGGCGCAGCGAGACCGAGGTGCGGTCGGGTGTGACGCCGTGGCGCAGGTTGTAGTGCACCTGCATGATGAGCAGCGAGCCGCGCTGCATGGGGATGCCGACGTCGGCCGGCAGCACGTTCTCGCGGCCGCCGGGGGCCCACGCGCCGACCCAGGGCGCGTCGTCGAGCGTCGCGCCGCGGGAGCCGAGCCCGGTTCCGCCGAAGCACGTCCAGCCCCTGCCTCCGCTCTCGGCGTCGCGAGCCCTGGCCGCGTCGACGGCGGACGGCGGCACGCGGAAGAGGATGACGTGGTGCACCTCGTCGGGCTGGCCGGGCGTGATGTCGAAGCCGGTGACGAACTGGTCCTTCGCCAGCTTCGGGTCGAGGACGAAGCAGCGGTAGTCGTCGGTGCCCGTGGTCGGCGCCCTGGGCGTGTACGAGACCGGCGATGCCACCGAGCGCAGGGACTCGCCCACCCGCAGCGGCGTGGGTGCGGCAGGGCTGGGCGTGGGTGCGGCAGGGCTGGGCGCGGCGGAGGTCGAGTGCCCGGTGTGCGAGGTGGTCACTGCGCCCGGGGCCGATGCAGGGGTCGGCCCGCCGCAGGCGGCCGCGAGCAGCGTCGCAGCCGCCACGGCGACCGCGGCCAGACCGCGTCGAGTCCTCACCTCGTCAGTGTAGGAACTCGGCGCGCGAGAAGGGTCAGGACGGGTCGGCCGCCCTGCTCACGGGGATGCGGCGCGCGTCGGGGGCGCTGAGCCGCTCGGCGTTGGCCTCGGAGTCGGCGAGCTCCTTCTGCGACTCGAGCTCGGCCTCGACACGGGCGACGTACGCGGCCACCTCGGCCTCGACCCGGTCGGCGTCCCAGCCCAGCACCGGCGCGACGATCTCGGCGACCGCGCGGGCGCTGTCGATGCCGCGGCTCGGCGTCTCGATGGAGATGCGGGTGCGGCGGGCGAGCAGGTCGTCGAGGTGCAGCGCACCCTCGTGCGTGGCGGCATACAGGGCCTCCACCTTGAGGTACTCCTCGGCGCCGGGCAGCGGCTCGTAGAGCGACCGGTCGTCCTCGGCCAGCGCGAAGAGCTCGTGGACGAGCGAGCCGTAGCGCTCGAGCAGGTGCGTGATGCGCCAGACGGGGAGGTCCTGGTGGCGGGCGAGCCGGTCGATCTGGTTGACGAGCGCGACGTAGCCCTCGGCGCCCGAGAGCGGGATGTACTCGGTGACGCTGTCGGAGACATCGCCGCCGATGTCCTCGCGAGCGGCGTCGACCGCGTCGGCGGCCATGACGCGGTAGGTCGTGTACTTGCCGCCGGCGATGGAGATGAGGCCGGGCTGCGGGCGGGCGACGGCGTGCTCGCGCGAGAGCTGGCTGGTGTCCTCGCTTTCACCGGAGAGCAGGGGCCGCAGGCCGGCATAGACGCCCTGGATGTCGCTGTGGCTCAGCGGCACCTTCAGCACGGTGTTGATGTGCTCGAGGATGTAGTCGATGTCGGCGCGGGTGGCCGCCGGGTGCGCGCGGTCGAGCTCCCAGTCGGTGTCGGTGGTGCCGACGATCCAGTGCGTGCCCCAGGGGATGACGAAGAGCACGGACTTCTCGGTGCGCAGGATGAGGCCGGTCTCGGAGTTGATGCGGTCGCGGGCGACGACGATGTGCACGCCCTTGCTGGCCCGCACGTGGAACCGGCCCCGACCGCCCGCCATGGTCTGGATGTCGTCGGTCCAGACGCCGGTGCAGTTGATGACGACGGAGGCCTTGACCTGCACGGTCTCGCCCGTCTCGACGTCCTCGACGACGGCGCCGACCACCCGCTCGCCGGCGCGGAGCAGGTCGACGACGCGCGCGCTCGAGACCACCGTCGCGCCGTATGCCGCCGCGGTGCGGACCGTCGTCAACGTGTGCCGGGCGTCGTCGGCCTGGGCGTCGTAGTAGAGCAACCCGCCGGTCAGCGCGTCGCGCTTGAGGGCCGGCGCGAGCTTGAGGGCGCCGGTGCGGGTGAGCTGCCTGTGCCGGGGGACCGAGCGAGCACCACCCATGGAGTCGTAGAGGGTCAGGCCCGCGGTGACGTAGGGGCGCTCCCAGCCGCGGTTCGTCAGCGGGTAGAGGAACGAGACCGGCTTGACGAGGTGCGGCGCGATGCGGCTCAGCATGAGCTCGCGCTCCTTGAGCGCCTCGCGGACGAGGTCGAAGTTCATCTGCTCGAGGTATCGCAGGCCGCCGTGGAAGAGCTTCGACGAGCGCGACGACGTGCCCGAGCCGAAGTCACGCTGCTCCACGAGGGCGGTCGAGAGGCCGCGCGTGGCCGCGTCGAGCGCGACGCCGCCGCCGGTCACGCCGCCCCCGATCACGAGCACGTCGAACTGCTTGGTGGCAAGGCGCTTCCACGCTCGGGCGCGGTAGTCGAGGTCCAGCCGAACCGGGCTCGTCATCGGTACCCCTTCACGTAGGTGTCGAGACCGACACTCTAACGAGGTCGACCACCCCCACCTCCAGCCGTCCGGACCTGTCAGCGGTTGACGCCCGCGGCCCCCCGCAGCGCGTCCGTCGCGCACGGCGTGTCCCTGCCGGCGGTGTCGAGCACCGTCTTGAGCTTGTCGCCCTGGCCCGAGGCGTAGGCGAGGGAACCGACGAGCCAGCAGAGCTCTGGGTCCGCCTCGGTGGATACGTCAGGGGCGGGTAGTGATTCGACGTTCCGCTCGAGCCGCTCCAGCGTCTCCGCCTGCGTCTGCGCCATGAGGCCCAGCACGACGAGGTTCGCGGCCAGCAGGACGAGTGCGAGCCCTCGGCTCACGGGTCCCGCGAGCCATCGCTGCGGTTCCGCCGTCGTCGCCGACTGGGTCGTCTTCGAGTCCCCTGTGCTCATGCGCGCCAGGGTATGCCGTCGCGGCCCCTCCCGCGCGCCGGCGGGCCCTAGGGTCGGCCCATGGGAATGACGGTGGTGGCGCGGACCCTCGACGAGCAGCTCCTGGCGAGCCTGCACGACGACGAGTCCTTGGCGGAGGAGCTGGTCTGGGACGAGGAGGAGGACGACGAAGCCGACGGCTCCGACCGACCCGGGAGCGAGCCGATCTGGCTCGACCTCGACAAGTCCTGGCACGGCATCCACTTCCTGCTGACCGGCACCGACTGGACGGCTGGTGACTCCGGCGCGGCGGGGGGCGCGATCCTGGGCGGTCGGCCCGTGGGGGAGGACAACGGCTACGGGCCCGCGCGCCTGCTCGAGCCGGAGGCGGTCGGAGAGGTTGCTGCCGCCCTCGGGAGGGTGAGTGATGCAGACCTGCGAGCACGGTTCGACGCCGGCGAGATGCAGCGGCTCGACATCTATCCGCAGGTGTGGGACGAGCCGGGGGTGCTGGACGCGTACCTCATGCCCAACGTCGCCCGACTGCGCGACTTCTACACGCACGCCGCGGCCAGAGGCGAGGCAGCGCTCATCTCCGTCCAGTGACAGGCTGGGGTCGTGACCACTCCTGATCGCGACCGCGACACCCGGGGTCGCGCCCGCCAGGCTCGCCCCCGGGACGCTCTAGGGCGCCCGTTGCCGTACGGCGCCGACGGCGTGGAGCCGGTGCCGGAGGAGGCGCTGCGTCCCGACGAGACGCTGCGGGTGGCGCGCGAGCTGGTGGCTGAGGGCCGACCGTTCTCGGCCCACGAGGTCCTCGAGGCACGGTGGAAGGCCGGTCCCGACGAGGAGCGCGACCTGTGGCAGGGCCTGGCGCAGCTGTGCGTCGCGATGACGCACGAGGCGCGGGGCAACCAGGTCGGTGCCGGCCGTCTCTTCGAGCGGGCTGCCGGGAGGCTGGCCGACTACGCCGTCACCGGGCGGCAGGCGCACGGTGTCGATCTGGCTGCCGTTGTGGCGGGCGCTCGCCGTCACGACGGCACGTTCTGATCTCAGAACGGAGGCGGCTCGTCAGCTGGGGGAGCGGGGGACGGGGTGACGCGCCCGTGTCGTGGAGGGCCTCCCGCCAGTCGCGGGGGTAGGTGACGTACTCGCGGCCGGTGAGGGTCGTCCACCGGATGCCGTCGTCAGGCGCGCGTGCCGCCGACCACAGGCCGGCGGTCTTCGGGTGGTGGCAGCCGCGGCTCAGGGACTGTGCGTTGCCCACGGTGGTCGCCCCCAGCGGCCACGGCACGAGGTGGTCGAGGTCGCAACGGTCGGCGGGGACCTGGCACCCTGGCGCGCGACACACGCCGTCGACGGCACGGACATGCTCGACGATGGCGCGGGTTGGGCGGTAGCGGTCGATGGAGAGCTCGAGCGTTCGACCCGTGTCGACGTCCACGGCCAGCCGCTGCCACACCGAGCCCTCGGCAGTCATGATGCGGCGCGCGTGGGCCGCGGTGACCCAGCCGTGGCCCGGCAGCTCGCACGCGGCGTTCGAGAGACCGGCCGCGACCTCGAACGGCACGACGATGCGCACGCTGGCGGCGGGCACGGCGGCGCCGAACGAGTTGTGCTCAGCCGCAAGGGAGCCGAAGAGTGCCAGTGAGCAGATGGCATCGCTGCGCAGCTGGTCGAGGGTGCGCGAGTCGCCCGCAGCTCGGGCCGCGCGAGCCATGGCGTCCGCCCGATCGAGCACTGCCACCACGGTCTCGGCCGGTGCCGTGACCGTCAAGGTGCCGACGCCGTCGTCGGTGAGCCGGCCATGAGCGTTGCGTGACGCCTCGGCGCACCGGCGGCGTTCGTCGCCCGACCGGTCGTCGGCCGATCGGACCAGACGGTGCAGCCTGGCCGAGAACAACCGCTGCGAGGCGATCGACCCGTCGGGGGCGGGCGCGAGCACGGCTGACTCGATCGCGGGAAGCAGCTCGTCGTCCAGCAGGCGGGTCTCGGCGACCACGCGCAGCGCCCGGTACAGGCTGACCCTGCCCGTGCGCAGGGCTGCATGCAGCACACGGTGACGTCGCGGTGCGGTGGCCAGCTCGAGGCGTCGTGACACCTCCGCCGCGCCGACGCCTGTCGCGCAGGCAATCTCCTGCGTCACGACGGCGTCGGCACGCAGCGGGACGGGACCGCTCGACAGTCCGATGACCTCTTGCTGCTGCTCGAGGACCGTGTGCAGCGACGCGTAGGCATCGACGAGCCGACCCTCCAGCCGGGCCTTCTCGGCCTCGAGCGACTCGATCTTGCGCAGTGCTGCCTCGCCCGCGGCGAACAGGGACGGCAGCGGATCCGGCTCGTCGACGATGATGGCCGCGCGCTCCAACGCAGCCTCGAGCGCGAGCTCGAGGGCTGATCGGTAGGAAGTGAACGGCATGCCCCATTGGAACACGTGTTCTGCATATCTGCTTGGGTGAAGTAGAATCTGTGGATGACCGCGAATCCGATTCGGGGCGTGGACTACCCGTCGACGTACCAGCAGCTGCTGGAGTGGTTCCCGGACAACCAGTCCTGCTTGGACTACCTCGCGGGTCTGCGGTGGCCGGATGGGTTCGTCTGCCCGAAGTGTGGAGCGCGGGAGTACTGGCGGACCGGCGCGGGGTTGTGGATGTGCCGCGCATGTGGGCGGCGCACGTCGGTGACGGCCGGGACGATCTTCGACCGGACCCGCACGCCACTGTCGACCTGGTTCGCCGCGATCTGGTTCCTGACCTCGCAGAAGAACGGCATGTCAGCCCTCGGCCTGCAGCGCGTCCTCGGGTTCGGTTCCTACGAGACGGCGTGGGCCTGGATGCACAAGCTGCGCCGGGCCATGGTCCGCCCCGAACGGGACAAGCTCTCGGGGATCGTCGAGCTCGACGAGACCATGATCGGCGGGGTCAGCCCGGGCAAGTTCGGTAACGCGAGCGACAAGGTCGCGGTCATGATCGCCATAGAACACAACGAGACCCGCCGGCTCGGCCGGGTTCGGCTCGCTGTCGCTGACCGGCCCGCCACGTCCCAACTGGTCGACTTCGCCACCGCGGTGATCGAACCAGGATCCACGATCCGCACCGACGGCGCCCGCACCTTGCGCCGGCTCGCCGACCTCGGCTACACCCACGAGTTCACCCTCGGCTACAGCGCGCCCGACAAGGCGAGCGTCCTCCCTGGCGTGCACCTGGTCGCCTCGCTGCTCAAGCGCTGGCTCATCGGCACTCTGCACTTCCGCGTCGAAGAACAGCACCTGCCCTACTACCTGGACGAGTACACGTTCCGGTTCAACCGCCGCAACGCCAGGTCCCGCGGCCTGCTCTTCTATCGCCTGCTCGAGCAGGCCGTCGACACTGACCCGCACCCGCTCAAAGAACTGCTCAAGCCAGAAACCGGCATACCGGACTTCACCTAAGCAGATATGCAGAACACGTGTTCGACAAGACCACAAGAACTGTCCACTGCCAATCGGCTTGCTTCCCAAGGAGATCCGCGCGACACGTGACGTCGTCGACGCCCGCCGGTACGGTTCCCACATGTCGACGGAGCAGCGCAGCCATGTCGTGGCGATCGACCAGGGAACGACCAGCACGCGGGCCATGGTCTTCGACCGGAGAGGGCGCGTCGTCGCCGTCGACCAGCAGGAGCACCGCCAGATCCTGCCGCGGGCCGGCTGGGTCGAGCACGACCCGATGGAGATCTGGCAGAACACCCGCGCAGTCGTCGGCGGCGCCCTCGGCAAGGCCAACGTCAACGCCACCCACGTCGCCGCCGTCGGCATCACCAACCAGCGCGAGACGACCGTCGTGTGGGACAAGGCGACCGGCGAGCCGATCCACAACGCGATCGTCTGGCAGGACACCCGCACCCAGCCGATCTGCGACGAGCTCGCGAAGGACGGCGGCATCGAGCGGTTCAAGGACGTCACCGGCCTGCCGCTCGCGACGTACTTCGCCGGGCCCAAGGCCCGCTGGATCCTCGACCACGTCGACGGCGCGCGTGAGCGGGCCGAGGCGGGCGAGCTGCTCTTCGGCACGATCGACACCTGGCTGCTCTGGAACCTGACGGGCGGCGCGACCGACGGCGGCGTCCACGTCACCGACGTCACCAACGCCTCGCGCACGCTGCTGATGGACCTGCGCACCCTGTCGTGGGACGAGTCCGTCGCGGCAGAGATCGGCATCCCGCTCGCGATGCTCCCCGAGATCCGCTCGTCGTCCGAGGTCTACGGCACCTGCAAGCCCGGCATCCTCATCGACGTGCCCGTCGCCGGCATCCTCGGCGACCAGCAGGCGGCGACCTTCGGGCAGGCGTGCCTCGACGTGGGCACCGCCAAGAACACCTACGGCACCGGCAACTTCATGCTGCTCAACACCGGCGAGGAGATCGTCGCGTCGAAGAACGGCCTGCTCACCACGGTCTGCTACCAGCTCGGCGATGCGAAGCCCGTCTACGCCCTCGAGGGCTCGATCGCCGTCACGGGCTCGCTCGTGCAGTGGCTGCGCGACAACCTCGGCCTCATCAAGGACGCCAAGGAGATCGAGACGCTCGCCGCGACCGTCGACGACAACGGTGGCGCCTACTTCGTCCCCGCCTTCTCGGGCCTCTTCGCCCCGCACTGGCGCCCCGACGCGCGGGGCGCCCTCGTCGGCCTCACGCGCTTCGTCAACAAGGGTCACATCGCGCGGGCGGCCTTGGAGGCCACGGCATTCCAGACGCGCGAGGTGCTCGAGGCGATGAACGCCGACTCCGGCGTACCGCTCACCGAGCTGAAGGTCGACGGCGGCATGGTCGTCAACGAGACGCTGATGCAGTTCCAGGCCGACCTGCTCGGCGTGGACGTCGTGCGGCCCGTCGTGGCCGAGACGACGGCCCTCGGTGCCGCGTACGCCGCCGGTCTCGCGGTCGGCTACTGGGAGGGCACCGACGAGATCCGCGACAACTGGGGCGAGGACCGGCGCTGGTCGCCGCAGCTCGACGAGGCCGAGCGCGAGCGCCTCTTCCGACAGTGGAAGAAGGCGGTCGAGCGCACCCTCGACTGGGTCGACGACGACACCGCCTGAGCCCTGCGGGCTCCCGAGGGCGTATGCCGTCAGCCCTCCTCGAGGTGGAGCACGACCTTGCGCAGCAGGGCGTTGAGGGAGACGAGCTCCTTCGGGCTCAAAGCAGAGAATGCCGCCTGTTCGCGGGCCATGCCCGCGGCGATTCCCCTCTGCCACAGTGCTCGTCCGCTACGAGTGGGTCGGATGAGGATGCGCCGCCGGTCCATCGGGTCGACGTCGCGGGTGACGTGGCCGCGCTGGACGAGGCGGTCGAGGCGCGAGGTCATCGCGGCGCGGGTCACCCCGCACGCGTCGGCGAGCTGCGCCGGCGTGGCCTCCTCGGGGTAGGGCTGGATGAGCAGCGCGTGGAGGGTCCAGTAGTCCTCGATGGTGTCGTCGCTGCCCGCGAAGGCCGCATGGTCGGCCGCCTTGATGTGCTTGGTGATCGCCTGCAGGCGCGTGATGGCGCCCTCGACCTCGGGGTCCATGTCGTCGAGCAGTCCCGCCCACCGCGCGACGTGGCGATCGACGGAGTCCTGCTCGGGCGTGGCCGATGGGGTCATGGGATCCATCTTCGCAGACCGGTCGGCCTTCTGACTGTCAGGCACAGAACTATTCATTGACTGACTGTTAGATGTCGTACTAATTTGTGCGACGTGACCCCCAAGGACGTGCTGCGACTCCGCGATTTCCGTCTTCTGCTGGCCGGGCAGGGCCTCTCCTGGGTCGGCGACGCCTTCCACCCCATCGCGCTCTCGGTGGCGATCGTGCTGGCCGGTGGTGGCGCCACGGAGCTCGGCGCCATCGCGGCCTCGGCGATGGCCGCGCGACTCGTCTGCACGCTCTTCGGCGGGGTCTGGGCCGACCGGGTCGCCCCCCACCGCATCATGGTCGTGGCCGACGCGGTCCGCGCCACGACGGCGGGCGCCACCGCCCTCGCCTTCCTCGCCGGCGACCCGCCCCTCGTCCTGCTGGCGGCCCTCGCGGCCGTCACCTCGGGGGCCGGTGCCTTCTTCTTCCCGGCGTTCGTCTCGCTGCGACCCCTCGTCGTGCCCACCCCGCAGCGGCAGAGCGCGAACGCCGTCATCAGCTTCCTGCAGTCAGCGGCCCAGATCGCCGGCCCGCTGCTGGCTGGTCTCGTCGTCGCCCACCTCGGCCCGGTGACCGGGTTCGCCGTCAACGCGGCCACCTTCGTCTGGTCGGCCGTCAGCGTCACCCTCGTGCGGGCCCGCGCCGAGGCCCGCGCTCAGCGGTCCTCGGTGCGGGCCGAGATCGTCGAGGGCCTCTCCGAGATCCGTCGCAGGGACTGGCTGTGGACCGGGCTGCTGTCCGCCGGCATGTTCCACGTCGCCACGGGCGTGCTCGTCGTGCTCGTCGAGGTGACGACAGTGCGAGATCTCGGCGGTGCCCGTGCCCTCGGCCTCGTCATCGCGGCCCAAGGCGTCGGCGGCATCCTCGGCGGGCTGCTGGCGATGCGGCTCCAGCCGCGCCGGTTGCTCCTCTGGGCCTTCGTCGCACTGGGAGCGTTCCCGCTCTTCCCGCTCGCCTTCTTCTTCTGGCCCGGCCACCTCTTCGGCATCCTCGTGCTGGGCCTCGTCGCCAACGCCGGACTCATGTTCTTCGCCGTCGGGTGGGACACGGCCCTGCAGGACGGCGTGCCCCACGAACGACTGGCACGGGTGGCCTCGTGGGACATCCTCATCTCGTTCAGTGCGATCCCGCTCGGCAACGTCCTCGCCGGGCCGCTCAGCGAGCGGTTCGACACCGCCGCGGTCATGCTCGGCGTCGCGGTCTGGATGCTGGTGGCCGGCTGCTGGCCGCTGCTCGCCCGCGGTGTGCGCGACCTCACGCGACCGGCCCCCGCGACCCCGGCCGTGCCGGTGGGCGAGCCGGCCCAGCTCGGCGGCTGAGCCGGCTCGGCCGCCCGGTCAGCCCCCGACGGCCTCGTCGATGCCGATGCGCCGGTCGAAGCCTCCCGGCGCGTGGACGTTGAGCAGGCGAACGGCGGTGTCGCCGCGGTTGTCCAGGGCGTGCGGCGTGTCCTCGGGCACGAGCACGTAGGTGCCGGGGCCGGCCTGCACCTCGCGGGAGGGCGACCCCACCATCACGGACAGCACGCCGTCGAGCACGAGCCACGAGTCGTCCTCGCCGGGGTGGCTGTGACTGCTCACCCCCTGACCCGGTGCCAGCACGACGATGGCGAGGTTGAAGAAGGGCGTGTCGCTGGTGCGAGCCAGGAACTCCACGTTGCCGACCCGCTGGCCGCCACCGGGCTCGACGACGACCACCGGCCGGCTCACCGTGCACCTGCGGGGACGAGAGGCGAGACCGCGGCGGGGACTGCGTCGGGCGTGCCCAGCGGGCCGCCGAAGACGTCGCCGGGATCGACGGCCGCCTTCACGGCGCGCAGGCGGGTGAGGACGTCGGGCGCCCAGGCGCGCGCGAGTGTCGAGCGGTCGCCGCCGAAGTTGACGAGCGTCGTGCCCGTCGACCACGGCGCGAGCGCCTCCACGACGCCACCCGCGAGGGCCGGAGCGACCTCCGCGAGCGGCGGAGGGGCCGGCGCCACGACCGACACGGAGAAGGCACCCTCCCGACCGGCGACGGCGTTCGGCACCGGCGCCGGGCGGCCGAGCGCTCCGCCCATGAGCCGCAGCTCGACCACGGCGAGGGGCACGTCCACGCCCGGCCCGGCGACGGTGAGCAGGGTCTCGACGGCCGCCTCCGGGAGCGACCCCAGCAGGCCTCCGCGCGCCACGGCAGGCATCGGGTCGGTCGGGTCCATGTGGATCGCGTCCACCGCGGCATACGGCATTGGCCCGATCGAGTCGAGGACCGGGGTCGCGACCCGGCGCATCGGCGCGACGAGCCCCGCGACCCGTTCGGCCGGACCGTGGTGGGCGAAGCGGACCGCGAGGCTGACGACGCCGCGCAGCGGTGCGGGGACCTCCGGGACCGCTGGCAGGCGGAGGATCGCGACGGAGGTCGTCACCTCCTCGGGCAGCGTCGGCGCCCAGGCCGACCAGGCGTGGAGCACCCGCGGCGCGTCGTCGGCACTGAAGACCATGGCGCCGCCGGCGAACTCCGGTACCGGCACGAGGTCGAACTCGAGGGCCGTGACGAGGCCGAACGCCGACTGGCCACCGCGCACGGCCCAGAAGAGGTCGGGGTCGGAGTCGGGGCTGACGGTGCGCCGGGCCCCGTCCGCGGTCACCAGGTCGACCGAACGGACCAGGTCCGCCGCGAAGCCGTGCCGTCGTGCGAGGTGACCCATGCCCCCGCCGGTCGTGTAGCCGACGACCCCGACGCCGGACGAGGAACCGGAGAGCGGGGCGAGTCCGTGCGGCGCGGCCGCGTCGATGACCGAGCGCCAGCGCACCCCGGCCTCGACGCGCGCCCGGCGCGCAACCGGGTCGACGTGCACACCCTGCATGGCACGCGTCGTCACGAGCAGGCCTGCGTCGACCGGCCTGCTCGCCCCGTGCCCGGTGGCCTGGACGGCGACCGGCAGACCGTGGGCAGCGGCGTAGCGGACGGCCTCGGCGACGTCGTCGGCGTCCCGCGCCGCGACGACCACCGCCGGGTGGTGCGTCACGGCCCTGTTGAACGCGGCGACCTCCGCCGCGGCCTGTGGGTCCTGACCGTCGAGGACCGTCCCTCTCACCCTGCGGGCGAGCGTCTCGTGTGTGGTGGCCTGCATGTCTTCTCCTCCTCGGGCGCCGCCGCACCGTGCGGTCCGGCGTGTCTCCGACTCTGGGTCTGAGGGGGTGGCCGGCACCTGAGGAGATCGCGCAGTCCTGCGGCGACGGGACCTCAGGGAGGCGTGACCGACCCCTGCACGTCGAGGAGCCCGCGGCGCATCGCGACCGTGACGGCCTCGGTCCGGCTGGAGACGTTGAGCTTGGCCATGAGGTTGCTGAGGTGGACGCTCACCGTCTTCTCGCTGATGAAGAGACGGCGGCCGACCTCGCGGTTGGTCAACCCCTCCGCGACGAGGGCGAGGACGTCCCGCTCTCGGGAGGTGAGCACGGTGCCGGCCGCACCCGACCCGGCTGACGCCGCCGACAGGCGGGACGCCGCGACCGTGCCCGCGATGGCCCGCTGCAGCGGCACCGCGCCGAGGCGCTCGGCGGTCGTGGCGGCCACTGCGATGTGCGCACGGGCGGCATCGCGGTCGCCGGCGTCGGCGTACGCCTCGGCGAGCCGCCACTGGCTGCGTGCCTGCTCGTACACGTGGCCGTAGCCGAAGGCATCGACGGCCGCCAGCCAGGGCTCGACCGCCGGCTCGCCCCGGAGCCGGGCGTGCTCGGCCAGGGCGCGGACGTGCCAGGCGTGGCCCTCGGGCCCGAGGCCGCCGGGACGTCCGCGTCCGCCCTCGACGATCCGCCGCACGCGGTCGCGCAGCCCCTCCCCGCGCTCGAGCGCGCGGGCGACGGCGTCGTCGTCCCGGCGCCCGCGGGCGCCCGCCGCCAGGTCGGCCAGGGCTGCGAGTCCCAGGGCGGAGAGCCACAGCCCGCCGTACATGCCCTCTCCGGCGGTGGTGTCGAGGTGCGCCTGCGCCTGCTCGGCCATCTCGGCAGCCGCGGAGGGGTCGCCGGCCCACGTGAGGCGGTCGGCTTCGCAACCACCGGCCACCAGGCCCACCTGCGGGTCGAGGTGCCAGTCGCGGCGCACGGCACCGAGCTGCTCCCCGGCCTCCGGGAGGCCGAGGGCGACGGACGCGTAGCCACCCACGGCGGCGAGCCGCGCCGCGGCGACCGGTGGTGGCCGTGTCCCGGGGGACCGGGTCGCCTCGATGCTTCCCTGCAGGTCGCCCGAGACGTAGCGCGCGACGGCGTCGAGCAGGCGCAGCTCGATGCCCGGGTGGCTCCAGCGCAGCCCCGTCTCGGCGACCCGGCCCAGCCCCGCGCGCAGCACCGGGAGCGCGGCGGCGACGTCGCCGCCGTAGAAGTGCAGGCTCGCGAGGGTGTAGTGGGCCCGCAGCTCGGCGGCCAGCTCGCCCTCGGTGCGGGCGAGCAGCAGGGCACTGCGGAGCCGGTCGGCGGCGCGGTCCCGGTCACCGTCGACCTCGTCGAGGAAGGCCGCCGTCGTCAAGGCGTCCACCTCGAGCGCCGCGGCCCCGGCGTCCCGCGAGCGCACGATGGCGCGCTCGGCCGGCTGCCGGGCCAGCGAGGTCTGTCGGGCGGCGAGCAGCGCCCGAGCCAGCACGACGTCGGCCAGCGCCCGGGTCCGCGCGTCCACGGCCGGCGCCCGGGCCACCGCCACCGCCTCCTCGGCTGGGCCGACCACCGCGTCGGTGGCATCGGCCGCGACGAGAGCCCGCACGAGCTCCGCCCGCGCGTGCACGGCGGTCGTGGGCTCCTCCGACGTGTCGGCGAGCCGCACCGCCCGGGAGGCCAGCTCCACCGCCCGCGGGCCCTCGCCGGCCAGCCCGGCGGCCCGCGCGGCTCGCACGGTCAGCTCGGCGAGTCCGAGGCCGGTCACGGCGGTCGCGTCGTCGACGGCGGGCCAGACCGACAGCGCGAGCTCGAGGTGCGCGAGTGCCTCGGTCGGGGCGAGCACCCGCATGGCCTCCTCGGCCGCCCGGACCGACCACAGCAGGGTCGCCGGGCCGTCCTGTGCTCGGGCGGCGTGGTGCGCGACCTCGGCAGCTCGCGGTCGGGCGAACGTGTCCGCCGAGAGCGCCGTCGCGTACGCCGAGTGCAGCCGTACGCGTGCACCCGGTAGCAGGTCGTCGTAGGCGGCCGCACGCATGAGGTCGTGCGAGACGGCGTGGTCGCCGCCGGCAGGGGTGAGCACCCCCTCCGCGACCGCCTCCCGCACCGCCCGCTCGAGCTCGACCGGCCCGAGGCCGACGACCTGGCGCAGGAGCCGGTCGGGCACGCTGCGGCGGGCGACCGACACCGCCCCGACCACGGCTCGGGCCTCGTCCGACAGGGCGTCCAGACGTGCAGCGAGGACATCGGCCAGCGCCCGTGAGGAGCGCACGGCCGCAACCGGGTCGGGGTCGCGGTCGAGGTCCACCGCCGTGAGGAGGGTGCGCACGAAGTAGGGATTGCCGCCCGTGCGACGCACGAGCTCGGACGGGAGGTCGGGGTCCGGGCCGCCGGACGTCAGGTGTCCCACCAGGGTGGCGACCTCCGCCTCGTCGAGTGGCTCGACGTCGACGCGGTGCACCCTGGGCAGCCGGGCGAGCTCGCCCACGAGCCGACGCGTCGCGGGCCGTCCGGCGAGCCCGTCGGTGCGGACCGTCGCGACGACGAGGAGGCGCTCGTCCGCGAGTCGCCCGAGCAGGAACCGGAGGAAGGAGGCCGAGGACGGGTCCACCCACTGGAGGTCCTCCACGACGACGGCGACGGGTCCACGATGGCGCGCGAGCTCGGCCAGCAGCTCGGTCAGGGCGTCGAAGACCCGCAACGGGCGGGTCTCGTCGGCCCCGGGGTCACGTGGGTCACGGGGGTCCGTGGACGTCGGCCCGAGTGCGTCGACGAGGGGGGCCGCGGCGAGGAGCCGGCTCACCTCGGCATCGCCGGCGAGCGATCGCACGCCCCGCACGAGGTCGGTGACCACGAGGTGGGGCAGGCCGGTGTCACCGAGGTCGACGCCCTGCGATCGCAGCACGACCGGTGCGGGCGCGCCGGGGTCGTCGAGGAGGGCGCGGACGAGGCGGGACTTGCCGACACCCGCCTCGCCGGTGACGAGCACGGCCCGCGCCCGACCGGCGTCCGCGCTCGCGAGCGCCTCCCGCAGAGCGGTCAGCTCCCGGGCGCGGCCGACGAGGGGGAGGTCGTCCAGGGGTCCGCCCACGCGGGCATCATCGCACCGAACCGCGTCCCACGGACGAGGTCCGGGTCAGCCGACCGCCATCAGCCGAGAGCGGCGATGGCGGCCTCGTAGTCGGGCTCCTGGCCGATCGAGGGCACCAGCTCGGAGTGCAGCACGGTGCCGTCGGTGCCGATGACGACGACCGAGCGCGCGAGCAGCCCGGCGAAGCCGCCGTTCTCCATGCGCACCCCGTAGTCGTAGCCGAAGCTCGACCGGAACGACGACGCGGTGACGACGTTCTCGATGCCCTCGGCGCCGCAGAACCGGTTGAGGGCGAAGGGCAGGTCCGCCGACACGCAGATCACCGTCGTGTTCTCGAGTCCCGCCGCGAGCTCGTTGAACCGGCGCACGCTCGTGGCGCACGTCTTGGTGTCGATGCTCGGGAAGATGTTGAGCACGACGCGTGCGTCGGCGGGCAGGGTCACGTCGTCGGTGAGCGTCGCGCTCGTCAGCGTGAACTTCGGGGCGGTGGTGCCCACCTCGGGCAGCTCGCCGACGGTGTGGACGGTGGTGTCTCCCAGCAAGGTGGTGGCCATGGGTCGTTTCTAACACCCTTAGGTTGGAGGCATGGAATCCGGTGCGGGCTCGCGCTTCGTCATCAACGTGGTGGGGCTGGTCGGCCTCCTCTTCGGCGCGCTCGCGATCGTGCGCTACCTGCTCGACCTGTCGTTCTTCGGCTTCACCACGGCGCCCTACGACTGGCTGCAGCTGACGGGCTTCATGCGCTACGTGCCGCCGCTCATGGTGCTCGTCGTGTGCCTGGCGGCCGCGTACATCCTCGAGCGGCGCACCCAGCACGACTGAGCGCCACCGTCAGCGCACGACCTTGATGTTGAACATCCCGGTGCCGAGGGCGTTCATCGTGCGTAGCCACAGCGGCAGGAGCATCTCGGTGCCGCGGGCGGTCTCGATGCCGCCGAGGTCGATGACGTCGTCGTGACCGAAGTCGGTGAGCAGGGCCGTCACGGTGGCCTTGGCATCCGCGTCGTCGCCGGAGACGAAGACGGTGGTGCTCCGGCCGAGCAGCGTCGGCTCGACCATGAGCGCCGCAGTCAAGGTGTTGAGCGACTTGACGAGGCGCGCCTGCGGGAAGGCCTGCTGGAGCCGCTCGCCGAGCGAGTCGGTGTCCTTGACGAAGAGGCTGGGGGGGAACCCGGCCGAGAAGTCGAGCGGGTTGGAGATGTCGAGGACGACCTTGCCCGCGAGGTGGTCGGCGCCGGCCGCGGTGAGCATGTCGAGCGCGGCGAAGCCGTTGCCCGCCAGGACGATGAGCTCGGCACCGGCCGCAGCCTCGGCGAACGTGGCGAGGGTGACGTCGGCGTGCTCCGCGAGCCAGGCGGCGAACGGCGGGTTGCCCATGCCGTCGGGCTCGGTGCGGGCCAGCGTCTGCTGAGGGTCGCGGGTGCCGACGACGACGGAGTGGCCGTGTCGGGAAAGGGCGCCGGCGAGGGCCTGGCCGACCATGCCGGTGCCGAGAACAGCGATGTCCATGAGAATCCTTCGAGAGGGAGCGATGTGGGCAGACAGGTCTGTCTGCCCTGCGACGTGGACACTAACAGACAGGTCTGTCTATCATCAAGGGTGCCCACTCCCTCCGCTCGTGAACGCATCCTCGACACCGCCTTCGCGCTCTTCTATGCCCGAGGGATCAGAGCGGTCGGCGTCGACCTGATCATCGCCGAGTCGGGCGTGGCCAAGGCGACCTTTTACAAGCACTTCCCGGCCAAGGACGAGCTCGTCCTCGCCTATCTCGACAAGGTCGACGGCGTCTGGACCGGCCAGCTGAAGGCTGCCGCCGCAGCGGCGGGTGAGGCTCCGGCCGAGCAGCTCGTGGGCCTCTTCGACGCCCTCGGCACGGTCTGCCGGCGCGACGGCTACCGCGGCTGCGCCTTCATCAACGCCGCCGCCGAGTCGCAGCCGGGTACGCCCGTGCACGAGCGCACCGTCGCCCACAAGCAGTCCGTCCTCGGCTGGGTTCGTGGCCTCGCCGCCGACGCCGGCGCCGCCGACCCTGACGGCCTGGCCCGCTCGCTCGTCCTGCTCCTCGACGGCGGGCTGGCGGACGGTGCCCTGGCCGCCGACCCGGGGGCCGCGGTGGCGGCTCGCCGCACCGCGGAGCTGCTCGTGGCCGCCGCACTGCCCGTCGCTGCCTAACGAGTATGGTCTGACAGATTTGCGATTCTGTCACTTGTGATCACGCTGGAGTCATGACGACCTCCAGCACCCCCACCGTCCGCCACTCCCTCGACGAACGCCGCCTCGGCGCCGCAGGCCCCACCGTCGCCGGCCTCGGTCTCGGCCTCATGGGCATGTCCGACCTCTACGGCCCGGCTGACGAGGCCGAATCCGTCGCGACGATCCGCGCCGCCCTCGACGCCGGCGTCACCCTGCTCGACACCGGCGACTTCTACGGCATGGGCCACAACGAGCTGCTCCTGCGCGAGGCCCTCCGCGGCCGCGACCGCGAGAACGCCGTCATCAGCGTCAAGTTCGGCGCCCTCCGCGGTCCTGACGGATCGTGGGGCGGCATCGACACGCGCCCAGCCGCCGTCAAGAACTTCCTCGGCTACACGCTGCAGCGCCTCGGCACCGACCACGTCGACATCTACCGCCCGGCCCGGTTCGACCCCGAGGTCCCCATCGAGGAGACCGTCGGCGCGCTCGCCGACCTCGTGCAGGCCGGGTGGATCCGGCACATCGGCCTCTCCGAGGTCGGTGCCGACACGCTGCGCCGGGCCGCCGCGGTGCACCCCATCGCCGACCTGCAGATCGAGTACTCCCTGCTCTCGCGAGGCATCGAGACCGACATCCTGCCGACGGCACGCGAGCTCGGTGTCGGCGTCACGGCATACGGCGTGCTCTCGCGCGGCCTGCTCTCGGGCCACTGGAGCGCCGACCGCGACGTGCGCGACCCGCGTGACTTCAGGGCCCACCTGCCGCGCTTCACCGGCGAGAACCTCGAGGCCAACCTCCGTCTCGTCGAGGCGCTCCGCGAGGTCGCCGAGGCGCGTGGCGCCACCGTCGCCCAGGTCGCGATCGCGTGGGTCGCCTCACGGGGCGACGACATCGTCCCCCTCGTCGGCGCCCGCACCCGGTCGCGCCTCAGCGAGTCCCTGGGCTCCACCACGCTGGAGCTGACCCGCGACGACCTCGCCGCCATCGAGGCTGCCGTGCCGGCCGACGCCGTCGCCGGCAGCCGCTACGACGCGATGCAGATGTCCTTCCTCGACAGCGAGAAGTAAGTTGCCGTCCGTGACCGAGCCGTTGACCGCCGAGAGCATCCTCGACACCGCCGAGGAGGTGCTGCGCCGCTTCGGGCCCGCCAAGACGACCGTCGTCGACGTCGCCCGAGCCCTCGACGTCAGCCACGGCTCGGTCTACCGGCACTTCGGCAGCAAGGCCGCGCTGCGCGACGCCGTCACGCGGCGATGGCTCGAGCGGGTGTCAGCGCCCCTCGCCGAGCTCGTCGACGGGCCGGGGGAGGCGTCGGCGCGGCTGCGCGCCTGGGTGCACCGGCTCGCCGCGACGAAACAGGGCATCGCTCGGGAGGACCCCGAGCTGTTCGCGACCTTCCGCAAGGTCACCGACGAGGCCGGCGAGGTGGTCGACGCCCACGTCGCCCACCTCGCCGCCCAGCTCGCCGCCATCGTGACCTCGGGGGTCGAGGCGGGCGAGCTCAGCGTCGACGACCCTGCCGCAGCGGGGCTCGCCGTGCTCCAGGCGACGGCGGTCTTCCACCACCCCGCACATGCCGACGAGTGGCGCCGCGAGGGGCTCGACGGCCAGCTCGACGCCGTCCTCGACCTGGTCGTCGACGGCCTTCGGACCCGTCCCGCCTGACCCAACCCTCGACGGACCGCGACCGCTCCGCTGGTACGCGTGATGTGATGTGGGCATGTTGCCCCGGGCACCCCTCCTCGCCGCGCTCGTCCTCGCGACCGGCCTGGGGTCGGGGCTCGCCGCAGCGCCCGCCCACGCGGCCCCGGCGTTCAGTGCCCCACCGGCCGCCGACGGTGCCACGCCCGAGGTGTCGAGCGTGCCGGTCGGGGCCGAGCCCGACGGCACCGCCGTCAACCTCGACGTCTCGATCTGGCCCCAGGCGGCGGGCCGGCACCCGGTGGTGCTGCTCGCCCACGGCTTCGGCGGCACCAAGGACTCGGTGACAGCACAGGCCGACGAGCTGAACGCGCGCGGCTACGTGGTGGTCACGTGGAGCGCCCGCGGTCACGGCCGCTCCGGTGGGCGCATCCACCTCAACGACCCGGCATACGAGATCGCCGACGCGAAGAGGCTGCTCGACCTCGCCGCCAGGCGCGCCGACGTCGAGCTCGACGCGACCGGCGACCCGCGCGCCGGCGTCATGGGCGCCTCCTACGGCGGCGCACTCGGCCTCATGCTCGCCGGCACCGACCGTCGCGTCGACGGTGTCGTCTCGGCGATCACGTGGAACGACCTCGCCGACGCCTTCTTCCCGCAGTCGGCGGTGACGACGCCGTCCACGACGGCCGCCGGACGCCGCCCGGTCGACGGACCGGGCCCGTTCAAGCAGGTCTGGGCCACGAACTTCTTCCTGTCGGCGCTGCGCGGCGGTGGCGGGGCGGGAGCCACCGACTGCGGCCGCTTCGACCCGACGATCTGCCGTCTCTTCGTCCAGACGTCCGAGACCGGCGCACCGCCGCCGCAGCTGACCGCCCTGCTTCGCGCCCACAGCCCCAAGCCGACGATGAACGCGGTCACCGCTCCGACGTTCCTCGTCCAGGGCGTCGGCGACTCCCTCTTCGGTCTCGACCAGGCCGACGCCACCGCGTCGGCGCTCGCGGCCAAGGGCACGCCGTATGCCGTCAGGTGGAGCGACGGGGGCCACGACGCCCCCAGCTCGCACGAGGCGGAGGAGGTCGAGGCCTCCTACACGTGGCTCGACCACTACGTGCGCGACAAGGCCGGGCCTGAATCCGCCTTGCCCACAGCCGCTTTCACCTACGGCACGCGCAACACGCGTCCGAACGCGCCGACGACCCTGCACACGCTGCCGGCCTACCCGGGGCTGTCGGGCTCGAAGGTCGAGACGCGCGAGCTGCCGCTCTCGACGGCGTCGGGTGCGCTGCTGCACCCGCCCGGTGGTCAGCCGGCATCGCTCATCGCCGTGCCCGGGCTCGCCGCCCTCGGGATCACCGTCTCGACGTACCAGATCGCCGCTCTGCCAGGACAGTCCGCCGCTCTCGACTCCCGGCCGATCAGCGAGGCGGCGACCGTCGTCGGGTCGCCGACGATGCGGTTCACCGTGACCTCCGACAGCACCGACGTGACCCTCTTCGCCTCCGTCTGGCGCGTCACCGGTGGGTCCGTGACCCTCACCAACCCGCTCGTGGCGCCGATCCGCCTCACGGTGACCCCAGGCAGGCCCACGCCCGTGACGATCTCGCTGCCGCCCGCGACCTACGTCATGCCGGCCGGCACCCGCTGGCGCGTGCTGCTCACGAGCACCGAGTCGACCTTCTCCAACTCGCGCACGCCCGGGCGCCTGCTCATCGGCGACGCGTCGGCGATCACGCTGCCCGTGGCCTCCGGAGCCGAGGTCGGCGGTGCCGTGGCCGTCGGCGTCGACACCGAGACCATCCTCGCGAGCGGCGTGCTCGCGGCCCTGCTCCTCGTGGCCCTCGTCGGCTGGCTGCTGCGTCGTCGCCGTCGCCGGCTGCTGCCGTCGCGTCCCGACCTCGCCGACGTGCCGCTCGTCGTCGAGGGGCTCGTCAAGACCTACTCCGACGGGCACCGCGCCGTCGACGACGTGTCGTGGCGCGCCGAGAAGGGCCAGGTCGTCGGCCTGCTCGGGCCCAACGGAGCCGGCAAGACGACGACGATGCGCATGGTCATGGGGCTCATCTCCTCCGACGCCGGCAGCGTGCACGTGCTCGGCGAGCCGGTGACCGCGGGCTCCACCGTGCTCGGTCGGGTCGGGGCGCTCATCGAGGGGCCCGGCTTCCTGCCGCACCTCACCGGGCGCCAGAACCTCGAGGCCTACTGGTCGGCCACCGGCCGCGACCCCGCCGACGCCCACTTCGACGAGGCGCTCGAGGTGGCTGCCCTCGGCGGCGCCGTCGACCGGCCGGTGAAGTCCTACAGCCACGGCATGAAGCAGCGACTCGGCATCGCGCAGGCGATGCTCGGGCTGCCCGAGCTGCTCATCCTCGACGAGCCGACCAACGGCCTCGACCCGCCGCAGATCGCGGCCATGCGACCGATCCTGCGGCGCTACGCCGAGACCGGGCGCACCGTCGTCGTGTCGAGCCACATGCTCGCCGAGGTCGAGATGACCTGCACCCACGTCGTCGTCATGCACGCCGGACGCGTCGTGACCCAGGGCCCCGTCGCCGACCTCGTCGACAGCGACGACACGACCATCCTCGACCTGCCCGAGCACGTCGCGCACGAGGTCGTCAACGCCGGCGTGCACGCCCTGGAGGCGGCCGACGGCATCGCCGAGGTGCGCGTCGACACCCCGACCCGGCTCGTCGTGGTCGCCGACCGCGGTCGCGCCGAGGTCGTCTCAGCGGCCGTCGCGGCGGGTCTGCCCGTCGTCGGTGTCAGCAGCAGGCGCCACCTCGAGGAGGTCTTCCTCGGGGTCATCTCGTCGGCGACCGGCTCGGCCGGAGCCGGCGCAGGCGAACCCGGAGACCAGGGAGCCTCCCTCATCGAACGACTGAGGCAGGTGAGGGCGCGATGACCCACCAACCCGAGCACACCGCGGCACCCACTCCGGGCGAGGCGCTGCTCGACGCCATCGAGCCCGGCGCGGCACCGAGCGCCGAGACGACCTTCGTTCGCGACCCGCTCTCGTGGCGGGCCGAGCTGCGGCGCCAGTGGGGGCGACGGCGTACGACCTGGGCGTTCGGTCTGCTGCTCGCGCTGCCGCTCGTGCTCGTCGCGTCGTTCGCGTTCGGGCAGCGCAGCAACAACAACCGCGGCGGCACGACGACCCGCATCTTCGACCTCGCCCAGAGCGGCGCCGCGAACTTCAGCCTCGTGCTCGTCTTCCTCGCGTCGGAGCTGCTGCTCGTGCTGCTCGCCGCGCTGTTCTGCGGAGACGCCGTGCCGTCCGAGGCGTCGTGGTCGTCGCTGCGCTACCTGCTCATCGCGCCGGTGCAGCGGGCCCGGCTGCTGACGAGCAAGCTCGTCATCGGGGTCGCCTCGACGCTCGCCGCCACGATCCTGCTGCCGGCGTGGGGGTTGCTCGTCGGCGGCATCGCCTACGGGTGGGAGCCGCTGACCAACCCGATCGGCGAGAACCTCGAGTGGGGGCAGTTCCTGCCGCGGCTCGCACTGGCGATGGGCTACATCTTCGTGACGCTGCTGCCGATCGGCGCCATCGCCTTCTGGCTCGGCACGCGCTCCGACGCGCCCCTCGCCGCGGTCGGCGGAGCCGTGCTCTTCAGCATCCTGCTCAACATCCTCGACCAGCTCGACGCGCTCGACCCCTACCGCAACGCCTTTCCGGGCCACTACTCCCGCGAGTGGCAGGACGCCCTCGCGGTGTCGCCCGACTGGAACGACATGGCGCACGGCGTGCTGTGGTCCCTCGTCTGGGCCGTCGCCTTCACGATGCTCGCCTACCGCCGGTTCCGGCGGTCCGACATCCTGAGCTGACGCCGGCGCCGGAAACGGCGCGGCTCAGAGCTTCTTCGCCTCGGGGATGATGCGCTCGCCGAAGATCTCGAGCCAGTCGGTGCGCGAGCCGTCGCCGCCGATGGAGTGCACGTGCGTGACGCCGAGCGCCGCGAGCTCGCCCAGGTGCTCGAGGGTCGCGTCGACGTTCGCGCCGTCGGGGCCCGGGTCGATGCGGCTCATGACCGTCTTCTCGATCTCGTCGTAGTCGCGGCCGAGCGCCTCGCAGTGACCGCGCAGCACCTCGAGCTTGTGGGCCAGGTCCGGGGAGTCGAAGAGGTTGCACGCCTGGGCGTACTGCGCCACCATCCGCAGCGTCTTCTTCTCGCCACCACCGCCGATGAGGATCGGCGGGTGCGGCCGCTGCACCGACTGCGGCGAGTTGAGGGTGCTGCCGAGGCGGTAGTGCTTGCCCTCGTAGGGCTCGTCGCTGTCGCTCCACATCTGCAGGCAGATCTGCAGCGTCTCCTCGAGCCGCTCGAAGCGCTCGGCCGTCGGCGGGAACGACAGGCCGAGCCCGACGCACTCCTCCTCGTTCCAGGCGGCGCCGATGCCCAGCCAGGCCCGGCCCTTCGACAGCACGTCGAGCGTCGTGACCTCCTTGGCGAGCAGGCCCGGCTCGCGGTAGACGGCGGCCGTCACCCAGGCGAGCAGCTCCACCCGCTCGGTGACCGCGGCGAGGAAGCCCAGGGCCGTGTAGGCCTCGAGCATCTCGTGCTCCTTCGGCCCGACGCCCCGGATCTGCCAGACGTGGTCCATCACCGAGAGCTTGGTGAAGCCGACGTCCTCGGCGGTGCGTGACGTGCGCACGAGGTCGTCGACGAAGGTCGCGGAGCCGCCGCTCCACGTGAAGTTGGCGAGGTGCAGTCCGAGGTCCATGACTCGCACACTACGTGCGTGAGGCGGCCGACGCTTCCAGCCGACTCACAGCCTCGGTCGGGCACCGGTCACTCGGCGTCGGCGGTCCCGACCTGCGACCCCGACACGGGAGGCTCCGCCGACCACGGGAAGACGATCCACTGGTCCGTCTCGCGCCAGACGTAGTCGGGCGTCACGACCGACCTCGACTTGCCGTAGATCACGGCGCTGCGCGCCTCGGCCCCGTGCTCCTGGAGCAGGTCCAGCACGAGGGCCAGGGTGCGACCCGAGTCGGCGACGTCGTCGACGACGAGGATCCGGCGGCCCTTGATGCTCTCGGTGTCGAGGTGCGGGGCGAGCAGCACCGGGTCGGGCAACGTCTCCTCGACGTCGGTGTAGAACTCCACGTTGATGGCGTCGGTGAGCTTGATGCCGAGGGCGTAGGAGAGGCCGCCGCCCGGGATGAGCCCGCCGCGGGCCACCGCCACGAGGATCTCGGGGCGGAAGCTCGAGTCGGCGACGAGCGTCGCGAGCTCACGGATGGCGGTGCCGAAGCCCTCCCACGTCAGCACCTCCTTGTCGACCAGGGCGGAGGAGTCGGCGTGGTAGGCGGTGGTCATGGACCGAGGCTAGCCACCCCGGGTGAACACCGTGTTTCCCGGTGGTCCGGCTCGTCGGCCCGTCGGGCAGACTGGCCGGGTGAGCCAACCGCCCCGTCTCCTCGGTCCGTCCCGGCGCTCGCAGGTGCCGCCGTTCGAGGTGATGGACGTGCTCAACCGGGTCGCTGTGCTCCGCGCCGCGGGGCGCGACGTCGTCTCGCTGTGCGCCGGCGAGCCGTCCGGCGGGGCGCCGTCGCTCGTCTCCGAGGCGGCCGCTCGCATCCACGCCTCCGGCCGGGCGCTCACCTACACCTCCGCGCTGGGCATCCACGAGCTGCGCGCCGAGATCGCCGCGCACTACCGGCGCTGGTACGACCTCGACGTCGACCCGGCCAGGGTCGCGATCACGACCGGCTCGTCGGGCGGATTCGTGCTGGCCTTCCTCGCGGCGTTCGAGGCGGGCGACCGGGTGGCCCTCGCCCGGCCCGGCTACCCCGCCTACCGCAACATCCTCACCTCGCTCGGCTGCGAGGTCGTCGAGATCGACTGCGGACCTGACACGCGCTACCAGCCGACACCCGAGCTGCTGGATGCGGCGCAGGTGGACGGCCCGCTCGCCGGACTGATCGTCGCGTCGCCCGCCAACCCGACCGGCACGATGGTCGACCGTGCCGAGCTGGCGGCGATCACGGGCTGGTGCGCCGCCAACGGCGTCCGGCTCGTCAGCGACGAGATCTACCACGGGGTCACCTACCCCGAGCCGGGCTCGCCCGACCCGCGCGGCGTCTGCGCGTGGGAGACCGACGACGCCTCGGTCGTGGTCTCGTCGTTCAGCAAGTACTGGGGCATGACGGGCTGGCGCCTGGGCTGGCTGCTGCTGCCCGAGGACCTCGCGCGCCCCGTCGACGCGCTCGCCGGCAACGTCGCGCTCTGCCCGCCCGCCCCGGCGCAGTATGCCGCCGTGTCGGCTTTCGCGGAGGAGTCCTACCGTGAGTGCGACGAGGCGGTGGAGGAGTTCGCGCGCACGCGGAGGCTGCTGCTGCACCATGCGGCCCGACTCGGGTGGGGCGACTCGGCACCACCCGACGGCGCGTTCTACTACTGGGCCGACCTCGGCCCGCTGCTCGAGCGCTGGGGGAGCTCGGCGGCATACGCCCGGGCCCTGCTGGAGGACGTCGGCGTCGCCATCACTCCGGGCGGCGACTTCGACGACCGTGCCGGCGGTCGCTCGGTACGGCTCAGCTTCGCGGCCGGCAGCACCGCCGTCGGCGAGGCGATCGACCGGATCGAGGCCTTCAACGCGCGGTGAGCCGCTAGCGTCCCGTCAGTGTCAGGGTGACAGCACCGCTCACGCGGTGGTTGGGTCCTGATCATCGGTTGTCTGGCTCATAGCGTCGGTGCCGCCCTTGGGTTGGCGTTCATGCGTTTTGCCGGCGACCGGTG